>CAHJWM010000140.1 GCA_903642325.1 Myxococcales bacterium | reverse complement strand
TGTTTAGACCGGAGACATAGCTGACAGGTGTGCGGAGACATGGTTGACACTTTCGAGCAGTCCAACTGCCTCGAATCCGACCATGCCGTGGAACCCACGAGACACCATGAAATTGCGCCAGGAGTTCGTCGAACTCGCTTTGCATCAAAGCGTGCCCTTTGCCGATTTGTGCCGACGCTTCGGTGTGAGCCGCCAGACCGGCTACAAATGGCTTAATCGATATAAAAAAGACGGCATCGCCGGACTGGCCGATCAGTCCCGCCGGCCGTTGCACTCGCCATCGATCACCCCGCCCGCGCTTGAGCAGCACGTGCTCGGCGTGCGCGCGCGCAACCCCGCCTGGGGCGCGCGCAAGATCGCCCGGTTCCTGCGCGATCAGACGCCGGTGCCGCCGCCGGCCACCAGCACGATTACGGGGATTTTGCATCGCCACGACAGGATTACGCCGCGAGCATCGGCCGATGCCACCGCCTGGCAGCGCTTCGAGCGTGAGCAGCCCAACGAGCTGTGGCAGATGGATTTCAAGGGCCACTTTGCTACCGTGGGCGAAGGCCGGTGCCATCCGCTGACCGTGCTCGATGACCATTCCCGCTTCAACGTGGTGCTGCAAGCGTGCGCGTTCGAGACGACAGCCACCGTGCAAGCCCATCTGGAACGGGCGTTCGCCACCTACGGGCTGCCGCGCCAGATCAACACCGATAACGGCGCGCCGTGGGGCGCATCGCGCCAGCTCGGCCAATTGACAGAGCTGGCCATCTGGCTGATTCGATTGGGGATTCGGGTGAGTTACAGCCGTCCGTATCACCCGCAAACGAACGGCAAGAATGAGCGGTTTCATCGCTCGCTGAAGGCCGAAGTGCTGGCCGGGCGGACCTTCATGACGCATCGCGAGGCGCAAACGGAGTTCGAGCGCTGGCGCGAGCTTTACAACAACCGGCGCCCGCATGAGGGCATCGGCATGAGCACGCCGGTCAAGCGGTATCGGCCAAGTACGCGCGTTTGGCCCAGCACGATTCCTGAGCCGCAATACGGTCCCGATGACGAGATCGTAAAAGTCGACTGGCATGGCCACTTTACGTTCCGGGGACGCGAGCTCAAGGTCTCGCGGTCACTGGAGAAACTGAGCCTTGCTGCGCGACCCAATGCCGAAAAAGACGGGGTATTCGATTTCTATTTTTATCAACATCGGGTGATGGAACTTGACCTGAACCAGCCCCTGATCTCACTATGAAATGTGTCAGCTATGTCCTCGTACAAGTGTCAACCATGTCTCCGGTCTAAACACAACGGCGAAAAAGAAACGAAGCAAAGAAAACGCCTTTCCACAATCGGCTCATAAGTGTCCACAGCGTGCAACTCCAAACTCTTTGGTACCCCAAAAGCACGCTCAGCGTATAACAACGAACACTTGAAACCCTCCCCCTCCGTTCACAGATACCCACACGCTTCGCCACCAGTGTGGGTAG
>CAHJWM010000139.1 GCA_903642325.1 Myxococcales bacterium | reverse complement strand
GCAGGCGCGAGTGCTGGTGCCGCCGACGGCGCGGGCGGGGCGCGCGCTTCGGGTGTGGCCGGGCAACCGGGCACGCCTTTCGTGCCGGGTCCACCGTATGTCGCTCCCACTCATCAGGGCAATCTGATCCATGTGAAAAATGGCTGCTCGTTTCCGCTTTGGCTCCACGGCGTGGGTGGAGGCGCGGTGCTCATGCCGGACGACCTCAAGCTCAACGCCGGTGACATGCACGACTACAGCGTGGGAGACTGGCCGTTCGCCTGGCTGAGCGCATACAGCGACGGGCCTCAAAAGACGTTCATCGATCGCGCTGAGCTAACCCTCTTTCCGGCTGGGCTGACCAGCTACAAGCTCGGTTATATCGATGGCATCGGCCTACCCATGGAGCTCGTGGCCATCGGCCAGGGCTCCGATTGCAAGCGGGTTGGCTGCTACGCCACGCAAGCGCAGATCCTCGCCCAGTGTCCGAGCGGCTTACTGTCAGGGAAGCGCTGCCTTTCGGCAGGCAGCTATTGTGCGGACCGGGCCAACGCCAGCCAGGCTTTTTGCCATGCGCTCGATAAACCGATAGCGGCGTGTGCCACCAGCGTCGCAGGCTGCCAAGACGCCGCCGGGGCGAGCACCGCCAACGTCTACAACTGCGACAAGGCATTTGGCGACAAGGCTACCCTCTGCGCCGCATTGAATCGCGGCATGCTGAGCGCTCCAGACAACGCCGATCCGACCAGCTTTTATGTTGGCCAGCCTCACAATGACTACGCCGCGTGGTTGCACGCCGTCTGCCCCGGGCTAAATGCCTTTCCATACGACGACGCGCGCACCCCTGACGACGCCTTTCACGCCTGCCAAAGCACTGGCAATAGCACGCAGCTGAACATCACCTTCTGCCCCGCAGGGTGAGACCTATACTCGCTTTTCTAGATATCAGTCCTCACATATCTAGTGCCAAGCGCGGCTGGACTCGAACGGCTTGGCCGCGAAACTCGAACCGCGTGCGACTCAGGACCTGATTTGAAGGAGGGGCGCCCACGCTCCAGCAGCGCAGCTCGAAGCCCGAGGAATGCCCCCCCACGCCGTCCAGAATTCGTGGACGGAGCCCGGAGCATGTCGGTTGCCTCAGGGCGGCACATTGAATCGCCCGGCGCTTTTGCGATTCGGAGCATGCCGTGCCCGTCCGTTTTTCGAGGAGGAGCCGGCTGTTCGAAGCGGCCTGCCGTGTGCGCGCTCAAAGCTTTAGCAGTTGTTCGCCGGCGAGCAGGAACGCGCCAGTCGCGTAATCGTTCGTGGCGTCCGCGGTCGAGGGCCCGGGCTCCTGCCCGACTGCCTGTACCCAACCTAGGCGGCCTTGGGCGCTTACGGCCGTACCCAACGCGGCCCAAGCCTTGGCTACCACCGGCAGGTACGTGGCGCGGTCCAGCAAGCCATGGTTGATACCCCAGGCCATGCCAAAGCAGAAGAAGGCCGTGCCGCTGCTTTCCTGCATCGGATATGCGTTTGGCTGCGTCAGGCTCGAACGCCAGAAGCCGTCGCTCTGCTGTAAAGTGCGAAGCTTCGCGGACATCTGTTTGAGCAGCGTCTCGTAATCTGCACGCCGCCCGTCGTTGACCGGCAGCACTTCCAAGATGCGGGCCAAGCCGCCGACCACCCAGCCATTGCCGCGCGACCAGTATTTGTTGGTTTTGACGTAGCTGCCATCACGCCAGAACAAGCTCTGCGCGGGATCGTAAAGAAACGCTTTGGTGTCCCAAAACATGTCATTCATGAGCGACATGTACTGCGCCTTGCCGGTCGCTTGCGCGACGCGGGCCATGGCCGCGGGCGCCATGTACAAGGCATCGCACCACCACCATTCGACACGACCGGCCTTGGGAGCCGCCACCATCGCATCGAACGTGCTCTGCGCGGCAGTGAGCATCACGGCGTTGTCTGCATCAGGCGCCTCTAGGTACAAATCAGCGTAGCTTTGAACGCACGCTTGATTGTCGGCAAAACGCGGCCCGCTGCTGGCCGGATGGAGTAGCCACTTATTCACCTGTCCCCAGTGTTCGGTGTAATCGTGATACTTCGCATCACCAAGGGCTCGGTACGCGGCCAGCATCCCGGTGTGAAAGACCGCCCGCACCCAGTCGTTGTTATTGTCGCTGCCGAAGCGCGTGATCTCGTAGTCGGCAACGCGACGCATGATGGCGCTAACGGCGGGGCGATCGAACGCAGGAACAACGCTGCCGCCGCCGCCGCCGCTGCCGCTGCCGCC
>CAHJWM010000138.1 GCA_903642325.1 Myxococcales bacterium | reverse complement strand
CTGGAGAAACGCAGCGAGCTTCGGCCGAACTTCCACCTTGCCGGCTCAGTCCTTCCGTCGCGTCACGACGCACCATGTTAAGAGCATAGCCCAGAGATGAGCGGCCCTGGGCAATCGACACGCACACCAGGCAAAAGCTGTCTGATCATCGCTAGCTGCGCGTCGCTCGCGGTGCTGATTGCGTGCCATGGACGAACCTCTGGTACGGCGCCCCCTCGCCCCCATGTGGCGCGCCCGAGTGACTCGGCCCCCGCCACTCTGTTGCCGCCCCTTCCCGGCTACCTGCCCGCGCCCACCGGCACCCCCGTCGTCAGCAGCGCGGCGAGCGGTCCGGAAAAAGTAGATTTTCAAGACGTGGCGATGGGCACCAACGTGCACTTCATCGCCTTTACCAATGCGCGCGTCGATGCCGGCCGCGTCAAGGGGGCCATCGAGGCGGCACTCGCGGAAATGCGGCGCCTCGAAGGCTTGATGAGCGAATGGCGAGACGACAGTGACGTCGGTCAAATCAATCTCCGTCCGGGCCAGTGGCACGACGTCAGCCCGGACACGTTCGCCGTGATCGCGCGCGCACTCGATGAAGGGAAAGCATCGCGCGGGGCGTTCGACATCACCTTTCAAGCCATGAGCGGGCTCTGGAGGTTCGGGGGCGCCGCCGACGAACAGCCAGGACTTCCGAGCGCGGCTCAAATTGCCGAGCGACGCAGGCTCGTCGACTACCGCACGGTCGAGCTCGATTCAACGGCGCACGCGGTGCGGATCCCCCCGGGCCATGCCATCGGCTTGGGCGGGATCGCCAAGGGTTACATCGTGGACCGGGCCGCCGATGTTTTGAAGCGTGCGGGTATCGATTCCTTTCTCGTACAAGCCGGTGGCGACTTATTCGGCGCCGGCCGCAAGCCCGACGGCTCGCCTTGGGTCAGCGGCATTCAGGATCCGCGGGAGGCCCAAGGAGTATTCTTCGCCACCCTCGAGCTCACCGATCACGCGTTTTCGACGGCGGGCGATTACGCACGCTCATACGTGGTCGGCAAACACCGCTATCACCACATCATCGATCCTCACACCGGCTACCCGGCGACGGCAAGCCGCAGCGTCACGGTCTGGGCAGAGGATGCGACGACGGCCGACGCGGTCGACGACGCCGTCTTCATCCTCGGCCCCGTAGAAGGGCTGAAGCTCGTCGAGGCCAGCCCCGGAGTTGGAGTCGTGATCGTCGACGAGAACAACAAGGTCTGGATCAGCCCCAGGCTCCTCGGCAAAGTGCACGTCACACGTGCGCCGACCGACGGTATCTAGAAACAGCGGCGGATTTAGGCCTGTGCGTACGCCCGGGTTTTCCGGGCGCCGCTTTTGAAAGCTTTAGTTCGTTGGGTAACCGCGCCAAGTCCAAACTAGCGTGTCAGCCAGGGTGGAGTTCAGCGCCTTACCGTCGCAATGCCCGGCGTTGTTGGCCACGTACGCGTAGCGGGTGTGATACCCCTTGCCCTCGAGGGCGGTGTGCGTTCGCTCATTTGCAACCAGCCAGTTGCGCCGGCCCGCCGCATCTTGGTCGTAACCGTTGTCGTGTTGGTTCGCGTTGTTGAAAATGCGGAGCGGCTTCTTGTCCGTATTGGCGATCAGGCCTAGATCGGAATGGTAGTCCCATGCGCCGTGCGGGTACATGACGGCCTCGGGCTCTTGGCCGTTTTGCAGCGCAACGAGCGTGGCGGAGTAAGCGATCACGCGTCGGAACCACTCCGGGTGAAACCAAGCCATGGTGAGCGCGGCGGCAGCGCCGGAGCTGCAGCCAAAGGTCGCTCGGCCCTCCGGGTTGTCGGTGAGCTTGAAGTTGGGAAACGGCAGAGGATCGGCCGCTGGGATCGCCCGCGGCAAGTAGTTCGCTCTGTTCTGAGCGTTTGCGAGCACGGCCGGCAGCACTTCTTCTTGCACGAAGCGCCCGTAGCGGTCTGAGATGGTGTCATATTCCAGGCCGCGCTCGTTCGTCGGCCCGTCGCCTCCACCGTCTTGCACCGCGATCGCGATGAACGCCGGGATCTTGCGGGCCGGGTCCGCCGATACGGTCATGTTGTCGAGGGCGTTGCGGATCGTCGTGTAGCGGCCCGACTGCTGGCCGTCTTGAATGATCATGAAGGGCGCGGCGGTGCCGTCCTTGTACAGGTTGGGCACATAGACCCAGACCTGCCGCGGTTGGTTCCTTGGCGTGCCCTTAATCCAGGACTCTGTGTACTGGTAGCTCTTGCTCGTCAGCATGAAGGTAAACTCTTTACCCTTGACCGCGGCGGCCTTCGCGACCAGCTCCGGCTGGGTGGTCGTATCGGTGACCGTGATCTTGCCGTCGCCTTCGCTACCCGGGTCAGTCACGACGATGCCGCCGCCCATACCTGCGCTACCGGCCGAC
>CAHJWM010000137.1 GCA_903642325.1 Myxococcales bacterium | reverse complement strand
CCCGTCGAATGCGGCCCTCCCGTCGAATGCGGCCCTCCCGTCGAATGCGGCCCTCTCGTCGAATGCGGCCCTCCCGTCGAATGCGGCCCTCTCGTCGAATGCGGCCTGGAGTCGTTCACGCCGTTGGCGTGGGTGCCGGGTTATGCTTTCGCTAGCAGGTTGAAGTTAGCGAAGCGGGAGCAGGCGATGTGGGTTTCGCGCATGAGGCGGAGGCGGTTGTTTCGGAGGGGGAGGTCATCGACCATGACGAAGATGTCTTCGAAGAACTGGGCCAGGACCGGGGCGAAGGCGGCGATCGCGTTGAGCGCGCGTTCGTAGTCAGCGGCGGTGGTGCCGCCGCCGAGTGCGGCCTTGAGGGTCTGATAGGCGTCGAAGACGCGCTGTTCGGTGGGGTGCACCTCGGCTTGAACGGAGGCGGGCGGCGCGAGCTCGCCGGGGGGGGCTTCTTTGGCGATGTTCGCGGCGCGTTTGAAGACCTCGCCGGCTTTGGCGCGCACGCTCTCCTCGATTTTGCCGAGGGCGGCGGCGCGCAGTTGCACGTCGTACGGGTCGTCGGCGGAGGCGGCCACGCACGCGTCGACCACACCACCGGGTTCCGTGAGCACGCCGCGCAGGCGTTGGCGCAGAAAGCCGCTCAGCTTGTCCGCGGTGGCGGTTGCATCGAGATCGAGCTTCACGCCGACGAAGCCGGCATAGGCCGAGTGCATGGCCTCGGACAAGCCGACGCGCCACTGCTTGTGGAGCAGCGTACGCAGAAGGCCGATGGCAGCGCGGCGCAGCGCGAGCGGGTCGGCCGCGCCCGTCGGTAGAAGGCCGATCGCGAAGCAGCCGACCAAGGTGTCGAGGCGATCGACCAAGGCGACCAAGGCGCTAGCCTCACCGTTGGCGGGTGGATCATCGGCACCACGGGGTTGGTAATGCTCGGCAATGACGGCGGCCACTTCCGGGCGCAGACCTTGGGCTAGACCGTAAGCGGCGCCCATTTCTCCTTGCAGCTCCGGCAGCTCACGGACCATCAATGACACGAGATCGCACTTCGCGAGCTGCGCGCCTTCACTGGCGGCCGCGATCACAGCCGGGCTCAGACCAAGCCGTTCCCCCAGCACCGGCACCAGCGCCACCATGCGCCGCACTTTGTTGCCGACGCTGCCGAGGCGCTTGTGAAACAGAATGCCGTCGAGCTCCGGGATGCGCTGCGCGAGTGGGACTTTCAGATCTTCATCGTAGAAAAATTTTGCATCCGCCATCCGCGCGCGCATCACGCGATCATTGCCCAGCTGAATGATCGCGGGCTTGAGCGCAGTGCCCACGACGGCCAGGTATTTCGGCAACAGCCCGCCCCTGGCATCGCGCACGCCGAAATAGCGTTGATGGCCCTTGGCTACGTCCAAGATCACGCGCTCTGGTAAGGCCAGGAACTTTTCTTCGAAGTTGCCGACCAAGACCTGCGGCTCTTCCACGAGCGAGGCATTTTCTTCGACCAGAAACTGGTCCTCGATCAACGCGCCTTGAATGCTGTGAGCGGCCTGCGCCAGACGCTCGACCATCACTTGCTTCCGCTCAGCGGGGTCGACCAGCACGTGCGCGGCGCGCAGCGCCGCTACGTAGCTACGGGCATTATCGATTTTTAGCGCATCGGGCGCCAAAAAACGATGCCCGTACGAAACGCGCCCAGAGCTGACCGCGGCAAACTGAAAGCTCAACACACTATCGCCGAAGAGGCCGATCAGCCAACGCACGGGGCGCCCGAACGCCGTATCCCCATCCGACCAACGCATCGACTTCCGAAACGGGATTTTGCCGCACACTTCAGCCAGCACCGCGGGCAGCAGCGTAGCCGCAGGCGCGCCCTGCTCCACGCGTCGGCCCGCGACATAATCGCCCTTGTCCGTCGCCTTGCGAAAAAGCGCTTCGGGCGCGACCCCGATTTTAGTGGCGAAGCTGTGAGCGGCCTTACTCGGCTTGCCATCGGCGTCAAAGGCCACGCGGGCGGGGGGACCAAGCACTTCTTCATCCAGATCCGGCTGGGCGTTGGCGACGCCCTCGGCGATCACCGCCAGGCGCCGGGGCGTGCCGAGCGCGCGCACCTTGCCGTGACTCAAACGCAGGTCGCGCAAGCGAGCTTCCAAAATCGCCGGCAACGCCGCCACCGCCTCTGCCACGAAGGAGGCCGGCAGCTCTTCCACACCGATTTCTAACAACAGATCCGAAGCCATGAACGGCGCGGAACTTACCCTAGAACGCTCCGCCTGGGCAGCCAAAGCGGCGATTCGGAGCTATGGTTTGGGCGTGCGCATTCACTGCCCCATCTGCAAAACCGTGCTGGAAAACGCGCCGGATGACTTCGGCCCGCGCCCCTTCTGCTCTGCGCGCTGCAAGCTCGTGGACCTGGGCAATTGGTTCAATGAATCCTACCGAATCCCGACCGCTGAGCGCCCGGAGGACAAGGACGACGAATTCGGCCCGAGCTAGCGAAGTCCGCCGCCCG
>CAHJWM010000136.1 GCA_903642325.1 Myxococcales bacterium | reverse complement strand
TCGAGCGCAACGAGCCGCCGGACATCGACATCGATTTCGAGCACGAACGCCGGGAAGAGGTGATTCAAGATATCTACGATCGCTATGGTCGCGAGCGCGCGGCTATGGTCTCGGAGGTGATTTGCTACCGCGGCAAGAGCGCGCTGCGTGAAGTAGGCAAAGTATTCGGCTTGTCTTTGGAGCAGGTCGCTCGCTTGAGCGGGACGATTACCCATTGGGATAGCGTCGAGGTCACTCGGCAGCGCTTGCGAGAAATGGGCTTCGACGAGCGCGATGGCAGGATCCAACAGATCCTGACCTTGGCTCGAGAAATGGAAGGCATTCCCCGGCACTTATCCATCCACGTAGGTGGCTTCGTGCTCTCGGCGGCGCCTCTGTATGAAGTCGCGCCGATCGAGCCCGCGCGCATGCCGAATCGCACGGTCCTGCCTTGGGACAAGGACGACATCGAGACCCTGAAGTTCTTCAAGATCGACGTGCTGGGTCTGGGCATGCTCACCGCGGTTCGCAAGGCACTTTCAGCCATTTATCAGGAAGGTGAGGCGCCGCTGAGGCTGGATCCGCATGAAGATTTCGACCCAATCGACGTCTTGGCGCGCGTTCCAGCAGGTGACGCAGTGGTCTATGACATGATCACGCGCGCGGACACCGTGGGCGTCTTTCAAATCGAGAGCCGCGCGCAAATGTCTATGTTGCCACGGCTCAAGCCGAATAAATTTTACGATCTCGTGGTCGAAGTGGCGATCGTACGCCCTGGCCCCATTCAAGGCGGCATGGTGCACCCCTACCTGCGCCGTCGGAATGGCGAAGAGCAAGCGCTTGCGCCGCACCCGGTGCTGGCTCCCATCTTAGAACGCACGCTTGGTGTTCCGCTGTTCCAAGAGCAAGTCATGCAAATCGCCATCGACGGGGCAGGCTACTCGGGGGGCGAGGCCGATCAGTTACGCCGTGACATGGCAGCGTGGAAAAAGACCGGCCAGCTAGAGCACCATCGGGAACGGTTACTGGCGGGCTTCGCAAAGAAAGGCATCAAACGCGAGTTCGGAGAGGCTTTATTCGAACAGATCAAGGGCTTCGGCGAGTACGGCTTTCCCGAATCTCACGCGGCTTCTTTCGCGCTCTTGGTCTATGCGTCGTCCTGGCAAAAGGCACACTATCCAGCTCACTTCGCCTGTGCACTCTTGAACTCTCAGCCCATGGGTTTTTACTCAGCGGCCACCATCTTGCACGACGCCGAGCGCCACGGAGTAGAGCTGAGAGACGTGGACGTGACGCGCAGCGAATGGGATTCGACGCTCGAGCCCGTGTTCGACCAGGGCCAGGGCGGGCCCAAGCCGCGTTGTCCGCGCGCAATACGTGTCGGGTTTCGGCAGATCAAGGGGTTGTCCGAAAAGTGCGCGCGGCGCATCGAGTACGCGCGCGGCGAGCGGCCCTTCTCGTCGTTCGACGACGCAGTGCGGCGCTCGGCCTTGCGGGACGACGAATTCGAACGCTTGGCTGAAGCCGGCGCATTCGAGACCTTGTTACCCGGGCGGCGGCAAGCGCTCTGGCGCGCGCGCGCGCCCCGCGTTTCTGGATTGTTCGAAGGCAAATCATTCGCTGAGCCAGAGGTGCAATTGCCTGCCTTGCAAGCTTCGGAGTCGCTCTTGCTCGACTATCAACACAAAAAACTATCGGTCGGCGACCACCCGATGCGCCATGTGCGCAAAACCTTGAGCGGCCGAGCCGTGCTCGATTCCGCCCAGCTTCGGGATCGCAAAAAGGGCGAGCTCGTGAGCGTGGCTGGTGTGGTCATTTGCCGGCAGCAACCGGGTACGGCCAGTGGCGTGGTGTTCATCACACTGGAGGATGAGCTCGGGTTCGCCAATTTGATTCTGTGGCGCGCGGTGTACGAGCAATTCCGCCTGCCCGCGCGGCACTCCACGATTTTACTCGCTCACGGTGAGATTGAACGGCAGGTCCGCGCCGACGGCTCGAATTTGCATCAAACCGGCCACGCGGACGCCGCCGTGATCCACGTGATTGTACGTTCGCTCGAGCGGCTGGATATCCCGGGCCGTGACATCCATGCCGTGTCGCGTGATTTTCACTGAAAGCCGCTAGACGCGGCGCAACTCTCCCGCGGTCCGACCGACCGAAGGCCATGAGCTGTAGTCTTCGGCTAGTGCGCCGTCTGTCGATCGCTTCGTTCGGATTAAGTCTCGCAGCGTGCGGTATGAATTCGGATGTGTCGGTGCCGACCGTTGCTTCGGCGACACCGGTAAACAGCGGAGCCACGCTCAGCGGGCCGAACGAAAACAGCGACGCAGGCACTGGGCCGAACGACGACTCGGTGATTGCGGAATTAGGCGGGCAAACCAGCGCCAGCGGCGCAAGCGCTGTCGCGATTACTGCTCTTGCGGGTGGCGGGGCATTCGGGGGGACCGACGGTGGGGGCACTTCCGTAGGAAGTGACGGGGGGATCGGCGGCGCTGCCACGACTCGTGGCGGCGCCGCTGGTGGCG
>CAHJWM010000135.1 GCA_903642325.1 Myxococcales bacterium | reverse complement strand
CGCTCAGCGCCGTCCGCCACGGCCGCTCGCGCCACCACGGCCACCCCCGCCCCCGCCTCCGGCGCCGCCTGTGCCCGCGCCACCTGCGCCCGGAGTACCAGTGCCACCCGGATCCACGCCGTTGGCGGCGAGGATCTCCGCGAGCGGCGTGGAAATCACATACGTCGCCGCGTTGCCAGTCCCTGAGCCGCCCCAATGAATGCCGATCACTTCTAAAGTCGAATCGTCGATCACGACCGCACCACTGCTGCCCCCTTGAGTATCGCAGCCGTGGCTGAATCCGGTTTGACCGGGGTCGGTCAGGGTGCACAGCTGGGACCATTCGAGGGGTCGGCCCTCGGGATGGCTGAACACGGTGAGCGAGGTGCCCGCACCCGGTTTGGTCTTGAGATTGACCGGCAGCGCGACCGGAGGGACGGGCGAGACCTGGAAGATCGAATATTCGAGGTCGCCCGCCTGCTTCGACAACACTTTTACGCAGTTCGAGCGGCTAGCGGTGGCGCCGGCGATGTATCCCCATTCGACGAAGTTGCCGGTGCAGTTGGTGTTGGTCTGGGTGGTGCCCGTGGCGTCAAAACAATGCCCCGCCGTGAGCGCGATGCCGTTGCCGACGTGGGTGGCCGTGCACAGCCCGCCGTTGAGGTTCAGGCGCCCAAAGGCATTGAGATAGGGTCGGTATTTCTCCGGTATGTTGGTGCCGCCGGCAGCCACTTTGACCAGATCGTTATTGCCGATAATCGAAGGCTCGCCCACAGCCCCGACGTTTTCGTCGGAGGCCCCCCCCGGATCGCTGCATGCGGCAAGAATTGACAGCGTCGAGAAAGCCGCCGCCCAACCCAGGATCGACGCGTACTTGCAACTTAGGTCCATGTGATGTCCTTGATGTACGAACGCGCCGTCATCGGCTCACTCAGAATGCACCCCATCGCGATTCCACCCGGAGTTAGAAATTCTTCGATGGCACCCAAGGTTCTTGCTTCTGAACGGTCAACGATACTGGGAGCTGGGGCTCCGTAAGTCCCCACCGATGCCCCCGTGCAGCGACCCGCGAGCGTAGAACAAAGAGTAAGCCCGACCCATTACGTACTCTGTGACCCCGTCGTCGGCGGCGGTGAGTAACAAGTCATAGCGGTCGCTTTGCATCGCTTCACCGAGCGGCGGAGCTGGCGTCCAAGCGTCGTTGGCGTCCATGAGCGGTAGCCAAGCTACGGGATACGGCAAAGGGTCCCCCTTGTCGCTCATGCGCCCGGTCATGCGAGCTCCATCGGAGGAGATGGTCGTCGCTCGTTGGTGAGCGCAACCTGCCGACACGGCGTTCGCGTCGCGTGCCGCGCGTGAAAGGCGCGCTCCCGTGAGCGATGCGCGACGCCGAAGGCTGCACCGTCATGCGATGTATTCCCTGACCATCAACCCATCGATCGTCATGTCCCCGAGGGTCCCGCTTCGCAGGTCGACTGATGTCGGCGAGAAGCGGCGATCGGTGCTTGGCCGATTCGTTGCTTCGCCTAAGGCAGAGGGCTGGACACGGCGTAGGCCGTAATCAGGGCGTCGAGCGCCGAGCTCTGCCGCCTGGCCGCCGCTCCGTCGAACGCGACGTGCCATTGGTAACCGAACTGGTTTTGGGCGTTCTTGGCCACAGTCCAGATCTGGTCACTTTGCTTGCGCGTGTACGCCTGGATGTCCGTCGCCGGACGGGCACGGTAATACGTGAGGAGGTGGCGGAAGAAGATGCCCTTGAACTGCCAGCAGTCCTTGGTGTCGATGCCGCACGGTTCCGACATGATGCCGTTCGCGTTGTTGAGCGACGACGACGTCATGCTAGCGCGCACGATGGCGCCCGCCTGGTCGAGCAACGTCGCGTCGCTCGTGCTCGCCGCCAGATCGACGAGCGCGCCGACGAGGACACCTTGATTGTAGGAAAAAGTCGGGCCGGTGGCCTTGCAAGTGGTGAGGCCGTCCAGCGCATCAATGACGAGGTTGTTTGACCCCAGCATCCCGGTGCCCTTGAACCACGTCCAGGTGCGTTGCGCCCAGTCGAGGTAGCTACCGGCTCCCATGTCGCCCGGCGTCCGCTGATGCAGGCTGACCGCGGCCTTCATGAAGAGCGAGTTCGTGATCGCGTTCTTTTGGTCCTTCGGGTTGCCGCGCCAGTAGATCCCGCCATTGCATTTGGTGTCCCAGCTATCGGACATCCGCTTGAAGATCGTCTTCGCCATGTCGAGGTAGGCCTGTTGCTTGGTGAGATCATAAGCGTCAATCCAGACGAGCGACCACCAGCCGTCGTCATCGAAGAAGCCGTAACGACTGAAGTTGCTCGCCTTGTTTTTCTGGAAGGTATTGTCGATATCGGCGAAGTACTTCATGTCGCCGGTCTCGCGCGTGTAGTCGATGATGGTCGTGAGCTGGTTACCGCTCGTCCACCAATCGTTCTCGTCGAAGAGGCCGTTGGCAGTGTGGTACCAAGCCTGTAGCGGCACCGCGCCCGCCACCACGCGCGCGCGCAGCGTGTCATCGAGCTGAACGACCGGCGCGCCGCCTGCGCCTACCGAGCCACCCGCACCGGCGCCGCTCGCGCCGACTGCGCCGCTC
>CAHJWM010000134.1 GCA_903642325.1 Myxococcales bacterium | reverse complement strand
GGCGAAGTCGGCGCGCCACCGCTGCCGGCGGGCGCAGCGGCAGCCTGACCATCGCTCGCGCCGCTGCTGCCGCAGGCTGACGTAAAAACCCAGACTGCGAGAATGCCGGCGACCGCCGCATTGGCGTGGGACCGCAAAAACTCAAACCGCGGGATGACCGCTAGGCGACGACTCAACACGTCTCAAAGGGGCCGGCCTACAAAATACGTTCCAACAAAACACGCCTCACCCTCATTTGCCGCAATGGGTCAGTGAGCGGTGGCGAAGATACTTGGCGCGTGGCGGCATCCGGCTGCCCCTGCACCGGAAGTGAACAGCACCGTGCAAAGGGTTTGGCCTAGGCGCGCCGCGAGCGCGCTGGCCCTGGGATTGGCTGCCTGCGGGCAAAACACGGGAAACGGCGCGCCCAATGCTGCGCAAAGCTCAGCCGGCACTGGTGGTGAAAATGCGGGAATCGCTGGCGCACGGCCTGGCGGGGGCGGTTCAGTCTCCACCGGCGGAGAAGGCCCGGATAACACGGCGGGAGTTGCCGGAAGTGGCGCATCAGTCGCGGGCGGCGCCGGCGGCGCGGCGGGAGCGGGCGGCGCGGGGGGAGCCGGCGGCACCCCAGCAACCGCTGCTGGCGGAGCGAGCGGCAATGGCGGGCTTGCCGGGAGCTCAGGCGCGGCCGGAGCTTGCAAGCCATCGACGGGTAAGGCGCTGCAATTCGACGGCACACTGGTCGATCTGATGAGCGGTGACTTGGGCGCCGACCTTCCGCCGGGGGACCAACCCAGAACCATCGAGTTGTGGGCAAAGTTTTTGGGCGCGCAGAGCTGGAAGGCGGAGGGCTCGATTTTGGAGACGGGGCTCGAGCAGCCGCCAAAGGGCGGCGGCAGCCGCGTGTTCGGGCTGGATTTGAGCGGCTACTCCGGAACCACCGCAGAATTTGGGCCTTACACCAGCGGCTACAGCGATAACAATCATCCGAACGGCGTGTACGTACCAAATATACCGCAGACGGGTTGGCTGCACCTGGCCTGGTCGTACAGCGGTAATCATGGCGAATTGTCGTTCACAGTCGACGGGGCGCAATATCCCGTCATCACGATGGCGGGGAAACCCACGCTGAATTTCACGACTGGCATCGTCACACTGGCGGCATCGCAAACCTTCGGCACAGCCGGCTGGTCGGGCGTGATGGATGAGCTGAGGCTGTGGTCAGTTGCCAGATCTCCCGAGCAGATCAAATCGACGATGCATGTGCTTTTGAAGGGTACAGAGCCGGGGCTCGTCGCCTATTACCCTTTCAATGAGGGCTCTGGCAGTTTTACCGATGACGTGAAGTTGGCTGCGGGTCACCGACTCACGAGCTGCACCGCCGCAGGCCCGGCCTGCCCCGCCGCCAATGTGAAAGACCCGACGTGGGTCGACTCGGACATTCCGGGAACGTTCAGCTGCGCTCCATAACGTGGTTCCTGTCGGCGAAGCGCGTTCGCACGAAGCACGCTCGACGGGCTGACCCTCCGGGCCCCGCCCGCCTGAGCGAGTGGCCTCGACATCGGCTGTTCGGCTCGGGCGGGCGCGACGCCGTGTCTACTGCGCGGTCCAGCCGCCGTCCACGACGAGCAACGAGCCGGTAACCAGCTTTGCCGCATCCGATGCCAGGTAAATCACGGCGCCAGCAACGTCGGAAATGTCTCCGATTTGCCGAGCTGGAATGCGGCGCAAGACGTTCTCTCGGTAGTCGGGGTCATCCAGGCGCTCCGCAGTTCCGGGCGTGTAAATGAACGTCGGAGCTACGGCGTTGACGGTGACTCCGTGCTTCGACCATTCCAATGCCATCACGCGCGTCAGCTGATTGATGCCACCTTTGCTCGCGCAATACACGGCGTGGTCCACGATGCCGACGACGCTGGCCTGTGAGCTCATGTTCACGATGCGCCCATAGCCGCGCTGAACCATACCGCGCGCCACGGCTTGGGCGCAAAAGAACGAACCCTTTAGGTTCACGTTCATCATCTCGTCCCAGTCTTGCTCGCTGACTTCCAGAGCGGGGTGATTGGCTCCGAGCCCTGCGTTGTTGACCAGAATGTCAATCGTGCCGAAGTGCTCTTCGACGCGCGCAACGGCCGCCTGGATCGACTCCACGCGACTCGCGTCCATCGCGACGGCAAAGCTGCCGGGAATATCCGCTTCGAGCGAGGCCAGCGCACGTTCGTCGCGGGCGCACACCGCAACTCTTGCGCCAACTTCCGCAAGCGCGTGTGCCAAGCCAAAGCCGATACCGCGGCTGGCTCCAGTGACCAATGCAACCCTGCCGTCGAGACGAAAGCTCGGCGCGTAAGTTTTTATGTCCGTCATCTTGACCTTCGCGGACGATAACCCAACGCTGCGCTCGCCCGAGCTCGGTAGGCAACTTTCTTCGCCCGCTGCGAAACAACGCTTGGGCCGCCGATATGGCCTTGCCCTCGGCAACGCTCGAATCCATTTCGGTGCCCCTTACTCATGAGCCGCGCTGCCGGACCTGCGCGAACGTTCTGCGCAAGAGCGAGCACTAGGCGCCGAGCCCAAATTTCCAGGCTAGCTCGAGGATTAAACAGTGAACGAAGCAACGACAGCGCGAAGGCAATTAATTTCGACAAAACGACGCCATTCTCGGCGCGTGGTCGAAGCGAGTGTCATTACGTACTCTGCCTTCGCGAAATCGCGTAGGCAGGTGGATCAACCGTGCAGTGAAAGACCCCGGACAATTTGGGGTTGGCGGTGGCGTGACCACTGGATCAAGTGATACGTGAATCGAATGAAGCCTTCGGTGCCGTCTACCGTGACGAACACGGCCGCGCGTTTCGAGGCTTTCAGCCAATGAATCAGCGTCCATGTCGCCCTCGGCACCTCGGTCTTGATCTCACGCTCAGCCTTTGCACGCTGGTCGCGCTCAGCGCGTGGGCGTGTACAGGCAGCGAGTCGGGCACTGACAACGGCTCAGCAGCGGCCGCGGGTCGCGCGGAGCTCGCCGGCAGCCCGGGTGCAGGCAGCGCCGGAAGCGCCGTGCCCGGCGCAGGGACCGGTGGAAGCTTCGGAGGCTCAGACGCTGGCCCAGCAGGCGCCGCTGGCGCACTTGCTGGTACTGGCGCGGCTGGCCTCCCGGGCGCTAGCGGCTCCTCGGGCGCCAGCGGTTCCCCGGGGGCGG
>CAHJWM010000133.1 GCA_903642325.1 Myxococcales bacterium | reverse complement strand
GGCCAAAAAGCGCGAGCCGCGCCGCGCCGCGGGCGTCGCGCCGTTCCTTCGCCGCCCGCGCGTGCTCGGCGCGGCATACGGGGTCGCGCTCGTCTTGCTGATCCTGATCGGGATTTATTTTCGGTCCCGTCGTTACTGGCTCGACCCCCTCGGGCTTTGGGCAGATGAAGCAACGTGGGCGCTGCGTCTGTTCGGGCGCCCGCTGACCGAGCTCGAGTTCCGCCCCATCGGTTATATGGCATTGACGAAGCTCATCGTCACCGTTTACTCCGACGAACGCAGCCTGCGGTTCTTGAGCTACGCGGCGGGTATCGGGAGCCTGCTGATCAGCGCAGACCTCGCCAAGTATTTGTTCGAGTCGCGGCTCGTTCGCGTGCTGTGCGTCGCCGTGATTGCGTGCAACCCGTTGCTCATCGATATGGCGCGTGAGTTCAAGCCCTACGCGCTGGAATTCTGCGTGCACCTGGGCTTGCTCTGGTTGTTCGTGCGTTGGCGAATTCAAAGGACGCGGGGCCGGCTGGCGGGGCTGCTCGTCTGCTCGGCACTGGCCTTTCCATTCGCGTACAACGTCGTATTTCTGCTGCCCGAGATATTCGTACTGTTGGGCTACGCCTGCTGGCGTGCCAACCGCTATCGAGCACTCTTGGTCGTCATCGGCACAGCATTCGTCGCGCTCTCGTTGATAGGCGCGATTTATTTCTGCGCCTTACGCGGCACGACCCAAGACGGCGACGGCTCCGCCCATTTTTGGGGTAAGAAGTACGATGTTTTTTACCTGCCGAAGCCGAACGAGACTCACCCTCTGCTCTCCCAGGCCGCGTGGAGCGCTCGAAAATATGCGGACTTGGCGGCTTTGCCCGGTAGTCACGGCAACCGACCACTGACGGCGAAGCTCCCGGTTACGGACGCGACGCGCAAGCTGGGCGAGCTCGGAGCCGGGCTTTGGCTCGGCCTAAACGTAGTCGGCCTATTGGCGATGCTCGCGTGGCGACGACAATGGCTGCTGTTACTCGTCGGGCCGCTGTTGATGAGCCTCACGTTCAATGTGCTTCACCTGTGGCCGTTTGGGGCGTTTCGAAGCAACGTCTTCTTACTGGCTTACCTCGTATTGATCCCGATGGTGGGCTTGGACCTGCTCCTTTCGGCCCGAATCGTGTTTGCTCGGCTGGCGGGCGCAATCAGCTCGGCGTGCATTTTGATCGCGAATTGTAGCGCGTGCTTGGAGCCACATAGTCGCAAACACTTCTTTTCGACGCAAACCGAGATGGCGAGCTTGGTCCGGCGCATGGTCGAGATCCGCACCGAGCAGGCAAGCGCGCGGCAAGGGCACCCGACCCTCGTGCTACTCGATATGTACACGTGCAATCCGTTCGTCTTCGAAGTGGTGCACAACGACAGCGCCAAGCGCGCGTTCGGCTCTTTTTTGAGCGAAGTGGATGTGCAATGCGCGGGCTCGGTGAGCCTGGGCGCAAAGGTGCTCGCCCGTTACCGTGGCCAAGCCTTTTTCGCGGTCGTTTCCGACGACCGTCGGATGCCGGCCTTTGCCCGCTTGCTCGAGCGCCATGCCAAAATTATCGACCACGAAGAAGTGCGCGGCAGTCAAGACCTCTACTTCGCGCGGGCGCGCTGAGCGCTTCGCGAGCGGCGGCATTCGCGCGGCCGCTTCCTCATCCGCCCAGCCACGCGCTCACGGACTCGGTGGGCGGAGCCCGCGCCTACAGCAAAATGCCGTGTAGCTTGCAAGGCTCTATCTCCGCCAATCTTCGATTGTCGAGTTACGATTCAATCGCAAGTTTCGCTTCGATCAGCGAAGTTGCGAGGAGAGCCCAGATTGAGCTGTGCCAACGCTTGCCGCGCTCAGCCGCCGAAGGCCTCGCCGCTCACGACGGGCGCGTGACCATCAACAGCCCAGGTCACCCGCACGCTCGAATTTATAAATCGGTGAGCTGTCTGTGCTCTCGGCCGCATTCATGAGGCATGCGGTCAATTCCGAGGAGCACGCGCTCGGCCAAATTACAACCTTGGGCGGCTCGAGCCAGTGCGCTGTGGGGAGCGTGCTTGGCTTCGCTCACGGTGAGCACGGTGGCGTTGGCTCAGCCGTTGCCGTTAGACGAGCAGGTGGAGCTCTCGGTGCGGGCGCGGCCCCCGGCACATACTCACTATAAAAAGATGTGCTCACGGGCATTTGGGTCGAACGGGGAACGCTGTCTGGGCATGATCTTGGCAGATGACTTCGACTTGCCGCTGCGTGCCTCGTCCCCCAGTGGCGGCTGGACGCCCGCGGAGTTGGAAGCCGCGTATCAGGTGCCCGTTTCGGGAGCCAGTGGGAAGCTTATCGCGACGCTGCTCGGCGTTCATTACCCGAACGCCGAGGCCGACTTGGCGGTGTATCGCCAGAAGTTCAATTTGCCGCCATGCACCAAAGCCAACGGTTGCTTCATGCAGATCGATGAAAATGGCGGCACGAACTTCCCGAAGGCCGACGGCTGCGACGGCTCGGCGGGCGAATCGTCACTCGATATTCAAATGTTGAGCGCGGGCTGCCCTGCTTGCAAAATTATGCTGATAGAGCCGCGGGGCGACGGCAACGACAAAGCCCTGACCACCGCCATCAACATGGGTGCGGTCGGAATTAGCTTCAGTTGGGGCGAGCGCGCGGATGTAGACAGCGAGAAGATCTTCACGCGTCCGGGCATCGCGCTGTTCGCGGCTTCGGGTGATGGCGGGTACGAGGGCCCTGGCATGCCTGAGCCCGCCGCGTTGCGTGGCGTGGTCGCCATTGGCGGCACCTACGTCGATATGGATGGCACGACCCCGCGCGGCTGGAAAGATTCCGCAGCCTTGTTTTCGGGCAGTGGGTGCAGCGGCACGATTCCGAAACCGAGCTGGCAAACGGACACGGGTTGCGAAATGCGCATGGTGGCCGACATTTCCGCGAACGGAAATAACGTTGCCAATTACTGCACTGACCCGAACTCCAACAAGGGTGGCTGGGGCGTGACCGGCGGGACGAGCGCGTCGTCCCCATTTGCTCTGGGCGCGTTGACGGCGCTCGGCGTAGTCAACGGTCACTTCGATCCGCAATGGATCTACCAGCACAAGACTGATTTCAGCGACGTGACGACGACGGTGTCGGGGAATCTCAACAAGTGCGCGGGCAAGCCTTCTTATTTTTGCGTCGCCGGCCCCGGCTACGATGGGCCGACCGGTTGGGGCGTGCCCAATGGAGCGCTACTGCTCAGTGACACGGGCGCCGGTGGCGCTGTCGGTGCCGGCACAGGCGGTGCGGGGGGCGCGGCTGGCGCGGGCGGTGGCAGCGCGGGCAGCGCCG
>CAHJWM010000132.1 GCA_903642325.1 Myxococcales bacterium | reverse complement strand
CGGGCGCTGGAGGCAGTGGCGGAGCGAACAGCGCCGGTGGCGGCAGTGGCGCGGCGGGTAGCAGTGGCAAGGGCGGCAGCGGTGGCACGGCTGGCGGCGCAGCGACGGGTGCAGGCGGCAGTAACGGTGGGGCTGCGAATCCGGGCGTCGAAGGCGATGGCAAAGTCACTATCAATTCGCCATTCAATGCGGACCCACTGCAGAGGGTGGCCAATGGGATCCCGCGCGGCGTGCAAATCCCATTCACGATGAAATCGGCCGATAGCAAGATTTATCCCATGGACGGCCAGGGCAAGCAGTTCTCCCGCTTGGGAGTCGTCTACCTTCCGCCCGATTACGTTTCGGGCACGGAGGTGCCGTTCATGATCGCGCAAGATGGCGTGGGCAATATCAAGTACGTGGAGCTCGTGCCGCCGGCTTTGGACAACCTGATTCATGACAAGAAAGTCCCTGCCATGGCCTTCATCTTTCTGGACCCGGGGCCAGATGTGAAAACGGGCGGCTTCAGCGAGCGCAGCAAGGAGTACGACACCGTCTCCGGCGTCTACACCGACTTCGTGGAGACAGAAGTCCTTCCGGCCGCCATCGCCGCCGTCAAAGCTGCGCAAGGCAACAAGGACTTGGTGCTGACGAAGAATCCGGAGGGCCGCGGCTCACTCGGCGGCAGCTCGGGTGGCTGCTGCGCGTTCACTATGGGCTGGTTCCACCCGGAGCTCTATCATCGGATCATGGCCTATTCGGGCAGCTTCGTCGGCATTCAGGCGAACACGATGTACCCGCTCGGCGCGGGCCAGTATGGCGCGACATTGGTCGCAGCCAGCCCGCTCTCCCCGTTGCGTGTGGCGATGGAGGTGGGCAGCAAGGACAACGGCAACGGCAGCTGGCAAGCGGGCAACGACAAGTTGTTCGCGGCGCTCACGGATAAGGGCAACCACGTGCGGTACATCTACGCGGTCGGCGCAGGCCACGTGGATCAAGGCGTGCAGCATCAGACCTTCGTCAGCCAGATCACCTGGCTTTGGCAGGGCTACCCCATCAAGTAAGGCGCCAGTGACGCCGCGCGAGCGGCGTTCGACTGCGCTCGCGAGGCGCCGAATTCCGCGATGTTCATAAAACGCCACGCCCGCCGCCGTCCTTCGCGTCAACGAGCACGGCCAACGCTGCGGCTTCAGGCCTCGCGCGCCGCGTCGGTGAGTAGCGCGCCGCCGAGCCCGTGGCCCTGAACCTCACATCAATCGCGAGCCGGCCAACACGGATGGCCGGCAGCGACGGAGAGCGTGGCAATCGTCATTTCATGCTCGACGTACGTGACTAATCCGGAGCCCACAAAAGGCGAAAACCCCGGCTTCGGGTGCCAGGGTTTTCTTGTGTCTCTTGTCTCCTCAGTCGGGGCGGGCAGATTCGCCGGCTGCCATCACAGAGGGCGCCTGTAGATGCTCGATCCACACGAAAACCGCGGTTTTCGAGTCGGCCTCTCGACGGAAGGAGACGCTAGATGACCGGAAGTGACACCGGGTTGGGTAACTGGGGGGAAACGGGACGTTCGCCGCTATGCTTTTGGGGTGAGCCAACCGCTACCCCTCGACGAGGCGATCCAGGCCCTCGAGCGCGACCCGACGCAGCCGGTGCGCGTCAGGGTTGATGGGGAGCTGACGGTCGCGGGCATCGAAGCGCCCAGGAAGTCCGTCGCGGACCTCCTTCGTGAGATCCGTCGCTGGGAAGGGGAGACCGGCGAACAGCTCGACGCTCTTTTCTCGGACGTTCGCCAGCGCTCGAAGCGACGGGTCGCCCACTTGCTGTGAAAATACCTCCTTGGCACGAACATCGTAGTTCGATCGCTCGACGGTGACGAGTGCTTGCCCATTCAGTCGACCTCAACGGCGAGCCGCAGATGAGCATCCAGGGACGTTTGGTAGTTGAACTAGTTGGGGCTGTGGAGTGACCCGTGCGTCTGTCCGTCGTGTGAGGTGGCCAATGGTTACAGTGAAAACACGACGCTCGGCCTCGCGTGACGAAGTCACCGAAACGGTGAAGGGTATTCTGGCTTGGCGTGTTGGTGGTCTGTGCTCAAAGCCGGATTGCATGGCGCCCAGGAAGGGGCCGCACAGCGACGAAGCCAAAGTGATGAATCTCGGCACCGCGAGCCATATTCACGCCGCTGCCAAAAATGGCCCGCGGTACGATAAGTCACAGAGCCATGGGGAACGAAGCGGCGCGGCCAATGGGATTTGGCTTTGCGTAAGACATGCGAGGCAAGTCGATGCGGACAGTGCAAGTTTTCCTCCAGAGCTATTGGTCCAATGGAAGACCTTCGCCGAGAATCGCTCTCCTCGGCGTCCCCGGATCTGGGAAGTCCGCGTTTCTCGCGCGGCTAGGCTGCTTGTTGCGGGCCGAGGGCTGGCGTCGGCGGCGCCGCGGCTTGGGATGCGGCTACGCCCAGTTCTCGAGCTTTAGGCCGTTCACCTTGGAAAAGTGCCGCTGATTGTTGGTTACCAACGTCGCATGCACCGCCAATGCATGACCGGCGATCAGCGTGTCCATCTGGCCGATGGGTTCTCCTGCGGTTGCGAGAGCGGCTGCGATTGCACCAAATTTTTCTGCAGCAGAGGTATCGAACGCCAGCACGTCGACGCCCGATAGAAACGCATCGATTGCCTGGTGAATCTTCCGTGAACGGCGCTTGTCGGCGCCGAATCTAAGTTCAGCAACCGTGATCGCGCTGAGACAAAGCTCCGAGCGCTTGTGCTTCGCCAATCGCGCGGCGACCGCGCCGACGCCTCGCAAGGCAAAACTGACCGTGTCGGTGTCGAGCATGAAAATTGCCATGGCTCAGGCGAACGGGTCCCTCAACTTAGCAATTGATACGCGCTTTGGCCTTGGTATCTCAGCCGACAAGGAACCCAACGACTCGAGAAACTCGACCGGCCACTCCTCGACTGGTTCGAGGATGACTCGACGGCCGACGCGCCTCACAACGACCTCGGATTCGCCCACGGGAAATCGGCAGTCCCGCGGGAGCCGCACCGCCTGGCTCCCCCCGTTCTGAAATAGCTTTGCACGAGCCGCCTTCATGCCAGAAGTATATACGCCCGTTGATACATGGCAAGCCACGTCGCCCTGGCAGGGGGCCGCGATCAATACGGCCGCGTCCTTGGCTCAAGCCGCGCACGAAGCAGTGAGAGGCGGGAGCGATTCTGAGTGCTAGCCTCGCCTGCGTGGACGAAATCGCCGCTCGGGATCTGTGGCACGTCTCGGATGACGTCGTTCTGATTCGTCCGCCTCGATGTCGCGACTCCGTTGGCGGAGTTGTGGTGTTTCATCAACATGCGGGCGAGTTCCATCTTGGAAAAAGCGAAGTCGCGGGCTCGCCGGGAGCCCGCTCCAAGCATTTGGTCCGGCTCTGGCGAGGCGCGGGCTCATTGGTAAACGCTGCACGGAGCCCATCTTTATGGCCGTGTGGCCGCCGTTCAGGCGGCT
>CAHJWM010000131.1 GCA_903642325.1 Myxococcales bacterium | reverse complement strand
CAAGGAAGCGGGCTTCTGGAGCAAGGCGGGACCGTGGGTGCACGGGGTCTTGGGCGTGGCGAGCTTCGTGCCGGGACTGTCGGTGGTGACCGGCGGTGCGACGCGGCGATCTACACGGCCGAAGGCGATTATTTGGAAGCAGGGCTGTCGGCGGCGAGCATGATCCCGGGCGGGAAGGAAGTGGTGACGGCCGGCAAGCTGGTGCGCGGAGCGGCCAGGCTGGCTACGGGCGCACACGAGGCCGAGGAGGTGGTGCAGGCGGCACGACTGGCGAAAGCGGCCAAGGTGGCCGAGGAAGCGGCTGCAGCGGAGAAGGCGGCCAAGGAGTTGCGGGATGCCGAAGAGGCCGCGAAGCTCAGGAAGGCGGAGAAAGAGGCGGAGGAAGCGGAGGGCAAGGCCGCAGAGAAGGAGAATGGGGGCAGCAGCAAAGGCAAAGGCAAGTTGAAATGCGGGGATCACGGAACGTATAAAGACCTGAAGAAGCGGACGGCCGAAGGCAAGTTCAATCGCGACCACATTCCTTCAAAGGGAGCATTGAAAGCCAGGGCGGAAGAGCTTTTTGGCCGCAAGCTCAACGCGGCAGAGAAAGCTGCCATCGACAACGCTGGCGAAACCATCGCGATTCCACGCCAAGCCCATATTGACGACAGTCCGACTCACGGACAGACTGTGGCTGACGCAGTCTTGGATTCAAAAGACTTGGCGGGATCTGCGCGCAGAGACGTTGATGCCATGCTAGACCGCATTGATGAGTATGACGCAGATGGGGGTTGTCGCAATCTTTACGAAAAGGCAGCCAAGATCATACTCAGCAAAACAAATGCCGATTTCGACAAAATGCTGGTCAACATCATCAAGGGTATCGTCAAGAGATAAGGACATCGCATGAAGCCATCAGCTCAACATTATCTCGATCACTTTGGTCTCCTTTCGACTGATGTTGCCGTCACGCAAGTATTGAAAACTTTGGGTTTTGCCGGGGCGGTCAAACGGCCAAAGCGTGGCGAGGTCGAGACAAATGTTCCGTTCCTCGAGAAAGGCATTGAACTCATCTTTACAAAAGTTGAAGAGGTCCCGGGTCTTTCGGCATCAAGTTTTTCTGAAGGCGCATTGGCTCTTACGACAGTATTTTTCTACTCTGCTTCCAAGGTTGAAAGTCGCGCGTTCAGCGATTTGCCTGCAGGGCTTGAATTCAAATCGACCCGTGGCGAGGTGCGGGCCTTGCTTGGGCAGCCGGAGTGGTCCAGTCCCGTGGTGAACAATGATCGCTGGGCGTTTCCGCAATACACGGTCACGATCGACTTCGCTGAGAATGAATCTAGTATCGTCGTCGTCACCGCAACCGCTTTGTTCACGTAGGTTGACTTTCTAGACACGGTCATCGGTTCGGAGTCGCCCGGAATAGTAAATACGTCACCTCACCATAGGTCTGCGAGGATTGATGAATAACCATGGATGACGTCCTTCCAAACATGAACGCAGACCATTTTTTGCAGCTACTGCGTCAGCCGTCAGGCTTGTCCGGCATGCAGTCAGCGTTCCTTGCACTCGATACACTCGCCCGTCCCGCACTCGATTCTGACGAACCGGACTCGCACTATGATTGGGTGTTGGTCAGACGCAAGGGTATTGAATTAGGGTTCGTTGATCGGGCTTACCTTGACGCCGAGCCTCGCTTTCGCTGGGGCGACGAAGGCAACCTTATCTTGAGTCAGCTAACTTTTTACAACGAAGGTGTGCGTCCGCAAGTTGCTGGGTTCGCCGGTGAATTGCCCTTCGGACTGGTTTTTCAGGACAACCGGGAGATTGTCCAAGCCAAGCTGGCCACTCGACAGTTTACTCTTCGGTCCTACAAGACGGATTGCTGGTGGTGTGACGATTACAAGCTCGTCGTAAGCTATCTCCCACGCGATCGTGGGATCGAGGCCGTGCACGTCAAGTTGCCCGCTTTACCTTGGCCAGAAGGCGACCGGCTTGAACCTCAGGTTTTAAACCCTGACTGGATAGCGTTGTTTGGCGAAGCACAAAATGACTCATCGATCGCAAGCACAGTTTTCCCTCTTAGCCTGCGCGAAGGTCTACAGCAGGGTGACGATGGACGCGAGCTTGATTTTATGCGCGAGTGTGGACTGGAATTGTATTTCGATATTGCGTCGAAACTAAGGTCGACCAAACCCGAAGGGGTGTCAGGCACCTCTCTGGTTTTCGGTGCTGTCAAGTTCTTCCGTGCGCGCGATCGGGAGGCGCGGGCATGGCATGGTAATTTGCCTTTCGCGCTACGATTCGACGACGGCCCGGACGCGATGCTGGCGAAATTTGGCAAGCCGCCGGTGGAACAAAACGATGGAAAGTTAACGGGGTTTGCGCTATGGCATTTTCCCGAGGCAAGTATTCACGTTTTGTACAGCACGATTGAAAACCATGTATTTCGTGTCATGTTGATGGCACCTGGTTACTGGACGGAGATGCGGCGAGCTGCTTAATAACGAAATCCGTGTCGATTTATTCCCCAATGCAACGTCAGTCGCGGCCCGGCATTTGTCGACCTCAATCGATATAGCCGTTGTCTCGATCAGAACCACGCGGGCGATGATTCCTGATTAGATCAGCTGCCGCTCCGGATGGATTGATTGAAGCTGCGAGCTGTATCTTGAACACACTGAGACTCGGCCGACGGATCGCGCGGCTGATCCTGTGAATCGCGTAACGTTCATCGCGCACGGCTATTACGATTTCGACCTGTTGACGTAGTCGTGTGCTTCGGGCACGAGATCGGCACTGTGTGCGAGCCAATGGTTATCTCCGGTCTAGTACCACGAACGATGCAGCCGTGCAGCCGTGCAGCCGTGCAGCCGTGCAGCCGTGCAGCCGTGCAGCTCGCGGCGAGCCCCACGCTGTCCGGCGTGCTGACGCGCTCGAGCAAGGACGGCGTGTACGGCTACGACGGTCGACGTTGACGCTTTTGCACCGCCGTACGACTCACCCCGGTACTTCGAGTATTGAAGTGAGATCAGCTTGACTGGTAGTTGCACCGAACCGTGCGACCGCTCGCGGTCGCATCGTACTCAGAGTTCACCGTCTTGGTCGGGGCGAGAGCAGTGTCGCGTCGATATAGCAATTATTTGTCGGATTCGCGGAGCAGGCCGCGTTGAACGCGCAAAGAGGGCTGCGCAAGTCAGTCGCTTGCCATTGCTCCGGCGCTGCAAATAAGCGCCGTGCGTCTCGCCGGCAGTCCGATCGGACTCGAAGCGCTTCTTCGTTGGGTCAGGCTGTTGCGGCACGCCGACCGTCTAGATCAACGGCAAGCCGATGGTGCGCACGGGCGATCAGGTCTGGATGAACCAGCCGCCGCCCTGACCCGGGATGGCGCCGCCCCTACCCAAGCCGCTGCCGCCTGCGCACGCGAGCACGTCGAGCACCCGACCGAACGGGCAGCCCAGTCCGGGCACGGTCGGCAACACGACCGGCATCATCACGCCCAAGCCGAGCCCGAACGGTGCGATCGAGAA
>CAHJWM010000130.1 GCA_903642325.1 Myxococcales bacterium | reverse complement strand
AGTCCTCCAGATCTTTCTCGATTGATTTTAGCAGACCCGTTCCGAGGTCCTCGCCCTTGTGCATCGGGATGCTTGCTCTGCAGTTCCCGCATTGGGACGAGCAGGTGCGAACCCTTTTGACGTAGCTCGATGCAGCCACGGCTCTTTAGGATCCGGACGAGCTCTTTGGAGCTGCCCCGATTTGGAGGACAGAATTGACTGCTTAAATCACGTCGGTCCGTTGGTCTCGAACTCGATGGGCGACACGTAGCCGAGGTGTGAGTGGAGTCTGACGAGATTGTAGTAGTTGTCTATGTAATCGGCTACGTCTTTCCGCTTCTTGAGCCGGCTTTGCAGTGGGTGCACGGCCAGCAACTCCTTCTCGAGAGTGGCGAAGAACGACTCCGACACGGCGTTGTCCCAACAGTCGCCCTTACGACTCATGCTCGGTCGTGCGCCAAGCTCAGTGATCGCAGCGAGGTAGTCGTCGCTGCCGTATCTGCAATCGCGATCGGTGTGGTGGATCCAATTCGCCTCCAAAGCGCGCGTGACGCCGGCCATCCGCAAAGCGCCGAGCGCGAGCTCAGTGTCGATGCGGTCTGACATGGCCCAGCCGACGACGCGTCGCGAGTAGAGGTCAAGGAGGACAGCCAGGTATAGCCACCCGTCAGACGTCGTGATGTATGTGATGTCGCCCGCCAGCACGCGGTTGGGCCCTCGGACGGTGAAGTTGCGCTTCAGCAGATTCGGCGCGATGCGCTTCGTGTGCCGCGAGTCGGTTGTCTTTCGAAAGCGGCGAGGCGTGTGGCCGCGGAGCCCAAGTTTCCGCATTACGCGCGCGATGCGCTTCTTGCTGGGTCTTGTCCCTCGGCACCTGAGAGCGCGCCGAAGGCGAGGCGCACCGTATCGACCGCGGTGCTCGTGAAAGACCCTTTGACCTCGGCAGCGAGCGCAGCGTCGTCAGCAAGGCGAGTGCTCGGCTTGGCGTGCAGCCACTTGTAGTAGCCGCTGCGCGCGACCTGAAGAACGCGACAGGCTCGAGCTGTCGGGATGTCCGCCCTCTCCGCGTGAATGAGCTCGTACACGGCTACTTCACGTCCTTCGCGAAAAGGGCGGCGGCTTTTTTTAGCAGCGAGTTCTCTGCCTGCAAGTCACGCAACTCGCGACGTAGACGCTCAACATCTTCGCGCTCGCCTTGATGTACCGCCGTGGTACCAGAAGGCTCCGGAGCGAACTGCTCACGCCATCGATGAAGCATGCTCGAACTGACTCCGAGCTCCTTGGCG
This sequence comes from Myxococcales bacterium, assembly GCA_903642325.1. Classification (GTDB taxonomy): domain Bacteria; phylum Myxococcota_A; class Polyangia; order Polyangiales; family Polyangiaceae; genus PMG-095. Next base: position 2,352 of record CAHJWM010000130.1, on the reverse strand, counting down.
ACTTCGGAAACGGTTTTCGAGCCGCGCGCCATCAGGCGCCGGACAGCGTCTTTCTTGAATGAATCTGGACGAATTTTTCTCTGCTGCATTGGTGGAACTCCGAGGAGAATAATCCCTTCCGGGATGTCCACCAAAGCGGGGCAGGCTCATTTCGCCTTCGGGAGCTGGCTTCGGCGATGCCGTGGTCTTCTTAGGTCGCGACATCTCCGACATTTTGTACCATGTTCGAAGCGTCCAATCCGACACGCCCAAGGAGAGCGCCACCTCTCGTATCGTTCGGTCGCTGCTCCGAAGCAGGTTCAATGCCTCGGAACGAAATTCTGGTGTGTAAACGGGCTTAGCGTTAATACGGGCCATCGCTCTCCGATTTCCGTGTCAACGAAAGCGGAGGCGCCCCAAATTGGAGACTGCGTGAGCGTACTCGGAAACTTTGCGCGAAGGCAGCGCGGCTGGGGCCGTTAGTCATTGCGCGCGTATGTCGCTCTCCGGTTGCGCGCCCGTGCGCAGCGGAGGGTCGACGGCTGCGTCTTGCTTCGGACACCGTGGGCGGATTCGAACCACTGACTTACGGCTCCGGAGGCCGTCGCTCTGGAAAAGGATCTGTGACGACAACCAGTCGGCCGCAGCTTCCGTAGTGCCTTTTCGGTGCTGCCAGCATTATCGTGGGGCCCAAGTGGCAAAGTAGATGGTGTCTTTGTCTTTGGCAGCCGTCGCTCGGGTGAATTTCGCGGTGCCAGTTACGTCCGTACCGTTCGGGGCGAGGTATTCAATCTTCCAAGTCTCGTACGTTCTCGATGCGTCTATGGACGCATGCTGGGAGCTAGTGCCCGATTGCTCCACGATTTCGGAGACTCCTTGGCAAAACTCTTGCCGCGTCAGCTCTTCATTGACGGAATAGAGCTCGCCCTTGCTATTGAAGCTCAGGTACACGTCACCTTTGTCGCAGTAGTACTCGATGCCGCCATTCTTCAGAGTGGATTCACTGACGAGCTTTCCGCACTTCGCCTGGGCCGACGCCACTTTTTCTCCCCACGTCAACGAACTATCGTCATCGATGTCGTAAGTCGGCGGGAAGCTTTCCGGAACCATGGTGTCGGTGAAGGGGTGCTTGCCGGCGGGTGTCGTGTTGACCTTCGAGCCCGGCAACTTGAGTGGCTTGAAGTTCAAGACGTAGTACCGCTTGGACGTCCGGTCCGATTTGCCGCCGCCGATGCGCAGCCTGCCAATGATGTCTCGACTCTGATTGCGATAATAGTAATCCCAAGTCTCGACGTCGTTGCGCTTGTCTAAAGACTCGGTGCCATAGGCGCGGATCAGCTCGGCCACTGCGCGCCGAAACGTGGGCTCTCCGACGGCTCTGGAAAACGAGAAAAGTTTTCCTTCCTTCGTAAAATCCAACACGATGTCGTCAGTCGCGTCGCATAAATAGTTCCCGCCGCCCGACTCCGACGTTTCTCGGTATGTAAGCGAACCGCATTTGGCTCTCGCGCTCTCGATATCTTCGTTCCACGCAATGGTGGTTGCATTCGGCAGCGTCACGCCTCCAGGCAATTTGGCGGGGATGATCGGCCCTGACGCCGCGGTGCGGTCCGCTTTCGGCGTTGGCTCACTGGGCTCCGGCGCTGCGGGCGGCGGCGCGATGATTCTCTGCAAGTCCGCCGCCGTCGACGCCCCGACCACGCGCGGAGTGCGGTTGCGCATCGTCTCGTATGCCACGATCGAGGCACTTGGAATGAAGCGCGATAGGACCTGAATTCTAAACTGCGGCGACGTAAAGTTTTGCCACGAGCCATTGGTGGCGGTCAGAATTTTCGAATAGCCATGAGGGACATACTCATGCCAACGCGCCTGTTGCGGCGGAGTGAGCCGAGCGAGCAACGCCGCACCCATCAGGCTCTGATCCACACTCGAGCGCACCTCAACCACATCTGCAAGCACCGCAAACACCGCCGACAGCAGCGCGTACGAGGGCGGATCCTCGTGGGGGTAGAGCGAAAGGACTCGGTCGGCCGCAGGCAGCTCCCTCAACCAAGTGGGCACCGCCGATGGCGCAGCCGCAGTTCTAGGCGCGGGTGGGGCGGCAGGCGCCGATGCATTGTCGGCCTCGGCAGCCGGGGCCAAGAGTATCAAGATCGGCAGTGCTGCTGCGATCGAGCTTCGACGCATGGTGACCATCTCAACCTTCTCCAGTCCACTCCCGGGCTAACATTGCGTTCCCCGGGCGGAAATGCTCCGCGCACAATTAACGTCGCTCCCGCCACCTCGGGGGATAGGTCATCCAGTGCGCCAGGCAAAGCCTGGGTGAGGAGGAAGCAATGTAGACGAAGCAGAAACTTCACCAGGGACCCAAGC
>CAHJWM010000129.1 GCA_903642325.1 Myxococcales bacterium | reverse complement strand
CAGCGCCGGCGCTGGGGGGAGCCCGGGCTCGAGCGGCGCTGCCGGGGCGACGGGGGGCGCCACCGGCGCCGACCCGCAGTGCAAAGACTTCGAGAGCCTCGCGCTCTCGGACTTCAAGCTCAGCAAACCGGCGGCCGCCTCGGGCACGGCCGAATTCACCGCGACGCTCACTAACCTTTCCGATCGATTCGTCGATTACACGGGCGGCATCCTCAACTGCAAGGAAAAAGGCACGCTCGTAGACTCGGTGAGTGCACCCAACTGGGCCTTTGGCATTCTCGCCAAAGGCACCCAGTTGCTTACCTTCTCCGCGAAGCTCAGCGCCGCGGCTTCGTCCGGAGCCACGATTCACTGCACAGCCCGCGCCGCGGAGCTCTCTGCCACAGGTTGCGCTAACGCAGCCCAGCAAGCGCTGGAATTCAAGGTGCAATAGCTCAAGAGATACGAACGTCCACTTGCCATCTCGGCTCACCAATTCTGCCCCCGCACGAGATCCTCGCCGGGTCCCGCACGAATCGCGAGTTCAGACGGAGACGTTTTGCGGAAAGAGCGCGCGCCTGGTTTCGTCGTCGAACTCTTGTTTCAGCGAGAGTCGGCTCGCGAGGGCGGCCGCTCTTGCCGCGGCGGGGCGGCTTCCGATTTCTTCCACGAGCCGCTTCACGTTCGGATAAGCCGAAAGCCCGGCTTCTCCGAAGATATACGCCGCGCCACGCGCCCAACCCCAAAGCGCGATGTCGGCAATCGTGTATTCGTTCCCGGCGAGGTATTTGGATAGCGCGAGCCGCTCGTCGAGCACGGCGTAATGGCGTTGGGCCTCGCGCAGATAGCGATTCTTCGCATACGGCACCGGCTCGGGCGCGTAGTGGATGAAATGCACGGCTTGTCCGGAGAACGGTGAGAGCCCAGTTGCGATGAATTGAAGCCAAGAAAGCGTCGACGCATGGGCCTGACCGGTACGCGGCAGAAAGCGCCCGTGCTTTTCCGCGAGATGGATCAGAATCGCATGCGAGTCGAAGACGGTGACACCATCGTCGACGAGCACCGGGACCTTGCCGTTGGGATTGAGCTTTCGGAATGCGGGTGAATGTTGCTCCCCCTTGAAGATGTCGACGGCGGCAAGCTCGAACGGTACGCCCAGCTCCTCGAGCAAGAGGGCGACCTTCATCGGATTTGGAGACGGATGGAAATGGAGAGTGATGTTCTTCATGGCCACTATGGTGCTCCCGCCCATCGCTCGTCGGTAGAGGGCTGGCGGTTGCGGCTTTCGTGAACAGAGTTCATGAATCGGCACTGGGACCGAGTTAGTGGTGGCCAAAACGAGCGTCTTTGGCGCGATCGTGACGGCGGGGTCTCTCGCCGTGCGCCACGACGACCCCGCACGACCGGCGTGCCTACCGCCAGCTTCAGGCAGCTAACCGCGTCAGATAGGACACCATCGGCATGCCGCATGAGCGCAAAGAGCAACGCTTCTATGTTCGCCGGTCGCCGCGCTTCCGCCCACTCGAAATCGCTCTCATGTCTTTAAGAGTTGGGCGCTCGCACTCCCGCATCGCACCTCGAAGTAGCGAGCGGTCCCCGCCGCAGCGCGGCGCCGAAGGCTATGACTCCCCGCGTCTTTTCGCGCGACCATCAAAAAATAAAGTCGATGTTCGGGTCGTTTCGGGGTCGATGCGGATGACTGTCGATAATATCGCGCTTCAGATTCGCGCTCGTCCGCTCGCTCTTCACCTCGCCAGTCGTTTTCGCAGGTCGTCCAAAAGCCAGCGGCCGCCCCGGCCTAAGTGTCGATGTCGAACGTGGGCGGCATAGATGGGCAGTGACCCGGTGGGTGCAATACTCTCGTCGGAGATGTCCAATGGCACCAACCGGCCATCCACGAGATAAGGCTCGATGACGTAGGGCGGCATCTTGCACCAACCAAAACCCGCGAGCAGGAAGTCGAGCCGGCGGCCGAGATCGATGAAACGCCAGACGCGGCTGCTGATGACTCCGTAGCTCGATTTCTCTGCGCCGAAGTGACTCGACAGCACCAGTTGTACGTGGCCTTCGAAGTCTGCTCGGTTCAGCTTGCGACCGAGACGCGCGAGTGGGTGCTCGGCTGCGGCAACGGGTATGAGCCGCAAATCCAGGATGGGGTAAACCGTCAGGTCGTCGGGAGCTGACGGCAACAGCAGGCAAAATCCTCCAACGCCTTGACGGACTGGCTAATGGCCGACTGCACGCGGCCGAGAGACCTCCCGGCAGCGGAGAAACTGCCGCTTTCGACTATCGCCACCAAAACTCGAAGTTGATCGATCGTTGGAAGTAGGGCCATTGGCATCACAAAATGTGATGATGGTATCAATTTTTTATCTCTTTCGGAGATGAAAGGCGGTCGTTATACCAAACGATGTCGATGGGGACTGCCAGCCCACCGCGGCGCGCCGCTGGCTTCCCTTGCGGCGATGCGCATCACCCGAAGCCACCCATCAACGCGGAGTTTCCCATGCGTACACTCTTGGTCGTAGAAGCGAGCCCCCGGGGCGAGCACTCCATGTCGCGCGGTCTTACCCAGCGCTTCGTCGAGGAGTGGAAGAAGAACAATCCTGAAGGTCGGATTGTCGAACGAGATCTAATGAAGACCGATCTTCCCTTCGTCAATTTGCCGTGGCTCGGGGCTTACTTCACCCCCCCTGAACACCACACGCCAACGATGAAGGAGCTTCTGCGTCTGTCCGACGAGCTCGTTGCCGAGATCTTGTCGGCGGACGACATCGCGATTGGCACGCCCGTTTACAATTACAACGTGCCGGCGGTTCTCAAAGCGTACATCGATCACATCGTTCGCAAGGGCAAGACGCTCGGCTACGCCGGCGAAGGGCTCGTCCATGGAAAGAAGTGCACCATACTTATGGCGTCCGGCGGCATCTACACGGAAGGCTCGCCAATCCGTGACCGCGACATCGCGACCAACTACCTTCGGCTCATTTTGAAGGTGATCGGCATCGAGAACGTCACCGTGGTCGCGGGCGGAAACGCAAAGGCCGTCGACATGGGCCAGACGACCAGAGAAGCATTTTTACAAAAGTTCGATTCGGAAGTCGTGGCGGCGGCGAAGGCCTGACGGCCGATTCTTGCCATCGGGCGGCGACGAAGTGAAAGGACGGCTTGGCGCTGCACCACGTACACAACGGTCTGTAAAAGCCGGCGCCGATGCGAGGGGCGCCGGCATTGAACCGTCTCGCTTCGATCGGCAAGCGCTATCACTACTCGAACAGTTGATGAGCGTCAGAAGGGCCGTACCGAGCCCAGCCTGTTAAGCGCGAGTTGTTCGAATACAATGCGAGCATGATGCGGCTGCGAGCGCTTACGTGGCCCGAACGCGGATTGCGAGCTCCGCCAGCGACACATCAACGGTCAGAAGGGCGCTCCACGAGCTCAGGGCACAGAGGTCGCCCGCGGGTCTTGAAGTCAGAGCCGAACCGCGCCACGCACGCCGAGTGAGATCCACTCGTGCGGAGCGGTCTTGTCTACGTCGCCCTCGCTGTGCGTGCCCTGGGTATCTAAGTCGTAGTGAGTGTAATCCCCGACGGAGATGCCCAGCACCGGCGCCAGCGTAAACGCATCGGACAGTCGGAATGCCGTTCCAAATTGTAAGTTCAGATATTCAGGGCCCGTAAACGTTAAGTCCGCCGTCGTGCCTTGGTAGGTGTCCTCGGAGCTGTCGCGCGCATACCCAAAGCCGAAGCCGAGCCACGGGTCGACCGGTGCGGAAGGCGAGAAATGATATTGCCCCTGGAGGCCGAAGCGCGTCTCGTGCTCGGAGCAGCTAAGGTTGGGCGGACAAGCCTGGTCCCCCGTCTTGACCGCCATCACTCCATACTGCCCATAGAGCCCGACTTCGAAGCGAGCGGTGGCCCAGACTCCGACCTCCAAAGTGAGCGCTCCCTGCCCGCTATAGTGGTTGCTCAGCGCGTCGTCCGAACCGTCAGCGAGCTTCGCGTCGTCGAATTTGCCGGCAGGTAGCGCGTAGCTCGAACGCAACGCGATCTCGAAGCGCTTGAACGGCTTGGCCGCGGGCTCTGACGCCGTTGACGCAACTGGCACGGAAGGAGAAGGCGGCGGCGGTGCGGTCGGCGGGGGCGCGCTCGGCGGCGGCGCGCTCGGCGGC
>CAHJWM010000128.1 GCA_903642325.1 Myxococcales bacterium | reverse complement strand
GGGCGTTGCGGGCTCGAGCGGAGGGTTGGGCGTTGCGGGCTCGAGCGGAGGGTTGGGCGTTGCGGGCTCGAGCGGAGGCCAGGGCGGTCCGCTACTGGGCGAGGGCGGCAGCGCGAGTGGTGCGGGTTCGAGTCAGGGCGGCGCCGCGGGGCAGGGCGATATCGGCGCGAGCACTCCTTACGTATGCAACCTGATCTTGGGCATTCAGACGACCAACGAATGGTTCGGGAAGTTCGAGAAAATCGCCGATGCTGAGCGGTGGGAGCTGATGAGTGAAGACAGCGCGCATATCGAGAAGTGGGCAGACCCTCAGAGCGCGCTCTGGTCTCTCGCAAAAAAATCGCCCTGCGTCGTCAACGCCGAGATGCCGGATCGTATCGTTTTCAGCGCTACAAACTACGACTATGCGACCGTCGATGAGTTCTTACCCAAGTATCTGGCAGTGCTGAACAACATCAAGGCGAAGTATCCGAGCGCGAAGCGCATCGATCTGATGACCTACACGCGTGCTCCGGGCGACACGGAGTGCAAAGGCGCCAATCGCTCCGCGGACTCGTACATCAAGCCTGCGCAAGACGACGCGGCGAGCCAGGCCGCCGCCATGTTTCCCGGCCTTGTGTTCACGGCTCCGAAGTGGGAGGTCGTTTCTTGTAGCGACTTCACGCTGTGCCCGCACCTCACGAATGACGGCAACCTTGCTATCGCGGCGACGCTCGCCACGTACTACGAGGGCAAATAAGCCGAGCTCAGGTCCGCAAACCGGCGTTTCGAGGCCGTGACAGCGCGGCCCGGACGAACCCAGCGTAAGGCGACGGACCGCGCACCCGTTCTCATTTCGCGCCGGGAGATGAGCCGGCTCATGCCGGAGGAGAGGATGCCTGATTGAAATTCAACGTCTACGCGAACAGACCGCGCTCTGAGCGACCGTGGCGGTTTCGGACGGGCCGCGCTGGAAGTCTCGCGGCTATCGCGCGTAAGCCATCCGCGAGGAATAGAAATCACGGGCCCCATGCCGAGTGCACCGCCTTGGTCTCCCCGCTCCTTACGACTGTCGTCCGCGGCAACCTTTCCCCGCAACAACTTTCCACTGAAGCGTTAATGCCGCCGACGGGCAATTTCTCTGGAGTTCGCCCTGGTCACCCTTTGAATTTATTGTACTGTCTGGACGACCATGCCTTATCTCGGCATGTCTTAACGCAATGTTTGACCTCACCCTGGGCCGCCATTGATGTACCGCTCAATTCGTTTGCTCTCTGCCGCGTCGCTTGCGATCGCGGCGGCGCTCTGGGGTTGCAGCTCCAATTCCGCGCACACGTCGGAGGTCGCAGGCGCAGGGTCGAGCGGTTCCTCTGTTTCGGTCGGTGGCAGCGCAGGAGTCGGCCCCGCTTCCGAGCCAAGCGGAGGCACGCACCTCATCATTGGCAGCGGTGATCCCGCACCGGCGGCGGCAGGTGCCCCCATCATGCTCACGGGCGTGACGCAGACAGAGGTTGGCGGCTACAAGAGGGGCGATGAGCTAACCCCGGGAGCAGCAAACCCTGCGTTGACCGTCGGCAATAACGATGGCTGTGGAGTGCTCGTCGGCACTGTGCGTGACTTCAACACGAAAGGCCCGAACCGGCATCCAGACTTCGAGGTGTTCGAAGGTACTGGAGTAACCAAGGGCTTAGTCGGGCCCGGGCTCGATGCCGACCAGAAGCCCATCTACGCGTCCCGTTGCGAGACCACGCCTGACCGCGGCGCGTGCCCGTCAGGACAGCAAACCACGAGCCGAGCCAATTTCGACCAGTGGTACCACGACGTTCCCGGCGTAAACCGAACGTACTTGCTCTACTTCCAGGTGCAAGCGGTGGGCAACGTAGTCTCATTTCAGAGTGAGAATTTCGTACCTTTGGATGATGCCGGCTGGGATGACGAGTACCTCGCCCTCGACGGCCAGATGCACAATTACGGCTTCACCACGGAGCTTCACCTCAAGTTCAATTATGGGGGTGGCGAGTCGTTCACGTTCAAGGGTGATGACGACGTCTGGGCCTTCATCAATGGTCACCTGGCGATCGACTTGGGCGGCCTCCACGAGGCGCGCACGGACACGATTGCTCTGGACAGCCGAGCGGCGGAGCTCGGTTTGGAAAAGGGTAACGTCTACCAGTTGGATCTCTTCCAAGCCGAGCGCCACTCTACCGGCTCGCACTACCGCATCGACTCCACGCTCTCCCTCGTAGACTGCAGCACCCCGATCGTGCGCTGACTCACTCGCCCAGGCGCGTCGCGGACCATCCTCCCAACTCGGCAAGGCCGCGCAGACATTCGGCATGCTCGGCGCGGCGTCGGCTTCGTCGTGGGCGTGCTCGGCGGTTTCGGGTCGCGCGTTCTTTCTTCGTGGCGGTTGGTCTTTCATTTGCGAACTTCATCTAGGCCTCGTGTTTCTCCCCGAGACGCATCCGAAGGAAAAGTGGCGGCCGCTCCGGCTCGAGCAGCGCCATCCGTTTCGGCGCAGTCGCCAGTATTCCTGGCGCCAAGCACGTGCGCACGCTCATCCTCGCGCTGTTCGTGCGGTTCGGCGGTGTATCATGCAGTGTGGGCATTCTGGGCGAACGCGCATTCTCGGGTAAGATGTTTGCGGCGCTGATATCGTATCTACGGCCGACAGAGGCATTGTTGCATGGAGCGCTCTCGGGGCTACACGCGACATTGGGCGGCAAAACGTCTGCCTTTGCTACCAATGAAACGGCGGATTCCGCTAGGCACAAGAAGAACAATAAACTTTTCGCAAAGCCGTTTCCCATTATCTACCTTCTTTCGTCTTGATGCCGGGCATGTCTGTCATCTCCTCGTTACAAACCTAGACCTGAACGCTCAAGCACAACCGGGCAGGCGCCAGGGCCCTGCCGTCTCAGCTCTAAATGCAGCCGGGCCCGAGCTCCGCCGCGGGCGCCGCAGATCGCGTTCGATGAGCGTCCCGGTGTAGTGATCAGCGCGCAGCTGGTGCGTGAAGCGGGCTTTAGCTTGCACGCGGCCATGCGCGCAGAGCCGCCGAGCCCGCGCGTGGATTTTATCGCCATGCATCAGCCTCGCGACCGCAGAAAAGGCGTTGTTCGACTATGCGTATTTGTTGGCCGGGCGCTCGCGCCTTTTGCAGCACAATCAAACTTTAGCCTTCACTTCTTTGCCTGAGCTCGAGCTTCCGCCGGGCTTCCGTCGCATGCAACCGAAGCGCTGGCTCGCAAAATCCCGTCCGAGCGCAGTCGCACCATCACGCGAGATAGACTCGCGGCATTTCTCGGAGCTGCGCGATCGGCGGAATGAGCAAGATGCGGATCGGTGTTCCCATGACCGCCATCAGAAAGAGGCCGATCGCGTTGCGTAAGAGGTGTTGGCCTACGTCGGGCTCCTCCCGGGCGCTCGCTCAAGGCCATCAAGCTATAGAACGCGTAGCCTTCCCGATGGGCGGACCCACGAATAAGCTCGAGACCTATGCTCGAAAGGGCCGTGTACCGGCTCCGTCGGGGCCTGCGCGTCGCGCTCCCTCCGCGTGCTCGATCCTCAAGAACAGATCCGCAACCGGCGCCCTTGGCCGCGCTGATCATGCGGCGGTCGAGAGGTCAGCTTCGTACAGTGAGTTCGGCGCCCCGTAGCCGCCCGAAGGGCGGCGAGCACCGACCGGTGCCAACGCCCCACATCGTCGTGTACGAGGGGGCACAATCAGCGGAGAGGGAGTGATGCGAACACAGCGCTTACCTAGGAAAATCAAGGTTAGCTGACGGAGTCGACGGAATAGCGGCATACATGCGGGATCTGCGACGAAAGGCGCCCCTAGAAAGAGCCGCTGGCGTCGCCATATACACGGGAACGTATTGCCCGTTCGGCGCTGTGGTAGGCTCAGCTGGTTGTGCATCGCGATCGCCGGTACCTGTTGCTCCTGGTTTCGGGCCTGCTGACGGTTTACTGCCGGTTCGGCTACGAAGACGCATCGCCGCCGGGGGATGGGCTCGGAACGGGCGGAACGTCTGGCAACATGGTGACGGGCGTGAGCGGCCTGGGCGTGGGAGGGCGCGGCGGCGGAGTCAGTGACGGAGGGCTAGCGGAGTCCGACGGCGGGAGCGACCTGGGCGGAGCGAACGGCAACGGCGGCGAGAGTGGTGGCAGCGCTGGAGGGGGTGGCAGCGCTGGAGGGGGTGGCAGCGCTGGAGGGGGTGGCAGCGCTGGAGGGGGTGGCGGCGGCAAGGGG
>CAHJWM010000127.1 GCA_903642325.1 Myxococcales bacterium | reverse complement strand
CGGTGCTGGCAACTTATCGGGAAACAGCGGCGGCAGCGCTGGCGGCATGGGTGGCTCAGCGCCGGTGACTGGTGGGGCCCCGACCCCTGTGCCGGTTCCGACTACCGACCGAACCAAGACCCAGCTGCGTGATGGTTGGAAGTTCATGGCCAGCAACACCCTGACGGGAGCTGAAACGGTGGCTTTCAGCGACGCCGCGTGGTCGACCGTTTCCGTCCCGCACACGTGGGACTCGGTCACGGCGAATTCGAACGGCATCGCCTCGTTTAGCAACTCTTGGTACCGCACCCACTTTTCAGTCAGCGCGGCGGAGGCGCAAAAACGTCAATACGTTTACTTCGAGGGCGCGTTCCAAATCGCTGATGTGTACGTGAATGGTAAGCACCTCGGGCAGCATCGGGGTGGCTACACGCGCTTCGTGTATGACGCGTCGAGCGCCATCACGACGGGCGACAACGTACTGGCCGTCATGGTCAGCAATAAGGACTGCGCGGACTGCTTGCCCGAAGGCAATGCGCGGTTGATGAAGGGTTACGGGGGGATCTATCGCAAGGCTTGGCTCCTCAGTACCAACGCCCATCACATCGCGACCACGGATTTTGCGTCGAATGGCTTGTACCTGACGCCCTCGGCGGTCAGCGCCGCATCGGCCGCCCTGAGTGCGAAGATCATGCTGACGAACGACGGCACGGCTGATGCCACCTTTACCGTCAAAGCCGTGGTCAGTGAGGGCGCCAGCGCACCGGTGCTGACCGTGCAAAACGACGTGTCGGTCAAAGCTGGCAGCACCGCTCCCGCCACGTTGACCGGCATGGTTACGAAGCCGAAGTTGTGGAGCCCCACGAGCCCCAATCTTTACGATGTGGTCGTCACGGTTTCGGTGGCGGGCACGGTCACGGACGCCGTCGGTGATCACATCGGCTTCCGCTCGTATGCGCTCAGCAATACTGATTTTACGCTGAACGGCGTATCCACTCGCTTGCGCGGCATGGCCAAGCATCAAGAGACCGAAGCCCACGCCACGGCCGTGACGGACGCGGACCTGATCGCAGATTGGGACGACATGAAGGAGATGGGCGCCAATTACGTGCGCCTCGTCCACTACCCGCACGCTCAGCTCGAGTATGATCTGGCCGATCAGCGCGGGGTAATGGTTTGGGCCGAGAACGGCCACACCAACGGCAATGCGGATGACCCGGGCACCGACAATGGCGACCAAATCACGCGGGAGATGATTTACCAAAATTGGAATCACCCTTCGATCATCTTTTGGAGCTGCGGCAACGAGGCGGGCGGCGTTAAAGAATCGACGCGCTACGCGGGGGTGATCAAAGCCACGGACTCCTCACGGCCGGCGGTGTACGCATCGAACGGGCAGACACCGGCCGGTGTGGATTTGATTTTTCACAACACGTACGCCGGTTGGTACGGCGGCACGATGTACGATTTCATCAAGGCCGGCGATCATTGGATCTCCGAGACGGGCGCGGGGCTATCCATCGCCACCCACACGGCTGACCCGTTCTCGATGAAGTACACCGTAAACTCGTACGAGCCGGAGGATTACGGCAACTTATTCAGTGAGGTGCGGTTCGACGACTTGAGCCGAAACCCGAGCCACGTTTCGGCGTACTCGGGCTGGGCATTCCGCGACATCTCCGATGTGAAGTACAAAAATCGTCTGAACTCCAAGGGGTTGATCACTTTCGGCGGCTACAAGAAGGACATTTTTTATTACTTCAAGTCGCTATTTGGATCGGTTCCAGTCGTTCGTCTGCTGGGCTCGACGTACTTTTTGCGCGGGGGTGCCAGCGTCAAAGCCTATTCGAATGCCGCCAAGCTGACTCTCACCGTGAATGGCGCGTCGCTTGGCACGCTCGACAACAATCAGTACAAGCACCCGAACGGCACGCCGATTAAAGATGCCTTTTACTGGCCGACTGCGCTCAAGGTTGGCAAAAATGTGATCAGTGCGACTGACGGCGCCGGCACGACCGATACGCTCACCGTGTACTTCGAGGGTACCGGAGCGTGGCCGGCCGAGCCCGACGCTAAAGTCAGTAACCTGACGGCGGCGCCGGGCCCCGCGCACTTCATCGACGCGCCAATCAGGGAACAGCACCCGTTTTACTTCGACTTCGACAGCACCGGGGACAACACGTTCGATGTCGTGCCGGCGGCGGTCGTCGGCGCCAGTTGGATCACGACCAAGCGTCAAAGCGACGCGGGCAAACGGACCGACCTGGCTTTCGACCTACCCAAGGGCGCGGACGTCTTCGTCATGTTCACGAAACAAGGCAGTACACCGGCGTGGATCACTGGCGCAGGCTTCGCCGATAGCGGGGTCACCGGCAAATGGCGCGACAATAGCCCCGCGCTCGTAGACTACGCACTCTTCAAAAAGACGTTCGCGGCCGGGGCCCACGTCGCGCTAGCGACCACCGCGATTGACTACGTAGTCTTAGTGAAGTGATTCCGAGCGACTCCACCGCGCCGGCCCATTGCATCCGGCGTGCGGTGAAGTCCGAATGGATCAGCTCGCCTATTCCAAGGCGCCAGAGCCGCCGCCGCCGCTGCCCGCGACGCCGCTAGTGCCAGCGCTTCCGGGGTTCGCATTTCCAGCGTTGGCACCGGTATCGACGTTACCATCGCCGCCGCCTTGAGCTGCGCCCCCGCTTGTGACGCCGCTTCCCGCGGTGCCCCCGCTACCAGCTTGTGCTGCGCCACCGCTCGTAACGTCGCTACCCGCGGTGCCCCCGCTACCAGCTTGGGCTGCGCCACCGTTAGTGACGTCGTTCCCGGCGGTGCCACCGCTTCCAGCTTGGGCTGCGCCACCGCTAGTAACGTCGCTACCCGCGGTGCCGCCGCTTCCAGCTTGGGCAGCGCCACCGCTAGTGACGTCGTTCCCGGCGGTGCCACCGCTGCCGCCTTGGGCGGCGCCACCGCTACCCGCGGTTCCTCCGCTACCCGTCGCGGTCATTCCGGCGATCCAGGCTTCAACCAAGGCGTCGTCAGCTTCGTCGACGATGCGGCTAGCAATCGGAGGCATCTGTTGGCCCGTGCCGCGATGGGTGATCAAATCGAACAGCAAACTGTGGGCGGGGTCATGAGGAGCGATGCGCGTTTGACCCTTCCAGGCCGGCGTCACCGCGGCTCGGCCGAGCGTGGTCGTGAGCGAATCGAAGCCCACTACGGATCTGCCGTCGAGCAATGTTGGGTCGAGCCGCAGGAACATGCCGGTCGACCAAGCCTTTGCGTTTGAGTTTTGGTTATGACACGTGATCCCGCAGTTTGCGTGTAACCACGCGAGCGCCGGCGCGGCCCGCGTCGTCCCGTCGTCGCCAATCATGAGCCGGGTTGATTTGGGCGGGTTCGAAAGTCTCTTTTCGGCGGTCAGGCGATCCAGTGTCAGACCCGTTGCACCGGCTAAACCCAGCAACACCTGATCGAAACCAAGAATACGATCCGTCCGCCCGCGGTGGCATTCGGTACACTCGTCCGAGGTAGGTATGTGATAGGTCCCGCTGGCGAGAGAAATGTCTCCGCCGCCAGAACGGACCGCCGCAGATTCGTCGCTCGTCCACGCGTAGGTGGCGGCCACCCAATAGTCGGTGTCTGTCTTTTGCCACAGCCTAGTTTCGACGCGCTGTCCGGCCTTGCTGAACTCCTTCCAAACCCGAGTCCCGATCGGAAATTTCCACTCATTCGGGTCGGAGCTGTCGATCACCTGCCCGCGCGGAAGGCTAATCCAACGCTGTTTGGTGGCCCCGTCCGCCCAGAGCGAGGCGGCGGGCGCATACGCTTCGACGCCTGGCGCTAGCTCCTTAGCGAGGATGTCTGCGTACAACCCAGTGCATACCAGGTTCTTCGGCGGCGTCTGCGTGTCGTTCGTACACAGTGCCGGCAACATGAGGCTTGCGCCCGCTTCGCCGCTGGCGCCGGCGTCGTTGCCAGCGCCTGCCGCGCCGCCAGCGCCGGCGTCGTTGCCAGCACCGGCATCGTTGCTAGCGCCGGCATCGTTGCCAGCCCCCGCCCGCCCTTGGGTTTCGACGTGGCCGGCACCATCGCCAGCCGCGTCATTGACCTCGGTTTGTCCGCACGCTGCCAAGACACTCAGCAGCCAGAGCGCGCGAGCCTTCATGGGCCTTGCTCCAACTTGCTACGCGCCGCCGGTCCCGCCGCCAGTGTCGGTGCCGCCGCCACCGCCGGTCGTAGGAGCGCCGCCGGTGCCGCCGCTGGCCGCGGGAGCTCCGCCGGTCCCACC
>CAHJWM010000126.1 GCA_903642325.1 Myxococcales bacterium | reverse complement strand
AGCCGCCTGAACGGCGGCCACACGGCCATAAAGATGGGCTCCGTGCAGCGTTTACCAATGAGCCCGCGCCTCGCCAGCACGGCCCGTCCGAAACAGGCCCGAACCGCCGCGGACAGACGACTGCGCGTAAAAACCGTTAGGTAAACCAACACTTAGCTCGTGTTGCGCGCCCCAGGGAGAGTCGCACGGCCGAGCGCCGTGTTCAAGTGGGGCGGCTGCCGGTCGCTGACCGAGGTGGCTTTGGATGACTTAGACCCGTCGACGACGAGAGCGAGCCGGACGAAGCCTCGCAGCTCCGGCTCTTCAAACAAATGCTCGAGTCGCCCACACGTCGCGGCCGACGCGCGGCGCAGCCACGCACGCAGAAGGAGATGGTGTGGCAGCGCTTTCAGCGGCTCCGGCAAGGCAAGGTGGGTATCCGGGTCGACCCCGTCTACCAGCCCTTCCTCGATTCACTACTCAAGTATCTGGCCGGCGAGAACAAGGGTCTCGCATCATGACGCCGTTCTTCCGGCTGAGCACGCCACTCACGCGCGCATGGGCAGTCAATCGCGAAGCGCGGCACAAGCTCGCACGCTGGCTCGCTCAGGAGTTCGCCAAGACCGGCGTCGCCGTGTGTACCGACGCGCTCTCCGTCGTCGCGTGGGTGAATCCCCTCGCGCAGATCAAGTTCGCGACGCCCCCGTTTCAAAAGATCGAGCGGCACCAGTGCGTGAACAATCCGACCTGGCGCGACTGTGAGTGCCGGCGATGGTTTGATCCGGAGAGCGGCGGGGCATGGGGGAAGCGTGGGAGTGAGGCACATCATCCGCTTTGCATTTTTGATGAGAAGGCGCTCGGACGCTGGCGGGAGATTGACGTACCGACCACGGTGATGCACCAGGTTCGGCAAGGCGGATTTCTCGATGAACGTAGATAAGGACCGAGAAGCCGGTCCCACGTGGAACCGCCCATGCTCGCCGACCCGCGATCAACGCAAGTTGGTGCCGCCCTCGCTGCGAACGATCGCGCGACGCAACATTACGTGAACATGTCCTTCACTCCCGAGCCAAATGTCCTCGGTCTGGCCAAACGGGATCGCAACGGACGTGATCCCCGCCGCACCAGCTAACTGTATGCCCAACACGAATGAATCGTTCGAGACCGAGGAAACGCGAACCGGGCCAGCAAGCCTTGTCGTTTGGCGAACGGGATTGCCGGCGATGTCGGGCGTTGGGAGCTCGACCTGAACCGCGCTGTCGATGGCAAGGGTCGTCGCCTTGCCGAGAGCATCTTTCAAGATCAGCGTCCACTTGTCTCCGGTGCTCGTCGAGACCTGTTGTGCGGCGGGGCTTGGACGGGATACGTGGGCGCCGAGTTCACCTTGACGCTCGAGTTCAGTCTCGAGCAGTCGCTCAGCCAAGCGAGTAAGGCCCAAGTTTAGCTTTTTGCTGAGTTGCTCCGGGGACTGGTACTCGTCAAAAAGTCCAAGGGCACGACAGCTTGCCTTGAATCCTCGAAGAGCGTCGAGTTGCTCCGTGTCGACAGCGTTCGGGTCGACCGGACGAGAGCTGAAGTAGAGCATCACCGGTTTCTTCGCGGCAGTAACGCGGTTGATTTCTTCGATCGTGCCAGACGGGGCCTCACCGGTTGGGCTCCCTATTCGCGTCCAGAACGTCCCCACGAGCGCGTCGCAAGTATCAACTAGCTGTCGATTCAGGGCCGCCTGCGGTCGCGAGCCGAATTCCGGCGTGGAATGCGTCTCCCACATTACCGGCTCCAAGACGCACCCGCGACTGCTCATGACGACGCCCAGCGAATCGGCCGGAAAGCATTCGACGCCGCTCGTCGGATGAAACACTCCGTCTAAGATCAAGCAGTAGCGGGCGAGGACTCGCCCAGCGTCGTGAAGGCTCGCCGCGTTGAAGTCCGCGCCGAACATGAACTGGGTCGCGTGCGTGGTCGAGAACATGTGTCCCGAGCAAAACGACAAGCCAAGGTCGGGCTGTATCCACCGCTTCAGCCACCCGAGGCTGCCACTGTGCGATCCAATGAACCGCTTTCGTTCGGCTTGAACAATCGACTCAAACTGCGCCACCAGGCTGGCCACGTCGTCTTTCTTTGAGAGCAGCATCTTCACGCGATGTCGCGCGGGCCGGAGCGCGGCAAGTGCTGCGTCCGAAAGAATCGGTGGGACAGCACGGCCCGTCCGAAACAGGCCCGAACCGCCGCGGACAGACGACTGCGCGTAAAAACCGTTAGGTAAAACCAACACTTAGCTCGTGTTGCGCGCCCCAGGGAGAGTCGCACGGCCGAGCGCCGTGTTCAAGTGGGGCGGCTGCCGGTCGCTGACCGAGGTGGCTTTGGATGACTTAGACCCGTCGACGACGAGAGCGAGCCGGACGAAGCCTCGCAGCTCCGGCTCTTCAAACAAATGCTCGAGTCGCCCACACGTCGCGGCCGACGCGCGGCGCAGCCACGCACGCAGAAGGAGATGGTGTGGCAGCGCTTTCAGCGGCTCCGGCAAGGCAAGGTGGGTATCCGGGTCGACCCCGTCTACCAGCCCTTCCTCGATTCACTACTCAAGTATCTGGCCGGCGAGAACAAGGGTCTCGCATCATGACGCCGTTCTTCCGGCTGAGCACGCCACTCACGCGCGCATGGGCAGTCAATCGCGAAGCGCGGCACAAGCTCGCACGCTGGCTCGCTCAGGAGTTCGCCAAGACCGGCGTCGCCGTGTGTACCGACGCGCTCTCCGTCGTCGCGTGGGTGAATCCCCTCGCGCAGATCAAGTTCGCGACGCCCCCGTTTCAAAAGATCGAGCGGCACCAGTGCGTGAACAATCCGACCTGGCGCGACTGTGAGTGCCGGCGATGGTTTGATCCGGAGAGCGGCGGGGCATGGGGGAAGCGTGGGAGTGAGGCACATCATCCGCTTTGCATTTTTGATGAGAAGGCGCTCGGACGCTGGCGGGAGATTGACGTACCGACCACGGTGATGCACCAGGTTCGGCAAGGCGGATTTCTCGATGAACGTAGATAAGGACCGAGAAGCCGGTCCCACGTGGAACCGCCCATGCTCGCCGACCCGCGATCAACGCAAGTTGGTGCCGCCCTCGCTGCGAACGATCGCGCGACGCAACATTACGTGAACATGTCCTTCACTCCCGAGCCAAATGTCCTCGGTCTGGCCAAACGGGATCGCAACGGACGTGATCCCCGCCGCACCAGCTAACTGTATGCCCAACACGAATGAATCGTTCGAGACCGAGGAAACGCGAACCGGGCCAGCAAGCCTTGTCGTTTGGCGAACGGGATTGCCGGCGATGTCGGGCGTTGGGAGCTCGACCTGAACCGCGCTGTCGATGGCAAGGGTCGTCGCCTTGCCGAGAGCATCTTTCAAGATCAGCGTCCACTTGTCTCCGGTGCTCGTCGAGACCTGTTGTGCGGCGGGGCTTGGACGGGATACGTGGGCGCCGAGTTCACCTTGACGCTCGAGTTCAGTCTCGAGCAGTCGCTCAGCCAAGCGAGTAAGGCCCAAGTTTAGCTTTTTGCTGAGTTGCTCCGGGGACTGGTACTCGTCAAAAAGTCCAAGGGCACGACAGCTTGCCTTGAATCCTCGAAGAGCGTCGAGTTGCTCCGTGTCGACAGCGTTCGGGTCGACCGGACGAGAGCTGAAGTAGAGCATCACCGGTTTCTTCGCGGCAGTAACGCGGTTGATTTCTTCGATCGTGCCAGACGGGGCCTCACCGGTTGGGCTCCCTATTCGCGTCCAGAACGTCCCCACGAGCGCGTCGCAAGTATCAACTAGCTGTCGATTCAGGGCCGCCTGCGGTCGCGAGCCGAATTCCGGCGTGGAATGCGTCTCCCACATTACCGGCTCCAAGACGCACCCGCGACTGCTCATGACGACGCCCAGCGAATCGGCCGGAAAGCATTCGACGCCGCTCGTCGGATGAAACACTCCGTCTAAGATCAAGCAGTAGCGGGCGAGGACTCGCCCAGCGTCGTGAAGGCTCGCCGCGTTGAAGTCCGCGCCGAACATGAACTGGGTCGCGTGCGTGGTCGAGAACATGTGTCCCGAGCAAAACGACAAGCCAAGGTCGGGCTGTATCCACCGCTTCAGCCACCCGAGGCTGCCACTGTGCGATCCAATGAACCGCTTTCGTTCGGCTTGAACAATCGACTCAAACTGCGCCACCAGGCTGGCCACGTCGTCTTTCTTTGAGAGCAGCATCTTCACGCGATGTCGCGCGGGCCGGAGCGCGGCAAGTGCTGCGTCCGAAAGAATCGGTGGGACAGCACGGCCCGTCCGAAACAGGCCCGAACCGCCGCGGACAGACGACTGCGCGTAAAAACCGTTAGGTAAAACCAACACTTAGCTCGTGTTGCCCGTGGAAAGAGCCTCGCACGCCACGAGCTTCGGGTTTGAGTG
>CAHJWM010000125.1 GCA_903642325.1 Myxococcales bacterium | reverse complement strand
GCGGGTCACCCCAGTCGAGCGGCACGGGCGGGGCGAGCGCCTTGGGTGGTCAAGCAGGAACGCCCGCGACGGCGGGCACTGCGGGCGGCGCCAGCGCCCCTAAGGCTCCGGAGAACACCGACTCCGGCGGCTGCGGATGCCGCATCTCGGCCCCCCACGAAGCACATTGGGCCGCACCATGGCTCGGCCTCGCCGCGCTCGTGTTAGCCCGACGTCGCCGCCGCCAAGAGAGCTGACGCCGACCCATCGCGAGCTCCGCTGACTCCCCGAGTTGGCGCTCCTCGTGGCTCAGCTCGCTTCACGGGCGCGTGACGCCGTCGTGGTGCTTCGCGCCGAATTGGACTCTATGGTGCCATCTTTCAGCCGGCTAAGCATGTCGGCAATCTCAACGAGCCAACAAATGAGGTGGCGCGAAGGGGCTTCCCGACGTTTTCTCACAATGTTGCTGGGGTGACGAAGCTCGATCAGCGCTCATTGTTTTCCACTGTTCCGCCCAGCGCTTGCTCGAGGTTCGCCAGGAACCCGGTCGACTGAACCGGTTGCCATCCCAGCCGCGCTCGTGTGAGCGCGCTCGAGGCACGTGCGTCCATTCCGACTGGGCGCGCGAGCCAGCCAAAGTGGGCCGCCGCTTTCTCGGCCGACAGCGACGTGACCGGCTTGTTGAGACCACGGCCAATCGCGGCCGCAACATCGCGGACGACAATGCCCTCTTCGCCCACTGCGTGGTACACCGCCCCCGCTACACCGTTTTCAAGCGCCAGCCGGTAGAGTGATCCCGTGTCGAGTCGATGCACGGCGGACCATCGGTTCGACCCTTCGCCGATATACGCCGAGACTCCCTTTTCCCGCGCGATCGGCAGCATGTAGCTGGCAAAGCCCTGCCGGTCGGTGTCGTGGACCTGCGACATTCGCACGACCAACGCGCGCACTCCGCGCTCGACCAAGGACAGCGCGGTCTGCTCGGACACTCTCGGCGAGCCCCCTGCGCCCGAAGGAGGCATGTCCTCCTCCGTGGCGGGACGGTCCGGGACGAGCGGCAGCCCCGACGTCACCACGAAGGGCCGCTCGGACCCTTCGAGAGCCCCGCCCATCGCCTCGATCGCCCCCCGGTCGACCTCGGCGTTTTCTGTGAACTTCGAGAAGTCGTGGTCAAAGGCGGCATGAATGACCGCGTCCGCCATGGCCGCGCCACGGCGTAAGATCTCGAGGTCTCTTAGATCGCCACGCAACGCTTCGGCGCCCGCAGCCGTGACGACCTTCGCGCTCGCGTCCGAGCGAGCAAGGCCGATGACTTGGTGACCGGCGCGGAGCATCTCCGCGACGACCGACGTACCGACGAAACCGGTCGCTCCGGTAATGAGAATGCGCATCACGTCGCTCCTGCCGGCTTGCTCTCGAGCGTGCTGCGCGGCTCTTCCGCCTCCGCGAGCTCCTTTCGGATGATGTCCCAGGCGGGGTCGGTGGGCTCGAGCACGGACCGCAGGTAAGCCCAAGTGATGCGCTGGACCGTGGCAACCCGCTCCGGACTTTCGTCGCTCGTTTCCTTGGCGTCATAGCCGGAGATGCCGCCGAACAGGTGGCCCGCATCGGAAAGCGTGAGCAGCGATTTGGGGCCCGGGCTCAAGCGGTAGGCATCGCCGCGCCAGTCGGCGCGTTTCGAGAAGTTCGGATTGACGTCCTCAGTGCCGGTGATGACGAGTGAAGGCAGCCCCATCTGGCCAAAACCTGAAGCGCCCAGCTCGGGAAAGCGCTGGGCTAGCTCCGGCGTCATGTCCTTCCCGTCGCCGGGCGGCGAGAACAGAATCGCCGCCTTGAGGCGAGGCTCCGACAGATCGACGAGCTCGCCGGTTTTCGAGTCGGTCACGCGCATGCCCGCGAGCATGGCGACGGTATGCGCGCCCAGCGAATGTCCGATGGCCACGACACGCTCCTTGTCGAGCCGGCCCGAAAGCGTTGGCACCGCGGCCGCGACCTCATCGAGGTGGTCGAGAATGAAGCGCATGTCGTTCGCGCGCGAGCGCCAAAACAACGCACCTTCAGGCCCGTTGGGATCGAGGGCCAGCGTCTTCGAGCTCTGGTGCGTGGGAATGATCACCACGAAGCCATGCGCCGCGTAGAAGTCCACTAAGGGTCCGTAACCGCGCATCGACGCAAGGAAGTTCGATGCGCCGTGCCCATGCGAAAACAGAATGACCGGCAGCTTCTCGCCCTGCGCGGGCGCGACCACACGCATCTCCAGCGGCGCGAGCCGGCCGGGAACTTCAAACGTCACGGGGCTGTAAGAGAGGATGGCCGTTGCTCGGGGCACAGGCGGACGGTCGGGTTTGACGGTGGGGCTATTCATCGCACTTCCTTTCGCTTTTGTTTCACGTCAGTTGGCGGTTCCCTCTGGGCCAGACTCAATGGCAGACAGGGAACCAATCATTCGGTTGACAACGTCAACCTGATACGAGAGGTTGACGTTGTCAACCGCTTCGCGCAAGATCTCTCGGTGACAGTTGGAACCCGCGAGACCCTCCTGGATGCCGCCCTGGCCTTGCTCGACGCCGGCGGCATCGACGCCGTCACCCTGCGCGACGTGGGCAGCCGCGCCGGCGTGTCACACAACGCCCCCTACAAACACTTCGCAAACAAAGAGGCCTTGTTGTCTGCGGTAGCCGCCCGCGAGCTCCGGCGTCGACAAGAAGAGCTGGTCGCGGCAATGGCGCGACGAGAATCTCCCGAACGCGCCCTTCGCCGCGCATTGCGCGGCTACGCCTCGCTCGCCATCGACTACCCGGCGCGCTTCCGCCTGATCTACGGAAAGTGGACCGCCCCCTCCGACGAAATCCTCGAAGCCGCCCGCGCGTCCTACGGCCAGCTACTCGCCACCGTTCAAGCCGCCCAAGCCGCCGGCGCATTGCCGCAGGGCGAGCCCGAACGGCTCACCGCACTCATGCGCGCCCTTGCCCACGGCGCCGCCGATCTCGCGGCCACCGGTCACCTCTCCCCAACCGGCAAAGGGCGCTCCAACGTGGACGGCCTGATCGACGATTTGCTTTCGTACTTATCTCAAGCCGCGACCTTGGCGACGCCGTCAACGCCAAAAGATACGCGAAAATAGCGATGAAAGCGCGATTGGAGGGACCAGACCGCTTTGGTCGAGCGCGGCTTCCAGCTCCGCGAGCGTTTCCCGAGCTCGTGCCAGATTGACGGGTGAGCGGTCAAAATCACGAGCACATCGGCTCGGTCCTTATCGCGGGGTGGCAGCACCTTCATGACGATCAGGTCCTCAGGCGCTGAAACGAACAGAGTCACACCGCCAATTTTGCGTTCGAGCGCGCGTTCCATGAAGGCATCTTCCAGCCCTGGGCCAGCCAGCACGACGCCGGCAGGGATTGGCGACCGAGCGTGAAGGAGAGGCAGCACTCGCGTGGTCTCCAAGAAGCCGGGCGCCGTCTCGCGGAGCCGGAACCCTCTGCGCCGCAGGCGTTGCAAGAGCTCATCAAAGAACTTCTCTTCGCCCACCATTTGTCGCAGCGTTTCGGTATTGGCGAACAGCGCCTCGTCGGCGAACAGTGGAGCCACCGGAGCTTCCGGGTGGAGCTTGCGTGCGAGCTCGAGGTACGAGCCGAACAACTTGTCGCCGAGCGACACGGCGTCGATCATGTTCAGATGCAGACGAAAGAGTTTTTCGCCTTCACCCACTCGTGCTTCACGAGAAGGTCATGCAGCGAGGGTTCGCGCCAGGCGCGCTCTGCGTTGCCCGCGAGCAAGCTCAGCACCGCCATGAAGTGGCTCTTGCCAGAGCCGAAGCTGCCGTGAATGAAGGCGGCGTCGTTCCGCTGCTCATGGAGGGCGTTGCCTACGAGCCCCAAGCCGCGATCGAGCGCTGCGTGGATGTCCGGCGTAATTGCGTAGGTGGCCATCAGCGCGTCCGGGTGGTGCACGGCTTCTGCGAGCCGCACCACGAAGGCGCTCTTGGTCACTTCTTCGGGTAAATCAGAATATCGCGAAGGGTTTGCATAGTCCTAGGGCCCTGTCGCCGCTCAGGGGCGGCAGCCGGAACGGGCGAGAAGCGGTGGCGCAGAACCGGGAGCCGGCATAAACTCAGAGTTGAAATCGGTAGCCCGATGACCCTGCCCGAGAAGTCCCGCTCTGAAAAGCCCGCCCCCCGCGCGCCGCGCGAGGCAGCTCCCCGCAAGCTGAGCGCGGACGAGCGCAAGCGCTATCTGGAAACGATGAAGCGTGAAGCCGAGCGTCACCGCCGCACGCTCGCGGCTCTGGCCAAGTAGCGAGCCCGCGCGTTCGTGGCTCGCGCCTTTTCTGAAATCCTGTTCCCCGACGTGGACCTCGTGCTGGCGTTCCACGAAGAGGTCCTTCCACGCGCATGGCGGTGCCGCGGGATTGCGCGACCTGGGCCTCTTGGAGAGCGCCACTGCGAGCCCCCAGGCGTCGTTTGCGGGCGCGCCGCTGTACGACTCGCTGGCCAAGATGGCCGGCGCGCTGGCATTTGCTCTGGCCAAGAACCATCCGTTCATCGACGGCAACAAGCGCGTGGCCTTCCTGGCCGCCGCTACCTTCCTGGCCATGAACGGGGCGCCCATCCCTGAATCGCCCGACTGGGAGGTGCTCATCCTGGGCGTCGCCGAAAGCACCAGCGGCCGCGAGGATCCGATCGTCGCCTTCGCACATGCCATGGGCGGCGATGTCGCCATTGAGGCGGACGAGTAGAGCAACCCTCACGAGGCCTGACTCCCGCGGCCCTTTTTCGGCCGCCAATCGCGTAGATCTTGCAATGTCTTGCCGATGGACCGCGACTCCGCTTCACGTAGCGCTCGTACCAATTGCCCGGCCCTTCACCACCGAGTTCGTCGTTCGGCTCGTTGTGCCATTGCTTCAGCGTAAACGCTGCACGGAGCCCATCTTTATGGCCGCGCGGCCGCTGCTCAGGCGGCTGGGATTGTGAACG
Source organism: Myxococcales bacterium (assembly GCA_903642325.1). Taxonomy (GTDB): domain Bacteria; phylum Myxococcota_A; class Polyangia; order Polyangiales; family Polyangiaceae; genus PMG-095. The sequence continues at coordinate 8 of CAHJWM010000125.1, read as the reverse complement.
AGCAGAGT
>CAHJWM010000124.1 GCA_903642325.1 Myxococcales bacterium | reverse complement strand
GGCGGGTGGCAGTCCGTCCGCCGGGACGGGCGGTGCTTCGGCCCAACCGTCCGGGCTATTGTTCGACGACTTCAGTTACACCGGGACGAGTGACCCGGGCTTTTTGGCCAATTGGAAGGCGAGCGACTACAGCCCGGCGGCGCCGGGCCTCGGTTCGTTTTCGAAGAACAACGTGAAGTTCCTGCCCGACTCGGACGCGAGCAACACGTTGATGCGGGTTTCATTCACGACGTCGGGCGCGCGCGAGAACACCGTCGAGGGCGAAGTCGAAGGCCAACGACGCTTCTTGTATGGCACGTACGCAAGCCGGGTCCGCTTCTACAATCAACCGCTCGTGGGGGATGTGCAGGTCGTAGGTCCGGATACGGGCGACCACGTCGTCTGTACGTTTTTCACTATCTCGCCCTACTATGTCCCCAACACCGAGTACGGCGAGCTCGACTTCGAGTACCTGCCGATGGCGGGTTGGAACGGCGACGGGCCGCGTTTTACCACCGCGACGATGTGGAACACCACGTGGAAGACGCGCGATGTTCGTATCACCAAACCGACCGCGCAGGATTCGTCGGGTTGGCACTTGTACTGGATGACCGCGTCGGCAACGGCGGTCTCCTATTACATGGATGAAAAGTTGCTTGTGACGCACACGGACGCAAGCTATATCCCCAAGACTGAGATGCTGATCATGTACAACCTGTGGCTGACGGGGGAACAGTTCGCCCAGGGGCAGAACGGTAAACCGCGGACCTGGGCTGAGGACGTCGATTGGCTCTACCACGTGAAAGATAAGGCCCTCACGTTCGCCGACGTGCAGGCGGCGGTCACCGGCTACCGCAGTCGAAGCATCAAAAAAGTCGACACCATGCCACCCCCCATTCCTCCGCCGGCCAACCTTTAGCCTTTCGGCCGGCGCCGGGCCGTAACCGGTCACGTCACGGTGAGGCTTCGAAAAAGGTTCGCGACTGCGGCTGTTTCTGTTGCTGCTATCGGCGTCAGACGCGGTGAACCGCAGGTCCAAAACTGATCACGGCGGCATCGGGTGATGCCGGCGCAACCGCTCCGGGTCGCAGACGCATACCAGAAGCATCTCCGATGTCGCGATTGGCTGAGTTGACCGCGTGCCCTCTTTGGTCAACAGGAGCCGGCGAGGCCCATGAGAGGCAGTTGTACTCCATCGAGATCCCGTAACTCGATGTAGCGGGCCAGCTCTCGAAATCGATGCCCGCATGCTGCAGGCATGACGTCGATCGTGAACTCGTCATTGATACGAACGGCGTATTCCCCTTCGCGTTGAAATAAGTCTTCTTGCCCCTCGAGCTCCCTGCACGCGCCATCCGGCAAGCAACTCAACGCGGATCCAGTTGGCGGTGTTTTCGCGCACTGGATCGACGAGGATATCGACGTCCTCGGAAAAGCGCTTATAACCGTGAGCGGCGATGGCGTAGCCGCCAATGAGCGCATAGCGAACGCCGGCATCATTCAGTAACTGGACAACGCGCTTCAAGTTCGTCCGAGGTGGCGGGACGCGTGAACTCAGCCATGTTGCTGCTTGGCAAGGATTGCCGCCGACCGCCAGCGCTCGCGATCCCGGTTGGCTTCTTCGTGGCTTGCGTAGCGGAATACACCTTTCGGAGCGCGAGTGAGGTACTGCGCCATTTGCGCCATCGCTCGCCGAGCCTCGGCGCTCGGAAGCGCGCCCATGGGAGGTGTCGTGCGGCGACCAACTACTCGTAAGAACATTTCCATGGGCCTCTGCCGGGTTAGCACGCGGCCGGCCCGCGCCCAGAAAGGGTAAAACGGCTCACGCATGCCTAAAATTGAGCTGTGACCGGCGTCGCTCCGCCCTTGCCACCGCGTCCGGAAGCGCCGGCATCTGACGTTGTACCGCCGCTTCCGCCGCTGTCCCCGTCACTGCTCGATCCGCACGCGGCCACCGCGCTGATCGGGATCGCCACGAAGCCTAATTGATATTTCATGATGGTTGTCTTTCCGGCTCGTCCGAGGGCGACTTGTCGCGCCGGCTCGGAGACGCCCCTCCACGGGTGAAACAAGGTTCGTCGTAAACGAACCCGCGGATTGCAATATCGAAATCCCTCGAATGTCGGGGTGACATCGCTGTTAGCGTGCAGTTCGTCCGAGACGAACGATGAAGCCAGGGGCGCCTCGCCTACAGTCCGCCGCATGCCTCGCCGTGCAATGCCGGACCCGACGGCCCAGGCCGTGAGGCAGCGCGCTGGGTCCGCTCTTGCCGCAAGCGCATTCGAGAGCTGCGAGGCGAGCGGGCTGACGGCGGAGCGGTTGGCGTTTGAGAGTGAGCTCGGGTCTAAGGGATATCTGAGCGATATCGAGCATGGGCGGGCCAGTCCGTCCCTCCGTACCCTGCACCTCATCGCGGACCACCTGCAGGTGCTGCTCGTCGACCTGTTCACGTTTCCGGAAGATGGCGAGCGACAGAAGTTGATCGCCGCCGTTGGCTCGGAGCTGGCACGGTGCGCGGGCTTCTGCGCGACATGCGGAGCGGCGCTGGCCAGAGTCGTGGCCCCTCGGCGCCGGTGAAGGCGGCGGGATACGCCGGGCAAGCCCGCGAGACACACAAGCTCGTCGTCGCCGAGGCCGTGACGACACCACGTGTGAAAGCGGACCGTGCGCACCCGAAGAAGCGCGGTGTTCGCGCCGAACGGCCCTAGATCTCGGTCGCGCCTCGCGCCAAATGGCCTCAGGGCTCGGTCGCGCCTCGCGCCCCGCGTCAATCTGCCTCAAAGCTCGGTCGCGCCCCGCCCCGCACCGCCTCGAGATCTAGGTCGCGCCCCGCGCCTCGCGCCTTCCCGCATCGCGCGTGGCTTACCAAACAGACTTAGAGCTCGGTCGCGCCTCGCGCCCCGCGCCTTCCCGCATCGCACCGCGCACCGCGCATCGCCGCCGCTCATCGATGCACGGCATCGATCATCGCCACATCGCGCTGCGATGAGCTCGAGCCGAATGGCCGATCCCCACGTCGCGAGTGAAGGTACTGTAAGCGTGTCACAGCGCGGGCGCGCCGAATGCCCGATCATTGACCGTGAGTTGAACCGCGGCCTGCGGTCGGGAGCCCTGTCCTCAACGAAGACACCGCTTGCCGAGGGGAGCGCGCAGGAGGACAAGGGTCAGGCAGCTCCTCAGAGACACCAACAGTCATGGAGACGCGAGGCAAACATGAAAGTAGTGGTCATCGAAGAATACGGCAACAATGACGTGGTCCAGTACGTCGAGGTCGAACGCCCCGAGCCGAAGGCGGGCGAAGTACTGGTGAAAGTTCTTGGGGCAGGCGTCAACCCGGTAGACTGGAAGATCCGCGACGGCGCGGGCCAGCGGATGGGCATGACGTTGCCCATCCGCCTCGGCGGCGAAATCGCGGGCACCGTAGAGCAAGTCGGCGACGGCGTGCGCCACATCGAGGTAGGGGAGGCGGTCTTCGGCATGGTCAAATCCGGCGGCTTCGCCGAGTACGCGATCGCCAAAGCGAGCGAGCTGGTGCGAAAGCCAACGAGCCTCGATTTTATCAGCGCGGCCGCGGTACCGCTGGCCTCGCTCACGGCGTGGCAGGCCATGTTCGACCTAGCCCAGCTCAGCGGCGGGCAAAAGATTCTGATCACCAGCTCGTCGGGCGGCGTCGGCTCGATGGCGGTGCAGCTCGCCAAGAGCAAAAGCGCGCACGTCACGGGCATGGCTTCCGGTCGCAACGAGGATTTCGTTCGCAGCCTGGGCGTGGACGAGTTCGTCAACTACGAGAAACAAGCCTTCGATGAAGTCGTGAAGGATATGGACGTGGTATTCGACACGGTGGGCGGGGACACCTTTCAAAAAGCCTTTCGCACCCTTAAGAAAGGCGGCTGCCTGGTCACGTCGGTGGCGTTTCCAAAGGACGAGGCCCAGAAGTATGGCGTCCGCGTCGAGCGCGTCGTGTGCAAGCCCAACGCGGAAGAGCTCACCGCCATCCGCGAGCTGGTGGACGCGGGCAAAGTCAAAGCACATGTCACCACGGTGCTGCCGCTGGCGGAGGTGAAGCAGGCCCTCGCGCTGTCGGCGAGCGGACGCACACGCGGTAAGATCGTTTTGCAAGTGGCGGCGTGAGCGCCGTGGCCGTGACCGAACCCTAGCGTCAAAGACCGGATGCGAGCCGCGCCCACTCACGCTCGGGCGCGGCTCGCGCGAACGTCACAAAAACTCGAACGTTCGCTCTGGCTCGATCGGCCGTCACGCTGATGAGCGCAGAGCTTGGCCGTTTCTTCGAGTGAGGCGAGCCGAGCGCAAGAAGATCGGCTGCCGCGACACGATCAGCCTTCGAAGCCCCGGAATGAACGAGCTTCGCGGGTGAAGCGCGCCGGTCGTAGCGCGCTTGGGCGGCAACGATCGCGTCATGGTGCGTAATTCTAAACGCGCGCAACGCCCGCACGGTCGGGAGTTGGGAGACGCCCATCTCGATCAGTGATTACTCGACCGCGATCGGTCGCTTGGCGAGGACGCGTCGCTCGAACACCCGCGCCTCAATCAAGCCCGCGCTCAGGGCCAATGCGCACAGCGTCGCGGCGGCACGCTCAGCGCGCTCGCGGACGGTGAAGCTTGGCGGGCACGGCCGCACCCCTGGGAAGAGCCGCCCGTCTTCGATGGCCGCTATCCAGCCCGGAAGCGTCGTCCAGCGCTCCGTCTCGAAGCCGATAGGCCACGTGCAGACGCGCTGCCGCGTCTCGCCAACGGACAGCCTACGCATGCCGTACTGGCAGAGCGAGAGACTGATGGCTGAAGCCGAATAGTGGCGGCGGGCGGTGAGCCCTCGCGGCAGCACCGTCGTTAGCCCGCCGCAGAGCCGGCAGCGGTACCGACGCACCAGGATTACTCTTGTTTCCGGCTGCTCCTGAGGCCCCGCAGGACCGCGGACCTGCCGCTCTCGCAAACCGTGACCGACCAGAACGACGCTCGCACCCGGTGGCCGACTCGCCGCGCCGCAGCGGCTACAGCACCCGGGGCGCACCGCATCGACGCTAGGAATTTCCGCTGCCCATTTCTTGACGTCAATGTATCCGTCCGGTGGCTGGCGTCGTTCCATTGGGCAACGAGCGGCGTAATGCTCGCGCGCGATGTCTAAAATAGC
>CAHJWM010000123.1 GCA_903642325.1 Myxococcales bacterium | reverse complement strand
CAGGCGGGACGGGCGGAACGCCCGTCGCGGCGACGCCCGTCACCTTCTCCTTCGATGACATTTTGTGGGTTGGCAGCGGCACGACCGGTGGTCCGGCTACTGGCACTTATTGCTCGACCGCACCCGCTGCCAACCAGGCAACGCTTCCGTACATCACCACCACTGGCTTCATCCCGAGTGACTACCAAAGTGCCGCGACGACTCAGATCGGACAGGCGGTCTGTGCGGACCGGGCGTCGCCCGCTGGTGCAGCGTGTACCAACGACACGTGCGGTAACTGCAACACGTTTACGTATACGCCCGACGCCGCTGCGCCCAGCTACGCTGGCGTGGGTTATGTGCGTAAGTTCGACGATAAATTTACCCACCCACAAGTGTGCCTCCCAGACAATGTGAGCGCAGTCACCTTTTGGGCGAAAGGCGCCAAGGGCGGCGAAAAGATCACTGTCGCCGCCCAAGGCGCGGTTGATCTTCCCATCACCTTGACCGCCACATGGGCCCAATATTCGATTCCAATGACCGGTATCGTTTACGACACGGATACATCGGGCGTGGAACTGGGCTTCTATTGGAAGGTCGTTCCGGGTCAGAACTGAGCGACACGACGTTGCAGCAGTCCAACATCGGCGCCACTCTCGGCGCCGATGTTGCTGCGTCGTTGTTTTTCTCTCGTTCCGATGCTGCTGTGCCTGAGTTGTGCGGCGTCACCCGCGCGTGTTGTCGGGGTGCCTGGTGAACCCATTGCCGTGCCAGAGACAGTCGACGTCTACTCCACGGACGCCACGCCCAACGGCGTTGTTGGCGGCCGAGGAGGGGACACGCTAGCGGCCAACATCTCCGTCGAGTTAGGGAAGCGCGGTGCTCCGGCTAGCCCCGATGGCCAACTGGCGGCGGCGGCCAGCTGGATGCTCCGTGAAATGAACAACGGTCGGAGCATCGATCTCACGACGAGCGAGGCTGCGGCGCGCCGCTACGGCTTTGCCGGTGTGATCGTGTCGATGGCCGGCTTCGGCACCGAGGCGGACGGAGACATGTGGCGCGACGCGTTGGCTCGCGTGCCGCCCAACATGACGGTCAATCGCTTCGGAATCAGTGTGGCGAGGAGCGGCCGCTCAGCCGCGGTAGTGTTCGGAGCCGTCGAGATCGCGGTCGCTCCAATCAAGCGCCATTTAGCGGTAACCGAAAGCGTCGCGCTGCGCGGTGAGGTGGGCCCGCGCTACAGCTCCGCTCACGTTTATCTGACCAAGGCGGATGGCACCGTCGAAGAGAAACGCACTCCTACACGCAAGCTCGACGCCTCTTTTTTGTTTGCCTCACCCGGCGAGTACAAGCTCGAGGTGATGGGCGACGGCGCGACTGGTCCGGTCATCGTTTACAACGTGCCGCTGTATGTTGGCATCCAGGAACCCGCTCCCACCGCGATCTCGACCGGTCGCGCCACGTCGCCGATAGAAGGCGAAGCGCGCATGCTCGAGTTGCTCAATCAAGCGCGCGGCGCGGCCCGCATCAGCGCCGTGCAAGCCGATGATGAACTCCGGGCGATCGCTCTCGCTCACTCTGAGGACATGGCTGCCCACAACTTCTTCGGTCACGTCTCACCCAGCACCGGAAGTACCGAAGATCGCGCCCGCCGCTCGGGTGTCGTTGTCGCTGCTTACGGCGAAAACGTCGCTGAAGCGGAGAGCGCCGAAACGTCATTTGACGGCCTCATGGCCAGCCCCGGGCATCGCGCCAATATGCTTAGCGCGCAGTTTACCCACGTGGGCATCGCCGCCGTCAGTACCGAAGCCCATCAGCTCGCCTTCACCTTGATCTTTGGTCGCCGCGTCGCGGCCGCCTCGATGCCGCAGACTGCCGCTCAAGTGGAGGCCGCCTTTCTGACGCTGCGGGCAAAGAAAGGCCTCCCTAAACCGCTATCGGACCCACTGTATCGAGTCGCCGCCGATGCGGGCGCGGCCGCTTACGCAGAAGCCGCAAACCCGACTCCCGAAGTCGCCGTGGCCGCCGAAAACGCCGCGCTCGCCCGCGAAGTACAACGCGCTCGTTCATCCCGCCCGGGCGGCTGCTCGTTCCTGACCGAAATCCTCGAGCTCGATCAACTCGACCAAAACGCGGCCTTGCTAGCGCCCTCCCTACGCCGCTTCGGCATCGGCGCGCGCGTTCATCAAGACGCTCACGGGCAGCGGCTGACCGTCATGATGATTTTGGAGGGCATCCCGTGCCGATAATCAGCGGCCCAAGCGACCGTGATAAGCGCGGTTGGCACTCGGTGCGTCGGAACAACGCATACGGCCGTCCCACGCCATTGAGATATTGGCAAGCCAAGGACGCGTGATAGACGTCAATTCGATCTCTACAACCTCCATTCGCAGAGGAGCATCCGAACATTGTAGGGACCGCTTTCTCCGCAGGCCGGAATCGGCGGACCCCCAACCGCTCGTGCCGGCAGAGGATGGTTGTCGGTACACTCCAACCATAACGGTGAACGCCGGATTCGGCGCATTGCCTGCCTGCTCTCCAAAAACGCACTCGTAATCGGAGTGTTGCCGGCATGTATTAACAGCACCGCAGTACGCAGTCTGTCCAGGCTTCGTGTCGGCATCCGAATCGCAGCAGTCAGCGGCGTCTGTCGGTTTGTCGTGCAATGAATAGAGACAGGCTGCCACAGAACCTCGCAACCGCTGTGTTTGCTTCCGTAGTGATCGTCGTCCGCGTCTTGGTGGTACAAGTGCAGTGGTTACAGACGCAATCGCCTTCGCCGGCGAAGGCGATTTCCGTCCGGCTTGAAAACAGCTGTCCGCTGGCCTGGCAATGGCGCCTGGCCGCACAGGACATGGCGCAGCCGTATCACGGAGGGGGCAGCTGGCCACAAGCACGGCCCGCGCTACCGTTTTCAAACAGCATTCACTGTCCAACTGCGCTGAAGCGAAAGATCTGAGCTCCGTCGCGTCGTACGACAATACCTTTACGGGCGGTCACCAAAGGACGCGGGCAGGTGCCTGCGCGCGTCGCGGCTCGCGCTCTCAATCAGAGGCGCCGCGGCGCCTCTGCCAATCTGATTCGCCCGTGGCGGCGCCAGCCGTACTGCAGCAGCCAGGTTCGAGACGCCCGAGTGAGGGGTGGGCCGATGCTCCGGAAGCCGGCTGGCAGTGGCTCGGCGAAGCCGTTGAACCACTCTGCCGATGACAGCGGGTCGAGTTTGGCGCCGAGCACCAAAGCCGCGTGCTTTCGGTGATTTTGCAACACGTAAACGAGCGCGTTACGGACTTGGCGGGGCGACGTGAGCGGCTGACCATGCCAGCGATCCGCCCAGAGGCGGCCGCGGCGAAAAAGCAATCGGTTTACCCGGCGCGCGAGGCGCACGGCTAACCCGCGCATGCCCGTCGAAAGCGACGCGCGGCTATCCGCCTCCACGATTAAGTGCACGTGGTTGGACTGAATCGAGTAATGCACGATGCGAAACGAGTGGCGATTGCTGTCGCGGAGCGCGCCCAGCACCGTTTGTAGGACCTGCTGGCTGCGCAGCGACCGCACGGCCGCGCGTAACGTCACGTGCACCGGATGGGCACCCCGATGGACCGGGCGCGTGCGATGTGGCGTGTGCCGCTGACCCGGGGGCTGCCGTTTCCGACCCGCCCCTCGACGCCTTCCGCCGCGGCGCGCGCGCTCAGAAAACAATTCTGTTTGCTCCATCCCTGGCCTCGCCCAAGTAACATGATATCTCCATAACTGTAGATGGGCAATAAGTTTATCATATTTTTAATCATCTGACCCGGTGTCGCGCTGCGCATGTGTGTCGCGTCGATCGATGATTGAAAGGAGGGTTTGATTGAGGCTAATTAAGATATGTCATTTCCTTCGCTGCGGCGGGCCGCGCGCCGAAGTGTCCGCTCGCGCCATCGGGCTCGTGATGCCGTTCTCGCGCCGGCCTCACTCGGAATGTCGTATGATTATTGCTGGTGTCGATGAGGGCTTTTGCCAAGGCAAAATCTAGAGAGACATTGTTGGCCACGCACGCACGCACGCACGCACGCACGCACGCACGCAAAACAAGGTCAGCGGGGTTCGCCCTTGTTTAGACATGTGGCCATCGGGGACTAGTGCTGCGTCACAAGAGTGATGATCGCTCTGCGAAGCGATGGAAATGTGCGGACGGACCCGTCCGTCACCCGCGGAATGAGTTGGCGCTCGACGACAGGCAAGGTAGCGGAGCATCGGGTCACGCTCGCGGTCGTGTTGCTTTCGGCAGACGGTCTCGACTTTCACGAGATCAGCGTGCGGCTGTCGGTCAATCGGCAAGTCGTCCGCCGCTGGGTCGAGCGATGCATCGCTAGTCGCTTCGATGGGCTTGGCCATCGCCCACGTTGCGGTCGCCATCCTGAGCTCGAGCATCACGTCTGGCAGAAGCTTGCGACGGTCGTTGTCCAAGCGCCCGAAAAATTCGGTTGGCCACTCGCGCGTTGGTTGGTGCGGGCCCTCGCGGAGTTCCTGGGGCGCCAATTCGGATGGGTCGTCAGTCGTTCGTAGATGAGCCGCTTCCTGCGCTCGACGGCGCTCAAGCTGAATGGTCTTCGTTACCGGTTCACCCTAAAGACCGAATTTCGACGCAAAAGCGGCAAACTGTAGCTTGTACATCTCGTCACCCGCGTACGCGACCGTGCTGTGCGTGGACGAGAAGCGCGGGTGCAGGCGCTTTGGAGCACGCGGGCGGCTCGGGCGATGCGAGGCGGACGACCGGTCCGTCTCGCATCGGGTACGAGCGCAAGGGCACGCGGAACAACGTGCGCGACGTTGCCGCCGCGATCTGCAAGTTCGGCATGCACTGGAAACAATGTTTCTCCGCCGGACCTTCGAATAGACCTACTCCGGCCGCCTTCTGCAAGCTTGAGCGGCAAATGCGTTACAACTTTTGAGACGCAGCACTAGCTGGGTCGTTACTAATCCAAGGTTTGAAACGGGCTAACTTGCGATATGCAGTGCCATGTTGGGTTTCCAGGGTCTGTTCGACCCGTTATCGCTCTAGCGTTGAACTCTAGATTGACGAGACAGCGCATGCCCAGTGACAGCGATGTGCACCAAGCACCTTCGTCGAGCTCAAACCGAAAAACAACTTCACGGCGGCGGGACTATATCTTCAGCCGGCTTGGAACGTCAGTGATCGGACCGTTCACGCGCGATGCGCGCTCGGTGATACGGGCGCGAAAAGCCGAAGAGCCGAACCCGCCGAAACGCGAAATGCCGCGAAACGCAGAACGCACGAAACGTCGAGAAATGCCGCGAAACGCTGAACCCGCCGAAACGCTGAACCCGCCGTAACGCGAGCCGAACACACGACACGCGAGACGCGCGAAACGGCGAAACGCAGAACGCACGAAACGCCGAAACGCCGAAACGCCGAAACGCCGAAACGCCGAAACGCC
>CAHJWM010000122.1 GCA_903642325.1 Myxococcales bacterium | reverse complement strand
CCGTGTGCCGTCTTCCCATGCCCACCTCATGACACCCGCGCCGCCGCCCATACAGATGGGCTTCGCGCAGCGCTTACCTTGTAGATCACTTCGAAGATCGCGTCGCTTACCACCATGTGCTGGTCGCCCTCACTCGTTGCACGAGGCAGCTCGAACTTCCCGGCGTCGAGCTTTTTGTGGATCACAATCGAGCCCGTCCCGTCCCAGGTCAGGACTTTCATCGTGTGCCCGCGTTTGCCCACGAAAACGAATAGCGCGCGCGAACGCGGGTCCGCCTTCATCTTTTCGCGGACTAGCCCGCCGAGACGCTCGTAACCAAGCCGCATGTCCACGGGCGCAAGCGCGACGTAGACAGGTAGTCCATGCGCGATCACGTCGACTTACCTAACGCGGCCACGACGTTGCGCAGTAGCTCCGCGTCGAATCCCACCTCGACGCGAATCGCTGCCCGCCCCGCCTACACGACTACGCCCGAGTGTGGAGTCGATCGCGATGGCACGACCCTCGCGAACACTGGGGCCTCTACCGACGCCGCTTCCTTCACCCACCGATACGCTGACGACGCGCAAATCCCCAGCCGCTCTGCAACCACTCGGGGGATATCACTTGTCGCCTTCACCTCCGCGAGCAGCCGCTCTCGAACTTCTGCACTGTGCCGTTTTCGCATGCCCTCGTCATGCCAGCCCAACACCAGCACTAACAGATGGGCTTCACGCAGCGCTTACTCAGGAAACGAGGCATCAGGCATGCCGCGAGCGAGCCCGTGGCACCTCACTTAGGGCTCGACTGGAGGCGCTCACTCGATCGTACCGTAATGGCGAAAGTGCCAACGACGATGGCGTTCACGGTGGCGATCGAGGCGCCGGTACCCTGGAAAACCGCGCGAGTTCGCCGGAAGTTGCTGGCGCGACAGCCTGCAGGCAAGATTGGCTGGTGACCTACTTGGATCGTATCGTTCGCGACCCGGCAATCTGCGCCGGCCAGCCCGTGATTCGCGGGACGCGCGTTTTGGTCCGCGTCGTGCTCGGCTATCTAGCGCACGGCGAGACGACGCAGCACATCCTGCGCGAATTTCCGAGCCTCGCCGAAGAGGACGTACGCGCCGTGATCGCATTTGCAGCGGCGTCAGCGGGTGAAGACTTGCCCGCCCCGAGCCCGATTCCGCCCAACGCCCAGGTTGCGTGAAGCTCAAGCTCGACGAAAACATCCCGCAGTCGGCGGCGATGAGACTAGCGGCCCTGGGGTACGACGTCGATACTGTGCTCGATGAGCAACTCGGCGGTCGAGGCGACGAGGACGTATGGGCGGCGGCTCAAGCCGAGGACCGCTTCCTCGTCACTCACGACTTGGACTTCTCGGACACGCGGAAATTCGAGCCCGGCCAGCACGCAGGCGTGCTGATCGTGCGCCTGCCTGACTCCGAACAGTGGCGAGTCGGCGATCACCTCGTTGCCTGGTTCTCGGACCCTTTGGCGCGCACCTGGCAGCGCTGCATGGTCATCGCAACGTTGCGCAAGGTTCGCGTGGTGCGTGGCGTGACTGGCGAACGCTAGCGCCACAAAGCCACAACGCAAAACGCGGAGTCAGCTTCGCTAACTCCGCGTTTTCATTCTTAGTTGCGCGGGGAGGATTTGAACCTCCGACCTTCGGGTTACGAGGCGAAAATCGGCCCTTTCCGACTGACGTCACAACGATACGAAATCATTCACAACCTCTGAATATGACGTCGGAATCTCTGTCATCGCAGCATCATGGGTCGTCACGCGATATCACAGGATTTCAGATCGGCATGGCAACGTCAGGGCAACGGCGCGGGGCTATCACTGTCACTACACGTCCTGCGTTCTAGGTGAAGTACCGAAAACGCGACTGGACTGCTCGGTCGGGGCCGACGTACTTCAGGATGTCTCCGACGCGGCGAGCCGCGCGGATCGTGATCGGGTCTCCGCTGTCGAACTGGGTATTGTTGAAATTTAGCTTCGATAGATCGAGCAATTCCCTTGCCAGCTCGATCGAAGCCGTCTCCCCACCGTCCCGTGTGAATTCTAGTGCCCTCGGTACGTACATGCCTGGGTAGGTCCGGAAGTACGGAACCGTGCCCTTCAAGTATACTATCCCCGTCTTGTCGTCGAAAGTTAGCGTCGTTCCTCGAACAACTGCCGGAACGGCCGCTCTGAGCAAGCGTGTTCCTGCACGACGAACAGAAACCAGGTCGAGCAGTTCAATGCCTTCGGCCTTTGCTGCCTCTCGGCAGCCACTGATTTCAGCGGCGTTGAAGTACGAAGTCTTATGAATGAGGACACGAGCCGGCATGTTCCGGTGCTCGCGCCGGTACGCCGCGAGGCCGGTGGCGAGCAACTTCTGCGCGTCCTCCGCGGACAAGTGCGGCGACAGGTCTCGTCGGTCAATCGTCGCGTTTCCTCCTTGAACGATCAGGCCTTCGCCTCGCTCGTTGAACACTTGAGCGACGCTCGTGGCAAGCCGATCTCCTTCGAGGCTTTTGAAAAAGCTTGCTCCGACGTAGCATGTCGACAGGGCCGAGGAATGCTTTAGCAGCCGCCACGGAACGCCTCCGGCTCTGTAGTAAAGCGCAGTGTGAAAATTCCAGGCCCTCGTGGCGGGATCCTGCAGCGTTGGGCGGCGCTTTAAATTTGAGCGAGTCGATCCGCCACCGTAGGTGTCAGGGCGAACAAGTTGGCAAGGTGCCGCGAGCTCAAGCGCTTTCGCCTTGAAGCTGTCGTGAAAATTGAGCGCATAGCCCGAAGCGGCCGTGTCCTGTGCCTCGTCGAGCTCGGCATCGACGGGCGCAGGTCGCGCGTCGCTGAGAGCGAAGACTTCTACAGGAGGTGCGATGACAAGCACATTGAGGTGTCCTCGCCCCGCAAAATCTCGGGCGTGGTCCATGAATACTTCAACCACGCGCGCCATCGGATCGGGTGCCGAAAGAGCGGCCTGCAACTCGTGTCGTGAAATAGTTCTAGTCGTGGCATCGGATAGCGCTAGCTGAGTGCCAAAAATCTCGTCGCGCATGCCAGGGAAGAGAGGCCGGAGCTCGCGAAGCTTTTCTTCGCGTGAAGGCACGCCGTGCCGGCACGACTCGATCCAATCGCGAACTTTATCAACAGTTGCTGTCGTTCCAACGAGCCCCACACCGATCGGGACCGGTACATTCGGGGCTCCACGATCGAACGCTCCGTGCGTCGCAAGTCCGGCGCGGATATCGATGTGGGTTCCGCTGTTCGCAAACTGCAGCCCCGGCTCCGCAAGAACATGGACCTTCATCCGACTTGTTGCTCCGCCGTTGCAATCTCCGATGGCACGAGGCTCGCGCCGTCGCTTGCATCGATAGAAGTGAGTTCGTCGTCGGCTATGGCGCGTTCCACTTGAAAGGACGGCACAGGCTCGAAGAGGAGGTGCCGTGTCGGTCCGCCAATCGCGGGGCGGTCGCACAGAACATTGCTCCAAACCAGCACTTGGCTCAGCACGGCACGGTTGCCTTCTAGTCGCTTGATTCCGCTCAGGCGATACTCATGAAGCCAAGACTTCTGCCTGCCATCGCTAGTAAAGCGGTACGTTGGAACAATTTCTACGAACCATTCTCCACCGAGCAAGCGGAAGCGACCATCGAATGCCAGGTGGCGCATATAGGTCGACTCCGTGCCGTCCTTCGATTTGTGTGGGTACTGGGCGACGACGGTGATGGTGCTCACTAGCCGCACGTTTTGGTATCGGAATTTTCGAGGCGGCTCCTCGGGACGGCCTGCGAAGTAGTAGACATTGTCATCACGTCCGTCGCCGATCCTGATCGTCCGTCCGCGCCGCGAATCGGACGCCGAAAATGCCCAGATCGTCACGGAGCGCGCCGTTCAACAGCTAGACGAATAGTGTCGATCGCAAGCAAGTGGCGGGCAGTCTCGATCCACGGGAAGAGGACCTTGGGATCCTTTACGAGTTTGTCGCTTGAGGCAATCGCGCCCGCGGAGAAAATGGGAGCTCGCGCCTTCGCTCCGCGCCCGAAGTGGGCATCAAGCTTCTCCTTCACCTCTGCTTGCCAGCGCTTGGGTCCGTAGAGAGCATCCGCACGACTCCAGGATACCCTCGGTCGCTGCGGCAACTTGGCAGTCCATTTTCCGAGTTCGCGCTCCCTGCCGGCGAGATTGGCCACACGGCCTTGGAGCTCCTTTGCGATCGGTCCGCCTGAAAGGCTATATGATGGCTTCGTGCGCGTTTTCCGCGCTTCTACGCTGTAGTCGTTCACGCGCGTCGCGATCACCACGTCTCCCAACGTGATGTCGTCCGACGGAAGCCCACCGGCTATCCCAACGACGACGAGTAGTGATGGATCAAGGTCATCGAGCAAGTCGCGCGCGGCGTCCTGTGCCTCGCCGTTCCCTTGTTCGACCTGCCGAAGGATTGCAACGGTGTATCTCGAACCCTCGGCAGTTTTTGCATATCGCAGCGTGTATTCGCGTCGCCCCCGATGTACGCCGGCCGAGGATGGGAAGGCATCGAGCACTGCACGAAACTCGTCATCTCGGATCGTCAGGATGCCGATGTCGATCGACGGTGGCGATGCCGGCAGAACCGGTGCTTGCCTTGTCTGCTTTGCGTGCGTCGCGCATCA
Source organism: Myxococcales bacterium (assembly GCA_903642325.1). Lineage (GTDB taxonomy): Bacteria > Myxococcota_A > Polyangia > Polyangiales > Polyangiaceae > PMG-095. Next base: position 954 of record CAHJWM010000122.1, on the reverse strand, counting down.
GCTCGTCATCGCTCCCCAAAAGGCTTTAGCCAGACGCTCTCTCCAGACCCGCGCAGCCGCCGGAGTTGAACGGACTGCCAGTTAAGCACCGACCGACAGTCCGTCAAGGCAGTCCGTTCAGTGGATTGTAAGGCAGCTTTTCCCTCGCGAGGAACGCACAGACCACTGAACAAGTTTCCACAGGGCACTGGGTAACCTGGGCATCTCAGCAGTTCCCGCGCCTTAGGCATACTCCCGGGGCGCCGCCGTGACTCGCTCGGGCCTGTCTGGAAAACAAGCCTCCTACGAAGCTCGTGCACCCAAGTTCGCCGGGGGTTCCGAGCCGCACCCCGGCCCTCGGCCGACACGCCTCGCCGTCCCCTCACAGCTTGGCCTCCAGCGACAATCGGTCGGCGCTCCAGATCTGTTCTGCCAATCGCCGATAGAGGTCTTGGCGTAAATCGAGATCCGCCTTCTTGAACTCGGCGTGGGCTCGGAACGGTAGCCCGCTCCCTTCAATGAACCTGCGAAAGCCGGGGTTGTGCTCGTACGTCTGCTCGTGGAGGCTTTGTGCAAGGAGATTCTGGCCCAGGTAGTGATCGCGCTTCGGCGCGTATTCCAAATCTCCGTAGCTGGCGTTGAAGCTCTTCGGCAGCAGGAGCAGGCCACCGATGCGATTTCTGTACTCGGCGAACTCGCTCGCGTGCGCGAACTCGTCGGTGTGACGGTCCGCGTGGTTGGCCCAGATGTGCTCGATCTCGTAGCCCTTTCGCCCGCGCTGCGCGTATTCGACGTAGCGGCTCGCTTGCCCCGAGCGGGTTTCGGCGTAGTCGGTCATAAAATCAAGAAGCTGAGCTGCGCCGTGTTTGCTCGACGATGGCAAGCTGCCACTCGACAAACGCTCGGAGCGTTCGCTAAGAAAAATCGTCGTCGGTCGCAAAAATTGGATGTTCTATGGCAGCGACGCCCACGCCG
>CAHJWM010000121.1 GCA_903642325.1 Myxococcales bacterium | reverse complement strand
CACCGCCGCCGCGACCACCGCCGCCGCCGCCGCCGCCGCCGCCGCCACCATAACCGCCACCGCCACCGCCGCCAGCGCGGGGCTTACGTTCTTCCGCGATACTGACGCGCAGCGGACGACCCTCGAGGTCGGTGCCGTCGAGCTCAGAAATGGCTTTCTGAGCGTCTGCGTCGCTACCCATAGACACGAACGCGAAGCCGCGCGAACGGCCTGTCTCGCGGTCGATGACCAGCTTGGCTTCGGTGACTTCACCGGCCTGGCCGAAGGCGCGTAGCAACACGTCCTCGGTGGTGTGGAAGGAAAGGTTACCCACGTACAATCGGTTGTTCATTACTCACTGCTCTCTCTACTGGTACCCCCCTGCGGGGGCGTTACTACCGGAGCCGATTCCGTCGACGCCAGTTTCGGTGATTTCACCGCGCTACACGGTCGCTGCTGGGAAACGACTATCCGCGACCTCAGTGACGAGAGAGCAGTCAGGCGGTTACCGAACACGCTGTGCGGCGAGCCTTGTAGCGCGAATCACCCGCACGCACAACCAAACCGCGGCGCGTGCTGCCGCAATTGCCTACAAAACGTGGGATCGCTTCTGGAAATAGCTGCATGACTCGAGAAATGCCGCATCGCCTGGAGAACTGCGCTGTTTTTGACGATAATTGACGCGCATTCGTGACGGCTCGAGCGACGAAACCAGGCTCTGGCGCGGCGGAGGTCGCGGCCATGAAGTGGCGCCGGCTCATGCTTTCCACGAGCGCTCAGAAGACTCCCTATTGCGGCGCAGAGTCGAGACGAACCCATGCCTGCTGGCTACCGCCGTTACGAGGATTGACCCGCATCGCTCTGGCAGCCAGTGGGCGGAGCCGTTGCCAGAGCTCGAGCCGAGCGACTAACCTGAGGTCGATGGCTGCTCTCGGTGCGACGCAGCATTTGCCCATCGCCTACCTGCCCGGTGCGAGCGGTCATTCGGCGATCTGGGAGCCGATCGCTTCGGTGCTGGCTCACCGGCGCAAGCCATTGCTGTTCGACTACCCCGGCCTCGGCGAGCGGCCCGACGCTCCTTGGATCCGCGATCTGGCGGACCTGACGAGCTGGGTCGCCGAACAATTGCCAGCAGTGTGCGACGTGGTGACGATCTCGATGGGCAGCTCGCTCGGATTGCGTTTAGCGCTCGAGCATCCGGACAGGGTTCGGCGTCTCGTGCTCGTGGCGCCCTGTGGTGGGCTGAGCGTGGCTCGTTTCGGCGCCCTCGATTGGCGCGCGAGCTTCCTGCGGCAACGCCCGCGGGCGCCCCGCTGGTTCGTGGACGACCAGAGCGACTTCAGTCAACGCTTGCGCACGCTTGCCATGCCAACCCTCGCGATTTTTGGCGATGAGGACCTGATTGCGCCGCCCGCCATCGGCATACTTCTCATGGCCCAGCTGCCAATTGTCAGAATGGAAGTCATCCAGAATGCCAGCCACGACTTGGAACAGGAGCACCCGGCCTTCGTAGCGAGCCTGATCGAGGCGCACCTCAGACGTTGAGGGGTGCTTGCGCCATGGGCGCGGGCCTCCCGCGCATTTCCGACACCAAAGCTCTGCGCTCACGGCCGATCCGACGTGGCTCCTCCGGGCGGCTCCACGGCGTCTGGTTTCGAAAGCCCTACGATCACCTGGATCAACTCGTCTGGATCGACCGGCTTGACGATACGCAATCGAAAGCCCGCTCGAATCGCCAATTGCTGGTCCTCGTCACGCGCGTACGCCGTCAGCGCGATGGCCTCGATTTCCGAACGCGACGGGTCGCCGAGGGCGCGGATGCGGCGCATCAGCTCGTAACCGTCCATGTCGGGCATGCCGATGTCGCAGACGAGGAGGTCGAAACTGTTGTCCGTCAATAAATCGAGCGCCATTTGCGCGTGAACGGCAATGGTTACGCGCGCCCCGTGACCGCGCAAGATAGTAGCGACGAGATTCCTCGCGTCCTCGTCGTCGTCTACGACGAGCGCCGACACACCGCTCAGTTGCGTTGGTGGGGGGCAACCCGCTCCCCCAGCGTTCACCTGAACGGAGCTTGCGGGACCGTCGAGGACGGCGTCCGTCGATTCGGCCCGCAGAGGCAATGTCACGGTGAAGCTCGCACCGCGCCCTCGGCCTTCACTCTCCACTTGGACCTCGCCGCCGTGCGCCTCCACCAGATGTCGTACGAGCGCCAAGCCGAGCCCGAGGCCGCCGCTTCGACGCGTGGTGCCGCCTTCCGCTTGCCGAAAGCGCTCGAACACGAACGGCAAAAAGTCGGCCGCAATGCCCTGCCCAGTGTCCGCGACGGTGAGCACGACCGCCCGCTCGGCGCGCGCGAGCGATACGCCTACCGTGCCCGATTGGGGCGTGAATTTGACCGCGTTATTCAACAGGTTCCACACCACCTGCTGCAGGCGATCCGGATCCCCGACGACGCCCTTCTCTCCGCTTTCTAGCGAGACGGCGAGCTCGATGCCCTTGGCCTGCGCGGCCGAGCGTATGGAGTCGATTGCGGAGCTCACCACCGAAGCCATGTCGAGCGGGCGGCTTTCGAGCTTCAATTGGCCGGTGAGGATGCGGGATCCGTCCAGGATATCCTCGATCAGTCGCACCTGCGCCCGAGCGTTGCGTTCGATGCTCTCCGTGGCCCGCGCCTGCTCACTCGCCTCGAGCGCGTCGGCACGCAGCAATTGGGCCCAGCCCAGGATCGCATTCAGAGGGGTGCGCAGCTCGTGCGATGCAATCGTCAAAAAATCGTCCTTGGCTCGATTGGCGACCTCGGCGGCCTGACGTGCTGTTTGCTCGCTCGCCAAGAGCGCGCTGCGCTCGAGCTCCGCTTGCCGCGCATCGTGCACGTCTGTGTTCGTACCGAACCAACGCAAGATGGCCCCGGAATCATCGCGCACCGGCAGGGCGCGGGTCAGATGCCAACGAAAGACGCCGTCATGGCGGCGTAAGGGAAACTGCATATCGAACGGGTCGCCGGTGCGCAAAGCGATGGTCCAGTTCGCCATCGCCTCTTCCAGCAGATCGGGGTCGAGGACCGACTTCCAGCCGTGGCCCTCCATGAGGTCGGGGTCGCTCCCCGTATAGGTGTACCAACGGCGGTTGAACCAATCGATATGACCATCCGGTCGCGCCGACCAGGCGAGCTGGGGGATGGACTCGGCCATCACCTGAAACTTATCCTCACTTTCGCGCAGCCTGCGCGCGAGCTCCTCCGCCGCTCGTCTTTCGACCACCTGCTCGGTCACGTCGAGCACCAAGGCAATCACTCCGGAAATCGCCCCTTGCGAGTCGTGGAAGGGGCTGTAACTGAAAGTGTAATAATAGTCGGCAAACACGCCGCGCTTGCCTCGATCCTGTCGCAGCAACGTCTCGTGCCCGGCGATGGGCACGCCGCTTTGCATCACGTTTCTGAGCAAGACATCGAAGCCTTGCCCGGCGACCTCCGGAATCACCGTCATGAGTGATTGCCCAGCCAACGAATTTTTGCCCACCAGGCGCTCGTATTGCTCGTTGGCAAACTCATAGATCAGGTCCTCGCCGCGCACGATGCAAACGCCCGCAGGAACCTGGCGAAAAAACTCGAACAAGCGGCTTCGTTGCTGCTCGAGAGCGGCCTGAGCCAGAACGCGACCGGTGGTCTCCGTGCAGATGACCAACGTGCCGATGATGTCTCCCGCTTCGTCGAAGAGGGGAGAATAACCATAGGTCCAGTAAGCATCTTGAACGGCGCCGTTACGAAAGATGGGGATCAGTGCATCTTCTTGCCAGGTCGCGACGCCACACCGCATGACGTCGTCGATTTGCGGACCAATGACCGACCACATCTCGGGCCAGCACTCGCGCCCCCGTTGCCCCAAGGACTTGGGATGCTTACCGATGCCGAAGCTTGGGACGTATGCGTCATTGTAAATTTGGATTAGCTCTGGCCCCCACCAAATGAACATCGGGTGGCGTGAATGGAGCAGTGCCGCGACCGCAGTTCGGAGGCTCACCGGCCAAGCGGCGAGAGGGCCGAGCGGCGTTGCGGACCAGTCGAACGCTCGCACGCGTCCGACCATCTCACCGTCTCCGGTGAGCCAGCGTGGGGCACTTTCCGACGATATGGACCGCACTTCACTGATGCGCGACGTGCTGGGGGATGGCTTGGAGCTATCGTTCATCCGCAGCCGGCTCATAGCACGGGCGCGCAGGAACGCCGGTGACGCCCCGCGACCTCGCGTTGGTCATTTTGTCGCCAAGAAATTGCCTTATGTTTCGTGTCGCCGTCCGCGCGCACGGCTTTAAAAAAACGATTCGACGCGGGGGGCGGCGAGCGCAGAATAACGCCGGGTGTCCGAACGAGCAGCAACGCGCGCGGCCTGGCCGATGTTGGCTTTGGGCGTCGTCCTCACGCCCTGCGCGGCGCTGGTCGCGCTGCTCTCTGCGCATGCGCGCGTTGGAGCTGCGCTCGGCAGCGGCATCGCGTTCTTCGGCGGAGCGGTGTTGCCGGTCATCGGCTTGGCTTTGGCCGCGCGTTTCAGCGCGCCGATCAAAGGCACGTTGAGCGTGGCGGCATGGGCGGGAACGCTGCTCGCCGCCTTGGCATCGATGCCGACTCATGTCGACGCGAGCGCGGCCGCGCTGGCGGTGGATGGTGCGCTCGTGGCGTTCGGCTGGGCGGTGGGCAGCTCGGTCGGGCGGCGCGTCCAGCACGCCTCGCACCTTCTGCCGGCATGCGTAGTGGCGGCGAGCGCCGATCTCGTCTCACTGTTGTCGCCCGAAGGGCCGAGCCACGCGATCGCTCGCAGCGACCGCGCTTTGTCGGTGCTAGCGACGTGGTTCCCCGTACCCGGCAGTCGTGACCTTTCGCCCGCGCTCGGCGCCGGGGACCTGCTGTTCATGGCGCTCGTCTTCGGAGTAGCATGCGCTCGAGCGCTGCCCTACGCGCGGACCGTGGTCTTGTGCGTCTTGGGAACCGCGCTTGCGGGGGTCGCGGCCGCCGGTTTGGGAGTAGCGGTACCTGCCCTGCTGCCGATTGCGGTCTGTCTGATTGCGGGCTTGCCGGCGGCGCGTGCGCTGCCCGCCGCAGACCGCAAAGCTGCGCGTTGGGCGATGATCGTTGCCGGCTCCGTGGCCCTCGCAAGCATATTGCGTAATTTTTGGATCCGCTCTTGATCAGCGCGCCGTGCGATGCAACGCCTTGGAGGTCGCTTCCGCGTTTCGCACGGCTTCGCCCGCCGCCACTAGCCGAGAACCCGAGCGCTCGCTCACGTAATAAGCCTGCTGCTCGGTCACTAGGTACCAACGCTCGAGCCGGCCGGCGGAGAGTAAGTCGCCAATGTCGCGCAGCTGACTCGCGCTCACGCTACTCACGGCACACAGCGTCTCGATGTCGAATTGCCCCGCTGAATCGAGCGTCTCTCCCGCCTCTGAGCTACGGCCCACGGCTTGAACTTTGAGCTCTTTGAAAATGGCGTCCATGACCGGCTCTATTCTTCTACTTCGATCTTGCGACCACGATAAACGACGTACTTCTTGGCTTTTGCTTCCGGTCCCGGCCCGGCCGCGGCCGCCGGCCCCGATTCGAAAGCTTGCGCCGGCGCCGGCTGTGGGCGCGGCGGCGTAGGCGCCG
>CAHJWM010000120.1 GCA_903642325.1 Myxococcales bacterium | reverse complement strand
GGGCGGCAATGGCGCCGGGGGTGCCGTCGGTACCGCCGCCGTCGGTGCCAGCGGTGCGCCCACGCTGGCCGCTCGCGACCCCGGCCGAGTTACCGTTCGCCGCCTCAACCGCGCCGAGTACGACAACACCGTTCGGGATTTGTTGGGCACCACGCAGACCCCGGGTGCTTCGAAATTTCTCAACGACACGCAGACGCTCGGCTTCGACAACGATGGGGACCAGCAGAGCCTGTCCCCCGTGCAATTCGCGCTTTATCAGGATTCGGCCGAATCGCTGGCAGCGGAGGTGATGAAAAACAGCGCCGAACGCGCGAAGGTCATTGCCTGCGACCTCAGCACCGGGGCCGCCTGCGCGGCGAGCGCGATTTCGAGCTTTGGCTTGCGGGCGTTTCGTCGCCCGCTGAGCGCGGACGAGGTGAGCTCGTACGTCAGCTTGATGTCCTCTGCGGCCAAAGCCGGCGCCGGCAGCGATGATCAGTTCCAGACGGTTTTGGAGGCCATGCTTTCCTCACCGAACTTCCTGTTTCGGCCCGAATTCGATGCAGACCCCAGTTCGCCGGTTCCGCACCTGCTGAGCCCAATCGAAACTGCCTCGCGTCTCTCGTACGCGGTGTTCCGCAGCATGCCCGACCAACAGCTCTTCGACGCCGCCGGGGCCGGCAAGCTGACTCAGCCGGCCGACATTCAAGCGCAAGTCGAACGCATGCTGGCCAGCCCCAAGAGCACGTTTGCGGCTACTTTTCCGGCACAGTGGCTCGGTACCTGGGCGGTCCCTCAACAGACGTTCGATAAGACGATGTTCCCCAGCTTTAGTCCGGCGCTGGCGACATCCATGGCGAGCGAGGTCACTACATTTTTCACTGAATTTCTGCAGCAGAATAACCCAGTGACCCAACTGCTGACCGCAGATTTCTCGTACGTCGACAAGAACTTGGCCACGCTGTACGGTCTCGCCGCGCCCACCGGCGCCGGCTTGGTGCGGTCATCGGTGAGCACCCCGCAGCGCGGCGGTCTGCTAACCATGGGGGCGATCTTGGCGACCACCTCTTATCCCACCCGCACGTCGCTCGTGAAGCGTGGCGCGTACGTGCTCGGGCAACTGTTGTGCGCGCCGCCGCCCGCGCCTCCCGCCAACGTGCCAGCCTTTCCCGAAGGTGCCGTCACCGCTACGACGCAAAAAGAAATTTTGAAAGAACATCGCGCGAATCCCGCTTGCGCCGCCTGTCACGACAGCATGGATCCGATTGGCGGCGCGATGGAAAACTACGACGCTATCGGCGAGTATCGAACCAAAGACGGCGGGCAGCCGATCGACGCCACGGGGCAGTTCGCCGGTGCGATCGCCGCGCCCGATGGCAAACCGGGCGCGACGTTCAATGGCGCACATGAGCTATCGGCGGCCGTAGCCGCCGATCCTCGGTTCACCGCGTGCGTCGCCAAAAATATCGCCGCCTATGCCCTGGGTCGCGCCATTCAAGCCAATGATGCTCCGTATCTGGCGGACATCGGCAAAGCGTCCGCCGGCGGTCAGCTCGGCGTGCGAGACATCGTCATGAACGTCGTTGTGAGCGACATCTTCCGCATGCGACGCGGGGAGCCCGCTACTGCGGGAGGAATGCAATGAGCATCACTCGGATTCACGACGCAGACCTGGCATTCGATCCGAAGGCGCTTGCCGCCGAACGGCGCAACCCGACTCGCCCGTTGCTGCAGCGGCGCACTGTGCTGCGCGCGGCAGCCGCTTCCATCGCGCTGCCGTTTCTAGAGTCGCTGCTCAGCCCGGCTGAGGCCCGCGCGCAATCCGCGCCGCTGATCCGCTTCGTGTCCTGGTTCATACCCTGTGGCGTGTGGGGCCCCAGCTGGTTTCCAGTCGATACTGGAGTGAACTACACGCTCAGCCCGACCTTAGCGCCGCTGGCTCCGTACAAGAGCAAAGTGCTCGTGTTCGCCGGCCTGCAAAATACCCCGGCCGTTAATCCCCAGGGGTCCCACGGCTGCGGCCCGCCCGGCATGACTACTTGCCGTCAGGGTCAAAAGCCGAACATCAATGTGGGGATCTCCGTCGACCAAGTCTACGCGCAAGCGCTCGGCAACGTAACGCGCATTCCTTCGCTGCAGCTCGGCGTATCGGACAAGATTTTTTCCGACGTGTCGTACCCTGCCGTGTACAACGGCACGACGTCTTGGGCGAGCGCGACCAAGCCCTTGCCGCCGGTAATCAGCCCCGGCCTCGTCTTCGATCGCTTGTTCGCGGGCGGAGCCACCACTTCTACCGATCCGGCCACGGTGGCGGCACTTGCACGCCGCAAAGCGCTTCGCAAGAGCGTTCTGGACGAAGTCAGCGGCGAGGCTAATTCCCTAATGACCCGCATGGGCAGTACGGATCGGGCGAAGCTAGACGAGTACCTGACGAGCGTGCGCGCTGCGGAGACCGCGCTCGCCCAGCCAGACAGCGTGCGCGCCTGCAGCCCGGGCACGCGCCCGGCGGACAAGATCAGCGATGTGCCACTGCACACCACCACCATGATCGACCTGATGGTGCTCGCGTTCCAATGCGATGCCACGCGCGTGATCAATTTTCAGCAAGCCAACGGCGGGAATTCGTCTTATTCCAGTTTTCCGTGGATAAACCTGAACGTCGATCATCACGGCACCTCCCATCACAACGGCGATCCCGTGCAGGGCGCCAAGCTCGCAAAAATCGAGCTCTGGGAAATGACCAATTTTGCGTACTTCCTGAAGAAGATGGATGCGGTGAACGAGGGCTCGGGCACCATGCTCGACAACAGCGTGTGCTTTCTGTCCAACGAGCTTTCGGACGGAAACAAGCACAACCAGGGCACCACCAGCTACACTGGTTTTTCTGCGCCGACGGGCAAGCCGATTGTTCTCGCCGGTAGCGCTGGCGGAAAAATAAAAACCGGCCGTCATGCGATCTATAACGACGCCTCCCAGGCAGATTTGTTCATCGCCCTACTGAACATCATGGGGGTCCCGGCGACTAGCTTCGGAATTGCGGGCACAGCGCCACTCGCCGGGCTCACCTGACACGCGCGAGCCAGCGACCTGACCTCGGCGTTCGAATGCTCATCAGTGTTCCGCAAAAACGACGCGTTACCGGCGTGTGCGCGCCGTCAAGTAGGGAACGGATGGCTCGTCGGCTTCGAGTGGTGGCGGCAACGCTCGTGCTCTGCGCGGGGTCAGCGTGCTCGAGCAGCGACGCACCGCCTGCATCGAGCGCGGCAGCTGGCTCGAGCGGCGTCGGGGCGGCGTCCGGGATCGCTGGCAGTGGCGCCAACGGCGGCTCGAGCGCGGGCAGCCTGGCGGGCGGCGGCGCTTTTGAGAGTGGAGTATCTGGGGTCGCAGGCGAGGTTGGCTCGGCGAGCGCCGGTCAATCGCCATCGAACGGCGGCGCTGGCAACACGGGGCCGGCTAGCGCCGGCGCTGCTGGCAGCGCGGCCTCTGCGGGTATCGCCGGCGCTGCTGGCGGCGCGGCCTCTCCAGGAAGTGCGGGGGCTACGGCGAATGCCGGCGCGGGTGGCGCGTCCGGATCCGATTGTGCAGCCTCCGCTACGGGCTGCGGCGCAGTGCTTTACATTGGCGGCGCAATGCCCAGAGTCGGTGTTGATCTACAGCTCCACCAAGTGCTGACGAAGCTGAATCTCCAGGTAGAGGACGCGCGTGAAACTGCACTTCCGGCTCAGGCAACTGGCAAACGGCTCGTGGTTTTTTCGTACAGCATGTCGAGCGGAGATTTCAAAGCCGAAGATTGGGCGGGTCTAACTGTGCCGATCATCGTGCTCGAGCACTACCTACTACCGCGCTTGAACATGACCACGGCCCAGGGCCATGGCTTCGAAGAGCCGGTGACGGATCTCGAGCTCACCGGCGATGATCCGATGTTTGCTGCGGGCGTCGCCAAAGGCAAAGTGACGGTCTACTCGCAGACGGGTGAGTTTTTCTGGGGCGTCCCCGCCGCCGGCGCCCTGACCATCGCGACCGTCGTGGGCAAGCCTACTGAACCGGTCACCTTCGGTTATTCGGCAGGGAGCATGATGGTCGGGCGCGTGGCCCCCGCGAAGCGCGTACAGGTGTTCGTCGCTGTGCACGCGCCACCGCCAAATCCCACGCAGCTCCTGAACGAAAATGGGCTACAGCTCTTTGGCGGCGCCGTGACCTGGGCAATTCACTGAACAGGGCGCCCCAGCTCGAGCGGCGCGCGGGCCACGGAAAACCGTGATCTCGAACGCATTGCGTGGATGCCGAGCGAGCGCATTGGCCCAGTCGTTTCTACAGAGCTACTCGTTAAGGAGCCGAAGGGGGCGATCGAGGTCCAGCATCGCACCTCGAAGGCGATGCGTCCCCGGGCGGTCCGTGCGAACCAGCGCGGGCCGTGCAAATCAGCGCGGGAACGTCGTGAGACGACGCCAGTCACTTCGTGAAGCAGAGGCGCAGTCGTCCGCCAGCGCCGCGCCTCTGCACAGCTTGCTCAGCCTGGGAACCCGTGAGCCGCGGCGCAAGGAGCCTGCGAATTCGCGCTAAACACGGTGACTCCTCTTCCAAAAGCTCGATGCGCGCGCATCGCGGAACTCCGACTGGCGGATCGTAGGATGCGATCGAACGTGGAGGCGCAGAGACTCACGGCGCCACGATTGCGTCGAACCATACCTTGGCCATCTTCTTGTAGCCCGAGTCGGCCGGGTGCTCGCCATCGGTGAATAGGTCGTCATTGGTCATAGCCGAGTGCATGTCGACGAGGCGTACGTTTTCTCCGAGCTTCACATGGTCTGCGACGACCTGCACGACGCTCGCGTTGTACGTCGTTTCCCGCGCAGCCCAGTCGGCCTTCACGACCGGCGTCAGCTGCGCGACGATGACGCGCGCTTTTGGCAGCAGGCCGGTGTCCTTGTTGATGATCGTGGAGATCAATTTGCTCAGCCGGGTGGGGGCATTGGCAAAGTCAGTTGCGTTGTTGAATACGATGTCGTTCGTGCCCGCCATCAGCAGCACGACGTCAGCGGGGGAACCCGTGGGGCCGGCCCAATTCTTGAGGTTATCCTGCAGCGCGCCGATCTGATAGCCCGAGTGGCCTTCGTGGTGCTGCTGATCGGCCGGCAGGGCATTGAAGTTGTTGTCGGTCATAGACCCGACGAACTGCGCCGGATAATGCGCAGCATCCAATAAATCGTGCAGCGGGCCCCGGTAGCCGCCGAGCGTGCCGTGCTGGCCATCCGTGATTGAATCCCCCAACGGAAGGATGCGGACAAAGGCGGGCTCTGGCGAGGTGAAGTGAAAGGACGCAGACGCGTGCGGCTTTTGATCGCCCGCGTTGGGGAAGGCCGGGCTACCCACGTCGACGAATTGAATCGGGCTGAATCCGCCATCTTTGACGCCGGAGCCAGAAAACGGCACGTTGCCACCATCTCCGTATGGGTCGCCGGTGTTGCGCAGCCCGTAGGCGACGACAGCATAGCTGCCCGCCTTGAGCTCGAGCTCTTGCGGCAGCGATGCGAAGCGAAAGCCCGAGTCCAGCGGGGCGCTCGTACCGGCCGGCACCGTGACCGAACCGCCCGCCACTGCCATTGCGCTTGGATTGGAGCCAAGCTTGTCGATCGCAAATAGCGACACCACGTGTGATTCAATCAAGCCATTGGCCCCAAAGTCCCAAACGCCGAGATCGCGGATGTGCACGCTGCTCGCGGTGACGGTGAACTCTTGGCCAATGTTGACCTTGCCCGTTGTGCTACCGCTATTGGCGGCGCTGCCGGTGTAGCTGCGCATCAAGGTCAAGGTGGATGCCGCGCCGCCCGCGCCCGAGGAGCCGCCCGCCCCCGAGGAGCCGCCCGCCCCCGGGGAA
>CAHJWM010000119.1 GCA_903642325.1 Myxococcales bacterium | reverse complement strand
GCCGCCGAATCGCTGCGGGAAACACACGGCTCCGCTTGCTGTCGAGCGAAGCCCGGACCGCCCGGCGCGCTCGCGCTGCGAGCGAAAGATCTCCTGCACAAATATTCGCCCCACTGCGGTCAGAGCACGCGGATCGCGGGCGAGTAGCAGACGCAACTCGAACGGCACCGAGAGCACCCACTGTCGCATCGGCACTTCGGGAACCACGTGATCCGTGAGGTGGGCAGCGGTCCCACACATGCGTCGCGCATTGCAGGATGGGCACACGCCGCGCTTCTTGCACGATAGCGCGACAAGCAGGTCTTTGCCGCACGAGCGGCAGCGTGCTCGCAAAAAGCCGTGCGCCAAGATCCCACACTTCAAGTACTCGCGGAGCTCGCGCTCGACGTATCGCGGCAGGGCACGCTCGTGCGTCTCGCGGGCCTCTGCCAGAAACGATTCGAGGTGCTCAGCGACAATCTTGTAGAGTGGCGTAGCCTCGGCCTCGTGCCGCTGGTAGCGTTTGGACGCGGCTGGCGTTGGTCCATGGCGCGTTCCGTGCGGTCCCACCAGGGAACAATCAGCGAGCGGCGTGCCACCTGAACGGCACCAAATTTCCGGCTAATTCATCCCCGCGGCGGTGGCCAAGCGGAGGTTCTGGCCGGCGACCGCCGGTCGGCTATCGGACCGCAGCGAGCGAAGGAAACAGCCGATTCGGGACCGGTTGGCGCTCCCCTGCTGCTCGCACGCGACATGTTGGGCAAACCTTTCGGAGCAATTCGGTGGTGAGCCGGCGGACCGGGCGCCCCGCAACACACCCGCCCGCGCGTCAGAAGCCCCGGCGATGGTGCCGCCAAGGTGGCAGGAGGCACAGTCCCAGCACGAGAAGCCTGGTTTTGATTCGATTTCCCGATTTGCAGTGAGTGATCATCCCGAGTGTCGCCCTTTGCAGATGCCACGGCAATGTGCAGCGCGTCCTCGGCAGGTCGGCTGAAGTGCGTGCAGCGCGCCGACGTGGTCAAGCTCGCAGGCACGCAAGAGAGCACCGTTGTGGATTGGGCCTGCGTCGGGGATACGTTCCGTCAAGAAACAGAACTGGCAGGATCTTGCTGGTGTTTGGCGCGACAGCGTTCGCTCCTATGAAATCGCTCCCGCCGACGAAGAAAGCAGAATCGAGCTGGACGAATATTTCGTCGACGGTCAATTCCGCGTCGTGCGCCTAGTTACCGACGGCCAGCTCGCTCTCGGCGATGGCACGCGTTCGAGCCGAAGTAGGTGATCGCACCAAGCGTGGCCATCTACCCGACCACGTGACTCGCTGTGGCTCTTCGACGGACCGCGCCGCTACGCCCAGGACCGCGGCCTCGCGCTCGCGGGTGACATTGTCGAGCGAGCGTCAGCGAGACCGACGACAACCGACCTGAGTTTCGTCGCCGAGGAGATTTATCGACCAACCTCCGAGGTCGGAATGGTCATCGTCACGCATGGCTCGCGCTTCATGCGCAACGCGACGAGGGCCCGCGTGCACAAGGAGCAGCTGCGCAGGCATGGCATCCGCGTCCTCGGCGATTCAGCAAACGGTGAGCGACGATCCGAACGGGCATTTTGCGGAGGGATGTTCGAGTTGATTGATCAACTCGAAAGCGAAACCAATGGCGTGCGCGCGCGCGCTGGCATGGCTGAAAACGCACGCCAGGGCTACTTCAATGGCTCGAGACCGCCCTTCGGTTTTCGCGTCGAGAAGATTGCTACATCCGCCGGACCGAAGAACAAGCTCGTCATCGAGCCCGGCGAAGCAGAGCTCGTGCGCGAGGTCTATCGTCACTACCTGGCGGGCAGCGGCGCGAAATCCACCGCCCGCCACATGAACCAACGCGGTCTGCTCTATCGCAAGCACCTCTGGACTCGCGATCTGGTGCTAAGGGTGATCAGCGACTCCGGGGTCGTCTGCGGTTGCGCCGCGACCCCAGGCCGGAATTCCGGGCGCCTGCCGTCTGCCCGCTCTTCCTGGCGGGTCTGCTGCGCTGCTCACGCTGCGGCGATACCTGCCAGCTCGAAAGCTCGGGCAAGCTCGATCCGAACGGCGAACCCTATCGCTACTAAAATTGCCGCCGCTTCTGTCGCAGCGGCAAGGAAGCCTGCACGGGCGACCGAATCGCTGTCGAAACGCTGGATGGCGCGATCCTGAGCCGCATCGCGGAGCACGTCTTCACCGCAGAGCGCTGCCACGAGATCCTCCGCGAATCCTCGAAGACCAGGGCATTTTGCGGCAAAAGACCGCCGAGCAACGCCGGGTCCTCGAGCGAGAAAGAGACGAGCTCGGCAAGCGGCTCGAGCGCTGGTATGAGCGTATCGAAACGGATTCGGAGCTCGGTGGCGTCGGCGCGGAGCGCCTCCGTGAGCTAAAGACCAAGCGCGACGAAGTCGTGCGTACGCTGGCCAAGCTCAAGCCCATGCGCTCGGTGCCGCCCTACCTGTACAAGCCCGAGACCATCCAGCGCTTCCAGGCTCGACTACGCGAGGCGTTCCTTGGCGGTGACCGGGCAACTGCCCGCGTCTACTTGCAAAATCTCATCGACCACATCGCCGTCGGTGAAGACGAAATCATCATCGAAGCACGCGCGGGCGCGGCCCTTGCCATGATCTCGGCGCCGGGCACGAGTTCCCCCGAAGCCGCCATGGGAGAAGTTCTTGCAAACGTCGTAAGTTGGCGCCCCCGGCATGAGTCGAACATGCGACCTTGGCTTTAGGAAAGCCCTGGGCGGATCTCGAATCAGCCTGTTTTGCTGCGTTTCTGCTTAACGGAGCGCGCCGTCGGGGGCAATGCGGGGGCAAACTCTGCGAGTCGACCGAAGGCCGCGCGCGTCGCGTCGGTCGACAAGTGCGCGTACGAGCGCTGCGTCACCGCGACGTTGCTGTGTCCGAGGAGTTTGGACACGACCTCGAGCCGTTCACCCTCGTTGATCAAAAGCGTGCCCACGTGGCGCCTGAGGTCGTGAAACGTGATGTCCGGTACCTTGGCGCGCTCGGCCACGCGGGCAAAGTGCTTCGAGAAGCCATCGACCGTGTAGGCCTTGCCCTTGCTGTTCACGAACACCGCCGCACCCTTTCGCTTCTCCTCGGCCTGGGCGTCTTTGATCGCTGCGGCCAGAGGCGGCGTGATCACGATCTGGTGGTTCCGGTTCTGCTTGGTGTCGGACAGATCGATTAGCCGGCGCTTTAGGTCCTGGGCGTCGGTGAGTGCCAGGATTTCTTCTAAACGGCACCCCGTAAGCAACGCGGCCTGAACGACCCGACGCGCGAACCGCGAATCAATCCGCTTGAACGCGGCGAAGATGCTTGCGAGCTCGGCGGGGCGGATCGGTCGCTGGCGCCCAGGTGGCTCTTTCAACTGGCCTACTTCGCGGAGCTCGGCCAAGCGCTCTCGATCCATCCACGGCCAGCTTGAACGCACGGCCACGCCAGCCATGTGCTTTATCGTGCGTAGGCCCTTGTTTATGGTCGCGGGCGCGGCTTCGAGGGCCTGGCGCTTGGCCTTGTATGTCTCCAGCAAGGTCGCGCCCAGGCGGTCAATCGGCACGTCCCCGACGGTCTTAAGCCACACGGCTTTGATCGATTTGCGCTGCCCGTGCGCTTTGGGGCGATTCGTGGCCACCCACGCCAGGTAGTAGTCAAAAGCATCGGAGAGCTTAGAGCTGCGGAGGCCGTCGCGCGGGGCTTGAGTGTGCCGAGCGTGGCCTCCGCTAGCACTTGGCGCGCGCGCTCTTCCGCGGCCCGCTTGGGCACGCCAGGTGCGAATACTTCTTTATGGCGTTGCGGGCGGCCTTGCGGATCGACATACCGCAAGTCTAGGCGACGACGGCCGGTTGCGTCTTGGTAGAGGCCGCGAATTCCGGTTCGGCTCGCCTTGGGCATGGTCGATGGCTAGTACGGCCGCGGCAGGGCGTTTATTCAAATCGACCGAAGCGGCTTTCAGTCCGGTTGCGCTCCTGCGCACCCATGTCACCGCAACGGTCGCAAGGTACCTGGATAGGAAGCGTCACCCAATAACGGAGGCGCGCCGGCTAACACCGGGTGCGTTGCTATTCGTCGCACGGCACCTGGAGTTAAAGAACGCGTTCACAAGTACAAGCATTGCAGCGCCCGCATCTGGCGGCCCGCACTGCCGCACCGCAACCCGAACCGCCCTGGAATAAGACACTAAGCGCCGCCGATCGAGACCTACTCGACCAGCGGCAACGCAACCGCAGATAGAAACAAGACAAGTCGAGCCTGCCAATTACGGTGGGGAATAGCCGGGGTCGCGAGCCGGGCAGAATAACTTAGTTCGACGAGTCATGCGCATTACTTCGAAAGAAGACTGCCATGGTCCGTCCACGTGCTGAGCTACCGACTCGACAAATTCGCCTTGCCATCGCCGCGCGCGTCCCCTGCGACCCCAGAACGGTCGAAAAATATTATGACCCGCGCCGGCCAATCTCAATGGCAACTGAAAGCCACGTCCAGCGTGCACTAGCTGAACTTGGCCTTGCCGATCCACGCGCCTCCAAGGGGGCACTGTGAGCGCGCAATATCTGACGTTGGCGCAAGCCGCTGAGCGCATAGCGACGCCAGCTGAAACGATCCGCTATTGGATCCATCTCAACAAGCTCAAGGCGTACAAGCCCGGGCGACAGGTCTTGATCGCGAGACGGACCTGAACACGCTGCTCGAGGGCAGCGAAATCGGCGCCCTTCGCGAGATCAAAGCCAGGGCAAAGCGCCGAACGAGGGCAGCATGAACGCGCCTCTAGTGCTGAGAACGGCTAAGCGTCGTTTCTGGCTGCTTTTGGAAGCGGCGCAATATCGGGCGATAGCACCGTCCGACCTACGCGCGCGACTGAAGCGGATCGGACTTGGCTGGACGCTGGCCGGTCTGAAGGGTGAGCGTACGCCTTCGGAAGTGGTTTCTCGGTACGGTGCGAGCGTTACGCGCAAGGCCTTCGACCAAGCAGCGCGGGGTGCGCTGTGAGCGCCAGTTATGCACGGCGCCGACGGCGAGCCGTGCGCGGCTGCGCTTTGCCGGCGGCCCTAATGATGTTCTCGACGTCCTCCCCGACGTACGCTGACGAATTCGACGATTTCCTCGACGAACAATTCGCTGCAGGCCGCTTTACCCGAGCCGCAATCGACGCGTCGACGACGGCGCTTGAAAGCGGGAAAGCTCCGTGGTTGGCGCTCGCTATGGCCCATGCGAGAGAAAGCGTTCTCGCGAAGGGCGGCAACTGCGCGCTGTGCGGGCGGCCTATCAAAATAGGTCAGAACGCGAAGATGATCGCGGCCAACGTCCCGTATCAAGAGAACGACTCGCACGTAGCGACAACCGTCCGAACTTTTTGCGCCGGTTGCTACGTCGACGTGCAGCGCTCCGCCGCGCACGCGTGAACACTTCCCAAAGAGCAGCGCCCGCGAGTGACCAGCTCGCGGGCGCCAATACCACAAATAGGACAATCAATGTCATACCAGATCCATACGAGAAACGCCACTGTTCCCCGCTTTTAGTCGCCGAATGCCGCCCGGGTAAAATACTCGCCAAACGCTTCTTAGCCGACGGCTCGAAGATCGACTTCTCAGCCGGCTTTGAATTCAAGATGCACGAATTCGAAGCACATAACACCTATTACTGGAGTCTACAGAATCGTATCTGCACTAAGTGCAGCCCCCAAAGGGTGGTTGAGGCGATGCAGGTGGTGCAACAGGCTCAAAACATGCCTGTTGGTGCTGCACCACCTAAAGCCGGAGGTGGTGCAGCACCAACAGGCCACTCGCACCCTGGTCCTGGCCCTGGGCCTGGCCCTGGCGCGGCCCTGGCGCGGCCCTGGCCCTGGCGCGGCCCTGGCCCTGGCGCGGCCCTG
>CAHJWM010000118.1 GCA_903642325.1 Myxococcales bacterium | reverse complement strand
CAGACCCCCAACCGCTCTCCCACCACCCGCGGGATGTCACCCGTTGCCTTCACCTCTGCAATCAGCCGCTCGCGGTCGTCTGCCGTGGGCCGTCTTCCCATGCCCACCTCATGACACCCGCGCCGCCGCCCATACAGATGGGCTTCGCGCAGCGCTTACCCAACAACAGGCCGCCAACGACGGCCCAATGGCCGCGCCCACGGAAAAGCTGGTAGCCCAGATGCCCCGCCAGCGTTCGCTCGCGCGCATTCAAGAACATATTACGAATTAAAGACAAAGTAGATGGGGCCAACGTGGCTCCAGCAACACCCAACAGGCCGCGTGTGCAGATCAACATTCGAGGGCTATTCGAGAACGCAGCTAGGATCGACGCCGCTTCGAACGCGGCCGCGCCGATCAAGAGCAAGCGCCGCCGCCCGATGCGATCCCCGAGCATGCCCATGGTGATCAGCGAACCGGCCAGCAAGAACCCGTAAATATCGACGATCCACAGGAGCTCGAGACTCGTGGGCTCGAGCGCGCGACTGAGCGCGGGCAGAGCCAAGTTCATGACCGTGAGGTTCATCGTACAGCAGGCAGGGCAAAGCGATCACCGCTAGCCCGATCCACTCGCGCCGACCGGCAAAGGGCGCGTCGCCGATCACGGAGCCCGGCACTGCTTCGTCACTCGTGAACATCGGCTTATACAGGCAATCAGGCAATCCGACGCGGCACCGTTCCCGGTCGGCCGGGTGCTTTGTGCGCTTTAATGTCGTGTGCACGCCGCGAGAAACTCTCGAAGCCCGCGCTTTGCGGTCAAATACGGCTTTAGGCCGCTCGTCATCGTCCACGCGCTGTCGAACCCGCGCGACCCGTGACGACAATGCCGCGTCACGCCAGGGCGTAGGCCGGCCGAGGCTAAAGACTAGTCGTCGATCACCGGTCGAGAGTAAAATAGTCGCTCATGAATCCGAAGTGCATCGCGCTCTGCCTGTGGCTTGCCTGCGCCAGCAATACTGCCTGCGCCGAAAAAAAGCCGCCGCCTCCACCGCCACCGAAAGTGTTGGTGGCGCGCGTCGTGCGTCAGGATCTGCCGCTCTTCATCGAGGCAGTGGGCACGCTAGACGGCTACGTCAACGCAGATATCCGAGCACGGGTGAAGGGTTATCTGCGATCGCAAAATTACAAAGATGGATCGTCGGTCAGGGAAGGCGATTTGTTGTTCACGATCGAACCGGATGAGTACGCCAACGCCGTAGCATCTGCCCGGGCGGCGGTGGTACGCGGGGACGCGGCCAAGGCCAACGGCAAGGTGAGCCTGGACCGCAACAACTTACTGGAGCAACAGGGGCTCGTCTCGAAGCAGACGCTGGACAATGCAGTGGCGCAGGCCGCCGACGCGAACGGTCAAGTGCTCGAAGCCCGCGCCACATTGAGCCAAGCCGAGCTGAACCTCTCGTATACGAAAATTCACGCGCCCGTGGCAGGCGTCGCTGGTCTAGCGCTCGTACGCGTGGGCAACCTGGTCGGCCAAGACGGGTCCAACCCTGCTGACCACGGTGTCGCAGGTCGACCCGATTCGAGTCAATTTCCCAATGAGCGAGATCGATTACGTGCGCTTCCCCGATCGGCTCAAGCACCTCGGGCAGCGCGACGTCACTTGGGCGCGTAAGCAATTTCCCAAACTCGACGCGCATTTGAAGGCGGAGGGCGATGATCCCGGAATCGAGCTCCTGCTGGCTGACGGCAGTGTTTACGCGCACCGAGGTCTGCTCGTTGCTGCCGACCGCCAAGTGGACGTCAGCACCGGCACGATTCAACTCCAAGCGCTGTTCCCTAACCCAGACGGGAGCCTGAGGCCGGGTCAGTATGGTCGCGTGCGCATCGAGCGCGACGACCAAGGAAAGGCCGCGCGAGCCGTGCCGGAGAAAGCGCTGATCTCGGTGCAAGGCACGTACTCGGTCGGTGTTGTGGGGGCCGACAAAAAAGTGAAGCTTCGCGCGGTCGAGCTCGGGGCTTCGGCCAAGGGCATGCGCATCGTAACCAGCGGTCTCAACGAGGGCGAAAACATCGTCGTCGACGGCGTGCAGAAGGTCACGGACGGAGCTTCGGTCACCCCCAGCCCCGCTCCGGCGGCGTCTTAAACCCGTGTCTGAATTCTTCATTCGCCGGCCCATCGTCGCGATCGTGATCGCGATCTTGACCGTATTGATCGGCGCGGTGTCACTGTTCGGCCTTCCGATTTCGCAATTTCCGCAGATCTTGCCGCCACAAGTCAACTTGGCCACGAGCTATGTCGGCGCTGACGCGCTGACCATCGAGCAAGCCGTGGCCACGCCCATCGAGCAGCAGATGAACGGCGTCGACGGCATGTTGTACGTGCAGTCGACCAACGCGAACGACGGCAGCATGACTCAGGTCGTCACCTTCGACGTTGGCACCGATGGCGACGTGGACAACGTGCTGGTGAACAATCGCTTTTCGCAGGCGCAGCCGTTCCTGCCACAGGATGTCAAAAACATCGGCGTTACGATCAAAAAGTCGCTGGCTTTCCCGCTCTTGGTGATCTCCATCTATTCGCCGGACGGGCGCTACGATCCGACGTTCCTCGCCAACTACGCCCTGATCAACATCAACGACGCGATCTTGCGGGTGAAAGGCGTCGGGGACGTTCGAAATTTCGGCTCATCCGACTATTCGATGCGCATCTGGCTGAACCCCGACGTGCTGGCACGGCTCTCACTCACCGTCACCGACGTCACTAACGCGATCCGGGCGCAAAATGTGGTGAACCCCGCCGGTCAGGTCGGCGCGGAACCGGCGCCGACGGGACAACAACTGACGTTCACGGTCCGCGCGCAGGGCCGCCTGGTCGAGCCAGCTGAATTCGGAAATGTGATTTTGCGCGAGAACCCTGATGGCTCCAACGTGCGCCTGCGCGACGTCGCGCGCATCGAGCTCGGGTCACTCAACTACCAGCAATACGGCACCTTCAATGGCAAGCCGGCGTCGGTCATCGCCGCCTTTCAGACCCCCGGGTCGAACGCACTCGACGTACAAAAAGGGATCCTCACCGCGATGGGTACGCTCGCCAAGCGCTTTCCGCCGGGCGTAACCTACAAGGTATCGCTCGACACCACCGCGCCGGTGACGGCTGGTATTCGCGAGATCGTCGAGACTCTCATCGAGGCGATCATCCTGGTGGTACTGGTCGTGTTCGTCTTTTTACAGAGCTGGCGAGCGACGCTGATTCCGCTGCTCACGGTGCCCGTCTCCCTGGTCGGCGCGTTCGCAGTTTTTCCGCTGCTTGGTTTTTCGGGCAACACCCTGTCGCTGTTCGGCTTGGTACTCGCGATCGGTCTGGTCGTCGACGACTCCATCGTGGTCGTGGAGGCGGTCGAGCATCATATCGAAGGCGGGATGAGCCCGCGCGACGCGACGCTGCAAGCGATGAAAGACGTGCAGGGCCCGGTCGTGGCGATCGCGCTGATCCTCGCCGCCGTGTTCATTCCGGTCGCCTTTTTGAGCGGCATCACCGGCCGTCTGTACCAACAATTTGCGCTCACAATCGCCGTTTCCGTGCTGATTTCGGCATTCAACGCGCTCACACTGTCGCCGGCCCTGGCAGCGATGCTGCTGAAGCCGCGATCGGAGTCGCACGGTTGGTTCGGGCGAATGGGCGCGTGGTTCAATCGCGGCTTCGCGCGCACCACGGATGGCTACATCGCCATCAATCAGCGGCTGGTACGAAAGCTTGCGATTCCGCTTCTGCTTTTGGCGGGCGTCGCAGGCATTTCTCTCGTGCTGGCGCGCCACGTGCCCTCCGGGTTCGTACCGGATGAAGATCAAGGCTACGCCATCATCAGCGTGCAGCTTCCGGATGGCGCGTCCCTTCAACGCACCAAGGCGGTGTATTCGCAGATCGACGCGATCATGGCGAAAGAGAAGGAGGTTCAGGGCTATAATGGCATCGCTGGTTTCAGCCTGTTCACGCGTACGGCAGCCAGCTACACGGGCATGGGCTTCATGGGCCTCAAACCCTGGGACGACCGCAAGGGCGACACGATGACCTCGGCGGCCATTCTAAAGCGCTTGAATGGCCAGTTCTCGCGCATCATCGAAGGGCGGGTGTTCGTGGTGGCCCCACCGGCCATACCGGGCATCAGCTCGGCGGGTGGCTTCAGCATGATGCTGCAAGATCGCAGCGGCGGTTCCCTGGATTTTCTCGCGAAAAACGTCGCGAAGTTCATGGCCGCAGCGAGTAAACGGCCGGAGCTCGCAGGCGTGCGCCCGCTATTTTCGCCGGCCGTGCCGCAGCTGTTCGCAGACGTGGACAAGGACAAGGCGCTCAAACAGGGAGTCGCGCTGACGGAAGTTTACGCCGCCCTCCAAACCTTGCTCGGTGGCTCGTACGTGAACGACTTCAGCCGCTTTGGCCGGCAGTGGCGAGTCTTCGTGCAGGCCGAAGGCAACACACGTGAATCCGCCGACGACATTCGCAAGTTTTACGTGCGCAATCAGAAAGGCGAGATGGTGCCACTCTCGTCCTTCGTGAGCGTGCGGCAAGTAAGTGGGCCCGAATACACGGTCCGCTTCAACCTGTATCGCGCGGTCGAAATTCAGGGTGGCCCGGCGCCGGGCTACAGCTCCGGGCAAGCGCTGGACGCGTTGGAGGACGTGGCGCGGCAGACCCTGGCGCCTGAGATGAGCTACGCGTGGAACGGCCTCTCCTATCAAGAAAAGGCGTCGCAGGGCGGCTCTGCGCGCGTGCTCGGCCTGTCGCTCGTGTTCGTGTTCTTGATCTTGGCGGCATTGTACGAGAGCTGGTCACTGCCGTTCAGCGTCCTGCTGAGCACGCCAGTCGCGGTGTTGGGGGCTTTTTTGGGTTTGATGTCGCGGCATTTCGACAACAACGTGCACGCGCAGATCGGCCTCGTAATGCTCGTGGGTTTGACGGCAAAGAACGCGATCTTGATCGTCGAGTTTGCCAAAGCCGAGCTCGACAAGGGCAAGCCAATCATCGACGCTGCTCTCGAAGGGGCCCGGCTTCGCCTGCGGCCCATTCTGATGACGTCCCTGGCCTTCGTACTTGGCTGCGTACCGCTCTGGATTGCAAGCGGCGCGGGCTCTGCCGCTCGGCGCGTGATGGGCACCGTCGTCATCTCCGGAATGCTCGCGGCAACCCTGCTCGGCATCTTCTTCATTCCGGCGCTGTTCGTCACGGTCGAGCGCATCAAATCCCGCAATGAAAAGAAGCCAGCGCCGCCGATCGAGCACGGCCCTGATGAGAACAAAGCGTCACCGAGCCCCACGCCTGTGCCCGCAGAGTGAGCCTGTGCGTGGAAGAGCCTGCGCGCGGAAACGCCTGCGCGCGATGGCCTGCGCATGGGAGAGCCCGTGCGCGGGATGGCCTGCGTGCGAGGCAATACTTGACTCGCGCCCGGTTTAGCTACGGGCTGGTTCCGAACGCTCCACCCCCGTCAACCTTGTCCGCGTAAAGCACTCGCGGCAAGCAAAGTGTGTAGTGCTCAGCGCGCTGTTGTTTTTCTAAGCCTGCTTAAAATGCGGCGTTGGTTCGACGGAGCGAAACGCCGGGTTGCTCGCTCGACCCTCGCACGGCGCATCTCGAACTCGGCAACCGTTGTTCGACGCCGAAGGCTTCGCCGAACACAACGATTACGTGACCATCACAACTCTTTAGCTTGAGTTTTGATGGTCACGGTAAACAGCTAAGCGCACTCAGCCTTCGGCGGCCCAGCCGGCCGCGCAGCGCACTGGCTGGCTTGCTTTGCGAGGCGCGGCGCTCGCGAGGTCAAGGGCCCGAGCGAGATCAGTAGTCGCGCGAAGCGTTGCCCGATTTGGTGCGCTGATTGACCGCGCTGTCGAGATTTTCTTCGCGGTCTCGGTACCGGTCGTCGGTTCGCGCGTCTCGGCCATCGCGGCTATCGCGATCGCTGGACTCGACGCGTCGATCGGAACGTAAGCGGCGCGGTTCGAGTTGCTGGTCGTCGGAGTCGTCGCCCTCGGTGAAGCGTTCACTGCGTCCGAAGTTCCGGTCTTCATCGATCGCGTTGACACGAGACCTCTCTTCCCGAGCCCGATCGCGGCTTTGGCCGCCGCCCTGACCGTAGTTGCGAGTCTGGCTCTGATCGCGGTCGCGACTCTGGCTCTGATCGCGGTCGCGACTCTGGCTCTGATCGCGGTCGCGACTCTGGCTCTGATCGCGGTCGCGACTCTGG
>CAHJWM010000117.1 GCA_903642325.1 Myxococcales bacterium | reverse complement strand
CGGTGTAACTGAAGTCGTCGAACAATAGCCCGGACGGTTGGGCCGAAGCACCGCCCGTCCCGGCGGACGGACTGCCCCCCGCCGCGGGCGCGCCGCCAGAGCCGCCGGTCGGTGCGGTACTCGACGAGCCGCCAGAGGCGTCGCCCGCCGTCGAGGTCGCCCCCGCGGCCGACGTGCCGCCGAAAGCAGTGCTGCCGGCCAGCGATGCGTCTCCACCTGATGCGGCACCGCCCGGCGATGCGGGCGCGCCCGCGCCGCTCTGATTCGGAGGCGGCGCACCGCCCATTGAAGTGCCGCCGGCCCCTCCGAATACCGTACCCGCTCCGCCCGCCGCGACGGAATCACTACTCGAGCTACAGCCCAGTGCCAGACTAGATCCGAGCGCCACACATGCGCACAACGCGTTCTTCACTGAAGTCATCTTCCTCCGAATGCGTACGACGGACTGTTAGAGGGTGGAGCGGGCGGCTTTTTCTCAATCGAAGTAGGATGGCGGCGCTCTTCGCGTAGCGCGCGTTTTCTTGCACGAACTTTGAATGGACCTCAGACGAATGAGCGGGACTGGATGCGGCGAAAATAAAAGCGTTGATCCAACCCGGCCCCGGAGGAGTCGAGAGTCGCTTCGAGCCGCCTCTGGGCCACCCCGTGTGGCCGACCCTTCCGCTTCGAGAGCCGCCTGGCCGCCGTGGCATCCGGCGTCATGCTCCGGCGGCAACGCTTCACCTCCTCCGCACGATCACCATGGGGAAACTCACGAGATGCCGGGCTGCGGCTCGAGCTGCGCGCCACGCGGCCCGCGAGCGGGTGCACGGGGGGACCGCTTGAGTCGGCGCACGCGGACGCTGCCGGCGGCATGCGCGCTGGGCTTGATCTGCCTGTTCGGCGAGCGTCCGGTCCGCGGCGCTCCGCTTGGAGCCGCGATCGAGGTCGAGCACGCCGACGGAGCCTCAGACTGTCCCAGTAGCGCGGAGCTCACGGGCCACATCGAGCAGATCCTGCATCGATCTTTGACAAGTGATACAGGCGAGGCGCTGCGAGTGAGCGTGCGTTTCCTCGCGAGCGCGGACGGATATTCCGCTGAGGTTCACTCGCTTGGGGCCAAGCCGGGTGAGCGAACGCTCGCCGATCGCGGGCCGAGCTGCTCCGCCTTGGCAGAAGCCGTGAGCGTCGCCATCGCGTTGCTATTGGACAAGGAGCTGGGGCAGGACCCCGTCGAAGCGCCGCCGCCAGCTCCAGCCGAGCCCGCCGCCCCCGCCGCTCACGTGAGCGCAACGGTTGAGCCGGCAGCACGTCGCACTGGCGCGCCCACTTCGTATGCGCTCCGCGCCTCGCTCGAGGGAGGCCTGGCCCTCGGGCTCGTCGACGGAAGCCGTCCGCTCTTGTCAGAGCAGGTCGGCCTGCGCCTACGTCAAGGCTGGCTGTTCGACGCTGGCTTCAACGCCGTGCTGCCAGGCACGACTCACTTTGGGCAAGGCGAGCTGCGTGCCACGTTGCTGTTCGCAAGCCTGCGCGGGTGCTTCACCTGGGGCAAGCGCTCGCTCATCGGTCCCTGCGCTTTGCTCGGGGCTGGGCGGCTGCGCGGAGTGGGTTTCGACTACTCGACGGTAGCATCGCACGATTTGCTGTGGACGGCGCTCGGCGTCGGCGGGGTCTTCGAGGCGCCGGTGGGGGGCCGGTTATTCTGCGGACTCGCCGGCTCGCTGTGGCTGCCCACGCGGCGCTCCACTTTTTCGGTAGAAAACCTTGGAATTGCTTGGAAATCTAGCCTGGTAGCGGGATCGGTCTCGGCGCGCCTCGGCTTTCGAATTTGGTGAGGCTCGGGCTCGATCGGCGAGTGCTGGTCGAGGTCACGATTTGCAGGTGAATTCTTCTGTCGCTCTCCTCTAATGTAAACGATTGCCCGAGAGCGCGACACTTCGAGAGATTTACCTGAGCCACGCAGATTTTGCGTGGCGCACGCTCCGTCGTTTGGGGGTGCCCGAGGCGGAAGCCAACGACGCAGTCCAGGACGTCTTCGTGGTGGTGCACGCCAAGCTCGAGCAGTTCGAAGGGCGAAGCTCGATGACGACTTGGTTGTTTACGATTTGCCGCACCGTGGCTCGAGAGCGCCGCCGCCATGCCACGCGCGAGCGCAACTTCGTGCTGGACGTCGCGGTCGAGGACGAGCTCGACCTCCGCGCTGACGTGAGTCGTGCCGCCGAGCACAATGAGCGCCTGGCCCGGCTGGACGTCATTTTATCGGCTTTCGAGGTTGGCCAGCGCAACGTGTTCATCTTGTTCGAGCTCGAAAAGCTGACCGGCGAGGAGATCAGCGTCGCGTTGTCGATCCCGCTTGGCACGGTGTATTCACGTTTGCATTTGGCCAAGAAGGCGTTCCGGCAAGCGCTCGCTCGTGAGGAAGCACGGGAACGCTTCGGCGCTGCACGCGTAGGAGGCAGAGCGTGACCGACCCCAGCGCAATTCGGCTTCGAGACGCGCGCGATGCTGTGCGCATTACGGACAGCGGCTCACAGGCGACTGAGCTCGAGCGTGAGCTGCTCTTGGCCGGCCAAGACGTGAGCTTGAGCGCGCATGAAAAGCAGGCGATTTGGGCGGCGGTGGCCCTGCAATGCTGGCCGGTGGCTCTGGTTCCCGCGGCCGCAAGTTCAGGCGTTCCGGCCAGCGCGAAGGTAGGGCTCGGCTGGTCACCGGTGCTGAAAGGGCTCGCCGTGGTGGCTGGCCTGGGCGCGGCGTCCGGTGCTGCCACTTTGCTCGTCGGCGCCTCGCGCCCCGCATTCCATTCGGTGGTCGCGCGCGCATCTGCTTCGGCGCGAGCGGTGACGGCACCCGTTCGGAGCAGCGCGCCGATCGTACCCTTGGAGGACGCCGCCGCGAGCGTCGCGCCCGTGGTCGCGAGTGCCGCTCCGGACCACTCCCCGACTGTCGTCCTCAACCAGAGCGCGCTGCGGGACGAAAGCGCGGCCGTCTTGGAAGTCCGTCGTACTTTACAAGCGGGTGACGGAAGGACCGCGTCACGCTTACTCGAGCGAGCGCGGCAACGTTTTCCGCACGGCGCGCTGGGCCAAGAACGAGAGGCGCTCAATGTCGAAGCGCTGGCCAAGTGCGGCGAGGCCGAGGCGGCATCGAGGCAAGCGGCGGCGTTCTTGCGAGCTCACCCGAAGAGCCCTTATGCTGCAGACGTGCAGAGCTATAACCCGCGTTGAACGCGCCCGGCGCAACTCACGCTTCGGGTTCGGCGCGTTACAGCTCCTGTGCGCCGCGCTGGGGTGCGACCCACAAAACGGCGTCGTGGGTACCGAGCCAAGTTATCAGGGCGCGGCTCCGGACCCCGTCCCCCCCCTCCGTCTCACGTTTCGCAGCGACTTCGACAAAAACGGCGGGCAGTGGCAACCGACCAGCCTCGTCCCCGGCGGCAGCACGAACTTCGGCGTGACGAGCCCCGACGCCGATGACCTCAACACGGTTGAGCTCCTCTATCCCGGCCACGTGAGCACGAGCGGAAGCGCCGCTGACCGCGCCGACTATGAGACGGAGATCGCGAGCTCACAGCGCTTTTCGTTCGGGACCTTTCGGACACGCCTCTCATTCGGTCAGTGTGACCCGAGCGAAGACCTCATCCACGCCGCCATCGGCTACTTCAACGATGGCGGCGACGCGAACCGCAACGGGATCACGGACGATTCCGAAATCAATCTCCAAGTCCTGTGCGGTACGCCCCAGTACCTTTTCCTCACGGTGTTCACCGACTACCAGACGGACAGCACCGGCGCCGAACAGTTTCGCATGCTCAGCCGAGTCATCGACTTCTCGAACGGCCAGGTCTTCGACACACCGTCGGCCGAGAGCCGGGCTTACAGCATGACCGCGACGGAGGCGGCCTTCGTCCAGCCGGGCTTGTTCACCGCGGGCGTGTTTTACGAGGTCGGCTTCGAGTGGCACGCGAGCTCAGTCCGTTTTTTCATGCAGCTAAACGGTCGGGAACGAACGCTGTGGACCCTCAGCGACTCGGCGCGCATCCCCACGCAGCCGCTCAAGTTCGTCTACAACTTGCGGCACCCCGATGCGCATTGGTACCCGGCGACCGGTAGCGCTTCCTTCCCGGCCAACGACGTGCTCATGCACGTCGATTGGTTCGAATACTACGCCGAGTGAATTACCCAAGAATCCGCTATTCTGAACACGACCGAGACCGGGCTTCTGATCAGCTCGCCGGCGTTACAGCCTTGCGGGCCGGAACGGGAACATCGAGCGCGCCGCACCGGCGCGGCAAAGGCGTCATCAGAGAGAGCTGAACGACGGAAAGTCTTCCGCGATCGCTCGCTCACTCGTCATTTGTATGAGAAATTTTCGGCCCTCGACACTCTCACTGGCAGTGAGTCAAGCGACTGCAAAGGAATGAGCGTGATGAGAGTACGAACAATGCTGTTGGGGTCGAGCTTGGCCTTGAGCGCGTGCAGCTCGAGCGACAGCGGCAATGCAGGCGGTCTGGCCGCTGCCGGCGGCGCGGGCGGCTCCGCCGGCTCGAGCGGAATCAGCGGATCGGTTGCCGGAACGGTTGGAACGTCCGCTGGCGAAAGCGGCTCGCCCAGCGCGGGTGCCAGCGGCTCGCCGAGCAGCCTGGCGGGCTCTCCGAGTAGCACGAGCGGCGCCGGCGGAAGTGCCGCCGGAATCGGCGGCACGGGGATGAGCGGTGGCGCTTCTAATTCCGCCGGTGCGGGCGGATCGCTGCCGAGCGCAGGCGGCAGCGCGGCGGGCGGCGCCGCCGTCGCCGGTGCGGCAGGGAGCGGGGGCGCCTTCAACCCCAATCGAGTGCTCTGCGCCGACAAGACCGTCTACGCCAAGTGTCAGGCAAGCGACTTTGCGAAAGAAGACATCTTCAACAATCCGAAGTGGGTGGTGTCAACGTGGGGAAATTCGAACCGCAAGCACAGCGTCGATAACCTGTGGGTCAAGGACGGGATACTGACTATGAAAGTTACGGGCGGCACGGCCCAGGGTCAGGTAACGACCGGCGCCGAATTTTCGTCGACCGAAGTCGACTTTCTGTACGGGTCCTATCGAACGATGGCAAAGACCGCGAGCGAAACGGGAACGGTCAATAGCCCCCTCTTTTACTATTTGAATGACACGAGCGAGATCGATGTTGAGATCTTGAGCCAGGACAACCCAGGGCGCTTCATCAACTACACGATCCATCAGAACAACCTCGGTAGCAAAACCCATCAGGTGTACACGGCCGGCTTCGACCCGAGCGCAGACTTTCACGAGTATCGATTCGATTGGACGCCCCAGGGCGTCACTTACTACATCGACGGAAAGCCCACGGGTGTGACGCTCACGGGCAATATCCCCTACCAGAAGGGCCGCATCCTCGTGAACCACTGGACGCTGAGTGATCCCGCGTGGGGTGGCGGGCCTCCGGTGCACGACGCGTTCATGTACGTGAAATACATCGAGATCTATCACGACTGACGGATCTCGACTGAGCCGCCTAGGCCGAAGCCCAGCCACGAAGTCCGCCGCCCCTCTGGAAGCAACCTCGAGTGCCGCGACGCCGAAGGCTGCGACGCGGTCTGGCGGTCCGAGTGACCATCAAACATCTTCCGCCGTTTGTTCACGGGCAAACACCCGCGCACGCCTCAGGCGTTTCCGCGGTCGCCGCAATCGGTTACGTTCGTCGCCGATGACCCACTTTGCCAAGGACCAAGTCGTTCGTGTAGCTCGCCTGCGCCACGCGCTCGAGCAATACGAAGGCTGGCAGGTCAATCAGCGCCCGCCGGAAGTCGGCGACACGGGCACGGTTGCCGAGCTGCTCGGTGCGCCCGGCGTCGCCACCGAATACGTCGTTGAACGGCAGGACTCGAATGGCGCGACTGTTTGGCTTGCCACCTTCGAGACCGAAGAGCTCGAAGCCACGCCCCTCGATCTCGATGGGCGGTAGGCGGCGGACGCACTGCATGCGGCGACGCCCGGCACGCCGACGTGACCCGCGATCGCGTGGAGCGATCATGAGCTCATCGCTTCACGACGCTCACCCTGGCCTAACCCCGACCCACACTTAGAATTGCATGGCGGCGCCGAGCCGCAGCTCATAGTTTATCCAACTCTGCGCGCGACTTGGTCGCCGAGATTCGAGGACGTGCCGCGGAATGCACTCATCTTCATGACCTCGTTTGATGGCCGGAGTGCGGGAAAGTCCACTCTCGCTTCGGAGGTGGCTTCCGCGTTGGGGGCCACAACCGTTCCTGGGACGACTTCTTTGCCGCTGAACTTCCCGATACGGCATGGGACCGGCGCACCGCGGAGCAGCGCGCCGCCGATGCGATGTATCCGTCCGGTGGCTGGCGTCGTTCCATTGGGCAACGAGCGGCGTAATGCTCGCGCGCGATGTCTAAAATAGC
>CAHJWM010000116.1 GCA_903642325.1 Myxococcales bacterium | reverse complement strand
CCTCCGCCGCCCGCCGTACCGCTCGCGCCCGACGCGCCGCTCCCGCCACTGGCACCACCGCCCGCGGGTCCCGTGCCGCCACCGCCACCTGCGCTACCGCCAATACCGGCGATGCCGGTGCCGCCGGTCGAATCCCCTCCGGTTCCGCCGCTGAGCGTCGGACTTCCGCCTGCAGCGGTTCCGCCGCTGGCCGGCGCGTCACCCCCGACCGCCGCCACCCCACCGGCGCCTGCGCCGCCGGTAGCGGGCTGAACGATCACGTTGTTATCGCTGCTGCAGGCCGCGAGCAGCAAGCACAAGAACCCGCTCATTCCGATGCCGACACCGCGAGCGCCGTAAGATAGCGACATGACTTTGTTCTCCGTATTGACGAGGTTGACGATTCAGAGTCTTTGCGCCGCCGCTCTGCCGGGGCGGCGTGCAATCAGCTAGCCCGCGTGCGTTTCCGCCCGTTTGGCCGCCTCAGCGTTCGCCGAGCTGCTGGCGGCGATGCCGGCCTTGCGCGCACCGGCTTCCCGCACGGCACGTGCCGCTTGGAAAATATGCACCAGCTGGTCGAGAATGACGGCCGCCAAAATCACGGCGCCGACGATGATCCAGTTCCAATTCGGATCGAGGCGCCAGATGCGGCGAATGCCGTCCGCGTCCGAGTACTTGTACTGGAACATGTTGATGCCGTTATCGATCACCCGCATGATCGCCGAGCCGATCACGATGCCGAAGATCGTGCCTTCACCGCCGCGCAAGGAGCATCCGCCGAGAACGGCCGCGGCGATTGCGTACAGCTCGTACGCGACGCCAACCTGCTGAGACATCTGGCCGATGTAAGCGGCGTAACAGATGCCCGCGATGCCCGCGCTGCCCGCCGAAATCACATACGTGAGCGTCTCGACCTTTTTGACGTTGATACCGGAGTATTCGGCGGCATCACGGCTGCCGCCGATGGCGTAAATGTACCGGCCTAAAACCGTGAAATGCAGCACGTATCCGCCCAGCGCGGCCACCGAAAGAAAAATCAGGAACGGGTAGGGGATGAGCGGGTCGCGCCCGAGCTTGAGCAGGCCTCCACTCGCCAAAGACAGCAGTGGCGACTGGCCCATGCTGATCACCCCGCCCTCGACCACGGTCTGGGAGACGCCGCGCAGGAGCAGCATGCCGCCCAACGTGACGATGAACGGCTGCAGCCGAAGCCGCGTGATGAGCAAGCCCTGAATCAAACCGAACAAACAAGCCACGACCAGCGCTGTCACGATCCCGATCCACAGGGGATAGCCAAGCCCCCCGGTCGATGTCGACGTGAGCCGCGCAATGATGACGCCGGTGAGGCCGACCATCGAGCCGATGGACAAGTCGATACCGCCCGTAATGATCACGAACGCAATGCCGATCGCGAAAATGCCAAGCATCGACACCTGGCGCGTCGTGTTGATCACGTTCGAGGCGCCCAGAAAGTCCGAGTTCGACAACCAGAGCGCGAAGCACATCGCGACCAGCGCCGAGAACATGCCTAGCTCGCGCCTCATGACGCCACCGCCATGCTATCGACATCATGCGCGCGCCCCGTCATCAGCCCCGCGACGGCGAGCTGCGTGAGCGCACTGCCTTCCAGCACGCCCGTGATTCGTCGCTCGTGCATGACCACGACGCGATCGCTCATGCCCATGATTTCCTCGAGATCCGAGCTCACCATGAGAATCGTGATGCCCTCGCCGGCGAGCTCCGACATGTGCTGATATATCTCGGCCTTTGCCCCAACGTCGATCCCGCGGGTTGGCTCGTCCAGAATCAGGATTTGGGGCTGCATTGCCAGCCACTTGGCGAGCACGACCTTTTGCTGGTTGCCGCCGGATAAGTTACCGACGGCCTGCTTGATACTGGGCGTCTTGGTTCTCAGCCGCTTAACGCCGGCATCCGCCACCCGCCGTTCGGTTTTCCGATCAAGCCAACCAAAACGGGCGTAGGTCGCGACGTTCGGTAGAGAAGAATTTTCGGCCACGGACATGCGTAGCACGAGGCCGTGGTGCTTTCGATCCTCGGGCGCCAAGTACACGCCTCGATCGATGGCTTCGCGCGGCGTCTTCGGCGCGTAGCGAACCTCGGACAGCAGCATTCGGCCCGCTTTGGCGGGCGTCACACCGAAGATGGCCTGCATCAGCTCCGTGCGCCCGGCGCCGATGAGCCCCGCAAAGCCCAGGATCTCGCCCTTTCGGGCCGAGAAGCTGACCGCCCCAGGCGCGCCCGGCAGCTCGAGCTCCTCGACTACCAGCCGCGTGGTGGGCGCCGCCAATTCGCGCTTCTGCGGAAAGTATTGATTGCTCAGCGCACGGCCGACCATCAACCCGACGATTTTGTCGTGCGAAGCGTCCGCGCGCAATAGATCCGAAACATAACGACCGTCACGTAAAACGGTGATGCGGTCGGAGAGCTCCATCACCTCACCCATGCGATGCGAGATGTAAATGATGCCAATGCCATTGGCTCGCAGCTGATGAATGATCTTGAACAGCTGTTCCGACTCACCACTTCCGAGTGAAGAGGTCGGTTCGTCCATAATTAGAATCCGGGCATTCGCCGACAGCGCCTTGGCGATCTCGACCATCTGCTGCTGGCCCGCCGTGAGGCGCGAAACCAGAGTCGTGACCGGGAGCTCGAGCCCGACTCGAGCGAGCAGCGCTTCCGCCTGAGCCTTCATTCGGCGGCGATCGAGCGGCCGCAACAGGCTGCCGGACCGCTGCTCATTGCCCAGGAAAATGTTGGACGTGATGTCCAAATTCGATGCCAGCATCAACTCTTGGTGGATGAGCGCGATGCCCTGGGCTTTCGCATCCCGCACGTTGCTGAACTCCACCGCTTTGCCGGCGACCGTGATTTCGCCTTCGTCGGGCCGGGTTACCCCGCCCAAGATCTTCATCAACGTGCTCTTGCCAGCGCCGTTTTCCCCCATCAGCGCCAGCACTTCACCAGCGTGAAGCGACAGCTGCACGTCCTGCAGCGCCACCACGCCTGGGAAGCGTTTGGTGATGCCGCGCATGCTGAGCAAGGGCTCTTCAGCAACGGACGCGGAGCTCATGGCGCGCTGGTCATTGCGTTGATTTCTTCATCTCAGCCAGCTCCGCCTTGAACGAAGCCACATTCGTCTTATCGATCACCGTGACGCCGGTATCGATGATGCCACTCGCGGGCAAGGCTTTCTTGGCGGCGTCGCCCTTGGTTGCCAGGTCGTGCATCCACTTGGCGGACAGGTAGCCGAACTGAAACGGCTTCTGAACCACCGTCGCCGCGATGGTGCCGTTGGCGATTGCGTCGAGCGTTGCGTCGTCTTCATCGAACACAGCGGCCAGGACCTTGCCCTGTTTGCCAAGGCCCTGAATCGCCGCTGCAATGGCGGGGCCGTTGTAATTCCACAAACCGACGACCAGGTTCAGGTCCTTGTGCGCGTTGATGATGTCTTCGACATTGGAGCGAGCCTTGGCGCGATCCGTGTTGTCCTCACGCTTATCGACGATCTCGATCTTCTTGTCCTTGATCGCCGCTTCGATCCCGTTCAGGCGCTGAGTCGCATTGTCCGCCGACAACGTGCCCACGAACACCGCAATCTTTCCGCCCTGCGGCAGGAGGGTCGCAATGCGCTCGCCGAGCGCCTTGCCGGCGTCGAAATTGTTCGTCCCGATGTACAAAAGGCGCTTGGACTTGGCCGCATCGGAATCGAACGTGATGAGGTTGGTCTTGGCTGCGACCTCATTGAGCACGCCCAACTGGTCATTGGGAGCAATGACGCTCACCGCGATCGCGTCGTAGCCCTGGCTCGCCAAGTTCTGCAGGATCTGATTCTGGTCTTCCGGAGTGCCGTTCGGCGGCATCTTCATATCGACCTGAACCTTCGCCTCTTTCTCGTACTTCTTCAGCCCGGCCTCGGAAATTTTCCAGAATTGGCTCGGGTTGTTGGTGACGAAGGCGAGCTTGACGATCTTGTCCGGGTCCGAAGCGGTCTGTGCGGCGCTTGGCTTGCTCTTGGAATCGTTATTGCAGCCCAAAGCCACGAGCACCGGTAAGGCGGCGAGCAGCAACCCCAATTTTCGTTTCGCGTTCATCATGGCTCAGGACATCACCACGTAATCGTGGTGCCAGCATTATAGAAATTGATTTGCTGACGCTCACCGAGGGACCACTTCGCGTCCGCACGCATGAAGTCGACGTCAAAGTGCAGCCAGTCTCGAGCGTGATAGACGACGCCCGCAGAAATACCGGCTTGAGAGCTGATCACGCTCAACTTTGGGTAACCGTTTGGCTGCGCGGTCAAATCGAAGGCCGTTAGATGAATCGTGCTCTTGCCATAACCCCCGTTCACGTCGAAGTTACCGAGCGAGAGCTGACCCATGATGAAGAAGCCGTCCGTCTCATGCAGAGTACCGGCGAGGTCTTGCGTCGCAGGGCCCGCGGGGAGCCCGGGGTAGGAGAACCCCAAACCGCGACCACGGTGACCGCCCGCGCCCACGTGAACGGGACCTAGCTCCACGCGCCCGCCATAACCGATACCCATCAGCTTCCCGACGTCAGTATTGGTACTGTTGGTTCGATAGTTCGGCTGATATCCGCCGTTGAAGTACCCGTGGACCTTGCCAATACTGCCCACAGGCTCATCGGCCGTAAGCTCGAACTCCGGGCGCAGAAACCTAGTCCGCTCATATGCTTGGCCCGCTAAGGCTGCGGGGTCATAAACGCCGGCGGATAATTGGACACCCGCAAGCTTGGGCGTCGCATACACGAACCCGGCGGCGTAACCGTTGGCAAGGACGCCAAATCCGATCTGCCCACCTGTAGGAAACCCGTTAGCCGTGTTCAAGTCCCCCGGGTAGCCGACGCCATAGCCGTGGAGATACAGGAAATCGGTCTCCACCGCACCGCGGTCGAAGAGGGTTGCAGCTCGTCCAAGAAGCAAACTTCCCCAATGGCCTTCCAGCTTGATGTAGCCCTCACGAAAGTCCGGGTATGATTGGAAGTACTTTCTTTCTGATGAGCTATCCACAATTGATGTCACGGAGATATAGCCAGTGACTTTCGTGCCTCCCAGCCTGCGCTTAACGCCGAATCCGAGCACGTTGCCCGTGAACCCGCTACGAATACGCATCGTGTCGATCGAATTTTTATAAATAATTTGAGGTGTGGCGGTGCCGGCGCCGGCGGTACCGACCGGAGTCTGGATCTGAGGTGTTGAGCCCGTGCCGCCGCCTTCGACCGCATTGACCTGATAACGTGTGTCGCCCGTTACAGGGTCATATATAGTTCCTTGCGGCACGCCATCGCCCTTAGACCAGCTGAAGAACGCGCCAATCCGCCCATTGCTAAAGATTTCCCAGTGGTCGGCTGGCGCATCGAACTCGTCCTCGACCACGGCGGCGATGGGTTCGGCTGGCGGACGCGGCGCGGCTACCTCGACCGGCGGCAGCTTGCCCTTGGCGGCCTCACTGGTAGGCGTCGTCCCAGATTCCTCTGAATCATCTTCAGTTGTGGCGGAGGGCGTTGCAGCGCCGCCGCCGGGCGAAGCTCCCGCCCCTTGTGCCATCGAGCCCCGCGCCACCACCAGGCTGGTCGCTAAAATCACCCCAGGCAGTACTCTGCATCGCGTCAGATAACACATCGAACCAACAGTCCCTTATAGAAAGCATAAAGTGGGCTGGCCCACCAGCCAGCCAGCCCGCCCCAACCCAATTTCACGGTAACGCAGTGACGTTCTTTACGTCAACCAACCACCACTGGCCGCGCGACGGCGGGCTCGCATTATTCGCAAGGGGCTGATCTAGAGTGACGGCGTTCGTATTCGGCACAGCTTGAGTGACGGTATCGACGAGATTGTACGGCGGATTGCAGCTCTGGCTGGCGTCGGACGCTCCGCAGTTAGCAATCATGCGGCAATTGGTGTCGTACTCGACGTAATTGATGAACGACCCGGCAGGCACAGTAATCGACGAATCAAAGTCGAGCCGGAATGTGTAATGGCTCGCCTGTCGCGTCTTAGGACACTGGTTGATGACGTACGTTTTCATCGGATCCGGAAGATCGGTTTGGGGAGTGCCGATTCCAGATACATGGTTCGAGGACGCCGGCGTGACGGTGAATGTGTACGTGTTCCAGTGATCCCCGTTGTCCTTGACGCCGGTCATCCAAAGGTTATGGGTGATCGTGGTGCTCACGACGTCAGAATCGGTTGTGGCAGGTCCTGAACCGCCAATATAATTTTTGCACTCCACGACACCATAAAAGTGCAGATCTACCTTGTAGCTTTTACCCGCGGTGATGGTTGGGCCGGCGAGCTGCCAATGCTTTTCTTTATAGATTTTGGGGGCTCCCTCACTGGCAACGCAATTAAACTGATGCGCGTCGGAGCCTGAGCTCGGCCCGTCTGCTAGGTCCTTATTGGCGTAGCCGTCCATACTAACCGGCGTCGTATCGTTCGATTTTAGGACGTTGCCGCAATCGAACTGTGCGCCGCTGGGGGTGCAAATGGCGCCGGTGGCCGGCGCGCCTC
>CAHJWM010000115.1 GCA_903642325.1 Myxococcales bacterium | reverse complement strand
CGGCGGCATCGAGGCATCGAAGCACCGCAGCACCGCAGCACCGCAGCACCGCAGCACCGCAGCACCGCAGCACCGCAGCACCACGGCGCCGCGGCGCCACGGCACTGACTCTCAGCCGATGCCTTCCTCGCGACCCGGGACCGAGATGTCGTACGCGTTCAACACCATCGAGACGAGGCAGTACGAGCCGATCAGGAACACGAGTTCGGCGACGCCGTCCTTGCCGAACCGGTCGATCGCCATCGCATAGGTCGACTCGGGCAACGGTCCGCCGCCGAGCAAGACCGTCGCGACGTCGAACGCCGCGCTCTCCGACGGATCGAGATCCGCGGGGCGTCCGCCAGCGGCCAGCGTGGCGATCTTGGCCGGCGACAAGCCGGCCTTTGCGGCGACGCGTTCGTGCGCGTACAACTCGTAGCGCGTGTGGAAGCGCGCCCCGGCGACGAGGATGGCGACCTCGTGCGCGGGCTTCGGCAACGTGCTGTGCTCGGCGAGGGCCGTGACGAGATCCCAGGTGGGCTTGCCGAACTGCGCGAAATGCAGCATCGGGTTGAACGGGCCGATCAGCGCGCCGTCGTCGCGCGCCGATACGAAGCCCTGCAGGTGGGACTTGATGCCCTCTCGCATCCGGGCGTCGAGACCGCGTTGTTCGGGCGTGAGGTTCGGTTCGGTGATGGGTTCGAGTCGCATGGGTTCCTTCGGATGGCTGAGGAGTCGGGCCGCTCTTGCGTTGCCGATGGCGTCGATCCAGTCGACCGGGCGAACGAGCAGCTGAACGTCCCGGCAACGGGTGCCGTCGGTGGTGCGGCGTCGCGTCACCGTGTTCGGCGCGAGCGACTGGTTGCGCAGCACGCGGCGTTCCCCGTGCTGCACGAGGCGTTCCTCGCGCTTGCTGCACACAACGTGACGGCACACGTCGATCCGTCATGCGTCGAGACGCGGAAATCCGTCGGTGATGACGCGATCGATCGCGCAGCCCGTCGAGCGCGGCAGATTCGATCCGCTTTTACAAGCGGTCGAGCGGACTCGCCACGCCCCGGCCCCCTCGGTTCAGGACGTGGGTGTAGACCATGGTCGTCTCGACGCTCGCATGGCCGAGCAGTTCCTGCACGGTGCGGATGTCGTGACCGGCCTGCAGGAGATGCGTCGCGAACGAGTGACGCAGCACGTGGGACGTGACCGGCTTGTCGATCGCCGCCCGCCGTGCGGCGGCCTTCACGGCCCGCTGGACGTTCTGCTCGAAAAAATGGTGGCGTCGAACGACACCGCTACGCGGATCGACCGACCGTTGCGGCGCGGGAAAGAAGTATTGCCAGCCCCACCCCCGTCCCGCTCGCGGATACTTGAGGTCGAGTGCGTGCGGCATCTCGACATCGCCGTAGCCGCCGACGAGATCGGCCTCACGCGTCCGCTTCGCGTTCGCGATCTGATCGCGAAGCGGCAGCATCAGGTTCTCCGGCAGGACCGTCACCCGGTCCTTGTTGCCCTTGCCCTCGCGAACGACGATCTCGCGGCGCTCGAATTCGACATCCTTGACGCGTAGTCGCAGACCTTCGAGCAGCCGCATGCCGGTGCCGTACAGGAGTGACGCGACGAGCCAGGCGGAGCCATGCAGGGAGTCCAGCAACGCCTTGACCTCGCGTGGTGTCAGCACGACCGGCAGCCGCCGCCCCACTCGCGCCTGCACGATCTCGTCGAGCCAGGGCAACTGCGCGCCGAGTACCTCGCGATAGAGGAACAGGAGGGCCGCCTTGGCCTGGTTCTGCGTGGACGCGGACACGTGCCGGCGCACGGCGAGATCGGACAAGAATCGCTCCACATCGCCGGCGCCCAAGTCACGCGGGTGCCGCTTGCCGTGATACAGGACGTAGCGTCGTACCCAGTCGACGTACACCCTTTCGGTCCGCAGCGAATAGTGCTTGACGCGAATCCGATCGCGCACCTGGTCGAGGAGGCGAACGGGCGGAGGCGAATCGGGCGGTGATGTCATCCTTGTTAATTTAAGCGGTGCAATCAGGAAGCGCCACCTGCAAAACGAGTAAGAACATGCACATACGCGATCTTCATATTGACTTAGCAGGCGCCTCCTTGTAGGTTGCTTGCTGTCTAAATCTAGTTAGATAGTCCATGGCAGCATTCGTCGAACGAACATGGTTTGGCATCTCGCCTGACGGAAGTGAGCACGAGGTTAAGCTCTGCATTGGTATTCCAGAGCGTCAACCAAGTGGAGATTGGTTCGCCGACGTCTCGCTCGTCCCGCTGGAGATGAACGTGCGACGTATTTTTGGGATCGACAGCTGGCAAGCCCTACAACTCGCGCAACGGTTTGCAGCAAGGCGCGTGAGTCACTTTGTGGAGGATGGTTGGAAGCTCTTTTGGGAGCGTGGCGGCGAGGGTGCGCTGCCGATCGAACTTTTGAACGATGGGCAATGGTCAATCTAACCCGACGTTCCAGCGGACGGCTCCGCCGCCGCTGAACTGAGTCGTTAGACAGCGAGAGCAAAGTGCGTAAAACCGTCTGGCGTATCGATGCAACGGGCGCGAACGCGGTCCACGGTCGTGTGGTCTGGGCGCCATTCAAATCAATCTGGAACACCGCGATGGTTTGCGCAGCCGTGGTGCTGGCGCCGATGTACTTCTCTTGGGGAGGCGTCGCCGTTTTTCTGCTGCTGAGCTATGTCACTCTTCTCATCGGGCACTCGGTAGGGATGCACCGGCGCCTTATCCACAGATCGTTTGAATGCAGTAAGGCGCTGGAACGCTTCCTGGTGTGGATTGGAGTTCTCGTCGGGATGGCTGGACCATTCGGAATTCTTAAGATTCATGACGTCCGAGATTGGGCGCAGCGACAATCTGCATGCCACGAATTCTTTGCCCACACCCGTGGCGTCTGGGTTAACTCGCTCTGGCAGCTTCACTGCCGATTTGAATTTGACGCTGCCCCAAAGTTCAGCGTGGAAGCGGAATTCGCAAATGATCCTTGGTACCGCTGGATGGAGCTAACTTGGCCTCTGCATCAGGTCTTGCTCGCAGCAGTCTTATTTGCTTTTGGAGGATGGAGTTGGGTTGTCTGGGGCGTGCCGGTACGCGTCGCTGTCAGCGTGACTTCACATTGGGTTGTCACCTATTTTGCTCACAATCCGGGGTCGCGTAGATGGCTTGTGCGAGATGCGGCTGTACAAGCTGCCAATCTGAGAGGGTGGGCATTCCTCACGCATGGCGAGTGCTGGCACAACAACCACCACGCGTTTCCCGAGTCGGCCAGAATGGGGTTGGAATCAGGCCAGTTCGATCCGGGATGGCTTGTTGTGCAACTGTTGGCGAAGGCTGGGTGGGTAAGTCACATCGGGCTGCCTCGCTGCGAAAGCAAGCGCGAAGATCTAGTTGTTTTGGGCCACGACGCTCATGCGAACGCCCTCGTCATGGGTGACCATGTCTAACCCGTCGTTCCAGCGGACGGCTACGCCGCCGCTGAACTAGATCGTTAGGCGTTAAGAGGCCCGTGCTGATGAGTCGCAAACTAATACCGTTCGAACGCGAGCTTGGTGAGCGCGTCGATGAGGTGCTGCACTACGTGTGGGACCCCATCGGAGTGGCGGCCGCTCCCGCGGCTAGAGATGAATACTCGGGGTACGCCATTCGCGCTCTCGGCATGCTTCTGGAGTCCGATCCGGTTGCATCGGTCGTTAGCTTCCTCATTGAAGTTGAACAGGGGCACATGGGTTTGGAACCTCAACCGGAACATGCGCTTCGGGTCGCGGAGCTCTTGTTGGAGTGGAAGCGGGTGCTTCAGCACAAGTACGATCGTCCGGAAGAAGTTTGGCGTCCATTGCGGGCTTGAGGCGCCAATGCAACTCGAAGGGCCTAACCCGACGTTCCAGCGGACGGCTTCGCCGCCGCTGAACTAGATCGTTAGGCAGTTCAAGCGTGAACATCGTGGCGACTCCGAAGTCGGCTGCCATCACTGGGGCGCTATCCGCAACTATTTCGGTTTTTCTGGCACCGTTGATCGACAGGCAACCATCGCTTAGTGTGTGGTCAATGCTCCTCATAGTCATTGTTGTCTGCCTTCCGGCGTACTTCTTCGTGTTTGGGATCCGGAAGCGAGACATGATCGGCGCTTGGTTATTTTCTCCGCCACTGTTGAAGCGTATGGCGGCATGGGTGCTCGGCGTTTTCTCGGTGGCAACCGTAGCCCAGTTCTTGTTCTTGATAATTCCAGAATGACGTTTGCACTGCTAGCCATCGAGCCTAACCCGTCGTTCCAGCGGACCGCTAAGCGGCCGCTGAACTAGATCGTTGGGCAGCTGAGCTTGCTACAGTGCGATGCTGCGGATCGGAGACGAACATGGAGTTGACGGCAGTGTTGACACCAGCGGAAGAAGGCGGCTTTGTCGCTTTAAATCCGGAGACGGGCACCACCACGCAGGGCGAGACAGTGGAGGAGGCAGTCGCCAACTTGCGTGAGGCCACGGCTCTGTATCTCGAGATATCTCCGCTTCCCGAGACGACAGGGCGGACGGTCGTGACGACCTTTGCTGTCCCTGTGCATGCCTAAGCTGCCAAGCACTTCGGGCGCCGCCACGGTTAAGGCGCTCGAACGCCTCGGCTTTATTTAACAGCGGCAAACGGGTAGCCACGTGATCACGCGACGGGGAACGTCGGCTGCGTTGTGCCGCTTCACGTCGAACTTAAGGTCGGCACCTTGGCGGGTGTTTCGCGTCAAGCGCAGATTCAGCCTGACGCGTTCATGGCCGCACTCAAGTGAGCGTGCCGAACCCGTCGTTCCAGCGGACCGCTTTGCGGACGCCGAACTGAATCGTTAGGCAGCACGAACTCATGTCCGGACTTGCCGCAACCGCACACATTGGAGGCGCCCTCGTTGTACTCACTATGCTCAGGCTCCTTCTTCTACTCGTCGGTCAGTGGGAATCCGAGAAGGTTCAGCATGGCCGCCTTCAGGCAGCCGCAGTCCAACTGGGTGCCTCGGTAGAGCAGCTAGACAGCGCGGCACTTAGTCCTCGATTGATGCAACTCCTTGCTGATCGTTCGAGCCCAGAGCTGCTTCGCAACCGGCTTGCAGACCTCTGTGGCTTGGTGCGTACTTTGTGGGGTTGGCTCGGCGGGTTGCTCCAGTGGGGCATCTTGCTCGCGGTTATCTGGTTCACCGCGACAGAAGCGAGTACGAACGCAGTCTTCGCTTGGGCGGCAGTCGCGGTCGCCGTCCTTTTCTGGGTCATAGGCGTCGCCTTCTCCTATGCGTGTCTGCTTCTAACCGGGCGCTTTCCCGGTGAGCCTAAGCTCGCCAGAAAGGCACTTGTTCAGTACTACAACACTCGGGACGCTTCGTCGTGAGTGCGGCAACTACCGTGCGCGTGTCGCCTAACCCCTCCATCAAGCGGACGTCACAAAGGCCACTTCGCGTCCTTCGCGCCGCCGCTCATGCCGAACGTTAGGCAATGCGCGAGTCGACTGTTCATGCGCTGGTCGTGGCACGCACCCTTCTCGAGCAGGCCGCCCCGCTTTGCTCATCGGAGGACCGCTACTTAGCGTCAAGCGGGCTGGTCGTCCTGCAAGATTCGCTCGAAACGGTGCTCTACGCACTGCTGTTAGAAAAAGGTGTGGACGACGACAAGAACTTGGACCGGAAAAGCTTCGATGAGCTGATCGGGGAGCTAAGGGCGTCGGGGGTAGCTGTCCCGCGCTCGGGAACGCTAAAAGCGCTAAACAAGCAGCGCGTGCTTGTTAAACACCACGCCCAGCTTGCCGAACCGGCTATGGTGCGTTCCTACTACGATGCCGCGGACGACGCTATCGGTTCAATGACAAACGATGTTTTAGGTCAGTCACTGCGCGACCTCTTCATAGCGGACTTGTGAAGGACACTGAGTCGAAGAGCCTTCTCGTATCCGCAGAGCTTGCCATCAAAAAGCGGCGCTACCTCGAAGCACTC
Source organism: Myxococcales bacterium (assembly GCA_903642325.1). Lineage (GTDB taxonomy): Bacteria > Myxococcota_A > Polyangia > Polyangiales > Polyangiaceae > PMG-095. The sequence goes on along the minus strand of CAHJWM010000115.1, from coordinate 938 downwards.
ACAGAAATAAGAAAGGCACTATTCGTCGAGTTCGAAATCGACCACAGCATCTATGGCTGGCGAGACCATGACGGGACGGTAAAAGAAAACCTTCTCGCCTCAGCTCTGCGTGGCGGTTGGCGCGCCCTATCATGGACGCGAGACCGGGATTGGATTAGCGAGCATGTGAAGGTGCCAACTGAGTATGTGCAGTTCAACTTTCAAGACTGGCGGCTTCAAGCCATGGAGTTAGGCATACATACGATGGAGCTGCCAAATCTTCAGCGTCTAACGCCGGACGTATTTCGCGCTGATCGCAAGTCTGACTGGGCTGTCACCTATGATGCGTCGTTCGCTTCTAGTAATGCAACCGAATCGAACGCTAGGTATTGCTTAGATCGAGCTGTATCTATCATTCTTAAGAAACAGCAACATGCGCAGGCACGGCGCGAGCCAGCTAAAGATGTTCCGTTCAACCCGCCACCAATATACGTGGGGCGAGTGCTTTACGAGCGACCTGACTTGGTCTCCGCGGCCGTGCACACCGTTCAGGAAGGATTTACGTACTCAATCCGCCGGATCGTTGGGGGCTTCAAACCCGGGGAAAACTTTTATGACGTGTCGGCGGAGTCGGTGGAAAAGTCCTCGGATACGGTACTAGGAGGAGCACGAGAATGGATTCGTGGCTTCTTGTTGGTCCAAGCCGATGAAGCCTAACCCGTCGCTCCAGCCGACAGCCCTGCCGCCGCTTCGCGCCGTCAGATCTGCGGCAGAGCTTGTTCGTTGGGCTGCAAAATCAAAGGGATGATCTATGGGTCGTTTTGTAATCGTTGCTTACCAACCAAAACCGGGAATGGAACAACAACTTCTGGCTGCAGTTCGAAAGCATCTGCGCGTACTTGAAGCCGAATCCCTCATCACGAAAAAGCCGGGCTATGTCATGCGGGCCAATGACGGCA
>CAHJWM010000114.1 GCA_903642325.1 Myxococcales bacterium | reverse complement strand
CGGCGCGCTGGACCCGCCGCTACCGCCCGTGGCCGCGCCGCTAGCGCCCGTGCCGACCCCGGCCGCGCCACCGGCGCTGCCATCGGAGCTGGAGCAAGCGATGAGCAGCCCACCGCTGGCAGCGAGCGCGCTCAAAACGGCGGATATTTTAAGTTTCAATGCATGCTCCGAGTAGGGGCGGCGATTCGTCTTGGTAGCGCGCACGATACCCAGTCATTTGCTGTGCAGGCTCCAGACAAAAATTGTTCAATTTTCGGGCACGTGACGCGAAGCGCAGCGCGGCCGCGCTGGATCTTTCCGCTCGCATGGGCGCCGTAGCTCAATTTTGCGTGTGCGGTGGGCATGAGTCGCGCGCCATACAATGACATTTACGCACCATCATGACATGACGATCGACCGCGATCTCGAAAAAGGCGCGTCACGTCCATGTAGGAGCAATGCCCATGAGTGACCGCAAGGTGTGAGGCGCCGGCTCGCTTCACACCGCTTTCCGCAGAGACGCTCGGCCGGTGTATCGACATCTATTGGGCCACAGCACGGATCCACGCGCTCGGCTTGGGCTGCTTCGTCCCATCGAGCTTCGCCAGAGGCTCTGCCGTGGCTGCGGCGACAATGGCAGCCCATCCTTGCAGAGATGTTCGCCCTTCAGATCAAATCTACTTCGCCGGCCACGCCGATCTGGGCGGGGCCATATCTGAAATTCAGCATTGGTAACTGCCGCACACGCTGACAGGGCCTGCGCGGCTCGTTAGCTAGGTGGCGTTGTCCGGTTGGTGCCAGAGCGCCGCTCAAGCAAAACAGTTCGGATAGCATCATCACGGACCGCCGAAGGGCGGAGCACTGGAAAGTGCCTACACCGCCGTGTGAGCGAGTCGACGATAAACAACATTATCGGAGCCGCAAATTCGCCGAACAACGCGCACGTTATTTTGCGCTCTCACGAACTGGCTGGGCGTCAACGTTCGACATATCCGTGTTTCCGTCGGAACATGGTGGCATCGCCCGGGCCTGGGTCGATCGCAATGATCTTTAGATGAGCGCCGCGTAAGGCGAATTGAGCGGGGCCCAGCAACACTGATAGGCGTTCGCGGCCGGCGACCAGCTCGGCGTTGCTGCCCCACGGTAGGGCCGCGGCGGCGCCGACACTTATCTCCGGTGGCAATGCAATCGTCTTTTGTGCTCCGCGCGCTATTGCGCTCAGCACGGACGGCTCGACTTCAAAGCGGAGGGCGGTTGGCGTCCCGCCCGGCCATTCCACCACGTTTACGTTGAGTTTGCGTCGCGCGGCCGCGGCCTTCACCAGCTTGGCAACCACATGACGGTGGCACTCGCCGGGAATTTCGCAAGCACAGAAAAAGATGACGCGTCGTCTCGGCGAATTGAGCGCGTGATCGAGTAGCTCTGTGGCCGCAGCAGGATTGCGGATCTTCATGCCGCCTACGCGATCCTTAACCCGGTCCTTCACGCGCTCATTGCCGAGGTCCTTCATGTGAAGGTACTGCGAGCCGAGAAGCTGTTCGAAAGCGTGATCTCGAAATCCTACCGCACGGACCGAACGTGAGATCCGGATATCGACCCAGAGTGGCGGCTCGAAGCCGCGAGACGACTCAGCTTGATTGACCGCGTCCACTAGCGCGCGCGTCGCACTGCCTGAGCCCCAGTAGCCAAAGGAAAAAAGCGTCAACGCCGAAGATTGGGCCGCGGTAGGCCCGACCCGCGTGTCACCGGCAACATCATTGGCCGCGGTCGGTTGCGCAATGAACGATGGCCTGCGAACTAACGCGTAGGGGCGCAGATAGCCCTCCGCGATCCGTTCTTTGGTGGAGAGTAGGACGAGCTCTTGCGTGCGGTGACGCGACAAGGGGCGCAGATTTGCGACGTCGTATTCGGTGCCGCTCTCGTGCACATCGACGCGGGTCAGCCTCCCCCAGTAAATAAGTTTGGAGCAGTCGCGAGCCGCATCCGCGTAGAGCACGACCATCTCGAGCTGCTGCTTGCGCGCTGACTCGAACAGCGTTTTCGCGGTCACCCAGCGCTTGCTTTCGCGAAGTGTTGCAACTTCGCCGCGCTTGGCGAGGCCGGCCAGGTATTTAGGGTCCCGTATCGTGTACACGGCATCATCAGCGTATTGCATGATAGCCACTTACGGTCGGTTCGCTGAAGTCTAAGGCCATGACGCGCGCAGCCATTCGAGGCCTACACGTCTGTTGTTCGCAGCCCAGGTATGACCTTTCTCTGCTTCGACGCTTTAGCAGGTTTATAGCGGCGTCGTAGATGCGCGGTGGCCCTCACGTATCCCGTGGTCTCTCCCTAATCACGCACCGTTCTCGATACCCTGACCAAGCAAAGGCTTTTGGAGCTCTCGCGGGAGCTGGGCGTCGTGGTCAAGAGCAGTGCCACGAAGGAGGCTCAGGTCTCTGCCTTGTCGCACAAAGCAAAGACACCATTGCCGCAGATCTTGCGAGCGCTCGGTCGCGACGAGTTGAAGCACGCCTGTCGTGAGCACGGGCTCGACGACCGGGGCCGCTCACGCGAGGAGCTCTGGCGGCGGCTCCTCGATGCTTGTAGTGCGGTCAGTGAAACGCCCGACGCAGCGAGCTCAGTCGCGCCTTTTCGCCTGTTTCCTGACAAAGGCGACATCACTGTCGTGCGCCAGCGCCAATACTTAGTGACGGAAGTCATCCCAGCCGTGACCGAAGGCGCGATGACACGCGTACGGCTGGTCTGTCTGGATGACGACGCGCAAGGTCGTTCACTGGAAGTGCTTTGGGAGCTGGAGCTAGGCGCTCGCATTCTGGAAGCCAAAGCCGAATGGCCGTCCGCGATCGAGCGGCTCGATGAGCCTCGCCAGTTCGCGGCTTACTTTCACGCCCTGAAATGGAATCGCGTGACCGCGACCGACGGCGAGTTGTTCCAGGCGCCATTTCACGCAGGGATTGCCCTGAAGTCTTATCAACTGACCCCGCTTCGCAAGGCGCTCGAGCTGCCACGCGCCAACTTGTTCATTGCTGACGACGTCGGCCTCGGCAAGACAATCGAGGCGGGGCTCGTCGTGCAAGAGCTACTGCTGCGTCAGCGGATCGACTTTGCGCTCATCGTCTGCCCGGCCTCCGTCACTTTGCAATGGAAGCAGGAGATGGAACGCCGGTTTGGGCTTTCATTCGAAATCTACAACCGGGAGTTCGTGACGCGCCGTCGCCAAGAGCGCGGCTTTCAAGTAAACCCCTGGTCGACACACAGTCGCTTCATCGTCTCTTATCAGACTTTTCGCCGACCTGAGTACCGAGACCCGCTCCTCAACCTGCTCGAAGGCAAGCGCAAGAAAAGCCTGTGATTTTGGACGAAGCCCACAACGCGGCGCCGGCCACGGCGAGCAAGTACGCGGTCGATTCGAAGACCACCAAAGCCGTTCGTGACTTGTGCGGGCGCTTCGAGAATCGCTTGTTTCTCAGTGCTACTCCGCACAACGGGCATTCGAATTCATTTAGCGCACTGCTCGAGATGCTGGATCCGCAGCGTTTCTTACGGGGAACCGCGATCTCGGGACCCGAGCAGCTGACGCCGATCATGGTGCGGCGGCTGAAGTCGGATCTGATCGCGCTCGGCACGAGTGGCTTTCCGATTCGCCGCTTGGTCGAGATAGACCTGATGCACGCCGGGGGTGAGTGGCAGGCACGCGCATTGCGTGAGGATAAGGCGCCGGTCGCTAGCGCCCTTGGCGGCGGACGTGCCGTCGAGCTCGAGTTGTCCACACTGCTTGCCGAATATACGGACCTTGCGTGCCCAAAAAAGGGCAGTGCTCGGCTGGTGTTCATTAATTTGCAAAAGCGCTTGCTCTCCAGCGTGGAGGCGTTCACTCGCACCCTCGAAAAACACGTCGAGGCGCTACATGAAGCAACTGGACCAGTTGGCTCGGGGCATTTACCGGGCGTTCCAGACGAGACAGAGGATGGCTTGTCCTCCGAGGCACAAGACGCGCAGCTAGAGCTCGCAATCGGCGCCGCGTCTGCGCGCTTGGAACGACCGAAGGCCCGAGCCAGCGACGTGCTCGGACAAATGCTCGCGCTGGCGCGATCGCACCGCAACGCTGCCGATGCCAAGGCCCGCGCTTTCGTCGCCTGGATCAGAGATCAACTTTGCCCGGCAGTGGGGATTGCCGGGACCCACAGCACTGCCAGCAAACGCTGGGCGGATCGCCGCGTGATTATCTTTACCGAGTACAGCCACACCAAGTCGTACCTTCGTAAGCTGCTGGCGGCAGCCTGCGAAGGCACCGAGCTGGCAGAAGAGCGCATCGGAGTGTTCGATGGCGGGATGTCGGAAGACAACCGAGCATTGATCCAGGAAGCCTTCAACGGGAACCCGGCAGAGCACCCCATCCGTATTCTGATCGCGACGGACGCCGCCCGCGAGGGAGTCAACCTTCAGGGCCATTGCGCCGACCTCTTTCACTACGATATCCCTTGGAATCCCGGGCGGCTCGAACAGCGCAACGGGCGCATTGACCGGACGCTCCAGCCCCAGCCGGAGGTGCGCTGTCATTACTTCTTTTACCCGCAGCGCAAAGAGGACGACGTGCTTCGGGTTGTCGTAAAAAAGGTCGGCCAGATCCAACGTGAGCTCGGATCCGTGGGCGCGGTCGTCTTCGATGGCATCACCGACCTGCTGGAACGAGGCGGGCTGAATGCAGGCGTGCTGCCGACCTTGGAGGCGGAAGAGAAGAAAGTTCGCGAAAGCAGCACCGCGGCCAAGGAGCTGGAAGCGGGGCGTTCCAATGAGCTGAGTCAGGAGATCCGCCAAGCCGAGGTCATTCTCAACCGTTCTAGAAAGATCTTGGAGTTCGACGCCGGGCTGCTGCGCGACGCGCTCGATGTCGGCCTCCATTGGGCGGGAGCGGAGGCCCTCGCGCCCGCGCCCTCACCCAAAGACGAGGCCGGGCTCGCAGCGTACCAATTGCCTCAGCTTGGGCACAGCTGGGCGTCCACCCTCGACAGCGCACGGCCAGCGCGGCGCCGCGACGAGTCGCTGCACGAGTGGCGAAGTCGAGCTCCGCTGCCGGTGGTGTTCGACGCGCCCGAAAAGCTCAGCACGCCTGTCGTTCAGCTGCACCTCAAGCACCCCATCGTGCAGCGCGTCTTGAGTCGATTTTTGGCGCAGGGGTATTCCGCGCACGACCTGTCCCGCGTGACCGTGCTGAGGAACCCGCATGACTCGGTGTCCCGCGTGATCGCGCTCGGGCGCCTCTCGGTTTTCGGACACGGAGCAACCCGCCTGCACGACCAAATTTTGGCGGTTGCGGCGGAGTTCGGTGGACCCAACGCCAAGCTCGCTCCTTTCGGGCAAGAAGATGACCGGGAAGCCATCAAACAACTGGAGGCGCTGTTTAGCGGCTCGCCGACGCTGAACGGCGTGGATGCGCGGGTGCAAGAACGTTTGAGGACCTTGGCGCCCACGCACCTGCAGGAGCTCTGGCCACACGTCGAGCACGAGGCGGATGCCCAGGGGCACGAGGTCGAACGCAAGCTGCGGCGGCGCGCCGAAAGCGAGGCGCTGGCGATGACTCGGATCATTCGTGAGCAGATGGCTCTGGCCGACCGCACGCTTGCCGAACAGTTGACGCTGGACTTCAGCGAGGCTGAGCGCGATCAACGAGAACAGCGCGAGGCCGACCGTAAGTACGTTGCCGCGCGCCGCAAATCACTGGTCGCTGAGCTCGAGGAAGAGCCGAAAGCGATTCTTGCCAGTTACGAGATCTTGCGTCGAAGAGTCGATTTAGTCGGGCTCGTTTATCTGTGGCCCTCGAGCAAATAGATCCGCGCCGGATGTGAAGACGTAGCCACGGTCCTCTGCGCGTGGCAGCTGTCCTGCGGCACCGTTGAAGTCTGGTATTGACGGCCCTGCAGCCCGTGTCCGGTTCTCGAACGGTTAGATCTTATGTTGGGTTGAGACGCGACCGTCTGACGGCCAGTGTCTGGCAGCATCCCGGGTCCTTCGGCGCCGACGGTCTCCAAGATCCCATGTCGCAGCTCCTTGAAGGAGCGCAACCGTGAGTGACTTGGAGGTCGCGTTTCACAAGCGTTGGCTGGGCATGCTGGAGCCCATCGAGGGCTTGGTCGTTTCGATACCGGTCTTGGTGGATGCCGAATGCATGCATCGCCAAGAGGCGACGCTGTCGCAACGGCTTGCCGACGACGCAGAGGGCTTGACGCGCAGATTGGGTAAGAACGCGCAGGGGTATGAACGCCGCGCGATCGTCGCGCTCGGGCCGTTCTTGGCGGAAGTGCTGGGCCTCACACCGGCCATGTTCGCGCGAGCCGAGGCGCTGCCTGAAGATCTGGCGCTTTATTTGCCAGAGGGCGGTGAAACCGTGCGCTGCACGCTCGCGCTGAAAAAGCGTGGGGTGTCTGCGCCGGCAACGTTCGATGGCATACCGGAGGCGAGCACGCCGCAGAGCGTGGCGGGCGAGGGCTTTGTGATGCTCGTCGGCGAGGTTCCCGGGATCTCGTTGCAGGAGCCCGATCGCCGGGAGGGCCGCTGGGCCTATGCGCCAGCGGCTAAGTTCGACAAGCTGCTACGCGCGTGCCGCGTCCCGATCGGCCTGCTGACGAATGGGGAAGAATTTCGGCTGATCTACGCTCCGCATGGCGAATCCAGCGGTTCGCTCACGTTCCGCGTAGGGGACCTGGCAAGCGTGGGCGGGCGCGACATTCTCGATGCCTTCGTCACGCTTCTCTCGGCGCAGCGCTTCTTCGGCGTGGTGGCCGAGCGGCAGCTGCCGGCGCTCTTGCAGACCCGCAATCAGGACAGGGGTGCCGCGGGGCAGCGGAGGCGGGTAGCTGGCATTGGCGATTTTCAAGCCGTCTTCAGCAATTGGTGAGCGCGCTGGCGCGTGAGACCCAGGAGAGTCCCGACGTCGCGCATGCTGA
>CAHJWM010000113.1 GCA_903642325.1 Myxococcales bacterium | reverse complement strand
GCTTGGGTCCCTGGTGAAGTTTCTGCTTCGTCTACATTGCTTCCTCCTCACCCAGGCTTTGCCTGGCGCACTGGATGCCTTATCCCCTGAAGGCCATCGCGGTCGCGGGACGCAAGGGGCACGAAAAAACGCTTTCTGACCGACTCGATCTTCACCGTCTGCTTCGCACGTTCCCCGAACTGCGGGCGGAAGATGGCCCAGTGCCGCTTCGGCTGAGCGCTCTCGGGGCCAGTGACGATGCACGCCTCGCGTGGCAAGAGATCGCGCGTCGCCCGCTCGAAAACGACGACGACGATGTCGACAACGACGAATGAGGCGTTGAAAACGCGCGCCCACGCGGCGCGGAACCAGTTGCCGCAAGATAGCCTCGTGTCTTAAAGTATTTGCCCGCAAAGGAGGCACGAGATGCGAAAGTTGATCCTCAAGATGGATGTGTCCCTCGACGGATTCGTCGCTGGGCAGAACGGTGAATCCGATTGGATTTTCAAAACAGGCGACGAAGGCTGCACGATTTGGGAGGTCGAGACGATAGAGCAAGCGGGCCTGCACGTCATGGGCCGGAAAACGTTCGCGGATATGGCCAGCTACTGGCCGAGTTCGACCGAGCCCTATGCGCCGGCGATGAATGCGATTCCTAAACTGGTCTTCACGCGGTCCGGTAAGGTCGACTTCGACGCCATCTTCAGCGGAGCGTCCCCAGCGAACCTCAAGGATGCGAACGCCAATGCCGAGAACAAGCAGCTGATGCACGCATCGCCCGAAGAGACGAAGAAGAATCAAGCATCGTGGCGCAAACCAATCATCGCGACTGACCTGATCGCCGAAATCGCGCGGCAAAAGGCTCAGCCGGGCAAGGCCCTAATCGCCTACGGCGGCGCAAATTTCGCGCGCGAGCTGATCAAGCACGACCTCGTCGACGAGTATCGCCTCGTCGTCCACCCGGTGATTCTCGGGAGGGGACTTGCGATCTTCGACGGGCTCGAAAAGCCGCGCGACCTGAAGCTCGTGAGTAGCACCGCCTTCCCTGCCGGCGCCACCGCGCACATCTTCACGCGCGCCACGCAGCGGGGCGTCGTCGTTCCACCCCGCTCCAACCGTGTCATGTGATTCCTCTCCTCTCGCTGATTCTCTTTACCATCTTGGATCGCGGTGATCGAAGAAGCTGCCAGCGCGGCCCGTCCGGATCCGGCGCGGCCCCTCGCGACACGACCAGTTCGCGCACTACCTGTTAGGTCGACCCGGCCGTGGTTTCGATGCCTCAACCCGCCGCGTGCTTTGGATGCTTATCCCGTAGCAAACGGTGACGCCTGAACGAAGGGGCCTCGACTGCGCACGACGATCGCGCAGCCCTGTTCGGAAACCGGCGTGATCGGATACGAGTCGATGCCGAAACCGTATGTAAAACCCGCGTGGCGCTCCGCTTGGAACCAAGAAGCTCATTTACGCACGGCTGTAATCGGGATGGCGAAGTTGACCGCGGCCCCACTGGCCGGGAAATGCGTTGAACGAGCGACACCGAGGATGCAGCCGCCGAGCGCGGAACTCGAAATGCTCGCCGGCGACAGCTCGGCGGATTGCACGTTGCCCGAGCCGTCGATTTTGAAATGAATTGTGAGCTGAGGTTGACCGCTTAGGTCGCCGGTAGTGCCCCGGAAGCACGTCGTCACGCGACCCTGCTGGCGCTGAAATGTAGCGGAAAGACCGATCCCAGCGCCGGAGCCCGAGCCCGCAGGCAGGCCCGACGATTTCGAGCTGCTTGTCGCGAGCGGCGCGGACGGCTTCGCGTCGGCCGAGCTCGGGGCCCGCAGCGACGCGGCCTGGCTTCCCGCGCTCGAAGCGGTCGGAGCCGCCGCGCTCAGGGAAGCGGTCGGTTGCTTCTCGACGAGCAAAAAACGCGTCGCTGTCGGCTCGCGCGGACCCCAGAGCATCGCGAACGCCACCGCGCCGCCCGCCAGCAGGACGACGGTCGCGCCGGACAGTGCGAGCCTCGTGCGGCGTGAGGCATGGGGCTGTTGCCTATGCTCTGCGTGCGCGCCGGGAAGATGTTTCGGCGACTGCGTCGGTTCGTCGCTGCCTCGCGGCTCGTGGTTCGGCGCGCCCGAGCGCGCCAATTTCAACAAAGCATCAGACGGCGTGGCGTTGATGGTCGCCAGGGAATCATCTGGATCGCTCCGCCGCATGGATCGATGCGCGAAGTCAGACGGTGAGTCCTCGCGCCGCGGTGGGCTGGAGCTGAGTTCCGTCCGTCGGCCGACGGCTGCGCGCCACGCCTTGTCGCGAGAGATGAGCGGCTCGAGCTCCAATACCCGCGGCATCTCCTCGCCGTTGAAGTCCGTTTGAATCGTGTGCGCGAGCTCCTGATTCGCGGTCGCCTCGGTCCACGAGCGCGCCGCGCGCAGCGCGGCGGCAAACTTCGCAGCGGTTTCGAAGCGTTCAGCGGGATCTTTGGCGATGGCGCGCGCCACCACGCGTTCGAGCGTTTCGCTCACCTCTTCGCGCACGGAGCGCAGGCCGGGGGGCACGTGCTTCAAGACCCGGAGCAGCGTTTCGCTCGGCTGCTGACCCTTGAACGGATTGATGCCCGAAATCAATTGATAGATCACCACTCCGCAGCCATACAAATCGCTGCGCGGGCTGGCAGCAATGCCTTGCAACGTCTCAGGTGCAGAGTAGGACAGCGTGCCGCGAAAAGTGCCGTCTTGAGTCTTGAACTCGTCGTCCGCCATGCGCGCAATGCCGAAGTCGTGGAGCTTCACGTGCCCTTGATTGTCGATCAGAATGTTCGCAGGCGAAATATCGCGGTGAACGATTCCGAGGGGCGCCCCGTCCGGCCGCTTAAGCCCGTGCGCGAAGTCGAGCGCGTCGAGCATCGGCAACATCGCCTCGACCGCGTGCGCGATCGGCATGTACCCCCGAGACGCACGAACAAACCGCGACCAGGCGCCGAGGTGAAACCCGTGAACGTATTCGAGCACCATCACGTAGTCGGCACCGGCCTCGCCGAAATCGAGCACGCCGACAATCGACGGATGTTCCAAATTCGATAAGATCCGCGCCTCGCGCGCGAATAGACGCACCGCTCCTTTGCTGTCGTTACCCTCGGGAATGACAGTTTTTATCACGACCGGCTTTGCGAACCCGGCCGCGCCTTCGAGCCGCCCCAAATACACGATGCCCATACCGCCGCGGGCCAGCGGCGCCACGATGCGGTAGCGTCCGAGCACCACGGCTCCGACTCTGGCTTGAGCGGATGCTGCGGTCATCAGTTGGAGCTCCGTCTCAGATAGAACTGCACGCCGCGTTGCGGGTTCGTAAACCGGATCGCAAGCGCGCGCGTTCCGCCGCTCGCTTGCGCTTGGCCCGAAAAACGATGTTGCAGATCTTGCGCGAGCTCTTGCCCGCCCACCGAGACCGTCCAGCCGGGCAACGCCGTGCCCGCGACGGCCACCGAAGCGCCCGTGGCAAAGCTCCCGTCCGGCGGTGCCGTGATGCTGGCGGTCGGCGCCGCATTGTCGAATTGAATAACGACCGTCGTGTCCCTCGAGCGCGCACCAGTCGCTTCGAACCAGAGGTCGTGCGAGCCTTCGGCGAAAGCGCCGGCGGCGAAGGAGTAGCTCGGCTGTGACAACGCGAAGCTTTGCGTGCCGCGGCTCGAACGCACCGAAAGCTTGAAGGGGCCAGTCGTCGGCGCAGCGGGCCAGCGCACCGACATTTTCGGGAGCAGGTTTTGGTACAGCACGGTGTAGCGCCGACCGTCGGTGTCGACGCGCGTCACCGGCGCGCTCCTCGGTAGCGCTCGATTGCCCGCGTCGTGAAGAACGCTCACGGTGCCTTCGGCGAAAGGGTTGCCGGTCGCCAAACAGAGAGCGCGGTATCGGTGGACGCCCGCCGAAAAGGACGCATGCACGGCGCCTTCGCCCTCGGTTTCGAGCTTTCGGCCCCGCCCGACTTCGATCACGGCAGTTCCTGCACACTTACCGGTAGAAAAGCCAATTGCCGTCGGTGGACGCGGATCGTGGATCACGAGCGATTCGCCGGCTACCGCGGACATGTCGATCGCTTCCGGTCCGCGGCCGCGCGTTCCTGCTTTTTCGGTGCCGCCGGCGCCGCGCGCGTCGGCGGTCGAAAGCGAAGCTTCCGGCGCCAATTTCGCGGGAGGCGGAGTGTGCGCCGCAGCAGCCGAGGGCGCGACCGCACTCCGCTCGATGACCGCGCGGCCAATGCCGATCTCCAGCGAATCGCCCGCGTGCAGAGGCCGCGCCTCGCCATCCAGCTGCGCGCTTCCGATCAAGACCGCGAAGCGAGTACCCGCCGACGTTTTCGTCAAGCGCAGCCGGGTTCCAGCCTCGATTTGAGCGAACCCCGTTCCCGTGTCCAGCCGGAGCGCTTCATCGGCAACCTCGAGCTCGGCCTGACCGGACTGAACGTCGAGACCTTGCGCGTTCGTGCCCGGTGGTTTGGCTAGAAAGCGAATCAGTGTGCCATCGTCCAGTGAGAGGGCACTGTGGTCGCTCAGGCGTAGGCGAGCTTGACTCTGCGCGCCGGTCCGCACTGCGTCGCCCACGCGGAAGCTCGACTTCAGCGGCGCTGATTCCCAAGCTCCTACTTTTGCAGCGTAGTCGCGATCAACGGAGCCCTCCCGGGTCTCGAGCTCAGCGAGCACCGCGTTCGACCGGTGACAACCGGCGATCAGCCCGGCGAGTAGGCAGAGGACACCGACGGCATGGCTCCAAGAGCGAACGGGAGCCATCATTGTTTCTTGCTCAAGTCGGCGTTGACGACCACGACCCCCTGCTTTTCGACATGCGTTTTGCGACGCTGTTCGACATATCCCGCGGCGTCGATGACGACCTCGTAGTCGCCGGGTGTTACGTCAATTTGAAAGAACCCTCCGTGGTCAGTGGACGTTTCTTGTCCGCCGGGCTCGACTCGCACTTTCGCGGCAAGCGCAGTGCCCCGAAACGAGCGTACGAGCCCGCGCACTTGTCCCGCAGGGAGCAGCGCGTCTGTCTTTACAACGAGATTCTGCGAAGCGCCCGTCTCGACTTTCAAGTCATGCTCCACGTCATCGCGCCCGTCGCTGTGCACGTGCAGCCGCGCCGGACCCGCGGGCGCGTGCGAAAGGCGGTAACGCCCCGGACCATTCGGTTGGAACGGCAAGTGGCGGTCGTCGACGATCAACTCGACACTGGCATTGTCGAGCGGTTGCCCCTGATCGTCGATGAGCGTGAGACTGAGCGTCGCCTCGCTCGGCAGTTCGGCGACGGTTGGCGGAGGCTCGGTTGGGCTCGAAGACGGCTCGGCTGAGCGCGATTCCTGGTTCTTTTGGCCGAACCGATAACGAATACCGAACGAGAGTGCCACGCGCGGCTCGATTGGAATCAGCGGTGCGCTCGGGCTCACCTCGGGCCGCCCACTGAGCAGCACGTCGAGCATCAGTTCGGCACTCAGCGATTTTCCAGCCAGTGCGCGACGCGCGCCCGCAGTCAAACGTAGCGGGGACTCTGAAATCGCAGGCGCACCGCGACCGACGAGCAGATCCGCGCTGACTTCGCCGAACAGCTCGTTTCGACCCAGATCGTAGCTGCCTCCCAACCCTGCGAGAACAGCGTCGAAGTCGCTCGCGCCGAGCGCGATGCGCGCGCCATGCCTGAGCTCCGGCGCGTTGCGGGCCGCGACCGCGCTACGATCGAGCCGATAACCGAGCTCGGCGGCGAGCGAGAATGAATCGCTGCTGTGCGACAGCAGCAGGAGCGAGTCGAGTCCTACCGCGCGAAACGAAGTGCCCACATCGGGACCACCGGGCGCCCAAGCGACGGCTTCCACGCCGAGCTGAAATGCGCCGAGGTCGACGTTGGCTCGACTGGTGATCGCGCCCTGAAAGAGCCAGCCTTGATCGGCGCCGTGAGCATCAGCGGGGTGTTTGTCATAGCGACCATCTCCTTGCACGCCGAACGCAAGCCAGCGCGCGGCATATGCCGAAAGTGCTAGCCGCGAGCTCAGCCGTTCGTGCAGGCCATCACCGACTCCTTGAGCTTCGGTCATCCCGAACCCCAGCGTTCCAGCCGCTGCAATCCGCCCTGCCGGGTTCGGTCTTGCCAGTGCGATGTGACCGAGCGCCGGAAGTGCGCGGTCGCCATCTCTCGCCCCTTCAGCGCGAGCGTTGACGGAGATCGTCAGCGCGCACAGCGAAATGAGCAGGCCTGCGCTAACGAGGCGTCCGTTCGCAAGAGCGACGGAAGTCGTAGTCAGGTGGCGACGAGCAGTCATTGCTTTGAGAGTGTCAGTGGGCGTTGACGTTGCATCCAGGGTCGGCTCGAAGCGAAACTCCGCCACCCTCCTTGAAACGATAGCTGAGCTGGTGCCAATCGGGCAAAAGCGTCAGGTTGTCGGCGCGTCGAGCTCACGACGCGTTCAACGGCCAGAAACCGCGCGCGACAAGTGCGTACAAGTGGGTCTGCTGGCTCCTTGCACGTCCCCCGCAGAAACGCCGGGGAAAGGTTTCGCCGTGCCGCCAGCTTCATCGAACGATACGATGGAAGCTGACGAGCACCGTCACTCGCGTGGGTCGGCCCAATGACCGCCCTCCTCGCTGGAAACCTGCTCACCCCGCAGCCCCGATCGCCAAAAGCAACCCGGCGTGGGCGCTCGTACTGCTCGTTACTGGCAGCTCATATTGCAATCAATCTTGTTTGAGCAGTTGTGCGACAGGCCCGGGCAGCCGAGGTGACAGGTCTGGTTCGCGCGACAAAGAACGGTGCAGGCGCCAGCGCAAGTCACGTTGCAGTCTACGGCGCACTCGTACTTGCAGCCACCGGCTGGGCAGTTGCAAGTACCAGAACACATCGTGGTGCCGTTCGCGCCCGCGGCACCTTGGCCGCCGCCACCACCCGCGCCGGGTTTGCCGCCCGCGCCGCCGCCCGCCTTGCCGCCG
>CAHJWM010000112.1 GCA_903642325.1 Myxococcales bacterium | reverse complement strand
AACTTCGCGGACGAGGGCGTTCCCAAGTGCAACTTGGGAACGAGGGGGAGGCGTGTGCGTGCGTGCGGGGAGGGGGGGGCGGGCGGCGGCGGGGCTTTCGGAGCGGGCTCCGGTTCGGGCTCGGGCGGCGCGGGCTCGGGCGGCGGCGGGGGTGGTGGTTCGCTCAAATCGACGTCGAGCTGCGCGTTCAGTTGATCCAGAATCGCGCTGCGAACGAGCACCGCGAAGGCATGTAGGTCACCCAAAGTGGTGGCGGCTTTCACCGCCACCGCCCCGTGCAGCAAGAGCGCCCCGACGATGCCGAGCAGCACTCCTACTCGGACCGCGTGCTCGCCGAGAGAGCGGATCTTGGACAACGGATCCGCGCTCAGCTCCTCTGCCGAAGCGCGCGGCGCGGAAGCGATGGGCGGGGCGGTGCTCGTCATCTGCCTGGTTGGGACGGTTACTTGCTGGCTGGCGCCGAGACGGGAACGCCGCCCTTGTCGGAGGGCGAAACGGCGAACGCTATCTTCGATACTCCGGCGCGCTTCAGCAGGTCGATGACGTGGATCACGCGCCCGTATTCGAGCTTGGTGTCAGCTCGCACGACCGCGCGCAGATCGGCGGTCTTGGCTTTGGCCGCCTTGGCCAACGGTGTGACCGCCTCGTCACTGGCGACGGCTTCGGAATCCACGCGCGTCTTGCCGTCCGCAGAAAGCTCGACCGAAAACACCTGCTGCATGGCTTCGCCACTGGCCGCCTTGGGCAGGTCCATGGGCATGCCTTGAGAGACGATGATGCGCGCCGTCACCATGAAGATGATCAACAGCACCAGCGTGACGTCGACGAGCGGGGTCACGTTGATGCCCGCGATCAGCCCGTCATCGTCGTTGCTCGTGCCACCAGCCATGGCTCAGCCGTCCTCGGCCAAAGGCAGCGCGTTGTTTTTTGCGCGCTCGAGTTTGGCGAGCGACTCCGGCACGGGCGGCGCGTGGCCGGCCTCCACACCGGCCAGGTACGAGAGCAGGACGTGACTGAGTGAATCCGTATTGGCGAGCGTTGCGCGCGAGAGGCGCTGGTAAAAATTGTACATCGCGACCGCCGGAATCGCGACGACCAAACCCACGGCCGTTGCTACCAGCGCCTCGGCGATGGCGGCCATCACCTGTTGTGGCGCGGCGGACGTGGCCGACTGAGCGGTGGTCATGCCTTGCTTACCGAGCTGCTCGAAGGCCTGCACGACGCCGATCACCGTGCCGAAGAGACCGATGAAGGGCGCATTATTCCCGAGCGTGCCCAGATAGGCGAGGCGTCGCTCGAGCTTCATACGCTGCAGAGACGCTGCCCCCTGCATCGCTTCGTCCGCGGCTTTCATGCCGTGATCGGCTTCACGCAAACCGGCAACGACCACGGCGGCCTCGGCGCTAGGCGACGCCTCGAGCGCACGCAGCGCCTCTTCGGCCTGGCCCGAGCGCAGGTTCTTGCGTAAATCTGCGGCCAACCTGGGAATGTCGTCGCGCAGGGAAAAGTAGAACCAGCCGCGTTCCAGCATGATCGCCACTGAGATCACGCTCAAGCCGATCAGGAGCCACATGACCCAGGACGCCCCGAAGCTCGTCATCAACCCCTGTAGCCACTCAACCAGATTCATCCGACAAGTCCTTTGGGAAGAAGCAAACCGACGACCGCAGACGAGGCCGACGCAGCGACGGGCTTCCCGTAGCACACATTAGGGTGCGCAGCCGATTCCGGCTGCGGTGTCTAAGATCTGGCGAGCGGAGGCGGTGCGACACGTTCGGTCACTAACCGGCTCTGTGGCCAGCCAGCCACCCTGTTCGCGACCGACCTGACCGTGTACACGGCCCAGCCTAAAGCACCTGCGGCCACTCACAGCTCGTGCGGCATCAGGTCATAGGGCGAGTGAAAGTATTGCTGCGGCGAGTACGCGCGCAGGCACGACACGCGGCGGGTGTAAATGTCCGCATACAGATCCACTTGCAGCCCGAAGCTGCTCATCTCGTTCTGCTCTTTCAAGAGCGGCCCCCAGTAGGGATGAAAGCGCTGCGAAATGCGCTCGGCCAGCATGTCGTATTCGCCCGTGATCGCGCGCAGCTCGCCGCGTACGCGCTCGAGCGCGCGCTTGCTGCGCGTGCGCTCGCCCTCCTCTTCCCCCGATTGGCTAGCGCGCGACAGTTCCTTGATTCGCCCCTGGTAGAAGCGCAACTCGTCTTCCAGCTTGTTCCGCGCCTCGTCCAAGCTGCGCTGACGGCCGAGATCATCGGCGCACGCTTCGTAGGCGGCGATCTCCGCGTCCATCTCTTGAATGACCATGGCCGTGTGCCACGACGACTCTTTTTTGGAGCGCAAGATGTCGCCATAGATGTGATCGCCGACATACAGCACGCTCGAGCTGCGCATGCCGACCAAGCGCTCGAATTCTTCTAGATTGCCACCCTCGTACACCTTGCCGCGTTCCAGTTTTTCACGCACGGGTCGGAGCACGTCTCCATCCCGCTCCATGAGCGGGCGCCCTTCCTGAAAAAAGCGCGGCTTCGCCGCCGAGCAAATCACGAACTCGAAGTAATGACGCCACGACGGATACTCGGGCATCACGTCTGCCAGCAGGTGGGTCATCACCTGATCGGTGTACCCGAATGGTGAGTTCGTGAGCAGAAAGAGCCGCTTTCCCGCTGAGCGCAGTTTGTGCAGCGTGCGCGCGAGCTCGAGCTCCCGCTCGATGTAAGCGCCCATGTCAGAGGTGACCGCGGCGTATACGGCGCCTTCTGCGTGGGCCTCGTCGATCGACGCGCGCACGTCGCCGAAGAGCCGGTCGTAATCCAGGCGCTCGCCCCGCTTTTCCATGGCGTCCACGATGGCCGAGAAGCTCGTGACCTCACTCAACGCGAACAGCGTATCGATCCAGTGATAGCGCGGCGTGTGCGGGCGAATGCGCTTGTCGTGGTAGAGAGCCGCGATCTCTTCGTTCGGCAGACGCCTCATGCCGTGGTAGCCGCGTTGCACCACCTTGTAGCGATCCATCTTCAGCACGTGCCCATAACGCTTGTCGACGAGCAGGCCGCGGATTGGAAAGCGAATGTCGTAGGAGAGGTTCTTCAGATACGTAGGGTAGCCGCGACGGACCATGCGCTCGACGGTCAGCTCGACGCTGAGGGCATCCATCCGCTCTTGGCGATAGATGGCCAAGGTGTAATCCATGTCGAAGCCAATCCAGTCGATGTTCGAAAACCGCAAATCACGATTGACGAACACGCGGTCCGAGCGAGCAATGGACCGTGCGCTGGCGACGCCGGAGCCCGCCGCAACGAGCGGCAGCAAGAGCTGGCGAGGATCCGAGGCCAGCGAGAGTGGCAGCGCGGGCAGGGGGGGCTTGGGGAGAGCGGGAGGCACAGGGAGCGCAGATGAGCTCGTTACTCACCGAATGCCACAAACTGTGGATTTCGCGCGCCCACATGTCAACCGCGCATCGTTCCGGAGCAGGCGGGAGGGGCGCCCGAAATCCCGCAGCGCAGCTCGCGGCTACTCGGAATTGCTCACCCTGCCGGGAGTTCGGGCAACGCGGAGCACGTGACGCCGTGCCCAGCTGGAATTAGGTCGACGCGAAGTGTCGCGCCGTCCTCGAGCCAGCCGCCCGAGATCGGCGCGCCGCTCATGAACCACGGCGTATCTAGGTCGACGAAACTAAAGCCGCCCAAGCCCGCCGCCACGCACGCAGAGACGGTCATGGCGAGCTTCGTCTCCACCATGCCTCCGATCATGAGCCCGAGCCCGGCCCCGCGCGCGATGCCGACCATGGCCAGCGACTCGGCGATGCCGCTTTTCATGATTTTGATGTTGATCACGTCGACTGCGCGCGCCGAAAGCAAGCGGAAAACATCGGCGGCGGAACCTGCGCTCTCGTCGGCCGCGACCAGCACGCCACCTCGCTCGCGCACTCGGCGTAGCTGATCGAGATCACCCTTCGGTGTCGGTTGTTCGAAGAGCGCGACGCGGGTGCGTGCGGGCCCGAGCGTGTCCAAGAGCGCCAGCGCTTGCTCGGCGCTCAGGCTGGCATTGGCGTCGAGCACGAGCTGTGCGCGCGGTGCCGAAACGACGATTGCGCTCAGGCGTGCGCAGTCGTCATCGAACGGCACGCCGCCGACCTTCACCTTGAGTGTGCTGAAGCCGGCTGCGACCGCGCGCGCGGCGGCGGCCCGCGCACGCTCGGGCGTACCGGTCGGGATCGTGATGTCACTCACGAGCTCGCGCTCCGCGCCGCCGAAGAAAGACCATAGTGAGAGCTGCGAGCGCCGGCACAACGCGTCGAGCAGTGCGCTCTCGAACGCGGCCAAGGCGCTCGGTGTCGGCGCCAGCGCCTCCTGCGCGACGGCCGATGCATGGCGCCAGCGCCGCGCATCGAGGCCGATCAGCCCAGGGCGAGCGCGGTCGAGGGCGGCCAGGACGGCGGCTCGAGTTTCGCCATTCACGGCCGGGAACGGCGCGGCCTCGCCGATGCCGCGCGTGCCGTCCGAAAGCAGCACGCTGACCAGCACGTTGTGCGCGCGCAACTGAGCGCCGGTAGCGATGCCGAACGGCTCCTTGAGCTCGACGTCGAAGGCCTGCGTAGTTACATCGGCGACGGAAATCACCGCTCGACGGTAACCGAATTCACCGGCAGGCCGCTAGAAACGACAAGCGGCGGGGTTGATGGTAGAAGGCCCCCGCAATGGGTTTTTCCTGTGGAATCGTTGGTCTGCCCAATGTGGGTAAGAGCACATTGTTCAACTCTTTGTCGAACGCCAAGGCGGAGGCAGCGAACTTTCCGTTCTGCACCATAGAGCCGAACGTCGGCATCGTTGCAGTGCCCGATCCGCGCATCGCGGCGCTGGCCAAGGTCTTCAGCTCCGAGCGTGAGGTACCGACCAGCATTCGCTTCGTGGACATCGCGGGCTTGGTGCGGGGCGCTTCCAAGGGAGAGGGCCTGGGCAATCAATTTTTGTCACACATTCGTGAGGTCGATGCGGTCGCGCACGTGGTCCGCTGCTTCGAGGACGAGAACGTCGTCCACGTGGAGAACAAGGTCGACCCGGTCGCCGACATCGCCACGATCCAAACCGAGCTGTGCTTGAAAGACCTCGACACCGCGAGCAAACGGCTGGACCGAGCGCGCAAGCAGAGCAAAGGTGGGGACGCCACGGAGAAGCTCGCCGTGCCTCTGTGCGAGCGGCTGACCGCGCACCTGGATCAGGGCAAGCCCGCGCGCACCTTGGTCGCGGGCGAGAAAGAGCACGACATACTGCGGGACATGCAGCTGCTCACGAGCAAGCGCATGTTCTACGTGGGTAACGTGGACGAAAATTCGCTGGGCAAGCTGGACGCGAACCCGCACTACCAGGCGCTCCTCGCGTTCGCGAAGGAAGAAGGAGCGCTCGTCGTTCCTATTTGTGCCCAGTTGGAAGCGCAGATCTCCGAGCTCGACCCTGCCGATCGCCCCGAGTTTCTGGAAAGCGTCGGCCTCAGCGAGCCGGGTTTGAACTCGGTCATCCGCACTGGCTACGAGCTGTTGGATCTGATCACTTACCTGACCGCGGGCAAACAAGAGAGCCGCGCTTGGACCGTGCTCAAAGGCTCGACCGCGCCGCAAGCGGCCGGCGCCATCCACACTGACTTCGAACGCGGCTTCATCAAGGCGGAAGTCATTTGGTGGGAGGACTTGGTGGCTCTCGGTAGCGAAGCCAAATGCCGCGAAGCCGGCAAATTGGGCATCGAAGGCCGCGAGTACATCGTTCGCGACGGGGACGTGATTCACTTCCGATTCAACGTCTGAACGGCGTGACTCCTCAACCCGGCGCGGCGACTCGCGTCCAGGTTTGGCTGCGGCCTAGTTTGAAGACGACGCGGACATAACCGAAGAGCTTGAGGCGTTTGCCGCCGTCGAGCACTTCTAGGTTCGCGTTGTAGACTTTGCCTTCTTGGGGATCGAGGACGGAGCCGTCGCTCCAGCCCACGCCTTCGTGCTTGAAACCCCACATGAATTCGAGCCCGAGGACCGGCTTGTCTTTTTTGTTGCCTGGGCAATCTTCGCACTTGGGCGGCGCGGCGCCGGCGGGCAGGTCCAACAGTTTTTCGATCCGTCCGCGAAGCTCCCCACCCACTTCGAAGATGCGGACGATCGAGCGCGCTTTGCCGGTGTGATCGTCGACGGTCTTCCAGTACCCAATGGGAGTCGTTTGCGGCTCCTCTGCCGAGAGCTTCCTCGCGAGCAAAACCATCGGCAGGCCCAGGACCAGCGCGAGAAGCAACCGCACGGCGGCGGCCGAGAGTGCATGCCGTCGACGGAAAGCACGCGGGGCTGGTTCGACAAGCATCGCCCAGTCTAGCCGGGAACGCTCGGGAGTCGACCAAAGCCATGAAGCGTGCCCGCGCTGCCCTCAGGCGATACTGGCCAGCCAACACCAAGCCCTCCCGAACCGCATTGCACGGCGTCGATTGCTCAGCGTTGCGCGCGCGCCCATTCTGCAAAAGTGACGACCGGCACGGGCCCGCCCAGGTAACCGAGGAAGCGAGCGCCCCACACGCTGAGCGTGGAGAGCAGCAACGCGTAGGCCAGCACCGTCGCCGTACGGGACGCAAGCCACGCGCTCGGTGCGGTTCGAGCTCGCGGGCCGCGCACGTAACGTGCGGCTGCGGCACCGACGCTGAACGCGAAAAGCGGACCGAGGATGAGCACGAGCGGATGCAAGCGTAGAGCTTGCCGCACGTTTCCGTGGAGCAACGCAAGCGTGGCGCGCGACAGCCCGCAGCCCGGGCAGGGGATGCCGAAAATTCCCGCCAGCGGGCAGAACGGCACGCGGGCGAGCAGGATCAGCGCCAGCATGCCGCACACCGCGAGCGCGACTGACATGCGACGAACAAGCGAGCGGTCCACGGCAGCGAGCTTAGCCGTCTCTTACCGATGCGCTTGCGCCGACCCGCCGTGCAGGAGCACCCCCAATAAAATCGAGGCGCGTAGTTAGCTTGAGGACCACCCGCGAGCACGCGGCAGCGGGCGCTGAGCCGCCTCGTGAGCTCAATGGTTCATGACCGGGGTCGAGTGCGCCGTCGAAACAGCGCTCTCAGGCGGGGGGGAGTTGTCCGCCGCTGGCTGCTTGCCAAACCTCGTTCAGGTCCGTGGGCAGGAAGAAGATGGCAAAGAAGAGGTACAGCACGGGGCTTGCGACCTGCGCGTTGGGAACGCCGGCCATGCGCTTGGCGTCGAGCACCTTTTCGTTGAGCTTCCAGAGCTCGAAGTAGCCGACGATCGGCACGAAGAACAGGATCGGATTCAAGTCGTCCTTGCCGCGGAATGCCTTGAGCTCGCTCAGCATGCCCCAGACTTGGATGATGGCGTAGACGAAGCACAGCATGCTGAGCACGATGGTCATCACCGGATTCCGCATCTTACCGATCGGACCGCGTTGCCCGCTGCCCATGGCCACCATGGGCGCGCGGCGGGACGTCATGGCATGCCTTGGGCAGGAGAGGGACGTTGCAGCATACCG
>CAHJWM010000111.1 GCA_903642325.1 Myxococcales bacterium | reverse complement strand
CTCGCGGGCAACGCCGGCTTCAGCGGCGGCGCGGCGAGCGACCGCGGCGGAAGCGGTGGTGCAGCGGCGAACGACAGCGGTGGAATGGCGGGAAGTGGCAACGGCGGAAGCGCGGGCGGAGCTGTGGCTCACGGCACGCAACCGACGGGCACTCACTTCCTCGATCCGAAGGCGCTCCTCGGCAGCATGAATGACCCGCAGTGGTTCGTCGACAACATCCCCTTCTTCGAGGCGCCGGACGATCAAATTCAGGGCGTGTATTATTACCGCTTTCAAGTTTACAAAGAACACCTCGTGTACAGCGGTCCGGTCTACGGCCACCTGTCTACGGAGTTTCTACACCCGGTGGGTTATGGCGCTCCGTATGGCGGGGTGGTGGCGGCCGCCGGACATCAAATCACCGAAGGCCGCTGGCTACGGACCGAGCAGTATGCCAAGGACGACATCGATTATTGGCTGAATGGGCCGGGTCAATTCTCGAAGCCCATGACCGAGAGCGTGAACGCGAGCACCTCGGATTGGGCCCACGAATATAGCTTCTGGGCCGCGAGCGCGGTGTGGCAGCACTACCTGGCGATTGGCGATCGCGCGTTCGTGATTGCCGAGTTGCCGGCATTGATTCGTCAGTTCGAGGGTTGGGCGAACCACTTCGACGCCACGCTCGGGCTGTACTGGCAAGTGCCAGTCTGGGACGCGACCGAATTCAGTCCATCGTCCTACGAATCGAGCGACCCGTATCACGGCGGCGCGGGTTTCCGACCCACCATCAACGCCTATCAGTACGGTGACGCGCGGGCGATCGCCGCGATCGCAACCCTCAAGGGCGATGTCGCTACCGCCAGCAAATACGCGAACATCGCCAGCGCGCTGCAAAGCAATATGCAGAAGTACCTATGGGATGCCGAGCGCAAGTTCTTCTACGGTTTGCCGCGGGACAACAACCCGAGCCGCACCCTGCTCGACACGCGCGAAGAGATGGGCTTCGTGCCCTGGATGTTCGATATGCCGCAGCCTTCGGACGTCAGCGCGTTCGCGCAATTGCTGGACGAAGATGGCTTCGCGTCCGCGTACGGTCCAACCACGAGTGAGCGCCGCAGCAAGTGGTTCATGCACGACGCGAGCGATTGCTGCCGTTGGGATGGGCCCTCCTGGCCGTACGAGACCGCTCAAACTCTGACCGGGCTTGCCAATCTGCTCGACGATTATCCCCCGCAGGCCGTGATCACCTCCGAAAACTATGGCACTTTACTGCATCAGTATGCGCTGACCCAGCACAAAAATGGCGCTCCCTACGTCGCCGAAGCCCACGACCCCGACGCCGCCAAATGGATTTACGATTCGCCGAACGGCAGCGAGGACTACAACCACTCAACGTTCGACGACTTGGTGATTTCGGGGCTGGTCGGGCTGCGCGGGCAAGCGGACGACACGCTGGTCGTAAAGCCGCTTGCGCCGCCAACTTGGGCCTACTTCGCGCTCGAGAACGTGCTCTACCACGGCCACGAGGTCACCGTGCTCTGGGACCGGACCGGCGCGCGCTACCAACAGGGCAGCGGACTCTCGATATTCGTGGACGGAAAGCGCAGCGCGGCGCAAGCCGGCTTGAGCGCAATCACCGTGTCCGTGGGCGTCGCCAATATACAATCCAATCGATTGGACGGCATCGACGTAGCGGCCAACGGCCAGCGCTTCAATTACGGCGCGACCCCCTCGGCGACGTACACCTCGCCGTCAGACGACGTGTGGCGGGGCATCGACGGCATCGTTTGGCGCACTGGCATTCCAGAGAACACGCGTTGGACCTCTTATGCAAGTAGCTCGCCGAGGGATACCTACACCGTCGATTTCAAGCGCAAAGTGACCATCGACCACGCTGAATTGAGCTTCTACGACGACGGCGGGGGCGTGCGCGTCCCCGCGAGTTACGACTTGCAGTATTACGATGGCGCGACCTGGGCGGCCATTCCGAATCAGGCCCGGAGCCCGGCCCAGCCTGCGGCCAATGCGCGTACGGATGTGAGCTTTGACCCCGTCAATGCCAGCCAATTGCGGGTCGTGGCGCCCAATGCCGGCAACGGCACGGGCTGGGGCCTGAGTGAGCTCGAGGCGCGCAGCAAAGCCATTTTTCAATTCGTGAACGTCAACAGCAATCTCCTGCTCTCGGTGCCGAAGAGCCCTCTCGATGATGGCGCGCTGGTTCAGCAGCTTCGCGATATGGGCAGCCTCGACCAGCGTTGGCAACTGGTGGCGGCCGGCGCCGGCACGTTCAAGATCGTGAACTTGGGCAGCGGGCTCGTGCTGGCGGTGGCCAACGCCTCGCTGGCGCAAAGCGCGCTCGTTCAACAACGTTGGGACAGTGCGGGCCTCGAATCGAGTTGGTCGCTCACCGATGCCGGCAATGGCGAGTTCAAGATCAAAAATAGCAACAGTGGACAGGTACTGGGCGTCGACCTGGCCTCGAAAACCGATAATGCCAACGTGGTGCAGTTCGAGGACAACGGCACTCCCGACCACCGCTGGACGTTGCGCGCGGCCGCGGATGCGCCGCTCTCTTTCGAGGATTTCGAAGCCGCGGATACGAGCCGATGGCACCCGCTGAGCGGCGCGTGGGCGGTTTGCGAGCCGTCGAGCAAAGAGTACTGCTCGACCAGCAGTGAGGGTGGCATTGCGGTCGACGGGCTCGCGAACTGGCACAGCTTCACCATCGATGCGCGGATTCGCCGTACGCTCGGGGTGCTCGGCTCCAGCGTGGGAATCGTCGGGCGTGTCACCGACGCGACTCATTATTACGTGGCCGAGCTCAATGAAGAGGCGGACGGTACCTTCACCTGGGACATCTCGAAAAATGACGGTGGCACCCAGACCCGGCTCGCGCACGGCTACTACCCGTGGGTATCGGACGCGACGAAGCAGGTCGCGCTCCGCTTCGCGGCGCAAGGTGGAACGCTGTCAGTGGGCGTGCTGAACGCCGCGGGCGCGATCACGACGCTCGGTTCGGTGTTCGATATGTCATTTTTGGGTGGCAGCATCGGTCTGTACACGCGCAGGGTGAGCGCGAGCTTCGACGCCGTGCGCGTGACCGCCGGCTGATGCGCAAACGAGCAGACCCATCGAACCACTTTCAGGCCCGACTTGACCGCTTCGACCTCGCAGAAAGCAAGAAATTGCGCCCCAACTCAGCCATGAACCTCAATCATCGCGCCAGCCTCTTGATAACGCTCACCATTGGCTTCATGGCGGCGGGCGCAGCGTGCTCTAGCGCTTCAGACCCCTATTTTGGGGATTCGGGCAGCGCCGCGCGCGGCGGCGGTGGGGCTTCGGCGGGCGGCGCTGGAGCTTTGGCGGGTGGTGCCACGAGTGGCGGCGGGCCCTCCGACGCGGGTGGCGCGAGTGTGATTACTGACAAGGGAGGCAGTGGAGGTTCAGGAGGATCCGCGGCGCCTTCGGCAGCTGCGAGCGGTGCCAGCGGTGCGGCTGGGCTGGCCAACGCGGGGGCCGCGGGCTCAGGCGGCGCCCCGCCGCCGGTAGACGCATCCTGGTTCGGGCGGCCGCCTTCCGTGCCGCTGATCGTGCGTACTCCTTACTTGAGCGTGTGGTCCGGCGCGGACGCCCCGAACGCGGTCTGGCCAACGTTCTGGACCGGCGCCGTGAAGGGCTTTGCCGGCATCGCCAACATCGACGGGAAGGCGTTCAACTTCTTGGGCTCGACCGGTGCCGTCGCGGGCACGCCGATGACGCTCGTCTCGCGCGCGCTCACACCCACCAACACCGAGTACATCCTCAGTGGCGGCGGCGTCACCCTCACTTTGGACTTTCTCTCACCGGTCGAGCCGAGCGATTTGAAGCGTCAGTCAGCGCCGGTCGGCTACGTTCGCGCGAGCGCCAAAGCGAGTGACGGCAAAACCCATGCGGTGCATCTGTACTTCGATATTTCGGGCGAATGGGCCCACCCGGACACCACTCAGCGGGTGAAGTGGGCGCGTGAGGCGGTCGCGCACCAAGGGGGGCAGATGTTGATCGAAAGTATCACGCCCGCGACCCCGACCGAGTTCGGTGAAATGAACGATTACCCCAAGTGGGGAACCGCGT
Organism: Myxococcales bacterium; assembly: GCA_903642325.1. GTDB lineage: Bacteria > Myxococcota_A > Polyangia > Polyangiales > Polyangiaceae > PMG-095. Next base: position 3,634 of record CAHJWM010000111.1, on the reverse strand, counting down.
TCATCGCCGCCGCGGCAAGCGACGCGGTCAGCTCCGCCATTGGCGCAGATACCGTGCTGCGTGCTCAAGGCGCCGCCGGCAAGCTCGATGGCTCGCTCGACACTGACATGCCGCGCGCGATCAACGACCGCTGGCCCGTGCTCGGGCTGTCTTTCGATTTGGGGCAGGTCGCATCGAACGCGACGACGCCGGTGACACTGCTCGTCGGCGCGGCGCGCGACAACGCGATCACCTGGCAAAAAAAGCCCGTCGCGGCGCTGTGGAAATCATATTGGCCCACGTGGCAAGCCATGGTTGCGGATGAATACGACGACACCGCCGGCGCTTTGAGCCGGGCGAGCACCCTCGATCAGCAAATCGTGATCGACGCTAAAGCCGCCGGTGGCGATCATTACGCGGCGCTGTGCATGCTGGGCCTGCGCCAAGCGTTCGGCGGGACCGAGCTCGTTGGCACGAAGGACAAGCCATGGCTGATGCTCAAGGAAATCAGCAGCGACGGGAACATGTCGACCGTCGATGTCATTTACCCCTCGTCGCCCGCGTTTTTGTACACGAGCCCACTCCTGCTGAAGCTGATGCTCGACCCGTTGCTCGACTACGCCGAGAACGGTCTGTGGCCCAAGCCGTTTGCCGCGCACGACCTGGGCGCGAGCTATCCGAACGCAGACGGCCACAACGACGGCGGTGGCGAAAATATGGAGGTCGAGGAGACGGCCAACATGCTCTTGATGATGGCCGCGTACGCGCAGCGCGCGCCATCGGCCGACGGCAAGGCCTTTGCCACCGCGCACTACGCCGTGGCCAAGCGCTGGGCCGATTATTTGGTCAGCAACACGCTCGATCCAGCCTGCCAAAATCAGACCGACGACTTCTCGGGCCACATTTGTCACAGCGTGAACCTTGCGCTGAAAGGCATCATTGCCGTGGGGGCGATGTCGGTGATTGCCGGCATCGACGGCAACGCGGCCGACCAGGCGAGCTACCTGGCCAAGGCCAAGTCGTTCATCGCGGAGTGGGCAATGATGGGTCAGAACGCCGGCAAGATTCACATGGCGCTCACTTACACCGACGCCACTTATCCCGCTGGCGTGCCGCTCGACCCGGGCAACCCGAACGATGCCGCCGATCGCGCGGCAACGGGACAAAAGCTCCACAATGGGCTCGGCTGGAGCCTCAAATACAATGCGCTCTACGACGGCGTGCTCGGCTTGAACTTGATCCCGAATGAGATCCTGAGCGAAGAGTCAAACTGGGACGCCACACTCACCGGCAAGTACGGGATCGCCCTCGATCCCCGCCACGGTTACACGAAGAGCGATTGGGAAATCTTCGTCGCCGCCTCGATCAACGACGCCGCCGAGCGCCAGAAGCTGATCGATGGCGTGTATAACTACGCGACCAGCACCCCGCAGCGCGTGCCGTTCAGCGATTTGTACAACGTAGCCGATGGCACGCAGAACGGCTTTTCAGCTCGGCCCGTGCAAGGCGGCATGTTCGCGCTGCTCACTCGCACCACGAACAAGTGAGCCATCGCGTGAGCATCCGCAGGGGCGAGCGGCCAAGATGCAAATGGTGAAGCGTCGACCAATCGACGCGATGGGCGCTGAGCTTCAGGTTCAATAAATAGCCGAACACCTTTCAAATCATCCGCTCACGGCGTGCTCGAAGACGCACGCCGGTGCGCCAAACCGTTTGTCGAGTAGGCCCGGGGGTTTCCCCCCGGGCCCCTCACCAGATCCGGACTAGGAGATTTCCACCATCCGGCTCTTCCGCCAGTAGGGCTCGCAGAGCTTCAGGCCCACAGCTGCACCCGCACCGTGGGCTTGGGGAGCGGAAAGACCTTGAGGAGATCGTTGAATCGCGCCCAGGTCATCCGTGTTCGCTGACTGCGTCTTCGCAACCATTTGTGCCAGCGCCGTCGGACATAGTAGAGCAACGCTCGCACGCGCTCTCCGTTGCCGTTGACGCTGAAGTAGTTGAGATGACCGTTCAGCTTCCGCGTGAGCGCGGCGTGTTGCGTCTTTACCGGCAGATGTCGGTGGCGCCGACACCAGTCGTCGATGGCCATCACGGCCCGTCGTTGACGCGCCTTGCGAGTGACGAAACCAGGCCGCCAGAATCCCTTCGGACTTCGCCGCCAGTGCACGGTAAAGCCGAGGAAATCAAAGCTGCCTGGTCCCTTGCCTCTTCGCTGCCACTTGCTCGGGCGAGCAAATGGAAACAGTCGAGTCTTGTCCGGATGCAGTTTCAGCCCGAAACGCCTCATGCGCTTACCGAGCACCGCCATCACGCGACGCGCATCCTCTTCCAGCTGGAAACCGATCACGAAGTCATCCGCGTAGCGGATGAGACGCATGCGGCCGCGCAATCTCGGACGCACTTCGGTCTCCAACCAGTCGTCGAGCACGTAGTGTAGATAAACGTTGCCCAGCAGCGGTGACAGCGTCGACCCCTGCACCGTGCCCTCCTCCGGCTCAGAGTAATCTGCGCCGTCGAGGACCCCGACATGGAGGCATTTGCCGATGTGCCGAAGCATTGACTCATCGGCTACCCGTTGGCGGAGCATCTCCTTCAGCTTCGTGCGATCGATGCTGTCGAAGTAGGACTGTATGTCCGCCTCGATCATCCAGCTCACCTCGCGCTCGTGCAGCATTCGATCGAAGACGCGCAGTGCATCATGCGCGCTACGACCAGGCCGGAAGCCGTACGACCCATCGTAAAACACGGGCTCGTAGACGACTTCCAGCACTTCGCGCAGCGCGTTTTGCACTACCTTGTCCTCGATCGTGCTCACCCCGATCGGGCGCGTTTTGCCGCCCTCTTTCGGGATGTGCACGCGACGGATCGCTTGGTGACGATAGCGTTTGCTCTTCAGCCGTTCGTGCAGGTCTCGCAGCTTCGCTGTGAGGTTCTGGCCGTACTGCTCTTTGCTAACGCCATCGACGCCTACAGCGGCATCCTTGCGGATACGGCCATAGGCGCGCTCCAACGCTGGTTCGTCGATCAAACTCGCCAGCGACAGGATCGGTCCCTTCGGGTCTCGCTTCGCTCTCTCTGCTACCTTCAACAGTCGCGGTGACATGCTTGGTCGTTGGCTTGGCAACGTCATGGTTCCCTCTTGAAGTTCCTACTGACACGGGCCGCCTTTGTTCAGTCGGGTCGGCTGCCAACCTTCCCCGACGTCGTCACTCGTACGCGGCCCTCCGACTTCCCCGGCCTCGGTTCCTCGAGCTTCGGTCTTCCCTCGCTCTCGGCCACCACCCCTGCGGGTGGATGAGACCGTGGATCTCCCAGGTTACTGGGTCGCCCTTCGTGAACATGCCGAAGACAAACACCCCGTTGGATACGTCGCCGCCTCGCCATGACGGTGACGACGTTGTTGCCTTCACGGCCATCAACCCGCTGGGCATCCAAGATTGGTATTTCGAGGCCATATCTCCTCCGGCCTACGCACTCGCGTACCTACGCATCGGCTCCAGCGTCGCCGCTGACACCGCAAGGCTCGCTACCGACCTGCCGGCTGGGCTTTGATCGGACGGGACTTGCACCCGCTGGACGACTCTTCCGAATTTCTTGGCTATCGCACTTTACCTTCCCTTTCGGACCAGCATCGCCTGGTCGCACTGATGGTCAC
>CAHJWM010000110.1 GCA_903642325.1 Myxococcales bacterium | reverse complement strand
AGCCGGATGCGTCAATTGCGCATGTCCGGATCTGTGGGAGCCCTGGGGGAGCGATCCCCTGGGGCCACCCGACAAGCTCGTCGGGGTTGACCTAACTGGTCCTATGCGCACTGATCGTGTCGCGAGGGGCCGCGCCGGATTCGGACAGGCCGCGCTCGCCGGCAGTGTTGGGCCCTCCGATCGTCGAAACATCGTGAAGGTCCGTCCTAGCGGACTCTGGTCAGCACGTCGACGCCCGTAAGTACTTGCCGTGGGCGCTAGTATTTTGTCATACAATCCACGCACGCATGCGATTGAGGGATCGAAGCGCGCTCGGACTTGGCCTGGCCCTTGTCGGCGCAGCGAGTCATGCCCTGGCTCAGGGCGAATCGCCGCCGCTGCAAATCGCGCTGGAATACCAGGCCGATCCCGCGCTGAACGATTGCCCAAGCGCGGCTGAATTGTCCGCGACGGTCGGAAAGCAACTCGGATTCAACCCGTTCGTCGCCGCAGCAATTGGCGGCGAGCGCCGTGTCAAGGTGATGATCGAGCGCACGCCGCATGGCACTGAGGCGCATTTACAATGGTGTAACGAGCGTGGCGAGAGCGAAGCTGAACGGAGCTTGACGTCGGAGAGTCAAGGCTGCGCTGAAATTGCGCGTGGGCTCGCGTTCGCTATTGCCGTGCGGATTCAGTTACGCGCCGACGTGCCGGCCCGCGCCCCGACCGCGTCACCGCCATCACGAACGCCGGTTTCTCCGGCGGCGCCGGCGCCAGCGCAGTCGCGGCCAGTCCTGCCGGCCGCGCCCCGCGCCCCGTTGCTCGTGGTCGGCGCCGGCTTAGTAGCCGAAAACGGGCTCACGCCCCAGAGCAGCCCCGGCTTGCATGCCATCGGTGCGCTCGCCGGTCCCCGCATATCCTTTGTGCTCAGCGCGGAGGCGACGGCGGTCTCTAGACTCAAACTCGCCGACGGTACGGGGTTCACCGCCCGGGAGCTCGGCGCCAAGTTCGCGCTGTGCGCGCGCATCGCGGCGCTCGAACCGTGCGCGGTTGGCATGGTCGCTCAGCTTTCGGTGCGCGGGCTTGGCGTCGATCGGGTGTACAGCTCAGCATCACCAATCGCGGCCGGGGGGGCCCGCCTGCTACTGCTCTTGCCCGCGTCGCCCAGGTTCGCGACGCTTCTACAAGCAGAGGCGCTGATTATTGCTACCCCGCGCGTTGTCGTGCTCAATGGCCAGGACGTGTGGTCTACCGCCCACATCGCCTTCGATGTAAGCCTGGATGTCGGCGCAATTTTTCGGTGACAAAATCGAACCCGCCGCGACAATTACAAGCAGTTGGCGGTCGAAAAGCTAAAGCTCGTCGCGAAAGTCGCCAGTTCCTTTCCGACAATGGTGGACGACTGCTTCCAGGCATACGAGCGGGAGCTGGATTACTTGTTCGGCGTGCTCCGGCGTTTGGGCGTCCGAGTCGAGATATCGAGGACGTCATACACGAGGTTTTCTTGGCGATGCATCAGGGTTGGGAAGGCTACGATCGCGTGCGGCCACTCCGACCGTGGCTGTTCGGCATTGCCTTCCGGGTCGCCTCCGCCCAACGTCGTAAGGGGCAACGTGAGGTTTTGGGAAGTTGGCCCGAGACTCAAGACTCTCGACCGCCGCCAGATGACGCGGCGGCCGCCAGTGAATTGCACGACCTACTACTGAAAGCGCTGGCCCGCCTGCCGCTCGAGCGCCGGGCCGTGCTCTTGATGCATGAATTGGACGAAACACCGATGCGTGAGATCGCGGCCGAGCTCCGCATTCCGCTTTTTACCGTCTACTCGCGCCTGCGCAAGGCGCGCAAGGAGCTCGATGCCGCGCTCACGAGACTACAGAAACGAGGGCGACCATGATCGATCGCTTCTTGCCTTCGCTTTCGAGCACCGCCAAAGCGTTACTTGCCGACGCACGAAGGAACCGCGTCAGTAGCGAAGAGTTGCGGCGGCGCGTTCTCGAACGCGCCCAGCTCGCGCTCGAGCAAGACCGGCCTTCCGGGATTTTATTGAGCTCGGCGCTGAACAGCAGTGTCGGGATACGCGCGCCGCGGGGTAGACGCACTCTGACGCTGTTCGCTGCCGCAATCGCGACGACCGGGTTGGCCGCAGCCAGCGCCGACGTATACCATCACTTGAGGGCACGGCCGCGCACACCGCCACCGTCCTCAGCTGCCACAGTGCCGTTACATCGGTCAATACAACCCGACGCACGCACGCCTGAATTGCCGAGCTCGGCAGCGCCGGCTGAACCTGTCGATAGCAGTGCGCCTATCGAGGCGCCCCACACCGCCGTCTCGGGCAGTGGCGGGCACGCGCCAAGTATCCAGGGTTATGCTCTCGAGCTCCGTTTGCTCGAGCCCGCGCGGCGTAGCATCGCACACGGCGACTATGCGGGCGCATGTGCGGCGATCGCCAGACACGAGCGCGAGTACCCGCGCGGGCAGCTTGCCGAGGAACGCGAGGCGCTGCGCGTTCGAGCCTTGTGGGGAATGGGGCGGAGAGTCGCCGCCGAAAGCTCTGCGGCCGCTTTCCGCACGCGCTTTCCGCGGAGTGGTCTCTTGAGTTGGATGAAAGAAGCGGCGGACTAGTGTCCCGTCTCCACGAAACGCCTCAGAATTTTCCGTGCTCCCGACGGGGCGAGACCGCGGAAAATTCGCAGGCGTCGGCGTGGTCTAGTCAGCGGCTTGGTTGTCTCGTTGGTGTGCGTATACACCTTGCTTCGGCGAGCTTCTTGCTCGGGGCGTTCGGGTGCAGCGGCCGCCTCCAGGCTGGGTACGACGTGCCTCATGGCGCTCTGCCAGTCGACGAACGCAGCGCGCTCGTCATGGTCAATGACGGCCCGCACGACAATTGGCAAGGCGAATATGCATTGCTGCTCGCTGTTCGGGAAGAGCCGCGGCTCGTCGGCATCGTGGTCAATGACAGTTCCGGCTACCCCTCGCTAGACGACAACGTCAGCGGCTTCCGACAAATGACACAGGCGGCGCGCGACAGCGGCATGAAACACGTACCTGAAGTGATGGCCAGCGTCGCGCCGGCGCTGGTCGAGCCAGCGAGCGGTCTGATCGAAGACACGGAAGCGAATCGCTCCGAGGGTGCACTCTTCATCCTCGACGCGGCCACGCGCTACGGAACGCCCGCGCACCCGCTAGTGATCGCTACCGGCGGGGCGCTGACCGACGCAGCGGACGCATATTTGCTCGATCCGACGCTGCCCGAACGAGCGGTCGTGGTTGCGACCCTCGGCACGGGCGATAGCACTGGAGCCCTCGCCGGCGTGCCCAACGGCGACACGGACGTGTGGGCAACGGTGATCGTGGCGCAGCGCATGCGCTTCGTTCAAGTTAACGGCACCTACGACGAGACGCTCGACGTGCCTGAAGCTCGCGTTCCGGAGCTGCCCCGAAACCCGTTTGGCACCTGGATCGCGAACAACCGAAAGACAATCTTGAAGCTGCCGTTTGCCCCTGACCAAGCGAGCGTTCTGGCCGCGGCGAGGCCATGGTTTGCGAGCAGCGTCACGAGAATGCGCGCGGTCGTGGGCAATCAACCCCCTGCGATGATTCCCGACCCGGCGGGTCAGGTTTGGCACGTCGATGCCACAGACGGCAATCGCGCACGCAACGAATTCTGGAACACGCTCAAAGACCCAACGACGTTCGACTAGAGGACTGGTACCAGACGGGACGCCAAGTACTTATCGCTGTCCGAGGTGCCCGATTCTGTCATCGAACAATTGCAGCGAGATCGGAGGCGAAGCGGCTGCTCGACTGTACGCCCCGCCGTCCGAACGCGGGCAAGCGTAGATCGTATGACAAAACCCCGGGCCTCAAAGCAATTACTCACAGCTCTTCAACGTGCCAAGGCTCGACGTGAATCGACGAACAACCAAGCTCGACTATGCGGTGTTCACATGCGGCGCAGCGCTGGCGTTGTTCGGTTGTACCGGTTTGATCGACGGCAAACCTTCGGGAGCGGCCGCGAGGGGAGGCGCTTCATCCGTGCCAGGTGGCCCGGCGTTCCCGGGCGGGGGCGCCGCGTCGGTGGGAGCGGGCGGGACGGGCGGGACCGGTGTCGAAGTGGCCGCAGTGTCGCTCCCCGGCCTGGCACCGGTGCGGCGGCTAACGCACATCGAGTACGACAACACGGTCGCCGATCTACTCGGCGATAAAGACCGCCCCGGCCACCGGGTTCAGCGCGGACGCGGCACAGGATGGCTTCACGAACAACGCAACTCAGCTGAGCGTCAGCCCGGCGCTGGCTGAGCAGTACATCGCGGCCGCGGACACCTTGAGCCAAACCGCCACGAAGGATCTGAAAACACTGCTGGAGTGCGACACGGCCGCGGCGGGCGAGCCGGCCTGCGTGCAGCAGTTTATCAGCAACTTCGGCAAGCGCGCATGGCGCCGTCCGCTGAGCGCGCAAGAGGCCGCGCGTCTACTGAGCGTATTCACGACAGCCCGCGCGACGTTGGCCCTCGATGTATCCGTCCAGCTCGTCTTGCAAACGCTCCTGGATTCACCGCAGTTCCTGTACATGCTCGAGCCAGCCGACCCCAAGCTCGCCGCGACCCCGGCCAGTGTCGTGCCGCTCGACTCGTGGCAAGTGGCGACCCGCCTCTCTTATTACCTGACGGGCTCCCTGCCGGATTCGCTGCTGTTCGCGGAAGCCGAGAAAGGCGCGCTCACGACGCCCGATCAGGTGGCGGTGCAGGCGCGCCGGCTCTTGGCCCTGCCGCGCGCCCGCGATCGTATCTCGCTGTTCTTTACCGAGTGGCTCAAGCTCCGTAACATCGACACCTTGCAGAAGGACGCGACGCTCTACCCCAACTACAGTTTGGCGCTCGGGCCAATGATGCGGACGCAGGTGCAGCTCTTCGCCACTTCGGTCATTTTGGATGGCCCCGGCACCGAGGCCGATCTTCTGACCGCGTCGTATACCTTCATGAACAAGGATCTCGCGCCATTTTATGGAGTGCCCGCGCCCGCTGCAAGCGGCTTTACTCGCGTCGAGCTCGATCCCACCAAGCGCGCCGGGCTCATCACACAAGTGGGCGTGATGGCTACGCTGGGTCACGAAAACCAAACAGATCCGGTACACCGCGGCAAATTCGTGCGCGAACGGTTGCTCTGCGAACCAGTCCGGCCCCCGCCGCCGAACGCCAATATCACTCCCCCCGTCGTCGACACGACGGCCACCACGCGCGTGCGCTTCACTCAGCATCGCGCAGATCCGGCGTGCTCTGCCTGTCACCAGCTGATGGACCCGATTGGCCTCGGCTTCGAGCACTATGACTCAGTCGGCGTTTGGCGCGACACGGATAACGGTCAGCCGGTAGACGCGACCGGTCAAATCAACGGTTCGGACGTGGCCGGCCCGTTCAATGGCGCGATCGAGCTCTCCAAAAAGCTCGCCAATAGCCAAGAGGTCAAGGATTGTTTCGTGCAGACCTGGTTCACCTTCGCTCACGGTCGCTCGGTCACGCAGGCGGATCTCGGCAATCTCGCTGTCGTCAGCAAAGCCTTCGCCGACCATTCCTTCCAGATCTCCGAGCTGCTCGTGGCCATGACACAAACGAAGTCGTTCCTCTCCGAGCTCGTCCCAGATCCCAATCCTCCACCTGCAGCTGGTAGCGCTAACGGCTCGGGAGGTGCGCAATGAATCGCCAAATGCCGCGCCGTACGCTGCTGCGCGGCGCCGCGGGCATCGCCGTCGCGCTGCCCTTCTTGGATGCCATGCTGCCGCGCAGCGCGCAGGCTCAGGCCGCAGTCACTCCAAAACGCTTCGGGGTGATGTTCAGCCCAAACGGCCTGGTCAAGAAAGACTGGGAGCCTGCCGGCGGTGAGACCGACTTCGTGCTCAGGCCAGAGCTCGCGTCGCTTCAGCCCTACCGCAGCGACATCATCCTCCTGCACGGTCTCAACAATGAGACGTCGTACATGCAGGACGGCAACCCGCACGATTTGTCGATGTCTCACATGCTCACCTGCATGCGCATGAAGGTCAACGCGCTCGGACGCGCGGGTCACGTCGTAGACGGCACGGCCGGCGGTCCGTCCATCGATCAGTCGATCGCCAAAGCCATCGGCAACGATACCAAGTTACGCTCGCTCGAGCTCGGCGTGCAGTCGACATCCACCGATCTAGAGCCGATGGTTATTCGCATGAGCTATGGCGGCCCCGGGGATCCTCGGACACCGCTCGATGATCCGAACCAGGTCTTCACGCGCATGTTCGGTGACACGCGGGCCTCTCAGGCAGCTCTGGATGCCCTGCATAAACAGCGCAAGTCGGTGCTCGATGCCGTGCTGGATCAGTTCAACTCGGTGAGCGGCTCGCTGGGTTACGACGACAAGCAAAAGCTCGCTCGCCATGCCAATGCTATTCGCGACATCGAGAATCAGCTGAATGTCGTGACGAACCAGAACGCCAATTGCCAAATTCCGAGCTCAGCGCCCAACGTGCCGGTGACGGCTTACGACTGCACGGTCGACACCCCCCCGCGTCCCGCCAAGTGCCTGACCGGTTTCCCCGAGATCGGCAAAGCGCAGATGGACCTAATGGTGCTGGCATTCGCTTGCGACATCACGCGCGTCGCTTCGCTGCAGTGGTCGACCGCGGAAAGCGTCGTCGTGCATTCGCAGCTCGGCATCAGGGACGAGCATCACTTGATGTCGCACGCGACCGACGCCGCGACTCAAGCCAACCTGACTAAGATCAACACCTGGTACACCCAGCAGTTCGCTTACCTGGTGTCGGAGCTGAAGAAGCTGCCCGAAGGCGAGGGCACGGTGCTCGATAACACGCTGCTCTTCTGGCCGAACGAGCTTCTCGTCGGAGATACCCACGATCGCCGCAATTTGCCGTACATGCTCGCCGGCAAAGCTGGCGGTCAAATTCGAACCGGGCGTTATCTCAACTACAAGGGGAACGCGCACAATCAGCTGTACGCTGCCTTCCTCAACCTGTTCGGCGTGCCCACGACCAGCTTCGGCGAAGCGATGTACCCTGGCACGCTGACTGGGCTCACCTGACGGCATTGGCACCTTCAGGGTGGCTAACGATCAGGTTTAAGCTGCAAAAGCCGAGCGAAGCAAGATTTTTGTCAGCTTCAAACCGGAGTTATGCGGGCTCGTAGTTCGGGTCGCGGTCTGTGCCAATGGGTAGCACACGAACACGTGAGTTGACCTTGTCGATCGTCACGAGCGCGCCACGCTCTAGGGCCTCGCGTCTAAAATGAAGAACGCGGACAACGTCTGGGCCAAGTGAGCTGGGCAGCGTATTCTTGACGCTTGCAAGACACTGGGACCGCTGGCGCGAGTAGCCGCCAACAGTGCGCCGAAGTCCATGTCATGGGTGAACACGACGTGGTCATGTACTCGTGCCCATGACATGAGTTCGGCATCCGGCGCTCGCGGATTGCCTACGCTGCTCCAAGTGAATGCAGTCGAACCCAGCTTGGGTGAGGAACGGCACCCACGCAGGCGAGAGATTCATATCGATCAGGATCTTCACGTAAGCGGAAGCTCGGTCTCATGCGTCCGCCAGGCGGCGTATGACAAGGCAGCCTGAACGTCACCTAGTTCCAGGTAAGGGTACGCCGCCAGTCAGCGCTTCACCGTTATTCATCATCTGTGATCACGCGGGGAACCGTTCGCCCCGGATTTGGGTAGCTTGGGGCTGCTGGAGTCCGAGCTGACCCGATACATCGCCTGGGATCTGGGAGCTAGACCCCCACTTGGTCAGCGGTCGCTTCGTACAGCCGTCCAGACCGCACACTGTCCCCGCTGGCGGACGCTGGCAGTGCCGAGCACCCGGCTCACCCCAGGGCCGCCCGCAATCAGGACAGGGGTGCCGCGGGGCAGCGGAGGCGGGTAGCTGGCGTTGGCGGTTTTCAAGCCGTCTTCAGCAATTGGTGAGCGCGCTGGCGCGTGAGACCCAGGAGAGTCCCGACGTCGCGCATGCTGA
>CAHJWM010000109.1 GCA_903642325.1 Myxococcales bacterium | reverse complement strand
GGGCGTTGTTCGTTTTTGTCGGGAAACGCGGGCAGACCATGAAGGTTTTGACTTGGGACGGGACGGGCTCGATCGTGGTCCACAAAAAGCTCGATGCTGGGATTGTCCGCGGCATAGATGGCGCGAATGCGCATCAATCCTTGCACTCCGACCGGGTAGCGGCAGATTCCAGCCTCGAAAAAGTATCTCCGGCAGTGCGCCCAGCATCCGACGAGTTTGATTGTTTCAGCGGTGTCGGTATCGGTGGGTGGCCCGCGGTCGAGAATGTCGTACACGTTGCTCGCGTCGCTCTGCAGGTAGCCGGTGAAACCGCCGAACAGCGTCTTCACGAAGTCTTGAGAGTGCTTCTCGGTGTACGCGAAGAGCACGGATTCGCAATCGACGACGGCGGTGAAGAAATGGCCCTTCTTACAGGCTTGCTTCAGACCGTTTTTGCTCTTCTCCGGCTGTACGAGGCCTGAGGTGGCATCAGTCGAGATCACGCAGGCGTGGCTCAGCGCGTGCTGCCACATGGCGTGCACAATCGTGGCACCAAGGGCGCCGCCCGCTTCGTCCGTGTAGCGGCACATGGTGCCGCGGTCGAGCTCGACTTCTTGATCTTTGATGTGCTGCTCGAGCCGATGATGCGGGACGCCGAGCGCAAACTTTTGGACCACAAGAAACGCGATGACAGAAGAGTGCAACAAGCCCCGCGGGAACAAGGTCTTCGGCGTTTCGACACCAAGCACCGTCGGGCCATCTTTGCCGGGCACTTCGTACTTGGCGGTCCGTTTGACCAGCACCGAGAAGCCACCGCGTCGATACATCAACTGCAGGCTCTCGTCGAAGCCGATGCGCTTGCAGCGCTTCTCCATCTCCTCGTCGCAGATCTCGAGCAAGAAACGCGGCAACGTGCTGGCAGATAGATCTCGACGGCCTTTCGGCTTGGCCTTGACCTTTTCTTTCTCCGGAGGCGGTGCGGCATTGTCGTCACCACCAGAGCTGAGCGCCTCAGTGACGGCAGCATCCAGCTGCTTTTGCAGCCCTTTCTCGTCATTGAGCAGCGGTCTGATGATGGTGATGGTGATGGTGGTGCTGCTGCTGGTTCGGACCAGTTGCTATGCGCGCGCGGGGTGAGGCGCGTTGCAGCCGCGTCCGCCGAGGCAAGTAGACCTGCGCACAGCCTTCGGCGCTCCTTAAAACTGGACGCCCCTTCGAGTCACGACATCCAGTAAAATATTGAAATCACATAGGTATCTCACTTAAACCCAATCGTTTCGAAAGCTGAACACCCGGCGCGGAACAACCTACAGTAACTCTACTGATAGCGCCCAATGCCCGCCTCCAAGCGGTGCAACGCCGTCGATCGACGCAAAACAATGGCAACGACAGTTCAGCAAATCGACGCCTGGCGAGCTGCCCGATCCGAGGACCAGCGCCTCGAATTCAAGGAGGCAAAAACGCAGTACGACAACAACAAGCTCTACAAGTATTGCGTCGCGCTCGCCAACGAGGGCGGCGGGCACCTGTTGATGGGCGTCGAAGATCAGCCCCCTCGCCGGGTCGTCGGAACGAGCGCGTTCAGAGACCCGATTGACATGGCCGGGAAGATTTTTCAGGCGCTCGGCTTTCGGGTCGACATCGAGGAGGTGCAACACCCTGACGGAAGGGTACTGGTGTTCCATATTCCCGGACGCCCATCCGGTTCCGTCTACGCTTTTGAAGGCGCCTACCTGATGCGTACCGGCCAACAGCTGGTCCCGATGAGCGAGGACAGGCTGAGGACCATATTCGCGGAGGGCACGCCCGACTGGTTGTCGGAGCCCGCGCTGAAAAATTGCGACGACAGCAAGGTCATCAAGCTACTCGATACCCAGGCCTACTTTGATCTCCTCCAGCTTCCGTTGCCGGCTTCTCGCTCGAACGTGCTGCAGCGATTCGAGAGCGAGAAGCTGATCCGACGCGATGGATCAGCCTGGGCGATCACGAATTTGGGCGCGATTCTCTTCGCAAAAGAACTCGACCAGTTCGACCGGCTGGGGCGGAAAGCGCCGCGAGTCATTCACTACGACGGAACGAGCAAGCTCAAGACCAAGCTCGATAGAGCCGGCAACCAAGGCTACGCCGTCGGGTTTCAGGGCTTGGTAGCCTTCATCAACGGGCTGGTGCCGTCGAATGAAGTGATCGAAAAGGCCCTGCGACGCGAGGTCAAGATGTTTCCGGAGATCGCAGTGCGCGAGCTCGTTGCCAATGCATTGATCCACCAGGATTTCACCGAGTCGGGAACCTCGGTGATGATCGAACTCTATGACGACCGGATGGAGATCTCGAACCCAGGGAAGTCGTTCATCGCGCCCGATCGGTTCATTGACGAGTACCAGTCGCGAAACGAGCGGCTCGCCGACATCATGCGTCGCGCGGGCATCTGCGAGGAGAAGGGCAGCGGCGTGGACAAGGTGGTTCATTCCGCCGAGGCGTTTCAGTTGCCGGCGCCGGACTTTCGTATCGGTGAGCGGCGGACTTCGGTCGTCTTGTTTGCCCACACCGAACTCGAGCAGATGGACCGGAACGACCGCGTTCGAGCCAGCTACCAGCACTGTTGCCTGAGGTACGTCACGAACGAAAAGATGACGAATCAGAGCCTGCGAGAGCGCTTCAAACTGCCAGAGGACAAGACCGCAACGGTCTCTCAGATCATCGCCGCGACGGTGGATGCGGGGAAAATCAAACCCGCGGATCCGGCGCAAACGTCCACCCGGTATCGAAACTACGTGCCGTTCTGGGCGTAAGCGCTCCTTAAAAGCAAAACCGCCGAACCGGCAGCCGGAGCAAAAACCGCCGTAATCTTCACAACTTCTTGCTTAAAGGCAAAATTGGCTGACGGTTCGGCTCGTCCAACTCGTCCAAGACCCCCGCCTTGGACTCGCGGGCAGGCGTCCAGAACGCCTCAAGCGAGCGGAGAGTGCAATCGACGCGCAGTTCCTGCGGTTTCCTCGACAAAATAACGCGGCCCTACCGAACGCTGTTCTAAACTCTTCTACTAGGGCGCGCCACGCTTCGAAAGTTAACCACGCCGAGAGGCAACCGTTCCACGCTCGACCTCGGCGGACGTAAGCCCGGCCGCTCTCGCGGCGGCAGTGGCCTCCTCGAGGGCGTTCAAGATGCGGCGCGCGCGATGCAAGAACGCTTCCCCCGACGGGAGAAGGCGCATGCCCCGGGGGGTACGGACGAAGAGTGGCGTGCCGATCTCTGCTTCGAGCGCTTGGATTTGTCGGCTCACCGGCGGTTGGGCGATGTGCAGCCTGTCCGCAGCGCGGCCCACGTTTCCTTCTTCTGCAACGGCAACGAAGTAGCGGATCTGCGCAAGGCTCACGAGAGCAGCATACCAAAACGGTATTGGATCGGGGAGCGCCGCCTTTGCATGGTGCGGGCATGGGTATCGAAATTCTGGGCCCGGTCGAGATCGTCAAGATGCGCAAGGCCGGCCGCGCGGCGGCAAACACGTTGGCCTACGTGGCGGCCCGCATCCGCCCGGGCATCACGACCGCCGACATCGAGCGCTGGGTACGGGAGGACACGGCACGCCGCGGCGGCAAGCCCAGTCAGCTCGGCTACAAAGGCTTCCCGGCTGCGGTCTGCACCAGCCGCAACAGTGTGGTGTGTCATGGAATCCCACGAGACGATGAGCTGCTCGTCGACGGCGACATCGTGAACGTGGATGTGACGACTGACGTCGACGGCTATCATGGGGATACCTCGGCCACGTTCTTGGTGGGTGACGTCAAAACAGAAGCGGTACAGCTCGTGGAGGCCGCGCGGCGCTGCCGAGACGCTGGGATCGCGGTGGTTCGCGACCGAGCGCGGCTGGGTGACATCGGCGCGGCCATCGAAGAACAGGCGCGGAAGGACGACGTCCGGGTCGTGACCGAGCTCGGCGGCCACGGCATCGGGCGCAAGATGCACCTCGAGCCGCACGTGCCGCACACTGGCAAGCGCGGCGCTGGCATTCGCCTCCGGGCGGGCATGGCGCTCACGGTCGAACCGATGGTCAATCAGGGCCGCGCCGAAGTCGTGTTCCTCGACGACGGCTGGACGGTCATGACCGCCGACGGAACGCTCTCCGCCCAGTGGGAGCACACCGTCATCGTCACCGCCACCGGCTGCGTGTTGACGACGGCGCTCTGACGCTGCGCACGTACGATGCCCGCCAAATCTCCGATTGTATTTCGCGCACCAAAAGGCACGCCGCCGTGCATTCCAAGCCGAGTCGATACGCAAACGATGCCGCAGAGTCAGCCTACAAGTCGGCCAAAACTGCCGAAATGCCCAAAAAATTTAGTAACGGGCAAGGTGATGATGGTCACTGATCGGCACGCGGCCGGCACAGCCTTCGGCGGCAAAGAGCATTCGCATCCCTCCGCGGACGACGGCCCTGAGCCCGCAGCACCCAGGCGTCCTTCCGGATTCACCAATGTAGCGGGGAGGCCTGACCTCGCTCTTTCGAACGATTAGAGCGTCGTTCGTCGATGCCTGTTCAAACCGGCGCGGGGTCGGGCTCGATGTCGCCGAGCATTCTCTGCCAATAAACCGAGAGATCGAGCTGGACCTCTAGACGCTTCAGCAGTTGAAAAAGCCCGCCTAGTTTGCGATGTAAAAAGATCAGGCGGCGAGGCGGGGGCGAGAAGCGGAGGCCCGTGACGAAGCGGCGGACGATGTCATTCGAGCGCGCGGAGTATTCGGGATTGCGGAAGTCGAACGGTTGCGCGCCGGGGGCAAAGGGTTCGGCAGAGCCGAGCAGCATGTCGGTGAAGAGGTCGCGGGTGGCTTGTGATTCGCGCGCGTCGATCAGCTCGAAGGCGATGCCATGCTCGGCGATTTCAGCGCGCTTGCCGCCCTCGACTGCGCGGAGCAGGGCGACGTATTGCGCGCGGAATGCCTGGTCATAGGCGACGGTAGCGCCAAAATCGAGCAACACGATTTGACGCGGTTCGGCGCGGACCAAAAAATTTCCGAAGTTTGGGTCGGTCTGTACCAGGCCCCACTCGAAAAATTCGCGGCAGTACAGGTCGAGCACGGCGCGGCCGAAATGCTCGCGCTCAGCGCGGGGCGGGGCGCTCTTGATCCAATCGTTGAGCGGCGTACCGTTTTCCCAGCTCATCGTCAGCACGCGGCTCGTGCACAGCTCCGGGACCGCTTTCGGAACGGCGAAGCGCGCATCGCCCGCGAGCAGCTCGCCGAAGCGCTCCATGTAGTGACGCTCGCGGGTGTAATCCGCTTCGAGCTTGAGCATGGTGCGGAGCTCTTCGAACGTGCCGCTAGCGTCGATTTTTCGGCGCGACAACACGAGCCAGCTCTGGCCGAGCTTCTCGAGCAGGTCGATGTCCGCGTCGATACTTTCCGAGATGCCCGGGTATTGAACCTTGACTGCAACCGGCGCGCCGAAAGCGGTGGCGCGGTACACTTGGCCGATGCTCGCGGAGGCGACCGCGGTCTCGTCGACGTCGGTCAAGAGTGCCAGCTGGTCCGGACTCAACTCGCGCTCGAGCACGCCGCGCATGACTTCGAAGTCGATGGGCTCGGCCTGGCCTTGAAGCTTGGACAAGATCTCGAGCGCTTCGGGTGGCAACAAATCCGAGGCGTCGATGGACAGCATCTGCCCGGCCTTCATGAAGGCGCCCTTCAGCCGGCCGAACCCTTCCGCGATCACTTTGGCCTGCTCGATGCGGGTCTTGAGCTCGGCCAAGCCGAGCTTTTCAGTTGCCGCCCAGCGCGAGCTGAGCTGATGCCGAAGCTCGTGACCCATCACTCCCGCGGCGACGCCGAGCATGCCTTTGGATCTGCGCCACAGCTTTACTTCGAGCTTCGCCACCTGAGGGGTATAGGCCCGAATCGAGCGAGCGAAAGCCGGCGTGGCGATCGTCGCCTCGTTCGGCGCATGTCTAACCGAATTACGCCCCACGTCCCTTTGAATCACGGATTCAAACTCGTTTAGAGTGGGGGGCCCATGAGTGAAGGCGACTTTTTCGGTGACGAGGCCAAGCGCGCGACGGCGGCTTCCGTGCGCAACGTCGAAGCCATGACCTCCGCGGAGCTCGTGGTGGCCGTGCGTCAGCGCTCCGGGCCTTACGGTGTTCTCGCGTATCATTTTGGATTGGGTATCGCAGCGGCGGTCATCGGCTATTTGCTGCTCGCGCCTGCGGTGTACAGCGTGGGCGCGATCGCGATCGATGGCTTGCTTGCGTTCGGGCTCGGGGCAGCCTCGGCGGCCAACTTGGATACGCTTTTGCGTGCGTTGTCTCGCGCCGCGACGCTCAGCTATAATTCTCACCGCGCGGCGCGTGTTGCCTTTTTCGATTTGGGAATTTCGAGAACGACGGGCCGGAGCGGCGTGCTCGTTTACGTGTCGCTGTTCGAGCGGCGCTGCGTGGTGCTGAGCGATATTGGAATTGACGTCGCGCGGCTGGGTGAAGGCTGGCTTCGGGCGGTGCAGGCCTTGCAAGGCGCGGTCGAGCGCCGTGACTTGCCCACCTTCCGCGTTGCGCTCGAAAGCCTGGGGCCGGTGCTGGCAAGCGCGCATTCGCGCTCCGCGGACGACGTGAACGAGTTGCCGGACGAGATGCAATGAGCTCGCGAACGAAGCGCGCCCTGTTCGCGGCCGGTCTCCTTGCCCTCGCACTGTCGTGCGCGGTCACGGCCTGGGGCCGCCCTGGCGGTGGGAATTCCTACTCCGGCGGCTCACGCTCAGGCGGCGGTTCGAGCGGCGGAGGTGGAGGCGGAGGCGACGCCATTGGGGTCGTGTTTCAGTTGATCCTGCTGTGCTTCGACTATCCGGCGATCGGCGTGCCGGTGCTCATCTTGATCGTGGGTTTCTTCGTGGCAAAAGGGGTCATGGGGGCGGCGCGCACCGGCTGGTCGACGACCGGTCCGGAGGCCGTACGAGCGGTGGAGCAGGTGGAACAACGACCCGCCGTATCGCGCATGGATCTCGATCGCATCCGGGCTCTCGACGCTGAGTTCTCGCTGGTATTATTCGAAGATTTTGCGTATCTGCTGTACGCGGCCGTACAGCGCGCGCGAGCCACGGGCACGCAGGCCCTGACGGCTTACCTCGCGCCCAGCTTGGCGCAGGCGCTGCCCGATCCCCAGCTCGGGGACGTGCAGGGCATCGTGATCGGCGCGCTGCGCTACGTGGGCTTTTCCGGCACGCAAACCGCCATGATCGAGGTGGAGCTGGAGCTCGAGGCAAACTTCGTCGAGGTACGGAAGAGCGGCGGCTCACAGCGCTACTACGTGGTGGACCGCATGCGGCTGTCTCGCGCCGCCAACGCCCGCTCGCGCCCGCTGTCACGCGCGCACACCTTGGATTGTCCGAACTGTGGCGCCCCGCTGGAAGCAGTGCGCGGCACGCAGTGCAGCTATTGCCAGAAGGAAGTGGGCCTCGGGCGCTTCGATTGGATGGTGGCGAGCCTCGCGAACGTCACGCGCGAACCGCGAGGGCCACTGCTCACGAGCAACGTGGCCGAGGCGGGCACGGAGCTGCCGACGATCGTGGACCGCGGCGCGCATGACCGTTTCGGCGAGCTACAGAAGCGCGATCCGGCGCTGACCTGGGACGCCCTGCAGGCCCGCACTGGGCTGGTCTTCCACGAGTTGCAGGGAGCTTGGTCGGGGCGGGAGCCGCTCCGCATTCGACCCTTCGTATCGGACAATCTGTTTCAGTCCATGTACTACTGGATCGATCTCTATACGCAGGCACACTGCCGAAATGTGAGCGAGAACGCGGCGATCCTGCGCATCGATTTGGCGAACGTGGTGAGTGACTCGCATTTCGACGCAGTCACCCTGCGCGTATTCGCGACTGGCCTCGACTACACGATTTCGGACGAAGGCAAGCTGCTGAGCGGCAATCGCAGCCGCCCTCGCACCTACTCCGAGTACTGGACGTTGATCCGCGGCACCGCTCGGCGCGGCGCCCCGCGCAGCGATCCGAATTGTCCAAACTGCGGCGCGCCGTTGCGCATCGGCATGACCGGCCAGTGCGAGTACTGCCGCGTGCAAGTAACGAGCGGCGATTTCGACTGGGTCTTGTCACGCATCGAGCAGGACGACTCGTACGGCGGCTGACTGGCCTGCGCCGCGAGCTTGGCTCTGTGGCCCCGTCATGGCGCGCGCCGTCGTGGCGCCCGCGGGGCGCGAGCGACGCGC
>CAHJWM010000108.1 GCA_903642325.1 Myxococcales bacterium | reverse complement strand
ATCGGTGACAACGGCGGGGCGAGCGGCGCACCCGGTGAGCCTCGCGGCGGCGCGATTGGCGCGGGCGCCGATAACGGAGTCGACAACGCCGGCGCAACCGGCGGACGCGCGGCTTCGACCGGCAATGCGGCAGGTGCATCTGATCGAGCAGGCGGCGGCGCGGGAGCTACGGGCATCGGGGCGGGCGGCGACAGCCGGGCAGATGGCGCTAAAGCCGACAGCGGCTCTTGCGCAATCAGTCGTCGGCGCGATGTCGGGGGCTCGAGCCCGCTGACGCTCGCTCTTGCCGTCAGCGCATTTCTAGTTGTAAGGCGAAGGCGCGAATTGCGCCGCGGCTAAGATCGCGCGCCGCGCGGCTGTCACTATTTCGGTCGAAAAAAGATAGCTTCAGCACCTACTAGAGCGGACTTGAGGTCGGGGTCCGCGCGCCCCCGTCCGAAGCTCCTGCTCTCTCTCGCTCTGTATTTGCCCAGCTCGAGGTCACGGTCGATGTCGAAACGCGATTGGTGGAAATTCGGAAACTATCGGCGAATAGTGCAGGTGGGCGGCTTGCTCTGGCTGACCGCCGGATGCGGTGCACGCACCGCGTTGAGCTACGACGATTCGATTCCGTCACTGATGCCGGAAGTGCCGAGTTTGCCGCCGCCTCCGTCGGCCAGCGCCGTTCCGCCCGCCAGTCCGCTGCCGCCTCGCACCTGCGTATCGGTGAACCTCGCTATCGATGATCTGCGCCCCACGGTGACGTTATTGGTGGATCAGTCTGGCAGCATGGACAGCCGTTACCCAAGCAACGACAGCCCCGAGACTCGCTGGTCGGTGGTGCGGCAAGCGTTGCTCGACCCGAAAACCGGTGTCGTGCCCGGTCTGCAGAAGAGCCTGCATTTTGGCCTGGCATTTTATACGAGCCACAATGGCTTCTCCGGCGGTACCTGCCCAATCCTGAACGAGGTTCAGTCCGCCACCGATAACTATGACGCGATCGTTGCCCTGTACGACCGCATGTCGCCAGACGACGACACGCCGACCGGCGCGGCCGTACAACAAGTCGCGAGCGAAATTCAGGCTGCAGGGAGGAAGTCGTCGGAGGTTCTGCTGCTCGTTACCGATGGTGACCCGGATACTTGTGCCGAGCCCGACCCACAAAACGGGCAATTGGAAGCGATTGTGGCCGCGGAGCGCGCCCACGCGCTCGGTATCGATTTTCAAGTTCTCGGCGTCTCTGCAGACATCGCTGGCGATAAGTTGCAACAGCTCGCCAACGCTGGACAGGGCAAACCTTTATCGGCCGTTTGGGGGGTCGATGCTGACGCCGCGCAGCCCTTCCAAGCGAGTGATAGCGTTCAGGGGTTGACCGCGCAACTCCGCGCCATCTTGGCTCGAGTGCCGCTCTGTGACGTTCAGTTGAACAGAGATGTTGGCGACGACGAGATCCGCGCAGCAAGCGTGATCTTGGACGGCCAGCAGCTCGCCTATGCCAGCGCCAACGGCTTTCAGCTGAAGGACTCGCGCCACTTGCAGATCGTGGGCAAGGCCTGTGACGCCCTACGCGCCTCCGGTAAGCGCGTCACGGTACGTATATCTTGCGGCTGAAGCGTGGAGCATTCGCTGGGCAAGGCACCACGACACCACTGATCGGCCGCGTCAAACGAGGTACCGGGCAAGGGTTGCCTGTGCAGCTTCGAGCATTGCTCAGCGCGCGACGCCTGAGGTGTAGCGGAGCGCAAAGGCCAGCCGATCGGCGCCCTTCTCGACTTCTGAACGACGCAGGTCAGCGCCACCATGGCCAGAATTTTTCTCGATCCGCAGCAAGACTGGGCCACCGCCGCTAGCGTCTTGCATGGCGGCCGCGAATTTGCGCGCGTGCATCGGATCGACGCGATCATCACTGTCTGCCGAGAGCAGCAGGAGCGCGGGGTAATGTGCGGCGATCGTGACATGATGATACGGAGAATAGGCAAGTAACGTCCTGAACTCGGACTCATGAGAAACCGAGCCATATTCCGAAGACCAGGTGCGACCCGAGCCGAACTTCTCATAGCGAACCATGTCGAGCAGCGGCACGCCGCACAGCACGGCTGCGTACAACTCGGGCCGTTGAACCATGGCCGCCCCCGTCAAGAGCCCGCCATTCGAAGCACCGGAGATGACCAAGCGCTCGGGGCTCGTGTACCCGTCGTGGATCAAATACTCGGCGGCTGCGGCGAAGTCGTCGAAGACGTTCTGCTTCTTGTCGAGCATGCCCTGTTGGTGCCACGTCTCGCCGTATTCACCACCGCCGCGCAGGTTGGCCACGGCATAAACCCCTCCCCGCTCTAACCACGGAAAAATACCGGCGGAGAAGGCGGGCGTCAGCGACACCTGAAAGCCCCCATAACCGTACAGTAAAGCGCGGCTCTGACCATTCTTGAGCCAGCTCTTGGCGTGCACGACGAACATCGTGACTGGCGTTCCGTCCGTGGACGGATAAGTCACTTGTTCTACGGCGAACTTTTCTTTATCGATCGGCACTTTTACCTCGCTGTAAAGCGAGCTCGTGCCCGTGTTCATCGACAGCTCGAAGATCTGAGCCGGCGTGGTGAACGATTGAAATGCGAAGTAGGCTTCCGCGTCGCGTTCTCGGCCCGACGCAAAGTAGGCGTTACCGATGCCAGGCAGCTGGACCGTATGTTCGAGCTCACCGCTCAAGGAGCGGATTTCGAGTCGATTCGTAGCCTTCTCTAGGAAGCTCAGCGCAAGCTTCCCGCCAAAAATTGCCATGTTATCCAACGTGGCCCGCGTGTCTTCGGGCACGATCTCGCGCCAAGCGCTGCGCGCGGGGTGTTTCGGGTCTACGGCAAAGATCCGCCAGTGCGGGGCGTTCTCGTCCGTGCTCACGTACAGCTTACCTCGATGCGCGATCGCGAAGTAATGCGCGCTGAAGCCGGTGGCGAGCGGCACGAACGGCCCTGGCCCGCGTAGGTCCTTGAAGTAGAGCTCGTTGCCAGCCCAGCCCTGCTGAATCGACAGGAACAACGTGCTGCCGTCTTCGGAGGTGTCCACCTCTAAGAACTGGGAAGGATCGCCCGTATGCTGACGGATGATCGGATCGTGGAGCGGATCGCTGCCTAACTCGTGATAGCGGACTTCTGCGAAGCCGGGCAGGTCGGACGGGGAGATCGCAGGGTCGGTGGGTAACCCGGTGTAAAAAAATCCGTCTCCACGCGTGGTCCATGCGGCGGAGGCGTACTTCGCGCCGGAAATTCGATCGAGCTTGGATTCGACGCCGCCCGCGACATCGACCACGTGCAAGCTGGCCTCGTCCTTGTTCCGTTCGTGCACCGTGTACGCCACTGTCCTGCCGTCACGGCTCGCGCTCCAGTTGCCAAGCGACAACGACCCGTCCGTCGACCATGCATTGGGATCCAGCAACACGTGCTCGACGCCCACCTTGCCGTCCTTGAAGTAGACAATGGCTTTTTCTTGCCCCGCGCTGCGGCGCGTAAAAAAATAACGATTGCCTCGGTGCGCGGGTGCCGAAAGGTCATCGACGTACATCAGTTCTTTGAGCCGGGCTGCAATCGCGTCGCGCTCCGGCAGTGCTGCGAGCTCGGCACGCGCCAATGTATCCTGCGCCCTCATCCAGGCCCGCACGGGTTCAGCCTTCTCGTCTTCGAGCCAGCGATACGGGTCTTGTACTGTCGTGCCGAAGATCGTGTCAGTGATTGGGCCAGGATGATTATCGGGATAGCGCAGCGCTTTGCTAGGCATTGGCATGGCAGACGACGAGCCATGGGCGGCAACGTCAGGATGGACCGGCGTGACGACAGGAGGCGCAGGCTTGGCGCAAGCGCCGAGCAAAACGAGCAGAAAGAAGCAACGCGGAACAATCACGAATGGGAGTGAAGCCTCGAGAACGTCGCGGGGCAAGGGGCCCACAGAGTGGCATACTGGCGCCATGCCGCGTTCGCATGCATATCCCCCCGACTTGGCCCGTTATGTCGAGGCAAACTGGCCACGGGCTTCCAAGCTTTCGGTGAGCCGGGATCTGCTCGAGGAAGCGCTAGCGGTCGCATTTCAAGCATCGCTCACCATGGAAGAGACGCGATTGACGCGCTTCCGCTTACTGCTCACATCGCCCGAGCAACTGCCCGAGGCCGGCGTGCCTACGCAAGGCGTGTTGCGACTCCGCTTCGACGAGCCCCGCGCCATGACGGCCGATGAGCTGCGTCGCATGGCGCCGGCGGTACCATTCGAGACAGCGCTGATCTGCGTGCAAGCCGAGCAGGGCAAGCTCGGGATTTGGGGCGTAGCGCATTCGGGCCCGGTATGGCTTGCCCCGACGTGGGGCGGGCGCGGGGTCGTGCCGAACTGGACGTACGATCCGATCATTCACGTGACGGGGCCGGGGCAGCTCGCTGTACGCTGCGCGGGTAAGCTCGTGGGCGCGCTCGAGCGCGGGCTGGTGGTCGATGCGACGCTCGATGTGTTCGACTCCGAGTGGCTGCCGGCCCTGTTCGCACGCGAACGCGAGGACGTGCGCGCCTTGCACGCAGCCTCGCAAGCCGACGCGGAGCTGCCGACAGCGGCCGATCATTCGTTGGTCGGCAAGATCAGCCAGAGTATGCTGCGGCGCGCGATTCAGCTCGTGCGCGGCGCCCACCATGGCGGGCTCATTTTGGTCGTGAACGCGGAGAGCGCGGGCGCGGAAGTGCGGGGCCTGCGCTTGAAATATTCATTCGGGCAAGATGAGCCGTCGCACAGGTATCGCACGCTGCTGCTGCGAATTTTGCACGCAGTTGCGGCCACGTCCAAGAAGCCATCCGTCGGTTGGGCGGATTTTGCAACCAGCGACAACCCTCGCTTTGCCGAGCTCGAGCAGGAGGTATTCGAGCAGAGCCGCGTGTTCGCAAACCTGACGGCGATCGACGGTGCACTCGTGCTCGACAAGCGATTCGGGGTCATTGGCTTTGGCGCCGAAGTCTCGGCCGAGCTTCCGTCGCCTCGTCATGTTTTCCGTGCGCTCGACGCGGAAGGGCGCGATCGTCAGTCCGAAGCCGTCGAAAACGTGGGCACCCGCCACCGCGCCGCCTACCGCTTCGTCGGCGACCATCCCGATGGCTTGGCGGTCGTGATCTCGCAGGACGGTGGCGTGACCTTCGTCGCCAACCAAGGGGGTGCAATCGTATTCTGGGAGCAATCCCTGAGCGTATAATGAGTCCATGCGCCTCGAAGCGCACCTCGGTGGCCGGAAGCCCAAAGCTTGGCACCGCTCTCAGAGCGCGCGTCGCCGCTCACGGGCACGGGCATTCTTGCGCACAGTGACTGTGCTGAGCACGGCCATCAAAGCGAGAAGGGTCCGGTCAGACATGCCGCCCGGCGAGCTCGCGGGGCTGAATGAGCAACCTGAATCGCTGGCCGGACTCGAGGGCGTCCCCGGCGGCGGCGGGATTGCAGGCAAACCAGCGGCCAAGCTGCCGCCCGTGCTGACTGAGCCAGCGTTACCGGAAGGCGTTTCCGACGTACCGCCGGCTCCCGCGAGAGCACTGGAGCCACCGGCACCCGCCGTAGCGGTCTCAGAGCCAGCGACCCCGCCACTGGTGGGGGTGGTGCCGCCGACGCCGCCAGCACCGCCCGAGCCACCGCTTCCGCCGCTGGTCACGGGCGCCGCTGCGCCCAGGACGATTTCTACGGAGTGAGACCCAGTGAGGGTCGTCGGAATCGAAGACTGAGCGCTGACGACGCCGTCGAGCTTGAAGCTCTGAATGACCTTCCCGGCCCCGGTCAAGCTCAGGTCGAGCGTCATGCCGCGATACTTGACGCCCTTGAGCGTCACATCGCCCCAGCCGGTTGGCAAGAGCGGCGTGAAGGCGATACCCGCTGTGTCGTAGTTGATGCCGAACAGCCCGTTGTAAATCATGCGGATGTACGCAGTCGCCGACCAGGTTTGATTGGGCGCAGAGTTCCAGTGTGACTTCGTCTGCCACCCGCCGTCCACCTTGCCGGTTTGGGCGTGGTAAATCTCCGAAAAGGCTTTGTTGGCGTTGGCCAAACCCGCCAGTGTCTTCACCTCTTTGGCGTAGACTTGTTCATTTCCGGACTGCGCCGCGGCGTGTGCCCAGTAGCCCTGAATCATCGGCCACACGATGTTGTTGTGTCGGCCTGGCTCAGCGTCGCTGTATCGAGGAAAGCTCGGGTAAACATCGACGATGCCGTACGGTTGGATGTGCGCCTTGGCAAATATAGACGCCGCCTGCGTGGTATCGGCGATACCGAACAGAATGGCGAACGACTCGCCAGTGCCCTCCTCGGATTGATCGAGCTGGCCGTTGTATATGAGGTAGCCGTACATACCCTTGGCCGGGATCCATAGCTTTTCGTTGATCTTGGCTTTGAGCGCATCCGCGTCGTCGTTCCAGGCGGCGATCTCGGCGGCGGGTTTGGTAAGCGCCGAGGCCATCAGCGCCGCACTCCGGAACCCTTGATAGTAAAGCGTGTTGGTGCTCAGCACCATCATCTGGTCGCTACCGGGGTAAGCAATGATGCCTGAACCGTGAGTCTCGCCCGTATCGGCCGGCGGCACGGGGTAACCCGCGACACCGTCATTGAAAAAGGCCTGACCCTGGTACAAGCCCACGCTGGCGTTGAAGGCGGCCTTTTTACGCAGATTCAGCGTGTTGGTTGCCGTTTCATAAGCGTTTTGCAGAAACGTCTGATCGCCCGTCACCAAGTAGTGATTCCAAGCGCCCGTCACCCAGATCACTTGGTCCCACAATTGGTTATCTTGATTGACCATCAGGCCGCTACCGCCTTTTTTGATCACTGCCCACAACGTATTGTACGCGATCTCCGGCTCCAGCAGACTGGCGGCGTTCCAGGAATTGATCGTTGCATCCCGAGTCCACGGTTGCGAGTACCCGCCGCCGGCGCGGATGAACATGCCATTTTTCAGAAATCCGGTGGCGTTGTAGCTTGCGTCGTAGGGAACGGTGTTTACGTCGAGTAGGTTCGTCAAGGCTAGAGCGTAAGCCGCTCCGAGCGTTCCTTGCGTGCTCGGGTCTTTGAACGTGAGCGCGGGACGGCTGACATCAGCGTGGGCGGGCTCGGCAAAGAAACCCGCTGCGCAGAGCGCGCCGAAGCCAAGCCCTCGAGTCAAGCGACCACCCCACGACCGCCCCGAGCGGCGGCTAGACTTAAATGAGGTGTGGAAACACGAGCCCGACTTCGACTTCAAGTGCATGAACTATTCTCTCTTTAGATCGCAGCGCGCGGAGCTCGCCGGGCGAGGGCGAGGGCGAGCTATGCCTAATGTGGGAGCGGGGCGCGACTCAAACCGTAACTATAGGATAGAACATTGTATCATTGCCGCTCACCGGCGCACGCCAGCATCGTTCTGGGTGAAAAATTCCTACGAAGGGGCTGCTCAGCGCAGGCTTTGCAGTGCGGCGTCCAGCTCGCTCGCCTGCCGCGGTCGCACCACGCGCGCGCACTCTCGGCCGCCGTTGAGAAAGATCAGCGTGGGCCACAGCTTGACTTGGAACGAGCGCCCGAGCGGTCTGCCCTTCCCGTCTTCGATCCAACGATATTGCACACTGGGGTGTTGGCTCAGCAAACGATCGATCAACGCCCGGGCGGCCTGGCAGATCGGGCACCAGCTCGCGCCAAATTCGAGCACCGTTGCGTTGGGCAGGGCATCCACCTCACTGCGTGAGAGCTCCATCCAACCGATTTTAGCCCGGCTCGACCATCAGGGCCCGGGCAGGTTTCAGAAATTCCGCTCTTGCGTGGGCTGGCGATGGCAGCCCGCCGTCCCGTTGAGGGCAGTTGCCCGAAGTAAAAACTCGGAGCGGAAGCCGCTCGATTGCATCCGCCGAGGGTCAGAGCCCGCCCGGTGTGCATTCTACGCCGGCCGGCGCTCACCGACCGAGGATGCGTCGGGCTCGCTACACCGCCGTACCGTGCGCAACGTCCATGACGGCACGCTTTAGACTCCGAGCTGCGATGCTGGGGCTCGAGCGCCCCATCCGCTCGCTCGCCCGATTTCTCGACTGGCGTCAGTTAGCGACCGTTCGGGCTGTAGAACCGACGGACGCGCGCGGCCGCTTAAAGCACCGGAGCATACTTCCATCGCGATTGGAATGCAGTTGTGAGCTAGCTTCTTTAGATTTCGATTATATAAACTTGAACCACGTCCTCCTACTACGCCACCTTGATGGAGAGGGGATGACGCGAACGTGAAATCGAATGTTTCGGCCATGCAAGTGAGCAATCGCACGTGCCTTTGGGTCTGGTTTCTGCTCGCGGGCAGTGGCTGTTCGTCCCCGGGCGATCTGTTTACGGACGTTGGCGACTGCTCGTCGAGCGCGCCCGCGT
>CAHJWM010000107.1 GCA_903642325.1 Myxococcales bacterium | reverse complement strand
CGCGCGCGGGCGGCGAGCGGGCGGCCAAACTCGTGAGTCAGCCGGAGGCGGGCCCCTTGCCGCGCGCGGCCGCGGCCTTCGCGCTGGCCGAGCTCGGGCAAAAGTCGCAGGCCGGCCTGTTGCTCGAGCCGAGCGAGGCGAGCGACGCGACCCTCGCCGCGCAGGCCATCCTCAGTCTGTCTCGGCTCGATTCGGCGCTGGCGCCGCGGACCATTGCGGACGCGCTGACGAGCTCCGAGCCGCTCGTGGCGCGGGCCGCAGGTGACGCGGCGCTGGTTTGGGCAAGCGGTAATTACCGTAAGCCGAAGGAAGCACTGCCGGCGCTGGAGCGGACCGTCGACGTGCGCGAGCTCATCGACTCGCTTCGGCCGAGCGGCTACTCCAACGCCGATCGCCTCTCCGCGCTCGAGAAGCTGGCGCCGGCTCTGTCGTCGGCGTTCGTGCGAGCCGCGGCGGTCTCGCCAGAGAGGGCGCGCTCCGTCGCCGATCTGTTGGTCGTGGACCCCGGCAAGTTGCCGCTTGCACCGCTCACGGCGGACGCGCAATTCACGCCGGACGAGCTCACGCGCGTTACCGCGCTGTCGCGCGAGCTGGGTACTGCGCTCGTACCGAAGTTTGCCGAGCTAGCGCGTCATCCCGCGCCAGACGTGCGGCTTTTCGCGCTTCGTTTTTTGGGTCACCGCGCCGAGCCCGAGGCCAAGCGCGCCGTGATCGGCGCGCTTACGGACGACCTGGGTGCAGTGCGCCGCGCGGCCTTGGCGGCCCTGGACGACGGAGCATTGGCGGCGACGCCAGCCGTCATCGCCCTGCTCCGGAACGAGCCGGATTGGGCCCTGCGGGCCGATGCCGCAGAGACACTCGGGCGCCTCGCTGGCGGTAGCCGGGATGCGACCGTGGTATCGGCGCTCACCCAGAGCGCGACCAAGGACCCGTTCGCCATCGTGCGAGAGGCGTCCCTGCCAGCGCTATTGGCCGTCGATCCGAGCGTCGCCGAGCGCGTGCTTCAGACAATCCATGACAGCGACGCGGAGCCTAGGGTAAAAGCGCGAGCGCAAGCCTTGCTCGAACGACTGCGATGACCTCCGCTTCTCTCGTTCGCTGTCTCCTGCCTGGGCTGGCAGCTCTGGCGGGGACGGCGAGCTGTAGGAATCTCGACGGCTTCGACACCCAGCCGGGCGAAGCTTATTGCGGCTCGCTAATCAGCCAGCCAGCCTTCCAAGACGGCTTTCTGCCGGCAGGCTCACGGCCCACCTTGGAGCTCGCGCTCACCCTCGACACCAGTAAGCTAACGAGTGAGCCCGGTATCTTGCGCAGCAACGACGGGAGCACGGGCTTGTGCGCCAAGAGCACCGGCAGCCTTTTTCAGGACGCCCCGTTGCGCGCGATTCCAGAGGTGGATCACGACGTGCTGAGCTCCCTTTCCTTCGGTGAAGGACACGAACATGATTTTTTTGCCTGGGTCGACTCCAGTTGTCAAGGCACGCTCCTCGCCGTTGTCTCGCTCATGAAAAACGACCAAGTCGAAATGCGGCTGTTCAAGCCCGCGCGCCTGCCCCCGCCCCAGGCCACGCCCGACCAAAAGCCGGGCTTCGCGGTGTTTCATTTCGACGTTCAAAAACATGGCTGCGGGTTTTAGCGATGCTCATCCTAGGCATCGAAACGTCGTGCGACGAAACTGCTGCGGCGCTGGTGAGCGGCGATGGAACGGTCGTCAGCGATGCCGTACACAGCCAGATCAAGCTTCATGCGCCGTATGGCGGCGTCGTGCCCGAGCTCGCATCGCGGGATCACCTGCGAAATGTGCGCCCCGTGATCCGTGAAGTGTTCTCGAAGGCCGGCCTTTCGCCGAGTGCCTTGAGCGGCATTGCCGTCACGTGTCGACCAGGCCTGTCCGGCGCCCTGCTGGTTGGAGTGCAAGTGGCCAAGGGCCTCGCTTTCGCGCTCGACAAACCAATAGTCGGGGTCGACCATTTGGTTGGCCACCTGCTAGCGGTGTTTTTGAAATTTCCAGGAGCGCCCACTCAGCCCGCGCCCGAATATCCGTTCGTGGCGTTACTCGCGTCGGGCGGCCACACCGCGCTGTATCGCGTAGCCGGCCCCGCCATTGCGCAGATCAATGAGCTTGGCGCGACCCGCGATGACGCGGCGGGGGAATGCTTCGACAAGGTCGGCAAGTTGCTCGGGCTTGGCTATCCGGGCGGGCCCGTGATCGACCGGCTGGCCAAGGACGGCAACCCCGACGCCGTGCAACTACCCTGGCCCATGCGCCGCAAAGGCTCGCTCGAGTTCAGCTTCTCGGGCTTGAAGAGCAACATGCTGCGCTGGGTGAACGAGCACGGCCTGCCCAAAGACGAACAGGCGCAGAAGGATCTGTGCGCGGCCTTTCAGCGCCGCGTCGTGGACACGCTGATCTGGAAAGCGCTCGAGGCCGCCCGCGCCGAACGGGTGAGCACGCTGGTCCTCGCCGGGGGAGTGGCGGCAAACCGGGAGCTCCGGGAACGTTCGGCTGCGCAAGCCGCGCCGCACGGCATCCGCGTGGTCGTTCCGCCGTTCAAGGCCTGCACGGACAACGCGTCCATGATCGCCTACGCTGGCCTCCATCGGCTAGCCGCGGGCGAAAATGATGCCGGGGCTCTGCTCATGAGTCCCCACACCTGTCTGCCTCAAAGCACGAAAAAGGGCCGCGGAAAACGCGACAATTGAGCGGCGGCGCGGTCACCGAGACAGATCGCGCCCCGCGGTCGCCGAGTTTCAACCCGGATGTGTCTTGCCGTGCGCGGTCACTTTGGCGTCGGTCTTGGTAGGGTCTGTGGTCGGCTTGGCGCTCTTGCCCTTCGACCCGTCGCTATCGCCGATCAAAAACTCGATGTAGTCGTGACGCAGGCGTACGCGGTAAGCGGGCACGCCGTCACGGAAGCGAAATGCCACCTCGGCGCCTTGCGTGCGATTGCTGGTGTGCACACTGGCGATGCGCGGGTCACGCTTGGCGATGCCCGCCCCTTGTTCCATGACCTTGTGTCCGGGCACGAGTACGGTGAACCCTGTCGGCAAAAGCGCGCCCTGAAGCTTGCCGCCTGGGCCGTCGAGGCGCAGGCGAAAGATCACCGGTGAGTGCATCTTGCCGTGGCCCCAAGGCGTCGTGTCGGTCTTGGTCGACTTGGCTGCGTCCTTGTCCGAGCCGTCCTTGTGCGCCTTGATGTCGCTCTTCGACTCGTTTCCGGTCTCGTCCGAGAAG
Source organism: Myxococcales bacterium (assembly GCA_903642325.1). Lineage (GTDB taxonomy): Bacteria > Myxococcota_A > Polyangia > Polyangiales > Polyangiaceae > PMG-095. Next base: position 5,296 of record CAHJWM010000107.1, on the reverse strand, counting down.
CCTTCGTCTGGCGCCGCCGCCGAAAGTGGTGCGGCCGATGCGTTGGCCTTTGCATCGGCCTTTTCCGCCGCTTCCACGCTTTCCGGCGAGCCCGGTGGGGGAGCGAGTGGAGCAGGCTCCATGGTGGCCATCGGTGTGGGTCCAAAGAGCGGCACATTGGCGCTTGCCACGCCGGTCGCCGACGTTTCGAGCCCGGTCGGCGTAGCCGACAAGGGCGCGCCCACCGAGGGCGGCGCCACGCTTGCGACCGCGGGGGCCAAGCCTGCCTGCGCGCCGGGCGGAGGCGAATGGTGCATGGCCAGGGCGCTCACCGACACGAGCAGCGCGATACCCCCCGCCCCCAAGAGCCGTGTCTTCTTCGACAAGCGGGCAAACGCGCGGGCGGGCGGCGGCTCCGCAACGGCCGCCTGCGACTGGGGGCGCAAGCGCTGACCTTCCGCGGGTCGCGCCGCGGGCGCGGGCGCGGTCGTGCGCCGTACCGGGGCCGCCTCCCCATTTTTGTGCGACAGCGCGACGACCTTGCGACCCGCGCCCGCGAACAATCCTCCGAGGCCGTGTGCTGCCCGTGCCGACATGCGCGCCATGGCTGCGCCCGCGGTCTTTGCCGCCTCGCCCGCATTGGCCGCAGCCTCGCTGATTCTTCCGCGCAGTGCCGCCGCGTCCGCATCCTCTTCGCGCACTTCGTCTTCCGCGAGCCCGTCCGCGGCGCCATCCGTGGTCACGGCGGAGGCGGGAATTTTGAAGCCTTTCATGGCTGGATCCGCGCTGTGCAGAGCGGTCACGCTCGGCTCCGGCGTAGCGTCCGCTGCGTCGGCAAAGCGCAATTGCACGACGAGCTGCGGCACACGGGTCTGCGGATCAATGGCCACGCTCACGCCGTCAATCTGAGCTTGGCGACGGCCACCCGCCTCCAAGTCTTCGACCTCGAGCCGCCGACCGACCTTGAGAAACTCCAGATTCGAACCGACTTGCACGCCTCGTTCGGACCCGTTGTCCCGCACACGCGCCTTCATCGGCGAGCCGAGGCCGTCGATATGCAGGCGCACGCGCGAGCCGATCTCCGACTTCGATTCGGCCGCCCGCGGGGCTGCCTCGTCCCGTTCACTCGCGGTTTCGCACAGCGCACGCAGCGCGCCGACGCTGCCGCTATCGAGCGCGGTGAACTCGATGCCGAACTCACCGCCGCGCCCGCCCTCGCGCCGCCAAGCGACCCGGCCCTCGACGACGATCTCGCGGCTGCCGTCTTCGAAACGGCAAACCAAGGGCGCGCCGTCGTCCGGCAAGTAAGCGGTGCGCAAATGCATACCGCGCGCGCTGACGTCGACGGCTTCGGCCTCGAACGCAGGGATCCCAGGTTCGTTGCCGCACACCTCGACGAGGGTTTCGACCCGCACGCGACCCGCGCCGTCGGCGCGTCGTTCTTGAATTTCGGTCATGGCTTGCCTCCGAGCGGTCCGAGCCAGGCGTGGCCCAGGTTCCCGCGTCACAACCCGAGTACGGCGTGGCCGCCCAAAGGGCCAAATTTCGCGCTCCGAGGTGCGCGGTAGTACCCGCGGGCGCCCAATCAACAAGCCTTAAATCTCCGCATGTAAGTGGACAGTGCGGCTCGCGCTGACCATCATGCGCCGTTCATGGCCCTGACGGTCGTGGTCCGCTCCGGGGACCTCAAGTCTCAAGCGACCATCACCTTCGATGCGCCACGGATCGTGATCGGACGGGGTGAGGGTTGCGAAGTCCGCTTGCCAGATCCGAGCGTGAGCCACCGTCACGCCTCGATTCGGCAGCGCGGCAGCGACTACGTGGTGATCGACGAGGGCAGCAGCAATGGCACCTTCGTCGGCCCGGTGCGCCTTTCGCCGCAAGCGCCGCGCGTCGTGCGCTCCGGGGATTTGATCCGCGTCGGCCGCATTTGGCTCGAGCTCACGACCGCACAGGTGATGCCGACCCAAAACGCGAGCCTCATCACCAAGGAGATCGCGCTCGCCCTCGTTGCAAGCTCGTTGTCTTCGGAGGGTGCGCTGTGCGCGCCGCGCTTATTCGTGACCGCGGGGCCCGACACCGGTAAAGAGCTTGCGCTCGCCGAGTTCGATCGCGCCTATGGCATCGGCCGCGCGCAAAACGCCGACTTGGTGCTAGAGGACCCGGACGCTTCCCGGAGGCACGTGGAGATCAGCCGGCGGGGCACCCAGATCTTCGTTCGCGATTTGGGCTCGAAAAATGGCGCGCTATTGGCAGGCGTACGCTTGGAAGCGAACCGCGACACGCCTTGGCCTCCGAACGCGCTCTTGGCTCTGGGCACGAGCGAGCTCGGTTTCGAGGATCCGGTGCTGGCCGCGCTCACCGAGATCGAGGCCAGTACCGACGAGCAAATGCAAGGCGAAGACTCGGTCGATCCGCCGAACGTAAGCCGTGAATCGGCACGCCTGCCCGAAGCCCTCCTTGAGCGCGGCGGCACGAACGCCCCCGTCGCCCAAGTTCCGACGCGCGCGCCCGAGACAGAGCGCCGCAAGCAAGGCTTCCGCGCCGTAGACATAATCATTGCCTTGGTCTGCCTGCTCGTGATCGGTCTGAGCGCACTGGGCCTGACGTGGTTATTTCACAGTCCGTAGCGCGCGGTGCGCAGTCTGCGCCTGCGCCTGCGGCTGCGGCTGCGCCTGCGCCTGCGCCCTGCGCGCAGTGCACAATTGTCGACGCTCAACGATGCATTGCGCGGAAAACTTTTCCGGAGAGAGTCGGTCCCTGCTCGAGTCAGCTGTAAGCACGACTCGGCACGTCGTTGGCGGCCTGGGCTCGTGCAAGCGCTTTAATCAAGTCGACACCAGTCGACCAGTCAAGACGACATTCGAGGCTCTAAGAGCCTTAAAGCCTGAAAGCCTTAGAGCCTTGAATGAGGGGTCACGTCAGTGGAGCTCGAGCGCGCGCCGTTCCTAGCGTGGCCTGACCATTCATCGCATCTTTCCGTCAGCTTCGAGGTGCTTCATCGCTCCCGCGACGGGAGCGATGGGTCTAGTCCTCTTCGAGTAGTTGCGCCGGGTGGTGCGGGGCGGAAGGCCTGGTGAGACCCACTTTACTCCGCAAAAGTTTCGTCGGCGGCGGAGACCCAGCGGTCGCTCGCCCTGCTGAAAACGCCGACGCACGGCGTACAATTTGATAGCGTAACAAGCCGGATTTTATTGGTCCTCGACCTGTGGCGCCTGGTTATTGGCGGCCCGGCGGTGGCGTTGAAATGTTCAGCAACGACCCGGCACAAGTGAGGTGGGTAGATGTCTTCAATATCTAGTGCCGCCATTGGCGTGGAACTCGTAAGAGCAGTAGGCGAGCCATGGAACTTTAGCTCAATCCGGTGACAAAGTCGTACGCGCTCGCCTCGCCGAGGTTCGCCCAGATGGCAGTTGGCTAGTAGAATCCGACGCCCTCTTGACGGTACGGCGTGCGCGGCAGCGCCATGATCGTTCGGGCAAGATACGCGGGCGAGTCGTTGCTGAACGCGCTCGGCGACAGCGGCATGAACGTAAACATCGGACTGCTCGATCAGGCTGATGAAGCACCAAATACACGGGGGGCGATGGGCTACTCCGCACTTCGTGATGGTCGGCACAGTTCGGTTCAAAGCCACCTAAACGCGGCATCGAATTCTCGAATAACCGTTCAGACCGCTGAGAACAGTTTTCGAATGGCGATCGCCGCACGGTCAGCCTGCAAACTTGCGCATCTCCTGCTCCAGCAACTTCTCGGGCTGCGCATCGTCGTCAAGCCACGCGAAGAACGGTAGCAGCGGAGGAGCACTCGCGGGCTCAGGCGGCGTCGGCGGCCGACAAATACTCGCCGACAACTGCCTCGAACCTCGCGCTGCCGGTGGCAGCTCTCGCTTACACCCAAACCCGACTGTCGTTTATTGTTGGGGCGCCGGGCCAGTCCCCGAACGCACATTCAGACTTTGCTTTCGACTGTTTCGGGGCGGAGGGGCGAGGCGGGGTCGCACCACCATGTTGATAGGATCCGAGTTCTTGTTCGCGGGATGCGAGCAGGTCACGAATCGATGCGCCGGGGTGACTCTGCAAATCTGATTCGCCCGTGACGGAGCCAGCCAAATTGGAGCAGCCACGTTTGAGGCGTGCGGATGGCGGGTGGCCCGATGCTTCGAAAGCCGACCGGCACACGCTCCGCAAAGCCAGTGAACCACTGTGCCGATGACAGCGGGTCGAGTATTGCGCTGGGCGCTAAGGCCGCGTGCTTACGGTGATTCTGCAGCACATAAACCAGCGTATTGCGGACTTGGCGAGGCGATGTGAGGGGTTGCCCATGCCAGCGATCCGCCCAAAAGCGGCCGCGGCGAAAGAGCAACCGATTTACACGGCGCGCGACGCGCACCGCCAGGCTACGCATACCTTTTGAAAGCGCCGCTTGATCGTCCGCCTCCACCACCAAATGCAGATGGTTGTGCTGAACGGAATAGTGGACGACGCGAAACGCACTGCGATTGCTCTCGCGGAGCGCGCCCAACAAGGTCTTTAGTAACTGCTGACTGCGCAATGAGCGAAGCGCCGCTCGCAACGTCACATGCACCGGATGTGCAGCCCGATGGACCGGCCGCGCGCGATGTGGCGTGTGCCGCTCTCCCCGAGCCCGCGGTTTCCGGCCCGCCCCGCGGCGCTGACCGCCACGGCATCTGGCATTGAGCGGCAATTCTGCTTGCTTCAACTGTGACCCTCTCAATCAAGATAACACGAATCGCGGGACTGGCAAGCACACAATCTATATAGTTCCAGATTCAATGGATGTGAATGGATGTGAGTAATTTGCGGATGCCAGCAACTCGCGCGTTTGAATCGGGCTAATTTACAAAGGGCGAGTTTGTGTGCGCGATCGGTCTTGCCGTGACGGTTTGCCCGCGGGGTCTAACACGGTGATATCGCTGCTCCACCTTGCCGCGGAAACGAGCTGGTGATTCGCGCACTCGAATATTGGCTTCAGGGCTTCTGGGCTTCTGGGCTTCTGGGCTTCTGGGCAGTTAGCTCGGCGACTCAGCCGCGTGTGACTGCGCTCCTCGCGACGACCAGTCGTGGTAAGCGCAGTACCGCGCAGGACCGTCGATACGCTCCGACGATGGTATCGGGCGTCGCGTATTTGCGGCGTCGTGAGTCGGCGTTTCGTCCGCGCCGCCGAAGGCTGAGTGCTGTCCGCTGCTCCGCGTGACCATCCAAGCAACCCTCTTCAATTTTGATTGTCGAGTAGGCCCGGGGGTTTCCCCCCGGGCCCCTCACCAGATCCGGACTAGGAGATTTCCACCATCCGG
>CAHJWM010000106.1 GCA_903642325.1 Myxococcales bacterium | reverse complement strand
ATGTCGCCACTGCAGTTCCTTGCCCGCCTGGCGGCGCTCATCCCGCCGCCTCGCCACCCCCTGATCCGGTTCTACGGTGTGTTCGCGCCGCACTCTTCTTGGAGAGAGAAAGTTGTCCCCGTACGATCGCCCTGTTGCCATCAACAGAGCGAAAACGGCATTTGCTCCGCACAACCCACCGCAGCTGCTACAGCAGCGACGATGGCGACTGCGGTCGCTTCAGCGGCCGCACGAAACGTGAAATCATACACTTTGCCAACGCTCGCGCGCCGGTGCAGCGAGCCAGCTCCGTATTGCACGGCCACCATCGCCCCCAAGTACGTTGCCGTAGCCGCCGTTCGTGAACCAACGACCCGTATTGACTGGGCCGAGCTCATGAAGCGCGTCCACGACGTCGATGCTTTGGCCTGCCCGTGCGGCGGCCGCCTGAAGGTCGCTTACCGACGTGGCTTTGGATGACTTAGACCCAGCACCCAGTCGTGTGGGATACTCAAGGCATTCGCGATGTTCAGGCCGAGCTGCGCGCATCGGGCGCGGATCTGAAGGGGTTAAGGCTAAACATGGCGTGGGGCGCTTCGTCGGCCGATGGCATCGTTACTTACGGGAATGGCGCGCGCACCATTGCTGCCGGAACGGAGACGCGGGCTTGGATCGCGTGGCTCAGCGTTCGTTAGTTAGCAAGATTGCAAAAGAGTCGCTCAGGGCGGCTCGGGCAGACGGCGCAGGAGCCGAGTACGGGCGTGGCTGGCGATTTTACGCGCCAATGGCCGCGAGATAAAGGTGCTTGTCGGTGCGCGCGGGGCGCGGCGCTTGAGCCAGCGCGGTACTGGCGAAGTCGCGCCCGATGTGCAAGAGACCTGCTCAATCGCAGGAAGTTGCCGCAGCGAGGGCGTCGATGGTGTCCGGAGCGAATGCGCGAGCGACCTCGAAGCAATCGAGCGGGCGGGGCTGATCTCGGAACTTCGTCATCGAGCCCGTATTTGAACGCGTAAGGAAAGCACGAGTACACGAGAACCTGGCGTCGCGCAGGACGCAGCTTGGATCATGACTAATATGGACTTGGCCGGCACCTGCACAACGGCAGCGTTGGCCGCGAAGAAGCGGTTTATGTCGGTCGCTTGTTGATGCGAACTTGCAGCTTTATGCGTCAGCCGACAGGCCTCCACGGATCCGGCGAGTATGAAGCTGGCCTCGTGTGACCTTTCACACAAAGAAGCCGAGGCAGCCTAGCTGAGAGTGAAGCTCGTCGACGAACGTCTCGCGCAGCGACTCCTCGGCATTGGGTCGCTGAGCTGAATTCTTCGTTGCGACTCGCGTAGGTTTATTTGTCATCAGAGTGTCCTGGTCGTCTTTGGCGGAGCAAGAACGACTCGGGACACTCCGATCTATCACTTTATCGCGTACCCGTCATGGGACAGGGCCCAACCTAGACCGAACCAACTTCAATGGCAGGTATTGAAATCGTCGAAAAATAAAATCTCTCGCTTCTTTGTGAGATCATCTGAGGAGCAGTCATGTTGCTGCAGCGGCGAAGTAGTTATGAATGTTTCTCCATGCGGCCCGTACAGGCATTTTCCGGAATACTTATTCTGCAGCCTGTAAACGCCGCCTGGGTCGCCCGTAAATCGCCACAAGCACCGGTCAGTTGTACCGGTCTGGCAGTCGCCACAAGGCACCATTTCAACGGTAGAGGAGTCAAAAGTTGGATAAGGCGCCATACATAAACTGGTTGTACTTGATTGCACTCGATAATAGGGATTGGATGTGCTGGTCTGGAGTACAAAATCGAATTTTTGCTGCTGGTATGCACCACACTTCCCAAGGTCAGTGGACTGACCAAGATAATACAACGCCCCCTCCAACCCTGCTCCGCCAGCGGAGAACCTAACGTTTCGATTATAACACGAGGCAGTAGTGCCCGAAATGCTGTTGCAGACGTACACAGAGCTGAGAGCACTCAAATTCGCCTCCGCAGTTGATTCCTCACCCGTTGAGACCGTGCAACTGTTGAGCAGCAATGCAACTACCATCGTCGTTCTCGCTGCCCAACGACCGGAGCCAAAGGCACTGGCGGCGATGAGCCGCCCCCCAAAAACGCGCATGCTTGCGCCCGCTATCTTGTTCATTCAAAATCTCCCGTTCAGTGTCCCCACTAAACCTTTATAGCCCGCATGCAGGTTATGTTGACCCGTGCTCGTCTGTCAAGCGAAACACGATCGCGTTAATGGAAACATCGCCTCTACACCGGACTTGTTACTAAGGGTGAAGTTGGTTCGGGTCGCATAAAGCCTCTATCATGTATCGCTAACACTACGTGTAACGCGTCAGAACTTCGTGATGAAGTCTCGTAACGGTGATCGAGCAGCGAAGATTGATAGCAGGGCATCGAGGAAGCGCGGCCAGCGGCGCCGCGCTTCCTCGATGCGTGGGATCGCGTTCGGGCCGCCGATGTCGAATTCACCGACGGCACCTTCTAGTACCAAGCCGCGTCACGATGGCGCTGTGGACGCTCGCTGTCAGCGGCGTGCGGTGGCTACTCCCTTGCACAGACCGGAAGCACCACGTTCGTGTTCTGCTCGCCCCGGGGTAGACGTCGTCTCGGCAGCCGTCGCGGGCCTGTTGGGGTCCTACGCCGAGCTCCTTGCTCACCGAAAAAAACCTGTGGACTTCGTTGACCAAGCCCGCGTCTAGACCACCAACACCCATGCTGAGCGAGGGATTCGCGCAATCGTTCTTGGCGCAAACGTTTCCTTTGGTATCCAAAGCGAGCGCGGCAATGCCCTCTCAGAAAAACCTAATGACCGTTGCGCACGTCGCACGCAACCTGCAACGCAAGACAACGTGCTCGCGCCGCTTGCTGCGCCGCGCGCGACGACATGCCGCCACCTCGGTGTTTGGCGCCGCTGCCACCGTCTGATTCGCCAACTCGCTGCAGTCTGCAAAAGCGCGAAGTACTGCACCTGTCGGCGCTCTCCAATAGTCCGGACCCGATTTTGTCTCCCTTGATCGGGCCACTGCGCCCTGCAGCTCGACAGGCGAGGCGCCGACCTCCACCGAACCACCGAAAGCACTGCCAGCACGGCCCGTCCGAAACAGGCCCGAACCGCCGCGGACAGACGACTGCGCGTAAAACCCGTTAGGTAAAACCAACACTTAGCTCGTGTTGCCCGTGGAAAGAGCCTCGCACGCCACGAGCTTCGGGTTTGAGTGGGGCATCTGCCGGTCGCTTACCGACGTGGCTTTGGATGACTTAGACCCAACGAGACGGGTTCGTCGGCGTAGCATCCGACGAAGGTGACTTTCTAGTCCGACCCAAGAAAGGGGTTCTCGGTGTCAGCGGAGCTCTTCGTGCTCCCGCGCCAGCGACACCCGTAGCCGGCGGCGGGTCGACCGGAGAAAAGGTGGCTCTGCAGCCAAGAGGGCTAGCCCTAAACGGAAATGGAGATGAGCGAAATTATCTCTTCATCGCCGAAGCGGGGAATTTGCGCCCCGATTCGAATTCCACATCGTCCTTCTGTGGCGCTGCGCTGATTGGCGCGCGAATCGTGCGGACAGCCAAGCACTGCATCGAAAACACTGCGCGGCCGTATTATACGAACCGCTTCGACGGCGGCGTCACGACGTGGACTTTCGACGGCGGTGCTACCTGGGTAACGTTCAATCCGCGGCAATCCGACTTTCACTACTACGGAGGGAATTACTTCAACTTCGGTTGTGACGCCGCCCATGGCTCGTCGATGGCCGCGAACTGCCTCGCGCAAGATTGGGCTCTGTTGGTGATGGCGCAAGACGTTTGGCTATCCCACGTGCGACGCCATTAGCAATCCCGCCGTAACGAATTGCCAGAACAACCGGATGTTCGGTATGAACTGCTCGATTGTTGTGAACAATACGAGCTATTACTTCAGACTTGCAGCTTTCCGAGTTGGAAGACGATCTCTCACAACTCTGGCCAAAGTGTCTCGATCAGGACGAACGCGCATTCCGTGTTACCACCGCGTTGTATCGAGTCGTGGCTGACGTAGCAGAGCGCTCGGGGGCAAGTCTCGCGATCCTCGACGTCGGCCCCAACTTCGGTGCCATCAATCGTGCGGCACTGCTAGCAGCCGACTATGTGCTCGTGCCGGTCGCGCCCGACCTGTTCTCGATGCAGGGCCTCGAGAACGTTGGTCCGCGTCTCACCGCCTGGCGCGCTCAATGGAGCGATCGTAAGGCCCGCGCGCCTGCGCTCGATTTCGATCTACCGTCCAGGAGTATGTCACCTCTCGGCTATGTCATCTCTCGGCACTCTGTCTTGGCAGGTGGGGGAGTGAAGGCTTATCAACGGTGGATCGACCGTATGCCAACGGCATACAGAACCGCCTTCAATGAGCCGCTTCCCGACCGAGGCATCGCAATTGCGGATGATCCGTTCTGTCTCGCTCAATTGAAAGACTATCGCTCGTTAATGCCAATGTCCCAGGAAGCAAAGAAGCCAATGTTCTTACTCAAGCCGGGGGATGGAGCGATTGGTGGGCACCAAGCCGCTGTGCGTCAAGCCTACGAGGATTTTCGCGCGTTGGCCGAGACCGTGCTCGAAGGAATGGGAGCCCTTTCCGCCTCCGGAACCTGAACGGCTCACGCGTGTCGTCACCTCGCGATTTAGCGGCTTCGGGTGCCAGGTTTTTCAAACTTTTCCGTATTAGTCGGGGCGGGCAGATTCGACGGCTGCCATCACAGAGAGCGCCCGCTCATGCGCGAACGGCACGAAAACCGCGGTTTTCGAGTTGGCCTCCCCGACGGAAGGAGACGCCAGGTGACCCGAAGTTACGCCGAGTTGGGTAACTGGGGGGGAAACGGGTTCGGACGCTGCTATGCTTGCCGGGTGAGCCAGCCGCTACCCCTCGACGAGGCGATCCAGGCCCTCAAGCGCGATCCGTCGCACCCAGTGCGCGTCAGGGTTGACGAGGAGCTGACGGTCGAAGTGCGCGCGGTCGAACCCGGTGTGGCGCCAAGGCGATCAGCGGCGGACGCATTTCGCGAGCTCGGTCGCTGGGAAGGGGAGACCGGCGCGGAGCTGGATGCCCTGTTCGCCGACGTCCGCCAGCGATCGAACCGCCAGGTTCCTGACCTGCCGTGAAGTACGTCCTCGACACCAACATCGTAACCCGCCTGCTGAAACGCGACGAACGTGTGCTCCGCAACCTCGCCGACGTCGAGCCGAGCGACGTCGGCATCCCGCTGCTTGTGCTTGCCGAATTGCTTTTCGGTGCTGAGAAGTCGGAGCGCAAAGAGCAAAACTCCGCTCGCATCAAGCAGATGAGCGAAACCTTTCCGGTGCTGCCGTTGGGTCTCGCCGTTGTTCGAAGGTACGCCGCGGAGCGTGCCGAGCTTGAGCGTATCGGTCGGAAGAAGAGCGACTTTGATCTGATGATCGCGTGTACGGCGATCGAGCACAAGGCCACGTTGGTGACTCACGACGGCGCGTTGAAAGATGGCGCTATAGGTCGGCTCGTCGTCGAGGACTGGCTCGAGTTCTCTCCCTGACGTTTTTTGTTCAATCACGAATGACCTTCAGCGATCCTGCTGTCGATTCGTTGCCGTGGCGAACGGGCGCAACCAGGACGTCGACAGGGGCGGTGGACCAGTGGTCGGCGCGGCAGGACAAACTATGCGCTGTTGGGACGCCGCGGGGTCACGCGCTACGTGAGCCTGAATAGAGAAATTTTCGCATGTGCACGCTGTTTCCCAGTTTCAACGTTGACCAGTGGAGATGTGTTCGGATTCTGGGTAACGTCAGACCTGTATGGCTAACCGAGACGGCTTCCCGCGGCCGGTTGTCGAGGCTCTCGCAAAGCGCGCCGCGTATCGTTGTTCCGGCCCCACGTGCCGTAGACCTACGAGTGGCCCGGACGAGTCAAACAGCGGAGTGATAAACATCGGGGTAGCGGCACACATTGCAGCGGCCTCGCTCGGTGGGCCTCGTTTTGATTGGCGAATGTCCACCGCACAAAGGAAGTCGATTGAGAACGGGATTTGGCTTTGCCAGAGCTGCGCGAAGCTAGTGGACAGCGACACGAGCCAGTTCACTGTGGCAGTTCTTGCGCAATGGAAAGCCGAGGTAGATCGGGTCGCCAAAAGCGAGATGCTCGCTCCTCCTGGCTTCGATCCCGACGCAACCCCGACGCTCGTCCTCCCGGCGACTGACCCCGCGCGTGCATTTTTCCCGTTTTCGGCTCGGGCGACGGAGATGGCGGGTAGGGAGCGTGAGAACGCGTTGCTTGATGCCTTTCTGAATTCGAGCGCGCCATTTTCTTGGTGGCTACTGAGCGGACCAGCTGGCTCAGGGAAAAGTCGCATCGCACTCGAGCTTTGTCGCCGGGCGCAGCCGATGTGGATCGTCGGCTTTCTAAGCCGCCTTAACGTGTTCGATCGTTGGACGGAGTACCGCCCTGCGATGCCCGCTCTCATTGTTGTCGACTACGTGGCTGGGCGGGCAGCGGCGGTCAGCGAGATGGTCCTTCGTCTTGGACGGTCCATCAGCAACCGATCAAAAGCTGTTCGGGTCTTGCTCGTTGAACGTGAGGAGAATCGACCGTGGCTCACCACTTTTCTGAGAGAAGATAGCCACAGCGAGTCAGTCGAGATCGCGTCGCTCCAATACGGGGAGCCGCTCCGGCTCGATGGTCTTGACACTGACGCGCTGCATGCGATGGCCGCCGATGTCGCCAGCGCTCTAGAGGCGACGTGGTCTGCAGAGCGCCAAGAAGCCTTCGATGAGCGATTGGCTGCGTTGGACGCTTCTGGCAGGCCGCTGTTTGCGATGCTTGCCGCAGTCGATGTCATCTCTGACGGGAAGGATCGGGTATCCGGTGAAGCGATCATTACTGCCATTCTCTCAAGGGAGCGGGCCCGATGGCGACAAATCGCGAAGACTGAGACCGGCGCCCGGAAAATGGAAAACCTCATCGTCTTTGCCACTCTGCTAGGTGGCATTGGTCCGCGACAGGACGGATTTTCATTTCTAGCGCAGACACCGGTGTCTCCCCTCCTGCCCGAGATGGATCTCTTTGACGACACAGCTTTTAGCGAGCTGGTTGGCGCATCGGCGGATGGTCAGCTGCTCGCAGGGCTGCAGCCGGACATCCTCGGTGAGCGCTTTGTACTTGATCAGATTGTCGAGGTAGGGAACGTCGGTTCGAACGTTCGTAGACTGCTCGGGGAGGCGTGGAATCTGCAGCCAGACTCTTTGCGGGACTTCATTCTACGAGCTGCGACTGATTTCTACGAAGACGAGGGTGTCGACTTGCTCCTTGCTCGACCCAGCGGGGACGCATCCTTGTTGCATTGGGCCAAACTGGCTGTCGGTGTCGTCAACCTAGCGAGGCGTAGTCGCGATGCGCGGGCAATGCTTCTCTGCGAGTCCCTTCGCGAGCTTGCAAAGCATTCGGACGCGAACTCGGAATTTCCCCAATTGCTGGCGAAAGCAGAGTTTCACTTCGGAAATATATGCCTGATGGTGGAGCGTGACGCGGTAGGCGCCGCTGCGCAGTTCGCGGCCGCCATTCAAATTGCCGGAGAGGGCACCGAGGTCGCAGGATCCGCCCTCAACAATCGCGGCATCCTGTTCATGAAAGTGGGGGAGGTTGAGCGAGCATTCGCCGACTGGAGCACCGTTGCCAATACTCCCACTTATTCAGATGAAGCACGAGCATGCGCGTTGAATAACCGAGCCGACGTGCTCGACCGGCGCCGCGCGTTCGCTGAATCTATTGCGGATCGGTCAGCAGTACTTGCGCTTGCTGAGACCAGTTACAATCGGCGGTTCATCGCGCTCATTCGAAGAAGCCGAGCCTACGAAGCGATAGGCGAAATCAAGGCGGCGCTCGATGACCTAGAAACGATTCTGCAGACGATCGACATTAGCAGTCAGCAGAAAGGGAACGCCAGGCTTTCCCGCGCTCGGCTTTTCTGGCGGCTCGCTCGATCGGACGATGCGCGCGCCGATCTTGCAGTGCTCACCAGGTCCGCTCCGCTGTTTCCTGGAACCAGGGCGGATGCGCTCATCGAGCTAGCGCGTCTCCGGTGTGTCGATGGTGAATTCCTCGCAGCACTGGCCGACGCCGAGGCAGCACTAGCTCTCTCGGACATCCTCGAGCACTCGGTCGTCGAAGGTCTGGTCACTAGAGGCCAAATCCATGCTGCGCTAGGCGAGTACTCGGCGGCCGCGGCGGATTTTATGGATGTTATCGAGCACGAGCACGCTCTTCCTGTGCATCGGAAGGCTGCTGAAGAAGGGATTGATGCCTTGAGGACGTAGTGTCGTGGCAGGAGCGCATGAGTCGAGGGCCGCGTATAGACCCGCGTGCAGCCCGGCGCGGGGCACGCTGCGGGGGAGGATACGCACTCAATGCGAGTTTGACAGTTTGACCCGTAACGCCTGCCCGGCCTGTCGCGTCATATATCCTCGTTAGTCGCCGCGAACAGTTCTTCAGCCGCTTCATCAAGACGGTCCACCTCGTCCCGAAAAAAGTGCTCAAAGGGGGCAGCGCGGAGTAAGGTAAGCGCTGCGCGAAGCCCATCTGTATGGGGGGCGGCGCGGGTGTCATGAGGTGGGCATGGGAAGACGGCACACGGCAGAAGACCGCGAGCGGCTGATTGCAGAGGTG
>CAHJWM010000105.1 GCA_903642325.1 Myxococcales bacterium | reverse complement strand
CAGCACGGGCGGCACCGGCACGGGCGGCGCTAGCGCGGGCGCTGGCGGTGCGAAGGCCGGCTCCGGCGGCACCGCTGGTTGAAACGGCTGCGTAACGCCTAAGCTCGTCACGCGCCGAACGTCGCGCTCGAAACCACCCCAACGCCTTGCGCTGGCGGTGGTTTCGGCGCTTTGTGCCACAGCGCCGTGCTCCTCGTCAGAGTGGGAAGAAACGCGCATAAAAAGCGCTTCCGTCGGACCGCGACTTCCGGCAGGATTTTTCCGGTATGGCAAAACGCCCGCACGTGCTCGGAGTGGTCCTCGCCGGTGGTGAAGGAAAGCGGCTCTGGCCGCTGACACGCGACCGCGCCAAACCTGCTGTCCCGTTCGGTGCAAACTACCGCATCATCGATTTTGCTCTGAGCAACCTGGTGAACGGCCGCTACCTGCGCATCGCCGTGCTCACTCAATACAAGAGCCACAGCTTGGACCGGCACATCGCGCAAACATGGCGCATGTCGCCGCTGTTCAACAATTTCGTGATGACGGTGCCCGCTCAGATGCGGCTCGGCCCGCGCTGGTTCGAAGGCTCGGCGGACGCGATCTTTCAAAATTTGAATCTCATCAACGACGAGAACCCGGACTACATCTGTGTGTTCGGTGCCGACCACATCTACCGCATGGATCCGGAACAAATGGTGGACGCGCACATCGCCTCGGGGGCCAGCGTCACCGTGGCTGCCATCCGCGTACCCAAGGACGAGGCCTCGCGCTTCGGCGTGATCACGCCTGGCCCCAACGGCCGAATCGCGAGCTTCCGGGAAAAACCGCAGGATGCCGAGGGGTTACCGGACGACCCAGAGCGGGTGTTCGCGTCCATGGGAAATTACGTCTTCAATAGCAAAGCGTTGATCGATGCGGTGCACGCGGATGCCGCGAACGAGGACAGTGCGCACGACATGGGCGGCAACATCATCACGGCCATGGTGGATGCAGGGCAAGCCGCGGTGTACGACTTTCAGACCAACAAGGTGCCTGGCGCCACCGAGCGCGATGCGGGCTATTGGCGAGACGTGGGGACGTTGGATGCCTATTACGAAGCGCAGATGGATCTCATCAGCGTTCACCCGATCTTCAATTTGTACAATCATGAGTGGCCGATCCACTCCTCTTCGGGCTCACTGCCGCCAGCGAAATTCGTGTTCGACGAAGATCATCGGCGCGGCATGGCCGTCGATTCCATGGTCGCGGCGGGAGTGATCGTCTCCGGTGCCACCGTGCGCCGTTCGATATTGTCGCCGGGCGTCTCCATTCACTCGCACGCCACGGTCGAAGACTCGGTGTTGATGCACGGCGTCGACGTCGGCCGTGGCGCGCTCATCCGGCGTGCGATTTTGGACAAGAACGTGAAGGTCCCCCCGGGCGCACGCATCGGCGTAGACGCCGAGGAGGACCGCGCCCGCGGCTTTACATTCAGCGACAACGGCATCGTGGTCGTCGGTAAAGATGACCACGTCCGCACCTGAGCCCGAGATCGGATGAAAGTCGCGCTTTTGAGCCGCGAGTATCCGCCCGAGGTCTATGGCGGCGCTGGTGTGCACGTCGAATATCTGGCGCGCGAGCTCGCGCCGCTCGTCGAACTGGCGGTGTACTGTTTTGGCGAAACCCGCGCTTTGCCGGAAGTAGCAGGCGCGTACAAGCCGTGGGCTCTCTTGGAGGGTGAAGCACCGGAGCTTGCCGCCTTGCGCACGCTCTCGGTGGACCTGCTATTGGCCCAAGCCGTGCGAGGCGCCGAGCTCGTGCACACCCACACTTGGTACGCAAACTTCGCCGGGCACTTGGCCAAGCTGATGTACGGTGTGCCGCACGTGATGACGTCGCACAGCCTCGAGCCATTGCGGCCGTGGAAAGCGGAGCAACTGGGCGGCGGCTACGCACTGTCGAGCTTCTGCGAGCGCACGTCGATCGAAGCGGCCGACGCCGTGATCGCCGTCTCGGATGGAATGCGTAAAGACATCTTGGAGGCCTACCCCCAGGTCGACCCCGCGCGCGTGCACTTGATTTACAACGGGATCGATCCGGCTCAGTTTCAACGCGACGCCAAAAGCGACGTGCTCGAGCGGGAAGGGATCGACCCTAGCCGGCCCTACGTCGTATTCGTGGGCCGTATTACGCGCCAAAAGGGCATCGTGCATCTGCTGGAAGCCGCGCGTTACTTCGCGCCCGGCATCGAGCTCGTGCTATGCGCCGGCGAGCCCGACACCAAGGAGATGGGAGCCGAGGTGCGCGCGCTCGTGAGCGAGCTCGAGCGCGCCCGCGGCCCCGTGCATTGGCTCGGCAAGATGCTGCCGCGCCCCGAGCTGATCCAGATTTTGAGCCATGCGAGCGTGTTTGCTTGCCCGTCGATTTACGAGCCGTTCGGAATCGTGAATTTGGAAGCGATGGCTTGCGGCGCGCCCGTCGTGGCTTCGGCCGTCGGCGGCATCCCAGAGGTCGTCGTCGATGGCGAGACCGGCTTCTTGGTGCACTTCGAGCCGGATGGCTCGCCCTTGGGTGCGCCCAAAGATCGGGATGCCTTTGCGCGCGCATTCGCCGCGCGCGTCAACCAGGTGATTGCGGAGCCAGGCCTCGGCGCACAGCTCGGTCGGGCTGGCCGAGCGCGGGTCGAGAGCACGTTCAGCTGGTCGTCAATCGCCAAGCAAACCGCAGATCTCTATGGGAGTTTGATTGCCCGACGTGGATAGGCGGATTCGCTCGAACGCCACATCGGGCCAATTTGCCCCGGCGCGCGGGAGCACGTGCAGGTTTGGGCTCCCCCGCGACCCACGCAAACGTGCACGGCCCGGCTCCTGCATTCTTGTTTGAGTGATCGGTCCCGTTGCGGTGTGGTCCAGAGCTCAAGATGTCATCTCGCGGTTCTGGCGGCGCTTGCCAAAGGCTGCTCGCATCTTGCTCTTGGCGCCGATCGCCGTCGAGCTCGCGTATGTGATCGCCGCCAACGTATTTTTGAATTGCAACATCCTCCCGATCGCGTTCGCCGGCACGAGCCAGGTTAAAGCCACCGTCCGTGGCGGTTGGACGATCATCCCGGGACGGGTGCACGTGCGGCAGGTGAGAGTCACGTTTCAAGATCACAATTTGCAGTTCTCGATCGATTTGGCGCGCGGCTTTCTGGTCGTGCATCTGAGTGAGCTGCTCCAGCAGCGCTTCCATGCTTCGCATCTGCGCGGTGAGGGGATCGTCTTTCGTGTGCGAAATCGCGTCGATCCATGGGCCAAACACGATCCGGAGGTGGCGGCCTTTCCGCCCATCCCAGAGTTCCCTGCCCCGGCCGTGTACGAGGCTTACGTGCCCGAGCCCGTGATCACCGACGCTCAATACAATCTGTGGTCGATCTATTTCGACGACGTAGATGTCGCAACGTCCGAGCTCTGGGCTCTGGCGTTTCGCTATCGCGGTCGTGGTCGGGCTCGTGGTTCGTTCGAGCTGCGCCCAGCCCGAAGGTTGTGGGTCGGCCCCGCTTCCCTGGTGCTCGAGCCCGGTCTGCTGTCGGCAGGCGCGTACCGCGTTGCCGCTGGCCTGCACGGCCACATCGACTGCACCGTTCATCCCTTCGATCCGCGCTGGCCAGTAGGGCTCGAGCCGCTTCGTTATATTTCCGCGCGCGTGCGGCTGGACTCCGCCACGCTCGACCCACAGGTTTACGCTCTGTTCGCCGGCGAGACGGCCCCACGAATAGCGAGCGCTACCGGCTCTCTGCACGTCGACGTGGAAACACGCCGGGGCCTGCTGACGCCCGGAAGTCGCCTCGATTTGGTTCAAAACGGTTTGGAGTTGCGCACGCCGCAGGGCGATCTGAGCTCGGAGCGCTTCGAGCTCCACGCGACCGCGCCCGGGGAGTCGGGCAGCCAAGCGACGCTCCTCATTGCGCGCGGGGTGGTCAAAGAGCCGATTGCGCCCGGCTTCCCGCCGCACATCGAGCAGCTGAGCGCGACGATCACGAGCAACAACCGCGACACCACGAAAGACTTCGATTTCAAGGAAGCACGCGTGGACGAAGCTCGCCTCACGCTGAGTGATGCGAGCTGGCTCAATCGATGGCTCGAGGGGGGCGGATTCGCGCTCGCTGGCGGCGGCGCCTCGGTCTTGGCTCGCGGTCGCTATGCCGATGGGCTGTTGGATGGCGATGCGGTGTTCGACACCGAAGGGGTCGGCGCGCGCTTGGGTCGCAAGTCACTCCAATATGTGGGGAATCTGTCGCTGCATGTCGCCCGTTTGGATCCGCGGCGCTTCACCGGCGAAATCGCGGCGGACCTAGTCGGTCGCTCCCTGCGCGCCGAGCTCGGCGCGGGTGATCTCGCGTTTGGGGGCCTGACATTCCACGCCCGGGCTCGGCGCGACTCGGCGGGCAGCGCCCTCCACGGCGAAGCCACGCTCCTGGCATTGTCCGCCACGGGCAGAGGGGCAGACGTGCACGCGCCCGAGCTCACGTTGATCGCGGATTCCGACTCGACTCGGGATGGCTCTGAGTTGATCCGTTTTTCTGCCGTCATTCCGGCGTTGACGGTGGAGGGGCGCGGAGGGCGGTTAACGACCGCCGCATCCGCCCGTGGTACGCTCGCCCAACCAAAAAATACGGACGAGCAACGCTTGAACGTGACCGCCAGCTTGGTCCATCCGCTCGCTACGTTCGGAGCCGCACCATTGCGGACGGCCAGTGCTCCGCGGGTACAGCTCGCGGGAGCGATCGGCAGTGACGCGTCCGGCGCGCTCAGCGGCACGGTGTCCCTGCTTCCGGCAGCTTGGCGTGTCGACTCCGGCAACATGCGGTTCTCTGGCAGCTCGGCGCTCGACTTGACGCTGGCTGGGTTCGACCCGGCGCGTCGTACGGGCTCCGCCTCTGCGCGGCTGACCTCCGCGGGCGTTACCGCCGGGGACACCACGCAAAATGCGGCTTGTCCGTGGTCCCGCGTTCGAGACTTGCAGTTGAACGCTCACGCCCAGCTTTCCGGGGCCGCGGACACCGCGGTGTCCATCAGCGGCGAGCTCAAACAGACCGAGCTGAATTGGGGAGACTTTACGACACGCGCCGATATCGGGCTTGCCCTCGACCTCGACCGAGGCTTGTTCGAGCCGAACGGTGACGGAACGTTGAACCTCAGCTTCTCGAACGCGACCTTACAGAGCGGCACGGGCTCGCCCAAGGAAGGCTGGGCGGCACGTATGGGGCTATTCGATCTAAAGACGCGTTTCGCGAGTCGCGAAGGCAAGCTCACCGGCACGGCAGTGGTGAAGGCCGACAACGCGCGTGGGCGCATCGGCGGAACGACGGTGAATGGTGATCTGGAAGTCGCTCTGAAGCTAGACGCGTTGAACCTCGATGCGCGCACGTTGCACTCCTCGGGGGCGCTGCACGTGCGCAACTTATCGCTGCCGGACGTAGCCGACCCCGTTTCGAAATGGTGGGCCGACATTCAGCTCGATTCGCTGTACGGGCACGCGGCCGAGAACCTAGAGCTCGGCGGAACTTTTCGCGCGAGTCTGCGCGATGCGACGCCAGGCCTGGCCGTGCTCGGCGAACAGGGCTCCCTACCCAAGTGGGTTGCAAGCGCGTTCCCGCTCCGCGACCTCTCAATCACCGGGTCCATGGCGCGTCGCTGCCGGCTGACTGACATTCACTTGGTGGAGCTGAGCGGCGGCCCGGCCGTGGCACGCGGCCGCCTGCAGAGCGTCCCCCGCGGATTTCAGGGCGCTTTACTGTTCCGCGTCTCGGGCTTTCGAGCCATCTCCGCGGGCCTCGATTTCGACGCCAATCACACGCACGTCGGGCTCTTCGACGGGGACGAGTGGCTTGCCAAGTGGAGCCAGAGCTTCGACCGCCAGTCCGACCAAGCGGTGAAGCTCGTCTGTCCACCGGACGTCGATCTTTGCACGGATCCTAGTGCGCGCGACATGTCGACGCAGCCGACCGTGAACTGATCGGACAAGCGCGCGGGCCGGTGGCGATCGCCCGCCGACATGCGTTGGCCGACGGTCGGTCGGCCTCGCCAAGAATCAGCGAAAACGCGCGGATTTTCGAATGCTGACCGGCCTTAGCCGCCAGTGACCCTGAAAAACGGGGAAAAGTGGGCCCATCGACCCGCGTGATGGCAGATAGACAGCATGTGCGGAATCGTTGGCTATATCGGCCCCGACCGGGCGGCGCCCATCCTGATCGAGGGGCTGCGCAAGCTCGAGTATCGCGGTTACGACTCGGCTGGGCTCGCGGTGCACGACGGGCGCGCGCTCGAGTTGATTCGCGCGGTCGGCAAGCTAGATAATTTGTCACGCGCAATCGCGGGCCGGAAGCTAGAGGGCACGATGGGCATCGGCCACACGCGTTGGGCCACGCATGGCCGGCCGAGCGAGCCAAACGCGCATCCGCATTTGGCCGGGGACGTCGCGGTCGTGCACAACGGCATCATCGAAAATCACTTGGAGCTGAAGCGCGAGCTGGAGCGCGACGGGGTGCGCTTTCAGAGCGACACCGACACGGAGATCGTCGCGCATCTGATCAATCGGGCCGTAGCGGGGGGAGCGGCGCTGCTCGACGCGGTCCGCAGCGCGCTCGGCCGCACGCGCGGAGCCTACGCGCTGGCCGTCGCTTCGTCGAAAGAGCCCGATCGAATCGTCGTCGCCAAAAACGCTTCACCGCTGGTGATTGGCTTGGCCGATGGCGCGACCCTGTGCGGTAGCGATATACCCGCGTTGCTCGCGCACACACGAAAAATGCTGTTCATGGAAGACAATGAGCTGGCCGAGCTCACGCGCGACGGCGTGCGGCTCGAAACGCTGGCGGGCGAGCGCGTGAAGCGCGCTCCACGGCACATCGATTGGAGCCCGGTGCAAGCCGAAAAGGGCGGCTACAAACATTTCATGCTGAAGGAGATCTTCGAGCAGCCGCGAGCCATCGAAGACACGCTGCGCGGTCGGATCCTGCTCGCGGAGGGCGATCTGGTCGACGCCGAGTTTGGGCTAGATCCAGAGACTGCGCGCGGCATCGAGCGCGTCTACTTCATCGCCTGTGGCACCAGTTATCACGCCGCTTTGGCTGGCCGGCATTGGATAGAGCAGCTGGCGCGCGTCCCCGCGCAATGCGAGCTGGCCAGTGAGGTCCGCCATCGAGAGCCGGTCTTTACGTCGAAAGATCTGGTCGTAGCCGTGAGTCAATCCGGCGAGACGGCGGATACCCTGGCCGCGCTCAAGACCGCGCGCGAGCAGGGCGCTCGCACATTGGCTTTGGCCAACGTGGTGGACAGCGCCATCCCGCGAGCCGCGCACGGCGCTTTGTACACGCACGCGGGCCCAGAAATTGGCGTCGCCTCCACCAAGTGCTTCACGACGCAGCTGGCGGCCATGCTTCTGTTGGCGGTTTACATCGGCCGCCGCCGAGGCTCGCTGAGCGTCGAGAAGGGGCGCCAAATCTTGCAGGCCTTGGTCGAGCTGCCGAACGAGATGCGCAGCACCCTCGAGCGCAAAGACAGCGTTTGGGAGGTCGCGCGCCGCTGGCAACATGCCGACCACATGTTGTTTTTGGGCCGCGGACTCGGGTTCCCGATTGCGCTCGAAGGCGCTCTCAAGCTGAAAGAAATTTCATACGCGCACGCCGAGGGCTATGCGGCCGGCGAGATGAAGCACGGGCCAATCGCGCTGATCGACGAGCACATGCCGGTGGTCGTGGTCATGCCGCACGACGCGCATTACGAGAAGACCCTGGGCAACCTGCAAGAGGTTCGCGCCCGCGACGGCCGAGTGATCGCCATCGCCACGGACGGCGACGAAGAGGCAAAGAAGCTGGCCGAGCACGTGTTGTACGTGCCCAACGTGCCGGATGCGGTCATGCCGCTCGTGACCGTGTTGCCGTTGCAATTGCTCGCATACTACATCGCGGACTTGAAAGGGACGGACGTGGACCAGCCCAGAAACCTGGCCAAGACCGTGACCGTGGAGTGAGCTTCGAGGCGCGTTTCCGGCGCGCGAGCGTCGTGATACAAAAGGACATGCGTCTTCTGTGTTCGTCGATTGTGCTTTTGGCGGCGTGCGGCGCAGCTCGCGCTCAGCCACCCGCCGCGCCATCCACGGCAGATTCAGCCGTCGCTCCCGTCGCGGACCCCGACGCCAAGTCCGACGCTTCGGCGCCCGCCGCCGTCACGGTCCCGACCGGCTGCGCTAAAGCCGGGAAGCTCTGCTTACCGGATCGCGCGTTCACCCAACGTATGTGCAACGACAGCTTTCCATCGTTTGCGCTGTATTTATTCGGAAATGGCTTCGCGTTCACGCGCGGTTATCTCACTCGAAGAACCCAGGCCTGGAACGCCGAAGGCGGCGCCTCCGACAACACATTCCTCGAGTTCGACGAAGAAGTGCTGCTGCTCGTCGAGCGCAGTGCGGATGCGGGGGGCATGCAAGTGAGCGGCGCTGGCGGTAGCTACGAGGCTCTGCGCTGGAACGGTTCTTGTGTGACCTTGGCCAAGGAAGAGCTCACCTTGGACAAGCCGCCCACTCCGAAATTTGCCAAAGTGGAGTGGCGCTTCCTCGACGACAACGTGCAGGCCGCGCTGCGTGAAGACAAAACCATCGATTCTGCGGTCGCCACGCGGCGCAAAGAATGCAAAGGGGCAGTCAGTGGAGACGTCAGCCTGGCCTGCGTCAAAGCCGATGATCGCCTCACGTTCGTAATCGTGAATCACCTGCGAAACGGCGGAAAATTGCCGGTGCCGAGCAAGTTACCGAAGTAAGCCGGAGAGCGCGGCGAGCTTCGTGACGAGCGGGATGGCAATGGCGCGGGGCGCCCACGAGCCGCGACCTCGTTCAGCCCCCGTCGGTTCTATTGACGCTGCCGAGCTGCCAACTCTCCAAGCCTACGAAGGTTGGCATGCTGGAGCCCGAAACTCGGATTTCACCTAGCACGCCCAACGGCAGAGCTCGGGTCAGCTCCGCCAGTGAGCTCTGACCGTGCGGTGGGCGCCTGGCGAGCGCCGGATCGACCGCGGCCAGTAACGCTTGCGCGGCTTGTCGTGGATCAGAGCTGGCTGAACGTACGAAGTCGAGCATCAGGCTGAAGTTTCGCGTACGGCGCGCGTCGAGCCAGGCGGCGCGCGGCAGCGCCGTCGCCCGCACCTCGTGTCCCGGGCGGCCCAAGAGCGGCTCGAGCGCGCGGGCCAACTCCA
>CAHJWM010000104.1 GCA_903642325.1 Myxococcales bacterium | reverse complement strand
GCGGAACGGCGGCGGGGGGCGGTGGGGGCGGCGAAGCCCAGATTCGGAGCAGGGCCGTCACGTCCTCGATCCCCGCATCACCGAGCGTCGCTTCGAAGCTCGGCATCAGTGTGCCGGGTCGCCCGATTTTGATCGCGTAACGCAAGAACCCGTTGCTCGCGGCCTGCAGCAGCTGAGGATTGCCGATGTGGATGTTGGGGCCCCCCACCCCTTTCACCCCATGACAGCGGAAGCACTCACGGGCATAGATATTCTCGCCGCGTCCCGAGTCGCCGTTCGCCGCGCGCTCGTCGAGCGAAACGCGAGGCCCCTTGGCCCATGTGCGCAAGTGCTGGACCAGGGCCGCCACGTCCTCCGCAGCGAGCGGACCACCGCGCTCCTTGGACCAGGCGGACATGGTCGTGCCCATGCGCCCGTTATTGATCGCCTCGCGCAGGTATTGGTCGCTAACCGACGCCTGAAAGTCGGGCTGAGCCAGGCGCGGCGCGCTGTCGGCCTTGTAGCCTTCGCCGTTCGCGCCGTGACACACCGCGCACATGCGACCGTAGAGCTCGGCGCCCTTGCTCGGCTTCGCGGCGGGTACGGGCTTTCGGCAGGCGGACACGGCGAGCAGCGAAAAAAAACCGCACGAGGTGAGAAACGTTGAAAGGCGGCGCATGACAGCGGGAAGGTGGGATGACGAGCGGTGCATGCTACGACGCGCGCTCGTGTAACGGCAATTGACAATCGCGGCCGGCAGCGAATGGTGCGGTCTCGCCCTGGTCATGGGCGCGCAATATGGGCTTCGATGACACGTTGCACCCCCTCCGGGATCGCATTCAGAAAATCATAGCCGGACGCGCTTTCGATGGCGTCGACGGAAGTTAGGTATTCCGTCCAGCGATGTAGGCCGACGCCAGGTTCGTTCGGCATCAACACCGCGAGCACCTCGGTGCGCGCGTCGACGTCGGCAGGTTTTTGCTCCGCGCGCAGAATGACCACGATTTTGAAGTTCGCGGCGGGCACGGCCACCCCGTGGCCAATCGTCGAAAATGGATTGCTGAACACGCCTCCGGCCACGATATAAAGTAGCTCACCGCGCTCGGCACGCAGCCGCTCGTATTGTTCCAAGCGTTCCCAAGGGCCTGCGTTCAGCTCGTGCAGCTGCGGCTGTGTGTTCGTGAAAACGAACGTCGTCGCATTGTCATCCGAGGAATCTTCGCGGTCGGCAGACGGGCACAGGTGGCCGCGGTCGTAGCCGCTGTGACGATAATCGCTTGCGTCGACGCGATACAGGTCGGCAGGTAGCGCCGGATCGGGTCGAAAGGCGCGCGTTCGCTGCACGTGGCCCAAATACGAGCGGTCGAGCCGCCAGGCGGCCCAATTGGGCACCCGTCTGATTGGGTTGTACGAGACCACGAACGAGCGTTCGTCGAGCAGGCGATCATCCGATATGTCATCGTCGGTGGGGATGCCCAAGGCAAGGTGCACATTATTCGCGAACGCGCGCTCCTGGCCCTTGCTCGCGGGGCCGCTGCGCGCAGGCGGGACGGAGCGCCGGGCTTGCCGGCCAGCATCGGGGTCGCGGGGCACGTCCGGCCGCAGCGCGGAGCTCGGGCCAGCACATGCCACGAGCAGCAGCCGGGACTGGAGCAAAAGAGAAATGGCGCACAGAAACGTCCTGAGCAACGAGCCGCGTCGGCCTTGCCTCACCCGCTTCGCGGTCACGATCGCGACGATAGCAGACCGCGGGGCACGGTACCCGCGTGCTGAGCCGCCGAGCGTTAGAGCGAGGACTCGTCTTGCAGCATCCCAACGCCCTCGCTCACGATGTGCTGGCCCGGCACCAGACCGCCCTGAACTTCGGTTTGGTCGCCATTGCCGCCGCCCAAGGTTACGAAAGCGACGCTGACCGAATTCGGTCCATCGCACACGAATACGGCCGTATGCCCCGCGATCGTAGCGACGGCGCGGCTCGGGATGAAGATCGCTCTTCCTCCGCCGGACGCGAATATTCGAGCGCTCAAACTTTGGCCCAGCCGCAGACGATGCACGGGGTTGTCGAAAGCAACATGCACGAGCACGGGCGCGCCTTCCCGCGCGCCGAACGCGGCGATGCTGCCCGCGACGTCCAAGCCGGACGGCTCGCCGCGGGACAGCTCGACGCGGTCGCCCAGCCGCACGGTTCGGGCCTGGGCCGGGTCGAGGGACACGTCGACCCATAGCCGGTCGAGATTGGCCACCGTGAACACCAGCCTTTCGCCGCGGACCGTTTGCCCCGTCACGATGTGTCTCTCAATCACCGTGCCAGCGAGCGGCGAGCGCACCGTTGACAGACCGAGCCGCACCGGCGGGGCTTCACTGGCGCGGAGAGACGCCGCCGCCTCCATTCGCGCCGAGAGTGGACTGCCTATCTCAGCCAGGAGCTCGCCCCGCTGAACCGTATCGCCCTCGTACTTGGCGACGCGCCGCACCGTGCCGAGCGCGTTGGCCCCAACCGATGCGACTTCGGCGGGGTCGCAGCGGGTCTTTCCCGAGCCCACGATAACCGGAGCGAACGCCGACTCCCGCACCTCGACCGTGCGGAGGCCGGCACGCGCCGCAAAGCGTTGCGAGAAGTGAACGGTTTGCCCTGCGACCTGCACGGCATCGGACGGTGTAACCACCGGGCTGTCCCGAACTGATTCCGCCACCGCGGCGGCCAGGGCCAAGCCGGCGCAACCATAACCACATGCACGCGCGAGTCGGAGGCGCCGCCCTCGCGGCGGCATACTTGGCGGCACGCTGCGCGCCGCCACGCCCAGGGTTGCCCCCGTCAGAGAGTCGCAATGTGCTGCATCCTCCGCGTCAGCTGCAATCACGCCGGCCTCCCGTGCCAGCGGCTAAGTGCGCAGGCGAGCTAAAGTGCTTTAGGACTCGAGAACCACGCTAAGCTAACGCCTGCTCCTGTTTCACGACGGTTGCCATGAGTTGGCGCGCGGAACTAAATGGGTCTCGGGATGGGACAGCAGAGCGCTCGCGCCTGGGGGCTCAATAAATCGACTGATGCGATTTGGAGCTGGCCTCTGGGGGCGCGGCGGACGCGGTTGGCGCGGTTGCGCGTGCCGAACGGTCTACGGAGTGAGAGCCGGCGGTCATCGGGACCTTGGCCGCGGGCGATAGTGAGCGAAGACTCGCTTTCGCGGGGGCCGCGGAAGAGCCGGCTTCTTGCGGCGCAGCCGCATGCGACCCGAACGGCGTGCTCGACGACACCGCACTAGGCGCGGACGAAGGTGCGCGCGGCTCCGGACTGTCCGCAGACGGTGAGGCTCGCACGTGCGCAATCCAAATGGCAGTCAGCGCCGCGAGCAGAGCGAGTGAGGCCATGACCAACCAGCTTAGTGGAACGGCCGGGCGCCGGTCTGGCGCGGCTTTCGAATCTGGCCCCTCCGGGGCATGATCGACCAGCAGAGTGATGGCAGCGGTGCGGCTTCGGTTCGACGGCGAGCGCGCCTCGACAACGGGAAGCGCAGAGCCATCCGCGGAGATGTCGAGCCAGTCGTCGGACGGTGCCGCCTTGCGGCCCGCAAGGGGCTCACGCACCGTGCTTGCGCTGCGAAGGTCGAAGCTGTCGTCGGTATTTTGGGGCTGCAGACCAGCAATTTCCGAGTGGATTTGTAATCGCGTGCCGAGCTCCAGCACCGACGGAGCGGCATAGTCGGCGCGTCGCGACCCCGCTTCGCGCGCTGGGTCGGCAGAGCTCGGCCGCCGTATCGGGGGCTCGGTGGTGAGCGAGAGCATGGCATCCGAACGAGGCGCGCGCGGAAAGTGTTGCGCCGGCGGAGAGACCGTGTCCGGGCCGAGTGACGGCCTCATGGGGCGCGCCGCGCTGACCGCGCTGGGGAGCGACCGTGGCTCCAAGCTTGGCGGGCTCGAGCGATCGACGACCGACTCCGGACCAAAGTAGGCCGCTCGTTCCGACACTGACAGCGGCAGCGGGCTCGGGAGGGAAAGCTCGGTCGGTGCGCGAGGATCGACCGAGCCGACCGAGATCAACGTGCCGCTTTGAATCGAACGCGCACTCGGTGAAGGCGGCGTGCTGAAGCGATCATCGAGGGGTGGTAACGAACGCGCGCGCGGCACCTCGACGGATACCGGCATGGGGGAAGGAGAGGCCGACGGATCTGGCTGTTGTCGTGCGGCGATGCGAGCAATATTCGGCCCGTCCAGGGTCTCCGCGTCGCGTAGAACCGCGAGCTCGATTTCTTCCGGAACGATGCGTTCTGGCGCGCCTTGACCAGGAAGCAACGACGGGCCGCGCAACGCACCGGGCGGCGAAGTACCGATTTGAATATCCTTGTACTTGGCAAGCGGTACATCGCGCGCAGTCGTGCGCTGTGAAGTAACCTTGCCCCTGGGCCGCGAATCGTCCTCGCGTCGCGTACTCATCCCGCGTCATTCCGCACACTCGCTGACGAGCGCCCGACTCCGATCAACCGCCAAGTAATGCCCCGAGCATTGCAGCAGCCGAGCCCAGAGCGCAACTCCGAGTCTCGACTACCGGGTGCGAGCCCAGGGCGAGGCCGGGCTGGATCGCAGCGGGAAGCTCGACCCATGGTCGGCGACCGCCGGCCAGTCTTGCCCAGCCTGTGGCCCAGCCACGCCGGATCGCGACCGGGTCAGACCGCCGCCTGCGTAAAAGCTCGACTGACTGCGGCCGTACCCAAAGCTCGCGTAACCGAAGCCTGCGCCCGACGCGCCCACTATTTGGTAGTTGTTGATCGTCACAGGCGCGCCCACCCCCGCGACACCGTTTGCGCCAGCCGCAGACGCTGGGGCTACATCGATCTCGCCGAGTGTCACCGTGTGACTGAGCCGAGGACGCGCCTCGGCAATGGGCTGCTGCTCTGCTCCCGCTGGAATCGCACTGCCCTCGGATTCGCGGGGGGAGAGGGGCCGAGCTAGGCTCACGGGTGTTGCGCTCTGGCCGGACGGCTCGGACTCGGCAACCCAGGCTAGCCCGGTGGCGCCGCAGCCGCTCAGGGCGCCACCTAGGCCGAGCACTAGGCCGAGGCTCAGCAGTGGGGACGGTCTGGATAGCATGCCGGACATTTCCTGCGCTAAATCTGACACCCGCAAGGCCTCGACGCCATCCCGCACTTGCGCGGCCGCTTTTTCCGAGCTGGAAGGCAGGACGGTAAGAACCGGCGCGCCCGGCGCGCATCCCGCTCATGAGCGTGTCTAAATCCAGCGCCCGCTCTCGAAACTTCGCGCTTCGAGCGCAGCCTGTTAAAGCTGCGGCGTGACTCCTGCTGATCGCTGGTTCGTCTACATCGCGCGCTGTAGTGATGGCTCTTTGTATACCGGAATTGCGCGCGACGTCAGCTCACGCATCGCCGCACACAACGCGGGGCGCGGGGCGCGTTATACGCGTGGGCGCGGCCCATTAGCGCTGTGCGCTCAACGCCGGTGCGGTTCCAAGGGCGACGCGCTGCGGCTCGAATCTGCCGTCAAGGGCTTGGCACGGCGGCAGAAAGAAACTTTGCTCGAGGTCCGGCGCTTGGCCGCCTTTGCACGGCGGCTGCGCGCGGGAACCCCGACGCAGAGCACCCCGCCGGGGCGCCGCGCCAGGTCCGAGCCACGTCGCGGGACGGATCAAGAGGCCCGTGACAGCGGGTGAGTTTTTGCCGACGGGCACTTGGCGTTCGCGCGGGCCGAGTTGATTAGGTCGAGGGCCAGGCGTCTCGCGTTCTCGCTGCGTGCGCCCGAAAGCATGCGCATCAGCTCCTCGATGCGGGCGGCGGGGGTCAAGCATTCGACCTCGGTACGGGTGCGACCAGAGCTTTCCAGCTTGTGGACGCGGAAGTGACCGACAGCTTGGGCCGCGACGCACGCATGGTGGGTAACGCAAATGATCTGCCGAGATTCCGCCGCGCGGCGAAGGCGCGCCGCAATGGCTTCTGCCGCCGCTCCGCCAACGCCCGAGTCGATCTCGTCGAAAACGAGCGTGTCCGCGCCGGCTTCCAGCCCGGCGCAGCGCAATGCAACCAGTAAGCGCGAACGTTCACCACCCGATGCCACGTCGGCGAGGGGCCCGAACGGCTCGCCCGGATTCGCAGCGAAACGCGCCTCGAGCGCCGTGATGCCTAGCACCCCGAGCTCGGCCGCCTTCGCTTCACGCAGCGTGAGCTCGATGCGTGCCCCCGACAAGCACAAGGCGCCGAGCTCGAGCTCGACGCGCCGCACCAGCTCCGCCGCTCGTTGGACGCGGCCACTGTGAAGCTCTCTCGCCAGCCCAAGCGCGCGCGCCGTCGTCACTTCCAGCTCTGCCTCGGCGAGACCGACGCGTTCCTCCGCACATTCGAGCACGGCGGCTTCTTGACGAAGGCTCTCCAGACGTTCGGCGAGCGCGTCTCCAGGGATACTCAAGGCTTGCGCCACGTGCTCCAACTCGGCGAGGCGGGCCTCGAGCGCGTCGAGATCCTCGGGCTCTACGTCCAAGTCGGCGCGCAGACGTTCAGCGGCACGCAAGGCCTCTTCGACTTCGGTCGCCGAGCGAGACAGGGCGTCGCACAAAGCTCGTGCTTGCGGGGCGCCATCCGACACGCGCGTCGCATTGCGGATCAGGCTAGAGAGCTCCTTCGATACCGATGATTCGCGCTCGGACAGCACGTGCTCGACGTGGGCCGCGAGCGCGAGATAGTGCCGAGCACGACGGAGCACGCCGAGCCGCGCGGAAAGGGCAGCGTGCTCCGCAGGACGCGGGCCTAGTTTCTCCAGCAGAGCGAGCTGTTGACGCAGTAAGCGCTGCCGTGCGTCGCGGTCCGCTAGCTCGGCGCGCACGCGTGAAAGCTCGCTGCGGGCCATAGACAAGTCGGCGTACGCGGCATTGTAGGCACTCGATAGCGCGGCGTGGCCCGCTAGCACGTCCAGCCCGCCGATGAAGAGGGCGGGGCTACCCATGTCCATTTGCGCGTGCTGGAACGCGAAGCACAGTAGCGACCGAGCAGTTTCCGCAAGCCTGGACAAAGGCACGGAGTCTTGGCCCAGCAGGCAGGTGCCGCGGCCCACGCGGCGCACCGTGCGGGCAAGCCGCAGTGGCGCCGCCCCAGCCTCGAAGAGCGCCTCGATCAGTGCCGCCTCGTGCCCTTCGCGGACGCATGAAGGCGGCGTACGGGCGCCCAAGAGCAGACCAAGGGCGGTCAAAACCAGTGATTTACCGGCGCCGGTTTCGCCGCTCAGCACGTTCAGGCCAGCCGTGAGATCGATCGTCACGTCCTCGAGCAGGGTGAAGCCTTGGATTCGTAGGCGTTTGAGCATGCCTTTGTGTACGAACCTTCCGCCTCGGCGGCTAGGTACGACAATGTCAGCTCAGACATTGTTTGTCCGGCGAAGCTCGCCCGCCGTCACCAGCCCGTTGCTTTGTAATCCTTCAAGAATTTACCGAACACGTGCTCGCCGCTCAGTAGGCCGGAGAAAAACGGATCACAGATGCGGGCCGCCCCGTCTACGATATCGAGCGGCGGCGAGAAATCCGAATCGCGTTGCTTTCGTTCCGCATGAACGAGCGGGTCTTCGTCCGTCACCCAGCCGGTGTCGACCGCATTCATGAAGATGCCATCCTTCACGTAATCGGGCGCGGACGTAAACGTCATCATGTTCAAGGCAGCCTTGGCCATGTTGGTGTGCGGGTGCTTGTCGGTCTTCGTATAACGAGCAAACTGTCCTTCCATCGCCGAGACGTTCACGATGTGTTTGTCGCGGGACGGGACGCGGCTCATCAGTGCCTTGAGCTTACTGCACAAAATGAAGGGCGCGACCGCGTTCACGAGCTGCACCTCGAGCATCTCGGGGGCCGGAACATCAGCCAAAGCCATGCGCCAGCTGTTCATCGTGCGCATATCTACCTGCTGTAGGTCGGCATCGACGCGGCCCTCTGGGAAGAGCTCATCTTCGGCCATTGACTCAGCGTAGGCGAGAGGGATCTGTGACAGAGCCGCAGAACGGGAAATGCCGTGGCCTCTGCCGCTCAGCGCCGGCCGGGCAATGCCCATCGCGTCATCGGGGCCCAGCGTCAGCGGCGCGCGATCGACGGCGCCCATCAGGTTCTTGCAGGCCTCGTGATCGCGCAGCAGCGCCCGCGGGCGGGCACTCAGCGCGGACAACGGGCCCTGCTCCAGCTCGAGCAGCGATCGATAAAATGCCGGCGGGCGGCGCACGGTTTGCGCCGCGTTGTTGATCACGATGTCCAGGCGGTCGAGTGTCTGATTCAAGAAGCGCGCAAAAAGCTCGACACTCGAGCAGTGCCTAAGATCCAAACCGTGGATTTGCAGGCGCTCGCTGAACGAATCGAAGTCGGTCTCTCGTGCAAAGCGAAGGGCGGCATCACGAGGGAAGCGCGTGGTGACGATTACGCGCGCTCCGGCGCGGAGCATCATCAACGCCGCTTGAAAGCCAATCTTGATCCGAGCCCCGGTGATGAGCGCGGTGCGGCCAACGAGCGAAGCAGTTTGAAAGCGCTTCCGGTAATTTAGGTCGGCGCACGCCTCGCACATGGCATCGTAGAAGAAATGCAATCGACGGTATTCTTCTTTGCAAACGTAGCAAGACCGTGGGTTCTTGAGCTCTCGCGCTCCGTCGTCCGTGGCTCCCGCCGATAGCCGTGGGGGCGGCTCGTAAACCGGCGCCGAGCGAGCAACGCGGATCGCGGTCTCGGCTCGGAGCGCGCGGTCATCCTCGCGCGCGTTTTTCTTGCTGAAGAGTCGAAACGCTTTATTTTCTCGGATCCCCTCGTGTCGCGTGGGTCGTGATAAACGGCCGGCGGCGGTCAGCAGTTGAATGCGCTGATCGTTCGGCATCGTGACGAGTCGAGCGCGATCTTCGACTAATATCGTCAACACTTCGATGCAGCGCGCCAGCTCTTCGGGCGAAAATTCTGCCATGGCAAGTGCACCTTTGCTCAGCGCGTGACCACGCGACGGCGACGCGGTGGCTGGCCGCCGTCGCGCGGTGGCACCACCTCGGCAGAGCGGGCCGCTGGACGCCCGGCCGCATGCGGACGAAGGGGTTCGCGTGGGGCGAAGTGCGGGCGAACCGCTTCACGAGGGACGAGCTGCCGCGCATCGCGCGGACCTTTCGAGCGAACCTCCGCTGAGCGCTTCTTCGGGTCTCTCGGATAGCCGGTCACCGCGCGCGGACGCGACGCGTCGCGCGGGAAACCGCCGGCGCGAGTTTCTGGCACCGCCTCGCGAGCCGCGCGCTCGGCGTGGTTTTTGTGAGGCGCATGTTCACCCTGCTTGGGTGAAGTCTTCGTGACAACGTCGCGCGCAGCGGGCGTCGCGGCGGCCGCGCGGGGGGTGGCGTTCGCCGCGCGCGAACGCGCCCCATCGGCCGGCGGCGGGGAGGTGTGCGGGGCGAACCCTTTACGAGAATCGTCGGCCTGGATCGTGACGCGCGGGGTCCGCGCGTCGGGTCG
>CAHJWM010000103.1 GCA_903642325.1 Myxococcales bacterium | reverse complement strand
GCAGCGCCCGAGCTGGCGGTGCCGCCCGCTGCCGTGCCGCCCGCTCCCGTGCCGCCTGCAGCCATGCCGCCTGCTGCCGTGCCGCCCGTACCGTCAATGCCGGCAGAGCCACCCAGGGCGCCGGTGCCCGCGTCCGATGAGCCGCCTGTGCCGGGCGTGCTCTGCGAGCCTGCAAAGCCGCTGCTCGTACCGCCGATGGCGCCAGTCCCTGAGGCGCCCGCCGCGCCGCCAGAAGGTTGGCTGACCGCGTCACTCGAGCAAGCAGACAGCAACAGCGATGCACACAGCCCGCCGAGTCGTAGGGTTTCAATTCGGTACATGGCCCGCGGGGGCATTCGTTCATGCGTCATCTGCACTTATTCCATTGGCTAAACGCTTGCCGAGGCGAAGCTCGGCACGCTGCAATCTGCGCCGTATCGTCGAGCGCGACAGCGCGGTCTCATGAGCGATCTCGTCTATCCGCAATCCTTCTGCGCGGCGCAACCATAAACAGTCGCGCTCCTCTTCGGGGAGGCTGCCGAGCGTCACGACCAAGCGCCGGAGCTCGACTTGAAAGTCCGGCAGCGCATCGCGCGCCGCCAGGACCTCCGGGTCACTGCCGCCGCTAACCAGAGGGCGTTTGCGACGCATATTGCGTAAACCGTGAATCACGTGCCGCTTTACCACGACCTGGAGCCAGCTGACCAACGCGGCGGGCTCTCGCAAGCTAGAAAAGCTCTCGAACGCGCGGAGCAAGGCCTCCTGACTGAGGTCGTCCACGTCTGCGCCGTTGCCGCCGCAGCGCCGAGCCACTTGGCGCGCGAGCACCGAGCAGCGCGCCCACAGCGCGTCTCTGGCCTTTGCATCGCCGCTTTGAACTGCCGCCGCTAGCTCAGCGAGGGAAGCATCGCCCCGCCGTGCATTGGGGGCTTGAACGTGAATCGGCGCCACGCCTCAACAGTTCACTACAAATTATTCCTAGTCAACCGGTTGTACTGCGAAATGCGAATTAGCGGAGCTTGCGATCAACTCGTTCTACCGGCGCGCAATATGACGGGCACAGCGCTATTCACGATCTCGGTGCGGCCATTAGTGATCAGATCGAGAATCGCATCGAACGCGGTTTCCGCGAGCGCAACCGCATCGAAAAGCGCGGTCGTCAGACCGACCGATGATCCGTACTCGTCACCATCGAAACCCGCCAACATCACGTCACCCGGAACAGAAACGCCTAAGCCTTGTAGGCGGTGCCACACCTGCATCGCCGCGCGATCGTTCGAACAGAAAATTGCAGCGCCGGCCCGGCCCGCTATTTTGTTCAGTTGGGCGTCGGAAAGATCCGGGTGCGCGATTTTTTCGAGTGTGTCTGGAGAAGCATTCTTGAACCAGGCGTCGCGCGTCCCGCGCCAGCGCTCGATATGACCCAAGTGGTCGGATACCACCTGCACGAACGTCAGGTGCCGCGCGCCCCGCTCGAGCAAGTGATTCACCAGCGCGCTAGCGCCGGTGCGATTTTGGATGCGGAGAGCATTGCCGGCATAGCGCGCATAGCTCGGATGATGCGGATCGAGGACGATCGACGGGCGCGAGTAGATCGCGGAAAGACGCAGTGTAGACGCCGCGGGCACATCCCCCCATACCAAAAGGCCGTCGGCGTGGAGTGGCAACGGTGAGTCGTCCGAAGCCTCTGCCAAAAGCTCACTGGCGATCAAATTCAAGGTCAAACCCCGTGGCGCAGTCAAGCGCGCGAGCGCTTGAGTCGTGCTAGCCACCGGTGGATGCACCAAGCACTCGAAGGTATGGGGCATCACTAGGCCAATCGCGCGCTCGGAAGAACCAGCAAGCTGCTTGGCGGCCCAGTTCGGTGTGTAGTTCTGTTCATTGGCCACGCGCCGCACGCGCGTCCGGGTGGCTTCGGATACGCGCGGGCTATCTCGCAACGCGAGCGAAACGCTCGACTTGTCCATGCCCAGCGCCCGCGCCAGGTCGGTGATCGTCACGCGTTTCTTCAGCGGGACGATTTTCGACGACGCACTGAGCTTGTTGCCTGGCTTCGAAGCGGAGCTTTGCGAAAGATACGGCGGTGACGAGCCGGATGCGGTTTTAGTTGGGCGCGCCATTTCGCCTCGTACCGTAGCACGCCGTTCCAGGCGAACCGGAGCACACGCGCGCGCGAAACGCCAAAAGGGAAAGCCGATCACGACCACGCGGTGCTTCGGCGCGCCGCTCGACGAGACCGGTTTTTACTCGAGGTGCCGGTTTCCACTTGACGAAATGGCAGGGTAAAAGACTAATGCAACCGGTTGAAAATGCAGGAATCCAGAAACGAGAGCGCGCGGGCCAATGGCAATGGCACGGCCGTCCACGAAGCAAAGCGGCTGCTAGTCACTGGCGCAACTGGCAAGGTCGGCCAGGCCTTCATCCAGCGTTTGCTGGACGACCCCGCGCATCGCGACTTTCGCGTTCGCGCGCTTTGCCATAACCGCACTTTGCCCGCGCGCGAGCGCTTGGAGGTCGCGCGTGGTTCAATCGACAACCACGCGAGTGTGGTCGAGGCAATGAGCGGCGTGTCGCACGTGCTCCACCTTGCAACGCCGAAAGAGACTCCCGACTCGATTATGGATGTCGCGGTCAAGGGCATGTTTTGGTTACTCGAAGCCTGCCGCGAAAGCCGGCAGTTTCGGCAATTCATTTTGATCGGTGGCGACGCGAGCTTGGGCCATTTTTACTACCCGCGGGAGAGCCCGATCACCGAGACTCAGAAGCACAGCGCGTATCCGGGCTGTTACGCTCTTTCCAAGGTGCTCGAAGAGGTGATGCTCGAGCAGTATAATATTCAGTACGGCCTTGGGACCAGCTGTCTGCGCGCACCGTGGATTATGGACAGGGACGACTTCAAGTATCAGTTGTCCTTCGGCGAGGACGTGTTCGGCGGGCCGCGCTGGTGCGACCTCGTCGGCCCTGAGCGGGCACAAGAGTACCGCGCGTCCGGCGCCGTGCCGCTGATGCTCGACGCCAACGGTGAGCCGATCAAGAGGAACTTCGTACACGTGGACGACTTGGTGTCGGCGATCATGCTCGCCCTCGACAACCCGAAGGCCCTCGGCCAAACCTTCAATATTTGTATGGATGAACCGGTCGACTACGGCGAGCTCGCCGGCTACCTAGGCACCACGCGGGGGTTGGCGGGGGTGCCCATTCAAACGCCTTATTATTCGACTTGGCTGGACAACAGCAAAGCGAAATTCATGTTGGGCTGGCGGCCCGCCTATAACCTGGAACGAATTGTGGAATCCGCCTGGAACTATGCCCGTGCGGCGGACGACCCTCGCGTCGTTTGGTACCCCGGCTGACTCCGCGACTGCCAATTCGAAAGTGCGATGATCGACCCTGATCGCCTCCGGCGCCAATTCGAAGCCGAATACGGAGAGAAGCCGCGGCTTTTCTCGGCCCCAGGTCGTGTGAACCTGATCGGCGAGCACACCGACTACAACGACGGCTACGTGATGCCGATGGCGATCGACCGGCGAACCTATATCGCGGGCTCGGCGCGTCGCGACAGCCGCGTGCTCGTGCGATCGCTCAACATCGACAGCAGCATCGAATTCGATCTGGCCCACCCGGGGCCGACTCGGCGCGGCTCTTGGATCGATTACGTTGAAGGCACAGCGCGTGCGTTGCTCGAACGCGGCTTCGATATTCGCGGGGCAAACCTGCTCCTGGAAAGTGATGTACCGGCGGGCGCCGGCCTCTCCGCGTCGGCGGCTTTGGAGCTGGCGGTCGCTTACGCCCTGGCGAGTCTTGGCGGCGCGACGCACCTGGATCGCGTGCAGTTGGCCTTGGCTGGGCAAGCCGCCGAACATCATTACGTCGGCACACTGTGCGGCATCATGGACCAGTACGTGGCCGCCCTCGGCCAGAGCGGTATTGCTCTCCTGATTGATTGTCGCTCTCTGGACTTTACCCCCATACCGCTTCAGCTCGGAAGTGCGTGCGTTCTAATCTGCGACACGCGAGTCAAACACGAGCTTTCATCTTCGGCGTACAACGAGCGGCGCCAACAATGCGAGGCCGGCGTTGTCATGCTCGCCGCCGAGCTTGGCAGAGACCCGCCGCCCCGTGCCCTTCGAGACGTGAGCGAAGCCGACCTGGACGCGTGCGCCGGACGCATGCCGCCGCTCATCGCGCGTCGCTGTCGACACGTGGTTACGGAGAACGCGCGCACGCTGGCGGCGGCTGCGCACCTCAAGCGCGGCGACTTGCTCGAGCTTGGTGCACTGATGTCCGCCTCGCATGCCTCTCTGCGTGACGATTACGAGGTGAGCTGTGCGGAGCTCGACGAAGCGGTCGCGGCTGCATCCGGACAACCCGGCGTCTACGGCTCACGTATGACCGGTGGTGGCTTTGGCGGCTGCACGGTCACGGTGCTGGAGCGCGAAGCCGTGGACAGAGTCAGCGCGGCGATCACCCATCAGCTCGAGTCACGCTTCGACAAGACGCCGCGATTTTTCGCAACCCAGGCCTGCGACGGCGCGCGCGAGGACTGAGCCCGGGCGCGCGGCAAAACCGCCCGGGCGGAGCGCTCGCCGCGAATTAGCTAAGATCCATGACCGGCTCAGCCGCGAAAAAGATAATGATTACCCTTTGCTGGTCGTATTGAGTAGACCGTGTCTCGCCTGGCTCGTCACACGAAGGGAGCTCTGGCAGGCTATTCTACCGTGGTCTTGGCCGCTCGTCTGCTCGCTCTGATTGCTGCGTCGGTGCCGGTCGCAATGGCTTGCTCGTTCTACGCGCCCAGTACCGAAGACTATGCGCGGCCGCGCCAGCTCGAAGGAATGGGCGGAGCCAACGGACAGGGCGGCGACAGCGGGGTTGGTGCGTCAGGCAATGGAGGAGGTTCAGCCGGACTGGCGGGTGAAGGCACGGTCAGCGAAGCGGGCGCAGGCGGTGAGGCAGGTGAGGCAGGGGGCACGGGCGGTGGGGCACCGTGCGCTCCCGCGCCAGAACGATGCAACGGTGTCGACGATGATTGTGACAACATCATCGATGAGGGCTGCCCAACCGGCTTCTTGCGGGCAAGCACAACGAAAGAGACATCACTCGGGGACAGTACCGGGGGCACGACGTTCGCCGATCTTTGCGCAAACGATGAGCTGATCGTCGGCTTGCAGCTGGGCTTCTCTGGCTGGCTGTATCAACTCACCGGTATTTGCCAACGGTACTCGCTCGCGGTGAACACGCAGCTCACCCCCTGGAAGTACTCGGTCGCATTCGAGGCGACACGCCTTCTACCCTCTCACCCGGCGTCGACCAACGGCGCACTGCAACAGGTGAGTTGCGCCGCTGGCATGGTCCTCGTGGGGGTGCACGTCTACGAGCAATACGGCAACGCGGCTCACACCGGAAATCCATACATAACTGGTTTGTCGATCTCGTGCGCCGCGCCCACGTTCGATCCATCCGCCACGAATCCACAGCTTACG
The DNA here is from genome assembly GCA_903642325.1 of Myxococcales bacterium. Classification (GTDB taxonomy): domain Bacteria; phylum Myxococcota_A; class Polyangia; order Polyangiales; family Polyangiaceae; genus PMG-095. The sequence continues at coordinate 4,657 of CAHJWM010000103.1, read as the reverse complement.
TGGGCCGGCGCAGTCGAGCTTGGGCCCTTCATCGACAGCTCTTTCAACGCGAGCGAAGCGTTGCGAAAAGATCAGCTGCTGAGCAACGGTCGCTTGGTGGTTGGCCTGCACGGCTCAGCCGGATTCTGGGTCGACAACGTCGGACTTACGTCCAGCTCAGTGCAGGTGCTGATCAAATAACACGACCGCCACGCGTTGCCGGGTCGACGATGAGAAAGTGAGCGCTTTCAACATTCAACCCTCAGCGCTAACTCTAACGTTGGAGACAACGATATAGGGCAGCCGTGCTGGAGAGGGGCGCTCCCACTCCAGCCGCGCAACCCGGAGCCGCATGAGTTCTCGGCTCTTGCCGTTCAGCTAGCGACGGCTGGCCTACGGCTTACTGCGCCGCAGCCCGCGTTCGCTCAGTGCACCGACCACGAGCACAGGTGAGCCTGACCGCCGGAGCTGCCGCCCGTGACGATGCGGCCGTTGACTGCGATCGGCGCGGTGAACTTCTGCACGCCAGCGCAAGGGCTGGTAGCCGCGCCCGCGCCGCTGTTATAGAGCACGGCGCCAGTCTCCCCGTCGAACGCGTTGAGCCTATCGCCATTGATCATCCAAACGATCGGGTCGGCATTGCCGGCGCTATTGGTCGAAATCGGCGAGCGATAGTGGGTGGAGTTGTCGGTGCTATTCACCGCTGCGCACCACGAGATTTTCGGCATTGGGGGCTTATCAGGCGTGACCCCGGGCTGCATCAAAATCGACATGACGTTTCCGTTTCCGCCTCCGCCACCGGGGCACATCGAGCCTGCACCGGTCGTGATGGCCACGTGCACGCCGGACGCCGCCTGATAAGCGCTGGGGGCGGTGTACAGAGATTGGTCGTTGGTCGACGCCACGACCGCCTCCGCAAATTGGCCCTTCAATCCGCCGAGATTTGCCGCGTCCAAGAAATACACCCGCCCGGGTTTCGACGGGGCGACGATGACCTTGGACGGCGTCGAGTTTGGCACGGTGATGACGGCGGGGCTGCTCGACCCAAAGTCTTTGTCGGTCGAGTTCATGGGGTTTGCCCACTCGTTCGGAACGAAGCGGTTGGCGTCGTCCTTGTGCGCAACGCCGAGATCGGTGATGCGCAGGATCTCTTCGGTGTCGCTATTCGAGTGGTCGGTAGAGGAGATGCCAGAAGTGTTGCCGGTGACGGCGAAGACGCCCGTCCCGTCCGAGGCGAGGCCGCCCGGCGCCCAAATCCCTGCTTGCCTATCGATGCTCGCCCAGCCGCCGGTCTGCGTGGGGTTCTTGCTATTCACGCCCACCACCCAGCCGTGATAATTGCCGCCGTCTCCGCAATAGCCACCGAAGGCGACGTAGATAATGCCATTCACGAGTGACAGCGCGCTGCGCTGGTTCTGATCGCCGTAGTTGAAGGCCAGGTCCCCGGCCTTGATCTTCGACAAATCAACCGGCCAGCCTGCGACTTCGGCGCCACTGTTGTCGAGCGCAAGCGCGTGAACCTCATGATGACCGTCGGTCATGGCAGCCGCGACGTACATCACGTGCGCAGCCGCGTCGATCACGCCGGTGCTCAAAATACCGTGGTTTACCGGAGTGGCGAGGCAAGTGGGCGCGTTCACGCGATGCCCGCCAATGTTCCGCTTCCAGACCGTGGCTCCCGTCACTTCGTCCAACGCGTAGACGTCGTTCTCGGTCGTCGCGGCGTAGAAGCGGCCCGTGCCAGGCGTTGCGCCAGCCAGGAATAAGGGAGAGCTCGCAAACTCGCCCGCGAAGTTCGCTTTGAAGTTGGCGTCGCTCGCCATCTTGCTCACATTGGCCTTGGTCAGGCTTGGCTCGATCCAATGTGACGTACGCGCCGAATCTCCACCGCGCTGAGTCACCGATTCGTTGAAGGCGGTCGGGGTTCCGCCACCTGAGCCACCACCCACCGGGCCCGCGCCGCCCGCGACGCTCGGAGTGCCGCCCGCGCCGCCGGCGCCGCCACGCGTGGGGGAAGTGCCGCCACCACCGATGGGGCCTGTGCCGCCAATGTTACCGTCCGCGCTGCCTCCGGTGGCACCCGGGGCTCCACCCTCCGTGCCAGTGGTACCGCCCGTCGGGCTCGTGTCGGAGCCGCCGGCCTCTCCCGCCGCGCTCGATCCGCCCTGATCGGCGCCACCGCCCGCGGCAGGCGCGCCGCCCGCCCCGCCCTTGTCATCAGACGAGCTCGAGCAAGACAATGAAAGGAACAGGGCACCGCACAACATGGCTCGCGTCATTGGAATTTCTTTCCTAAACATAAAAGGGCGGAATGGCCGCGGTACTTGTTCGATGCTGGGCTGATGCGACCATTCAAGCTCGAGCTTCGGATCGCATCATGGACAGCTGTTTCCTAGCGCATTGATCCAATCGCCGACGACGCGAGTCGCGTCCATGTCGACCTTGAAGCTGGCAATCTGGGGCATGCGCCCTTTGTTCGGGTCGACCTCGTTCATGCGCAGCCAAAGTACGGAATCCATACTCTTGCCGGGCTCGAGCAACGTCGTCTTCATGGGCGCGGCGGCGATCGCGCCTTTCTTCACGTCGGTCTTGCAGACGCCCATATTTTTTAGGCTCGTGTCATAGCGCAGGTCGAAGTTGGCGAAGTTACCGCCGGGCCGATGGCAGAAGCCGCAGTTGGCGTGTAGGTAAGAGCGGGCCTTTTGCTCAGTAGTGACACCCGCGCTCGGAGCGCCGAGTGACGTCGCGTAGGGCGCCACCAGAGCCGGCTTGTAGGGCATCGACGGCGGGGTCGCAAACAAGCCCTTGGCAGCCATAGCGTCGATCTGGTTCATGCCTCCGACAACGCGGTTCATCTGCGCGGTTTCCGGGCCGAGTGTGGAACCACCGGCGTGGTTGTGGCAGTTCATGCAGTCATCTCGGCTGGGGTAGTGCCAGGATACGGCGGGTGCCGGTGCCCCAAAATCGAAGGTGGCGTCCGCCCCGCCTGAATCTACGATCGTCGCATCGGTCTGGGCTTCATTCCACTGGTAGCTGTAGCCAACCCAATTATCTGCGTCCAAGTGGATGAAAAGCCGCGTCTCGACCAGCTTGCTGTTGAAACTGAAGGTCTTGTACATGACCGTGGCGACTGGGAAATCCCAGCGGCCGTCGTCCGCGGGGTCGCAGCCCGTGGCGCCCGCCTTGCAGCTGCGAACCTGTATCTTCGTGCCCACTGGCAAAATGAAGGCGCGGGTCTTGTCGGCGGAGTCAGACCAAAGCGGGCTGTTCACCTCGTAGGGAACGGCTTTGGGGGTGGGCTTGCGCGGGTCCGCCGGATCCACGCAGCCCGTTAGGCTGAGTTTTTCGATGGGCGAGAACACGTCCGCGGGAGGCCCGCAGGTCGGAAGCGTAGCCGCGACACCACCCGTTCCCGCGCTGCCCCCGGAGCTCGAGCCGCCAACAGCCCCCGACGCTGCGCCTCCAACGGCGCCAGAGCCGCCCGCGCTGCCACCGAATGCGGCGCTGCCCGCTGCTGCACCCATACTGGCGCCACCGACACCTGACCCTGCCTCACTGGCAGTTGCACCAGCCGCGCCCGGCGAGCCGCCGTCAGCCGTGGTCTGACTCGCCGAGCTACCGCAAGCCGCGACCGAAAGAACTGTTCCCAGCAGTACGAGCGCGCGTAAGGCAGCCATGGATGAAGGTGGTATAGCGGAATTCAAGGGCCGGGCAATGTTCAGAGCGGCCAAAACCCACGGTTTAGAGGGCCCTTCGCCATGCATGTGGCCGCGATGAGCTCAGCCGTTGAGCGCGTTTTTTTCCGGCGTTATTTGGCCGGCAACAGGTCGGCAATCGCGCCCCACCAAACATCCGCCATCACGGCATAGCCAGCGTCGGTTGGGTGAAGGGAATTTGCTAAAAGTGCCGTCTTGTAGCTCGTGTTCTTGACGAAGGCGCTGTAGATATCCACCAACACGACATGCTTGCCGGCGTCAGCGCGGGTCTTCACCAGTGCCGGCATCGCGTCGTTGAACGCCCGAACGCGAACGTTTTCGTTGTCGTTCCCTGTTGGTACCATCTGCGCGAGCACCACGAGCGCATTGGGCGCCGCGGTCGTAATGGTGTCGACCAAAGTTCCCAGACGCTTGGGCGCATTCGGCAGATCATAATTGGTGTCGACGTCATTGGTGCCGATCATCAACGTGACGATATGCGGCACATTCGCGGGCTTGTTCGTCAGCCAACCGACGACTTGGTCCTGCAGGCCGTCGCGGGCACCCGGCGCCGGCTTGTCGGCAATCGTCCAGCCCGCGTGACCTTCGTGATTGGGCGGGAACGGTACGTTGTCCACGGTTTTCGGCCCGCTGTGGCCCGAGCCCACGAAGGTGAGATTCTTTTTGTTCATCAGCGAGAGGTGGAAGAGCTCCAAGCGATAGCTCGCGCCCATCGATTTCGTGTTCTCGCCGCAGCAGCCATCAGTGATTGAGTCCCCGAGCGGCATCACTCGGCACGCCTCGCCGTTGGTCGGACACGGATGGTAAACGGCACCGTTGCCGCCCGCGGTGCCGCCGCTCCCGCCATTAGCACCGCCGCTCGTGCCGCCCCCGCCACCGTGGGAGCTGCCGGCAGCACCGCCCACTGCGGCGACACCGCCTGCCGGCGAGCCCGCGCTGCCACCATCGGTGCCAGCGATTCC
>CAHJWM010000102.1 GCA_903642325.1 Myxococcales bacterium | reverse complement strand
GCGCCGCGATGACGCCGAGCCGGAGCCCGCCACCCGTCGAGCTGCGCCGCCCCCGACCGCGCCGCCGCCAGCGCGACCCGAACGCGCGCGCGACGCAGACAAGGGCGGCTCCGATGACGCTCGCGAAGACAGCGCTGAGCTCGGTCACTTAGGCACCGAATTCGGGGAGTCGCGCGTGAGTCGCGTGAGCGCGGTGGCCTTCGAGCGCGCTTCGACCACTCACCCCGCCGCGGTCCGTACGCTCCGTTACGACGATGCCGACGGCCTGCGCGCCCGCGGCATCGACGTCGAGCCTTACCTCGATGGCCAAGCGGAGGGCGAGCCAGAGCCCTTTCCAGGCTCACGTTTCGCGCAGCCGCCGCCGGCGCGCTGAGCCTTCAGCTCGCTGAGTCCAGCCCTGCGAAGCCGGAGAACAAAGAAGTGAGCACGCGGATCATCGGCGCGACGTCGCTTACCGCGGCCATCTCTCGGCAGGAATGCATGCCGAGCATAGGCGTTCCGACGTCGATCGCGCGTACGCCCAGCCTGGCCGCCGAAATAGGACCGATCGTGCTGCCGCACGCCATGTCGTTGCGTGAGCTGAAGTGCTGTGGCGTCACATCCACCCTGCGGCATGCGGCATTGAAGGCCGCGGCCGCGGGACCGTCGGTGGCATAGGACTGATTCGCGTTCACCTTGATCACTGGCCCCGCGCCCAGCACGGGGCGATGTTGTTTATCGTGCTTGTCCGCGTAGTTCGGGTGCACCGCATGCGCCATATCTGCGGACACCAAAAGCGAGCGTGAGATGGCACGGGGCAGGGCGCTCGCATCTCGAGGGGAGCAGCCCGCGGCCAACCGTTCGAGCACGTCGGCAATCAGCAACGAGCGCGCGCCGGAAACGCTTTGACTGCCCACTTCTTCGTGGTCGTACAGCGCGACCACGCGAGTGACTTCGGAGCTCACCGGCGAGCCGAGCAGCGCGCTCAGCGCGGCATGGCAAGACGACAAATTATCCAAACGGCTCGCGCACAAAAACTCACCCTTACCGCCCGCGAAACCTGCGCGCTGCGTGTCGTACAAGCAGAGATCGAAGCCCAGCACGTCCTCCACGCGTGCTCCGCTCGAGGGCGTGTCGCCGAGGCCCTCGCTCAGCAACGTCGAAAATCCCCCCGCCTGCGATTCTAAGCCCAGTACCGGCAGTAAATGCGTCTGGGCGTTGAGTTGAAGTCCGGCAGTGTTCACCTCGCGATTCAAGTGAATGGCCAGGTTCGGTATGCGGCATACGGCCCGCTCGAGATCGATGAGCTCTGTCTTGCCGTCCGCGAGCACGACCCGTCCAGCCAGCGACAACTCGCGATCGAGCCAAGTGGAGAGCAGCACGCCACCATAGACCTCCACCGACAGCTGGCGGTAACCCACGCTGGTCAGGTCAGGTAAGGGTTTCAAGCGCAGGTTGGGAGAATCGGTGTGCGCGCCGATGATCAGGAACCCCGCCTCGGCCGGGGGCCGCGTACCTAGCTGAAAGGCAATGACCGAGCCGCCCGCCCGCACGACGTACCCGCGGGCGCCGAGCGCGACCTGCCAAGGCTCCCGCTCGCGAAAGGCCTCGAAACCTGCGTTAGTCAAGCGCCGAGTGACCTCGGCGACGGCGTGATAGGGCGTCTTGCCGGCATCCAGGAAGACGGCCAGGTCGGAGGCTTCGGGGGTTCTATCCTGCTCAGGCATCGCCTGGGACTATACTCCCTGCCTCGTGATCACGCAGGACGTCTCCTTCGAAGGGTTCACCGCAACCGACTGGCGACGCCTCGCGGATGTGTTTCGCTCGCCGAGCTCGAACGACGGTCAGACCGCGGCCGACGAGGCCGCGAGCGCTCGTGGCGGAATCGTGGCCATCACCACCGGTAACCGTCTGCGGAAGCTCCTGCACACCCAGCGCGGTCGTCTAGAGCTTGCCAGCGCTGAGTGGCCGATGAAGCTGCCGGAGCTGGCGGGCCGTTACGACGCCAGTTGGGCTCTCGAGTTGTCTGCGGGCGCTCTGGAAGAGCTGAGCGAGCGCTTCTCGGAACGTATTCGACCGGGCCAGGGTTACCTGGAGCAGGCCCTCGAGCTTGCGCGAGCGCTGCGCGAGCTCGAGGCAGAAGGCTTGATCTCGCTCTGGCCCCGGCGCTTTGCCGACATCCCGGTACCGGGCTCGCGTGTGCTCGGCACGGCTCTCGACATGCTGTGCGGCGAAGGTCGCACGGTGGCGCTCGGGGTGTTCTGCGGCGGCGAGCTGTACACTGGGCTCGTGGCTCGGCGTCACGGCTTGGGCTTCGACCGTATCGTCGGACCCGACGAGCTGCGTCCACAGATGGGCCTTTTATCAGGCGACTATCGCCGCGACTACCGTCACTACGCCGCCGCCGCCGAACGCACGGTAGGCCCGCTCGCCGTGGGCGCGTTCGGCGAGCTAGTCACATTTCAAGCGCTCGCCAAGGATCCCGCGCCGGGAGCGTTTGCCCTGGCCGTCGCATCGCGTGACTTGATCGTATCCCCCGTGAGCGCGGCCATGGCTTTGCCTCTCGGGCTGGATCTGAGCAGAGCCGCGTTCGCAGGCCTGCGTGGGCTAGCCGAGCGCTTCGGCGCGGGCGGCGCCTTATCGCCCGTGCTGGGCCGCGCCGAGACCTTCGTATCGCGCGACTTGTCCGCGCTACTCGGCTTCGATCCTTGGGCGGCGTTGGTGGGGCTGTTCGGGCGCGACCGGCCAAAACGGGAGCACGACTGAGTGCCGGCCTCCGGTCGGATCCGACGTCGCCTGGCGCTGGCCATCGTACTGACGGCGCTGATCCCGCTCTTGGCCGCGATCTGGCTGGCGGAGAGCACGGTGCGGCAAACGTCCGCGCGTTTCTTCATCCCAGACGTGGGGACGCATCTGGATCGCTCGCTCGGGCTATATCAGGAGCTCGCGCGCAACGTGAAGGCGCTGATGCGCGAAGAGGCGGCCGAGATCTCATTACGACCAGAGCTGCGGCGTGCGGTAAACAGCGGCAGCCATGCCGCGATCCAGACCGAGCTGAAGCGCGCGTTCGCCGAGCATCCAAGCCTCGTGTCGCTCGCGGTGCGCGACATGGACGGTCAAGTGTTGGCGGAGGTCACGCGCGATCATCCGCTCGACCCCGCGCGCGAGAACCAGCTCGAGGTCACCCGCGCGCTGAGCGAGACGCGCGACCCGCCGGAAGGCGCCCAGCTTTCGGCTCAATTTGCCGCGGACAAGCGACATTTCGACGAGCTCGGTGAGATGAGCCAGTTCGTCGATACGTACAAGCAAGTCGAGCGGCGGCGCGAATCGGACGAGCGCGGGTACGTGCTCGCGTTCTCGGCCCTGCTCTGCATCACGATCGTGGCCGCGATTGGCGTTGGCAGCTTGCTGGCGCGCGGCGTTTCCCGGCGCATCGCGGAGCTTGCGCATGCCACACGCAGGGTTGCCGAGGGCGACCTGAGCATCCGCGTGCCCGAGGGCGGCAGTGACGAGATCGCCGACCTGGCCGGCGCGTTCAATCGAATGCTGAGTGAGGTCGAATCGAGTCGCGCGCGCATCGAATACCTGCAGCGCATCAGCGCTTGGCAGGAAATGGCGCGGCGTCTGGCGCACGAGATCAAAAATCCGCTCACCCCCATCAGCCTCGCCGTTCAGGAAGTCCACCGGCGTTACGCGGGCGCCGACCCCGAATACCAGCGCTTGGTCGACACGACGCTCGAAATCGTGGAGGACGAAGTGGGCACGCTGCGCCGGCTGGTCGGCGAATTTTCGGACTTTGCGCGTCTGCCCCAGGCGAGCTTGGAACGCGCCGACTTGGCCGATTTCCTGCGCGAGCAGCGCGCGCGTTATGGCGTCCGGGCGAGTGAACGAGATAGCTCGGAATCGGCCCTGAACGATTTGTTGTCACTTGGCCAAGTCGCCGATATCAATATCGAATTTTACGTGCCGCAAGCGGAATGCGAGGCGCTCGTCGACCGTCAGATGTTATCGCGGGTGCTCTACAACTTGGTGCGCAATGCCGCTCAAGCGCTGCTCGGGCGGGCTCGCGGCGAGGGCCGCGTGCAGGTGCGGCTGGAGCGGGACGGCGACTTCTTCAACCTCGATGTCGAGGACAATGGGCCCGGCATTCCCCGGGAGCTGCGGGAAACGGTGTTCGACCCTTACGTGACCACCAAAGATGACGGTACCGGGCTCGGCCTTTCAATCGTCAAGAAAATCGTGATCGAGCACGGCGGGACGGTTCGAGCCGGGCAGAGCCAGCTCGGCGGCGCGCACCTACGGGTGCGTTTGCCGGTGCCCGGAACACGCGCTGCGGAGCGCGCGCTCGAGGACGTGCCCCCTTTGATCTTCGACCGATCGGATGATGCGGCGCGCGCGGGGATATCGTGAGCGAGCGCCCCCAGTCCAAGGCCGACGTCAAGCAAGGCTATGTCGTCGCGGCGCTCGTGGTCATCGCCAGCGTTGGGCTCGGGCTCTTTGGCTTGCCCCGGCTCGGTCGGAACGCGCCGTCGAGCTCCCCGCTCATGGGCCGTCTCGCTCAAGACTTCATGCTGCCCACGATCACGGCGGACGGCCTCGGTAAGACCCAGCGGCTCTCCGATCTGCAGGGCAAGACCGTACTCCTCGACTTCTTCGCCAGCTGGTGCGGGCCCTGCCGGCAACAAGCGCCCATCGTTGAGCGCGTGGCGCGCCGACTCGGGGGCACGCAGCTATCGATATTTGGCGTGAACACGAGCGACCAGCTAGCAGATGCGCGACACTATTTGGACGACCATCGCCCGAGCTATCCCGTCCTATTCGACGGCGACAACGCCGCAGCCAATGGCTTCGATATCGCGGGCTTGCCGACGCTCATGGTGATCGACAAGACCGGCATCGTGCGCGCGGTCGAAACACGGGTGGTGGGCGAAAGTGAGCTCGAGAGCTTGATCAAGGAAGCCGAGGGCGGCTGAGAGGTGCTGGGGTGCGTTCGCGATCGCCCCCCAAAACGCGTTAAACGGTTGCCGATTGCAGTGCGGGCCAACTTGGCTAAGTTTCGCGGGGATGCCCGAGCTCCCCGACGTGGCGGTTTACATCGAGCGGCTGCAGGCGCTGTTCGGCGGGCGGGTGATCGAGCGCACGCGCTTGAAGAGCCCGTTTCTGGTGCGTAGCTTCGAGCCGCCACTGTCAGCGGTGGAGGGGCAGCGCGTGACGGGTTTCCGACGCCTGGGCAAGCGCATCGTATTCGAGCTTTCCGACGACTTGTTCCTCGTCGTTCACTTGATGATCGCGGGTCGCTTTCATCTCAAAGAGAAGACCGACAAGCTCGCGGGTAAACACGTGCTGCTCGGCTTGGACTTCGCTGGGCTCGACCAGACCCTGGTGTTGACCGAAGCCGGCAGTAAGCGCCGTGCCAGCCTGAGCGTCGTGCGCGGCGAAGCCAACCTCGTGGACTTTTCGCGCGGCGGCCTGGAAGTCTTGGGCTCGAGCCTCAGTGAGTTCAAGGAGGCTCTGCTACTCGAGAATCGCACACTCAAGCGCGCGCTCACCGATCCGCGCCTGTTCAGCGGAATTGGCAACGCGTACTCGGACGAAATTTTGCACGCCGCGAAGCTGTCACCGGTCAAGCTCACACGCAGTATATCGGACGAAGAGGCCGAGCGTCTGCACGCAACAACGGAAGCCGAGCTCAGCGCCTGGATCGACCGGCTGCGCAGCGAGGTGGGCAGCGGCTTTCCCGAAAAAGTGACCGCCTTTCGACCGGACATGGCGGTGCACGGCCGTTATCAGCAGCCGTGCCCGGTGTGCGGCACCAAGGTGCAACGCATCTCCTATGCGGCCAACGAGCTCAACTATTGTCCGACGTGTCAAACCGGCGGCAAGCTCCTAGCCGACCGCGGGCTTTCGCGCCTGTTGAAGGCCGATTGGCCCAAGAGCTTGGAGGAGTTGGAGGAGCTCAAGGCCACGCGTGCCATTGCCGTGCCGAGCGCGCCGGCTCGCATCGCCAAGCCGAGTAAGGCGCGGAGGGCGGCCAAAGAATGAGCCGCGGCGCCGCCGGGCTTTCAGCCGCCGGACAGCCGTGGCTCGCGCCGGGCTTTGACCGCCTTCATGGCGGCATCGAGGTCGGTGCTGCTGCGCAAGCAAGCGTAGCAATCGGCGCGTTTGTTCGGGCCGCAGCCGTACTTGCGGGTCAGCTTGGCGAGCAGGTGGTAGGCGCGCCGGTCGCCATCGCTGGTCGCGCGCTCGATGAGATCATGGCTCTTTTCGCAACTGTCCGCGTCGCGCAGGTCGAGGGCCACGGTCAGTGCCGGGGACGCTTTGGCGCGCAGCTCCTTGCCGTAACTCAGGGCTCGCGCGAGCTCGGTCGCCGTCGTGCGCGAGGTACTCGCCGCCCATACCTCGTACACCAGATCCGCGCCGATCGGCCCTGGTAGATCGGCCATTGCCGACAGCGCGTCGCGCGCGGTTTCCGGTTCGTCCGTGTAGTGACGCAGTTGCGCAAGCAAATCCGGATCTTTGATCAGCCCCGGATCGTGGTCGAGGCGATCTCGAAGTGCCCGCGCGGCACGAACCCCTTGGGCACTTTGACCACGCGAGAGTGAGATCGCCTCTTCGATGCTGAGCTCTGAGACTGGCTTACGGCTCAGCTCGACGACGGCCGCGTCTTGTCCCTGCGCCACGCGCTCGAGCATCGTCAGCGCTTTTGGCTTGTCCTCCGCGCTCGTTGCGCTCGTTGGCGCAGCGAGCGTCGGCGGAGGCAGCGAACGCGCGGACTCAGGGGCGTCCGCGCTCGGTTTGAGCCCGAGGACGGGGGTGATCGGATCTGCCCCCGACGTCACGGCCGCCGCGGTAAATGCGGTGCCCAACCCGACCAGAAGCACGAGCGGCGTGACCAAGCTCCACAACGGCACTTCCCCGCCCGCAAATCGCACCCGCTGGGCGAGCGCGGCCGCGAACGAGGGCAGCGCCGGCGGACCTTCCCCCGCGCGCGGTCGCGGCAAGGTCGCGTCGGTCCGGGCCGTGGCGATGTTCGGCTCGGATGACGGCAACGGCGCGCGCGGCGGCTCCACGACCTTCGCTGAGCTCCGATCCCCGTCCACCGACTCGTGCGGCCGCGCCAGGGGAGGCGGCGGTACCGATGCCTGCGGCGGGACGGCCACGGGCGGTACCGACTCGTGCGGCCGCGCGAGAGGAAGAGGCGGTGGCACGGACGGAAATGCAGACGCCCGGCGCGGAGGCGGCAGCGTGGCTTTCTCACGCCGGGCCTTGATCAGACTTTGCCCTTCTTGGTCGCGCCCGGTTCCTTCTTTGCTTTCGTAGCTCGGAAGAGCTGGCGCAGCGGCCTTCGGAGGCTCGTTGACGAATGGGGGCCGTCTGAGCGGGGGCGGCGGCTGCGGTATCGGTGGCAGCGACAACGGCGCAGCGGGCGGTGGTGCGGCAGACCAGCCCGAGTCGAACAAGGTGGAGCGGGCGCCCTTCGAATCTGGTCCTGGCGGCGGCCCTTCGTTCATAGCGCGCCCATGCTAGCACCGCAGTCTCGGTGACGAAATTCCCCGGAGTTGGTCCTCACCGCGCGGCAGTTGCCTTCACTTCAGGAAAGACCTCCGAATTCAGCTCCGGGCCCCGTAAGATCGCGTCCGCGTTCGCTGGGATGCGACGAGGGACGTGCAAATCATCAACGCACGCGAGCAAAGTGTAGCCCTCCGCAACGAGCTCACCCTCTTTGCCAGGGCCTCCGCGGAGCAGGCGGTATTCGAAGCGAACTTTAACCCGCGTGAGCTCGGTGAGTCGTGACTCGACGCATAAAACTTCGTCGAAACGCGCAGTCTTGCGGTACCGAACGTGCGCCTCTACGACGGGCAGATGAATGCCGAGCTCGGTCCAGGAGTTATAGTCTAGGCCGCGGCGGCGCATGTACTCGACGCGCCCGACCTCGAAGTAAGAGATGTACGTGCCGTGGTGGACGATGCCCATTAGATCTGTCTCGCCAAAGCGGACCCGTACCACGTGACGCGACACGCAATGGGCTGGTAAGTCGTCGTTCGTCACGGGAGCATGCGACGATACTAGTGCCACGCCCGCTACGCAATCTTCACCTAGGCGTGCAAACTGAGGCGTCCAAACTGACCCGCCCGCGCTCGCCAACCTGCCCCAGCATTGAAAGTGGAGAGTCAAAGCCCGAGCGGCGGGTGCCCACTTCGAGCGCGGCCACTGCTCGGAGCGGAGCCGAGCGCGGGCTAGCCGTCTCAGCCACGCCCAGGCACCGGAACCGTCAGGACCGGGACGGGCGACAGACGCACCAATTTCTCCGCAATGCTCCCCAGCAGCAAGTGGGCGAAGCCGGTGCGCCCGTGGGTGCTCAGCACGACCAGATCGTGCGCGCCTTTTTTGAGCTCCGCGAGCAAGGCGGAGGCTGGATCGCCCGAAAGCAGCCGGCTACTGCTCGGCACGCCGGCCGGTAGCGTGATACCGCTCAAGTAGTCGTCCATATCCTTCTGCGCGTTTTCGCGGATCAGCTCGCCGATTGGCTTGTGTGCTTCCCCCGGCCTTTGAACCATGAGCACGTCGGTCACGTAGGTCGGCCTGTCCCAAACGTGCACGATGTCCAGGGAAGCGCCGAAGCTCGTGGCCAGCTCCGCGCCGTAGGCCAATGCAATCTTCGAGTTTTGCGAATAGTCGATCGGGAGCAAGATGTGCCGGATGGCCATGAGGTCCGGGTCATAGCACGCACTCGGCCCTTTTGCCTGGCCGTTACGCGAGCCGCCCGCCCAGAGAGCGCGCCGCGACGCCTGCCTCCGCGCGCCGCTTCAACGCTTGATTCATGTATACGAAACCGCGCGCCGCGCGCGTGATCGACGTGCCGGCAAAGCGCAGCAAAACTCCGCCAAAGTTTTCGCCCTGCACGAAGCGGGTGCGGCGCTCGGTCAGCTCTTGCAGCTGAAAAAAATGCTCGCCATCGAACAGGCCTGGGAACCCTAGATGACCGCGCCAACAGAGCTCGCTCGGCTCGCGACAGCGCACGAGCCGCGGCTGAATGCAGAGCTCTCTTCCCTCCGGTAGGCTCAGCTGAACCCGCAGCTTGCTGTCTTCGACGAGCTTACCGCTAATGGTGGTGATGAACGGGTTCCACTCTGCATAGCGCTCGAAGTCGGTCAGGATGCGCCACACGTCGCTGGCGGGGGCAGCGATTTCCAGCTCAGTCCGGATTTCCATGTGCGACGCGCGATGATACAGGAGCCCACGACGCGCCTCGGCCTTTGACGATTGGCCCTGAATTTCTTGGTCGCATGCGGGCCTCCGGTGACCGGCTGATCAGGCCGCGTGAAGCTCTGCAGAGTCTTCGCCATTCCGCGGGGGTGACTCGGGGTTCCGCTGGCCCTTGCGGTCAGAAGCACAGGGGAGCTACAAGGCGCTTTCATGCTTTCGGGGTGTCGCTTTTGTAGGGCCGGAGGCGTCGGCCGCGACGGCGTGTGCTCACCAGCGAGGGCCTCGTGGCGCAGGATTGCCCCGAGACCTTGGTTTCTTGCCTGAAGCGGCGCCAGCGCGGCAGATCACGCGCGAGTGACCGGCCGCGTTGACATGTGCGGAAATTGTCAGATGTATGGCGGAATCCATCCCGACATTGACTTGGTTCCGCGCCGAGGTGATCTGTTGACCTATGCGGACCTCTTCAAAATCAGTCTTTTGGGCGTGTGGTGTGCTGTTCTCTGGCGCGGCGGTTTTCGCGTCCGCCTGTGGCGGCAGTGGCGGCGATAACCGTGATGCGAGCGGGGCCAGTAACTCCGGCGCGGGTACCGGGAACTCAAGCGCCGGAAACACCGGCAGCTCCGCAGGGGCGACAGGAGCCAGCGCCGGGTCGGGGGGCGGTGGGGCCACTTGCGATAGCGCAACCGCGTGTTGCAGCACCACGCAGTGTGCTTGCCCCTATCCGGCGGGCGACGGCACGAGCTCCGTCATCGCCGACATGGAAGACGGCAAATCGATGTTCAAGCCCGCGACGGTGATGGCGGCGTCGGGCTACTGGGATTTTTCGCGTGACGCCAGCCCGGGCACGGTCGTGCCGACCGGCACCGCCACGCTGCTGCCGGTGGACGGAGGCGCCAATGGCACCGCCAAGGCCATGCACGTCACCGGCGCCAACTTGACCGGCTGGGGCGCGGCTTTGGCCGCCGAGCTCAGCAACGGCTGCCCGTTCGACGCCTCGAAGTACGGCGGGATCTCGTTCTATGCAAAAGGAACGAGCACGGTGCTGGAGGGTGCGAACAAGTTGCTCGTGCTGGTCGGCAATCCCGAATTCGCGCCCAAGTCCCTCGGCGGCTTCTGCGACGATAAGGCGGTGCCGGCGGATCAAAACTGTTACGCGCGCCATCGCGTGTTGATCAGCCTCACGCCCGACTGGAAGCAATACACGGTTGCTTGGTCGGATTTGCATGCCCCGACCTACCTGACCAATGGCCCCGCGTTCGGCGCGAACCGCGTGCGAGACATCGTGTTCAATGCCAGCGGTCCGTCACCGGACATGATGCCGGCGGCTTCATTCGACTTCTGGGTCGATGAGCTGAAATTCGTTCCCATCGGCACCGTGGGCAACGTCAACGCGGGTACCGGCGCCGGTGGCAGCGGTAGCGGCGGAGCGAGCGCGGGCACGGGCGGCACGGGCACGGGCGGCACGGGCACGGGCGGCGC
>CAHJWM010000101.1 GCA_903642325.1 Myxococcales bacterium | reverse complement strand
GGCCGGCCTAGCCCGAGCGCACGCCGCCGCGAGCGCCGAGCTCAGGGCGACCGCCAGCAGGCCGCGCCCGGCTGCCCACTCCATGAACCCCTGCGCGCGACGCATCAGGGCGCGTCGTGGCGAACGCCGTGCTCTTTGCCGTCGAAGCGCAGCACCGCGCGCTTGCCATCGACCTGCGTGGCGAGCGACACCGGGCGTTTCCAAATGCGCACCAGGCTGGCCATCGTCTCGCGGGCATAGTCGTTACGTAGATCGACGCCGCGGTGCTCGTGCGAGAGCAGAAGCTCGCCGCGGTTCTCGTAGTTGGCGTCCTCCACGTAAATCGTCGGGTTGCCGAAGTTCGTGAGCTGGGCGAGCAGCTTCTCCTTCACGGCCTGAAACTCGCGCGTGTCGATTTCGTAGCGCTCGTTTCGGTTGGACCAGTTGAAGGTGAACATCTTGTTCTCCATGGCAAATTCAGGGGTGAGGAACTCGTCGATGAAGGTGACGTCGTTGTAGAGCGCGCGTACCTCGAACACCTTTTGTTTGCCGAGACCGAGCCGTAAATCCCAGCTCTTCTTGACATCCAAATCGTCGCAATCCTCCCACTCTTGGCCGAATTGGCCCTTGTCCCAACGCTCCTCGATGTTGCGGAACAACTCGACGCCTAGTTTGTATGGGTTCAAGCGCCCGCCGCTGGTTGCCATCACGCCCGCGTTGTTTTCCGCGTAGTCGACGATTTCGCTCCAGTCGCACACGTCTCCCGTCATCATTTTCGAGTGCCAGTAGGAGGCCCAGCCTTCGTTCATGATTTTGGTCTGCATCTGCGGCACGAAGTAGTACCCCTCATCACGGATGATGCTCAAGATGGCGCGCTCCCAGCGCTCCAGCGGGGCGTTTTCCAGCAGAAATAGCAGGACGTCTTGCTCCTTTTGCGCGGGGAATTTGCCCTTCTCCAGTTCCTGCTTGGCCTCGATTTTGCGCTTTTGCTCCTCGATGTATTCGCTCGGGTTGATGAACTCCTCCATGTAGTCCTTGGAGCGCAGGCGAGGGACTTCTACCTGCTTGGGTTCCTCGTCTGGGATCGATTCACGACGGCGGACCACGAAGCGAGACCAAGGATCGATCAGGTTTTCCAGCGATAGACAAATGTCGACGAACTCTTCCACCTTGTGGATGCCGTAGCGGTCAACGATCCGGCGAACGGCGGAGCCGTGGTTCGCCATTTTGTCGACCCAGCGGCGATTCGGGTCGTAACCGCCTTTGCGCCGGCCCACGGGATCGGCGATGTGTTCCCCCGCGTCCAGGTCGGTGGCACGGAACGCGAAGTTGTTCTTGAAAAAATCCACGTGCCCAAAGACGTGGCACATCACGAGCTTTTGGTCGGTGAGACTGTTGCCTTCGAGCAAGTAGGCGTACGAGGGGTTGTTGTTGATCACCATCTCGTAAATCTTCGAGAGGCCATATTCGTAGCTCTTGCTCAGTCGCTCGTATTCCATGCCAAAGCGCCAGTGCGGATAGCGGTTCGGAAAGCCGCCGTAGGCCGCTATCTCGTTCATGTGGTCGTAGCTCAGCATCTCGAACACGACGGGAAAGAAATCCAGGCCGTGCGCGCGGGCGATTTTTTCGATCTTGTCCTGCTCGTCCTTCAGGTAGCGCGGCAGCGTGGTGTTCGTTGCAAATTGCGACATTACTTACCCTTGCCTAGGAATTCTTTGATGCTGCCGACGACCGCGTCACGATCTCGAATTTCACTCGTGACGACGCGCTCGTCGCTGGCGAAGTGCTCGCGCAAATCTTTGACGAACTGGCCCGAGCCGTAGGGGCTCTCGACCTGGCCGTAAGCAAACATATTCACTTTGGGCAAGATCTCTTTCTTCATCAGCTCGATGCAGGTGAGCGTGTCGTCCATCGACCAGTTGTCACCGTCGGAAAAATGGAACGGGTAAATGTTCCACTCCGACGAAGGGTAATGTTCGTCGATGATCTGCGCGCACAGCCGGTAGGCGCTCGAAATCATGGTACCGCCCGACTCCCGAGTCTTGAAAAAGGTGTCCCGATCCACCTCGCGCGCGACCGCGTCGTGGATGATGTACCGGGACTCCAAGCCTTGGTACTGCCGCCGCAGCCAGGTATCGATCCAGAAGCTCTCGATGCGTACGATTTCCTTTTGCTCGTCGCCCATCGAGCCGGAGACATCCATCATGTACACGATGACGGCGTTCGCGACCGGTTCGTGATCTTCCTTCCACGAGCGGAAACGCTTGTCCTCCTTTTGGGGAACTATCACCGGGTTACCAGGGTCATAAGAACCGCCGGCGATCGAGCGCCGCAGCGCCTCCTTGTACGTGCGCTTGAAGTGACGGAGTGATTCGGGGCCAACGCGACGAATGCCGGTGTAGCGATCCTTGGCGGCGATGATTCTGCTCTTGCCCTTGTTCTCGATCGCGGGCAGCTGGAGCTCCTCGCCTAGAATGTCGGCCAGCTCTTCGAGCGTGATATCCACCTCGAGCACGTGGTCGCCAGCGTCGTTGCTGGGCTTGCCGCCTTGCCCCGCGCCCTCTTCCTCGCTTTGCTCGCCGCCAACTGGGTCGCCCGCGTCGCCCTTGCCCTGACCAACCCCGCCTTTTTGTTTTTCCCCGAACGTAAAACGCGGGATGTCGATTTGCGGGATCGGAATCGAGACGAGGTCCTTGCCCTTACGACCGATCATTTCGCCTTGCGAAATATAGCGTCTGAGGTTTTGGCGAATTTTGCCGCGAACGATGTTGCGGAACCGCGAATGGTCCTGATCGATCTTGAGCGACATTTATAGGCTAGTGTAGGCCGTGGGCAGGGCTCGGTCTACTGCGCTATCTTGAGCCTGGTGAGCCCATGCTCCAAACATCAGCGGTGTCATGACCTTCGGGCAATCGCTAGTGCTTCGGAAGCCAGCGGATTGCCAGAGCCCACGCCGAGCCTGACCATTGTCGTCCTGGTCTCGATTGCTGCGCTGCTTGGCGCTTGCTCCGGGCAAGGTTCAGGCGACGACTTGGGCGGCGGCGCCTGCAACGCCGCGGTCGAATCGGTCAGCGGCCTGAGCCGGGTGCACGTCGCCGTCTGCTCCGCGCTCGACTACCCGGACAATCCGCCGGCAGGCGGCCAGCATTACCCCGTGTGGGCTGCGTACCAATCGTACTCGTTTCCGGTGCCCCGCGGCTTCTGGGTTCACGATCTGGAGCACGGGGGCGTGGTGTACACCTACAACTGCCCCGGGGGCTGCCCGGACGAAGTCGGCGTCGTTCAGGCGCTGATCGATTCTTTGCCGCTGGACGCCACGTGCACGGCGAGTGAACCGCGGCGCGTCGTCCTCACGCCGGACCCGCTGCTGGACGTGCGCTGGGGCATCAGCGCTTGGGGTCACACGCTGCGCGCCGACTGCGTGGACGCCGATCGATTCCGACGCTTTTACGCCGAACACGTGGGGCGGGGCCCAGAAGCGGTGTGCGGCCAAGGCAGCGACTTCGATGGCATGCCGCCCTGCCAGTGAGCCTCGCGTGGACGGCATCTAACGCGCTCTCGACCCGCGCCGCGCGGTTTGGTAGAGACATGGTTGTGGTCCCGGGTGAGAAGTACCTGAAGTTTCGTTGCACGGGCTGCGGCAACTGCTGCAAAGACCCGCTCTTACCGCTCACCGATTCGGACATCCGGCGCATCAAACGCCACACGGGCGAACCCTCTTCCGCGATGGTGCGTTGGGTGGACAGGAACGGCATCGATATGGATGACGAGCCGGAAGCCTTCGTCGTACTCAGCCAGGGCAAACGCGTGATGGTGCTGCGCCACGAAGCGGGTGGCTGTCGCTACTTGGGCGCGGACAACCGCTGCACGATCTACAATCATCGGCCGGTCGGCTGTCGCATCTTCCCCTTCGACCCAAGCTTCACGGACGACGGCAAGCTGCGTCGGCTAAAGCTTATCGACGCCACCGATTGCAAATACGAGCTAAACGGCGAAAACGACATCGCCGCGATCAAGGAGCTGCACGCCAAGCACGCTTCGACGACGCTCTCTTATCAAGCCAAAGTAGCCAAGTGGAACGAGCGCCAAGCCGAGCGCAAGAAGAGCGGTCGAAAGGCCCAGTCAGCCGCCGATTTCTTCGAGTTTCTGGGGGTATGAGGGCGGACTCCTACGCCATAGAGAGTTGGCCGCGCCGTGAAGGCTCGGTGCTCCACGCGGCTCCGCGAAGTTATCCTGGGCACGATTGAGGTCACCCTTGGCGTCGGAAATCGTCGCAGTGTTCGGCGTCGTACACGGAATTCCATCCTGCTACCGCGCCGCCCGTGGTAGCCCTGATCGCGTGTCCCGAATGAGTCGCTTCCCGCCGCGCGAAGTGTCCACGCGCGCTCACACGACACCGCGTCGCACCGCCCAGCGCTTCCTCTTGCCGGCTGGAGCCGACGCGCAGACTCGGCTCGCGCGAGCAACGCTGATAAAGCAATGGCGGCCTGCGCCTCCACCCATTGAGCTGTCGCATGCGTTTAACGGCGATGCACGGTGCCGCGCCTTGCGGCCAAAAGAGTCTGCAATAAAGCCATGCAAGGTCTAAACACCACGCCGACTGTCTCCGTCATCATCGCAAGCTACAATCGTGCCGATGACTTGCGCTTGTGTTTGCAAGCAATCGAGCGTTCGCATTTATCAGAGCACGAGGTGATCGTCGTCGACAACGCCTCGGCAGACCACGCACGTGAAGTAGTAGCCGAGTTTGCCGCCGTGAAGCTTATCGCAAACCCGGATAATCGTGGCTTCGCGGTCGCCAACAATCAAGGTCTGGAGCTAGCCCGAGGTCGATATGTCGCGCTGGTGAACAACGACGCGGTGCTCGACGGCAACTGGCTCACCCAAGGGTCCCAGCTGCTGGATGAGCACGGCGAACTAGCGGCGGTCGGCGGAAAATTTTTTCTTTGGAACGAAGCGCAGCCCGTTTCTAATCGTGGCAACCGCTTCTTTGGACCTTCGCGCGTGCGTTGGTTTGGAGATACCCCCCAAGACCTGGATGATCCGAGCCCCGCCAAGTACGTGCCGACGCTCAACGGGGCGGGGGTGATGATCCGTAGGCACGCCATCGAGCAGCTGGGCGCGCCTTTTTTGGACCCAAAATATTTCATGTACTTCGAGGAAACGGATTTTTTTGCGCGCTGTGTCCGCCTCGGCTGGCGACTGCGTTACGAGCCTCTGATGGAATGCTGGCACCGCGTACGCGCATCTACCGCGGCTGTCCCGTACCGGTACTACTTTCAAATGGCGCGTAACCTGGGTATCTTTGCCGCACGCCACTTTGGGCGGCTCGCGCTCGCAAAAACGCGCTTTTATTTGGCAAATCAAGCGGCTCAGGCGTGGCTAACGAAGCGTACCGCCCCTGCACGCCTCAGTGACGAGCAGCGGGCCTGGCTCGACGCGTGGTCATGGCTGCAAGACAGCGCACGCGACGTGGCCGCCGACCGCGAACGCTATTTGCCAGGCATGCCGACGTACCAAGCGGCATTGCGCGACATCGAGAAGGCCAACGCGAAAGCTCGGCGGCCCGCTCAGGCGCCTTGAGCCACGGCATTATTCTTGCGCACGAGCGCGCGGATCTCGACAATGGCTGAGCGGTCTAGTGCGCCGACTACGGCCAGAAACAGCGCGGCGCTCGCGAGCACGCCCAGCCCGAATGAGAACGGACCCGTGCACGCCGGGGCGAGCAATACCCGCCCGAACGCCATCACGGCCAAGCAACCCAGGATGAGCGCACGCGTCCGAGGCCAGAGATGAGCATCCGGGACCAAGCGTTTGAGGATCACGAGGACCACGGCGTTTCCGAACACCACGGGGATGCAGAACCCGATCGTGAAGCCGAGCGCGCCCCAGCGCGGAGTCAAAACCGCTACCAAAATGACCATGGCGACGGTCCAACTGATCATCATCTTCAGGTTGAGCGCTGGTTTGCCGAGCGCGTCGATCGCTGGAGCCACGACGGGGTGCAGGAAACCGATCGCCCCCGCGACGGCGTAAACGTAGAAGAGCGGCAAAGAGGGCAGCCATTTGGCGCCGTAGATCACGTGGATCAAGTTTGCACCCAAGCCTACGGCGAGCCCTACGTAAAACAGCACTCCCATCGCCGACACCATCACCCCGCGCTCCAACGTCTTGGCGAAGGCTTTCGGCTCGTTTTGCAGACGGCTGAACAGCGGAAAAGAAACGCGTGCCATCGCGTACACCAGCTGCAACGGGAAATTGGCGGTGGACTGAGCCAAGTTGATAAAACCAAGTTGGGTTTGACCGAGCGCGCGTCCGCCGTAGACCGGTGCGATTGCGGTACACAAGAAGCCGACAATGCTCTTCAGTTGAAACCGCACCCCAAAGTGCATGATCGGCCGAATCGATTCCCAGTCAAGCACAAGTGAAGGTCGGAAAGGGCGAAGCAGGTGCGCGCCCAGGACGCCGCAAACACCGCGGGCCAGTACGGCATACGCGAGCGACATGACACCGACCCCGACGCATGCAAGCCCAACGGCGGTCATGTAGTAGGCCACGCTCATCATCACGTCCAACACGGACAGCTTCCCGTATTCGAGCTCGCGCTCCATCATCAGCGACGGCAGCAGGCGCGCGCTAGACAGAAGCACGTCGATCGATAGCGCCCTCAAGACCCAGACGCCGTCTGTCGACATATCGGGCCAAAAATCGAGCATCAGTGGCGCGCCACACCAAAGTACAAGCGTGATGCTCGCGGCCACGAGCATCTGAAATGACCAAGCGCTGGAGAGCTCGCGTCGGGTGGGTTCGGCATTCTGACGAATGAACGCGCTGGCCAGGCCAACGTCACCGAACTGCAGAAAAATTCCGAGCGCGAATTGGACGATGGCGTACAGGCCGAAGTCCGCCGGTTCGAGACGGCGACGCAGGTAGACGTCGCCCGCGAGCACAATGAGCTGCAACAAGACCACGCGCAGCACGAGTGCGACGACGCCTCGCCGAGCGCGGCGCTGAAGCCCAACGACGTCGACTGCTGGCTCCTCGGGCGGGGCAGTCGACGGCGCTGCCAACTCCGGAAGGTGCGATACGGAGGGCTCTTGATTCAACTAAGCACGGTTTCTGACATGGGTCAGCGGCGCCCGCAACCTCAGGGTCGCCCTGACCCGATGGTGGCACCACGTCTCTGGTCGCCTCGTTCTTTTTAGTTCAGCCTGTCGCTCGGACGGGGTTGAAACGCGGCGGAGTGTGGCCGGCCGACCTTCTCGGCGGGTCGACTGATCGCGCGATGATACGGTGGAGGGGAGCGCCGTGTTCGGTCGGCAGGGCAGCGCAAAAGGGTCGGCATGCCCATCAAACAAACGGCTTATGGTTCTAAGCACACCAAGAATTACGGCAGGAAGCACTGCTCAAGCGAGTCACACTTGACCGCCGATCGAACTTGAGTGCGATTACTTGGTGAGAATTCGCATGCCCGGCTAGCTTTCCGGGCGCGATTTGCTGCAGGCTCATTGCGGATCGCGATCAGCCACGACGCGGTAAGCTTTCGCAAAACTGCATATTGCCGACGAGTTAGGACATAGACAAGGTGCGACGTGAATGGCCAATCTGCTGCTCGCTCTTGGGAGCCACCTTAACTCGAAACGCGGGAAGTCGTAGCGCTGCCAATCGATGGGTTTGTCGCCTGGGGCTCGACAAAGCGATCCGAAGTTACGCGATCGAGGAAGTTGTCGATGACGACGTGCGAAACGAGACTTTAGCGCGATAGGCGGACGCCCTGCTCGGCACTAGCTTGCATCTTTTCCAGCGGCAGCAGCGGCCAGCGAAGATGTAGATAGTCTTCGATGCCGGAAGGCGCGCTGAGGGCCGTAGTCGTGTGCCCGGTCGACGTGTTCTTCACGCGTACGTCCGGTTGCATAGCACCGCCTCCTCAGCCCGTTCATGCAGGGGCATGGGTTGTTGAAACTAATGATCGAGGCACTGCCCAGCGGGACCCTCTTGCTCGCGCCCCGAGCCTTCACTACTAGGCAAAGCATGAGCAAGAGCTACCTCGTGCTGACGGCCGTGGGCGCGGACCGACCGGGTTTGGTCAACGAAATCTCGTCCCTGGTGCTCGCTGCGGGCGCCAACCTAGAGGACAGCCGCATGGCCATCTTGGGCGGCGAGTTCGCGCTTTTGGTGCTCGTCTCGGGCGAGCCGAGCGCGATCGAGCAGGTCGAGCGGCGCGGTGCGGAGCTTGGGCCACGACTCGGGCTACAGCTGCTGACGAAAGCGACGTCCTCGCCCCAGGCCGCACGCGATTTTCTGCCCTATCGCATCAGCGTCACGGGCGTCGACCGCCCCGGCATCGTGCAGCGCGTAGCCGCCGTGCTCGAGACGCGCAGCGTGAACGTGGCCTCGCTCGAGAGCCGGCTTTCGTATGCGGCCGAGAGCGGCACGCCGATGTTCGTTTTGGAAGCAGCACTTCAAATCCCTTCGGCAGCCGCGCAGGCGGATCTAGAGCGTGAGCTCGGAGCCGCCTGCGAAGCGGAGAGCTGGGAGTTCACTCTCACTAGCGGCTAGGGCCGCGAGCGCGTGGTAACCTCGGTGAACATGCTCGTCCGTCCTCGCCGTAACCGGCTCAACGCGCAAATCCGCGGTCTGGTCCGTGAAGCCACGCTCAGCCCGCACCATTTGATTTTGCCGATGTTCGTGCAGGACGGAGAGGGCAAGCGCACTCCGATCACCTCGATGCCCGGGCAAGCGCGCTTGTCGATCGATATGCTGGTCGAAACAGCGCAGCAAGCATTTGCGCTCGGTGTCCCGGGGGTTGCGCTATTTCCGGCGCTTACCGACGAGCTCAAGGACTCGCGCGGCGCGGAAAGCACGAACAGCGTCGGTCTGTTGCCGCGCGCCGTTCGTGCTTTGAAAGCGGCGGTTCCTGACCTACTCGTCATCACGGACGTGGCCCTCGATCCATACTCCTCGGATGGGCATGACGGTGTGCTCGTGAACGGGCACATCGACAACGACGTGACGGTGCCGATCCTGGCGGAAATGGCCGTCGCGCAAGCGCGCGCGGGCGCGGACATCGTCGCCCCCAGCGACATGATGGACGGACGGGTTGCAGCCATCCGCACCGCGCTCGACGCATCTGGTTTTACGAACGTCGGCATATGCAGCTACTGCGTCAAATATGCGTCCGCCTTTTACGGGCCGTTCCGCGAGGCGCTCGATTCCGCGCCGCGCGGTGGCGACAAAAAAACGTACCAAATGGACCCGGCCAACATGCGCGAGGCACTCCGTGAAGTGCGCCTCGACGAAGCCGAGGGCGCTGATTGGCTGATGGTCAAGCCCGGTCTGCCTTACGCGGACGTCATCCGCCAAGTACGCGACCTCACCGCGCTGCCCGTTGCCACGTATCAAGTGAGCGGTGAGTACGCCATGCTCAAAGCGGCTGGCCAAAATGGCTGGCTCGACTACGACTACGCACTCCTCGAAACCCTGCTCTGCCTGCGCCGCGCCGGCGCCGACATCATTTTCACGTACGCCGCGATCGAAGCCGCGAAGCTGCTCGGCTAGCGAGCGCGCTCCCGCGCCCGCACTCACTTTCGACAACCCGCACCCCGAGTGCGCCGTGACGGTCGTCGTTCGACCCCGGCACGGGTTCCCATCGATACAGAGGTCGACTGGGATTCCCTCGGTCTAGTCGATACGAAAATGAAACGGTCGGCGCGGCGTCCGTAGCTTCTCGTGACTGGTGGAAGCTGATCGAGCGCGAGCGTTCGCGCTGGGCGGGGGCGGAGGAGGCAGAGGCGGAGGAGGCGGAGGCCGGGGCGGAGGGGCGCACTTCGATCAGCACCGTGCCGCCGCGGCCGTCCAGGTATGGCTCGTTCGGCGAATGCAGAACTTCTCGAGGGCTGTCGTTGCCTTTGCGCTCCGCGTCTGCTCGGCCGCGCTTAGCTTCGATGGGACGACGGGCCGCACAAAAGAATACATGCGACTTGGTTGGCGCTGGCCGCCGAGACCACCGAGTGCCCGGAGAGCAACTCCCCCATAGTTCCGCAGACGATCCCGACCTCGAGCGCGCCCGCGGCTCCTACGCCTCGTGACCCCGGAGTTTGGCGCCGACCCGCTGCGCCCTTGACCCCCGGAGCTTGGCGCCAAACCGGCTGCGTATGACTCCGGAGCTCCGGTGCCATGGGGTCCTCGTGGCGGAGATGACCGAGGCGGCGAAAAAGGACTTGGCGAAGATCAGCCTATAACTCTCCACGCGGGGTCTACCGCCGCGCGTTTGACTTTCGGAGCTTGGCGCCGACCTGTCGCGCGTTTAACCTCCAGAGCTGGCGCCGTTCCGCCGCCTTTAACCCTGAGCTCTGCGCCACCGCGCCTTTGACCCCGACCTCGACGCCGTGCCGCTGCGCCTTCGCCCGCGGAGCGTGGCGCCGTGGCTCTGCGCCGTTGATTCCTCGAGCTCGGCGCCGCCCCGCCTCTGACCCAGCGCTCGGCGCCGCCGCCTCTGACCCGAGCTCGACGCCGTGCCGCTCACCCCGAGCTCAGCGCCGCCGCGCCTTTGACCCCGAGCTCGACGCCGTGCCGCTGCGCCTTCGCCCGTCGGAGCGTGGCGCCGTGGCTCTGCGCCGTTGATTCCCCGAGCTCAGCGCGTCGCCTTTAATTGCAAGCCCCGCCCGTACCGGGGTCACCTTAGCAATCGCTCCCCAACCGTCTTGCTTGCTGCGCAAGAACGTTTGATTACTGCCCTAATCCTGCTAGGCTTGCAACCATGGTGCGTCGTGACGCGACGGAAGGACTGAGCCGGCAAGGTGGAAGTTCGGCCGAAGCTCGCTGCGTTTCTCCA
>CAHJWM010000100.1 GCA_903642325.1 Myxococcales bacterium | reverse complement strand
CGCCGATGCGAAGTCAAGCTGCCGCGCAGCGGCTTCGTCCAACGGTTTTTACGCGCAGTCGTCTGTCCGCGGCGGTTTGGGCCTGTTTCGGACGGGCCGTGCTGGCCGCGCTGCGGCGGCCTCAACACTCTTCCTTCAGTCATTTTCAGCCTCAAAAGCCGAACCTGCTTGTCCGTGACCATCCAACTCCCGAAGCGCCGGCTGCCTGGCCGAAGCTTCTAGGGTCGAGACCATCGCACACGCCGTCAGCACGCCCCGGACTCTGCAAATCTAATTGTCGTCGACCTGCAGAAGTAATTGTCGCTGATCACTTCCGCTCCTTTCGGATCGCCACGTAGCGAACTAGCGAGCGCCGGGGAGATTGCGGGCCAGATTTCAACTTAGGCCACTACCCTCGCCTGCACAGGTGCATCGCCCCGCTCGTGGCGCGGCTTGCAACCGATTCAGCTTTGCGTTTCCGCAGCGCTTGAAGACGCTCGTTCCGCCGGGAGTTGCACCATGCTTGAGTGCCACCAGGTCTGACTCGCGGCTTTCCGATTCGACGCATACGTTATAGAGCGCTACCGCGCGGCGGCCGGGTGAGTCGCGCCGCCACAACCGCCGAACGCCTCGGGCTCTCCGAAGCTTCGCGCGTCGGCCAGATACACCGCACTACCCTCTTTGCCTCGATTAGGTAGCAGTATAGGCTGGGACACCGGTGTCGACTCGTCGACCGCCAGTCGGAGCCTTGGCGGTCGACCATCCCGCCAGTCGTCGTCGATAGACATCGGCGGGAAGGTCGACAAAGGATAATTGCGGGCTTGGCCCTACACCAGCCTGCTGCCGCCGCTGATCGGGAAAAGTGCGGGGTAAATCTTGGTGTCTGATTCTATGGCACGGCGGCCGACGATATTGCTCCGCCCCAAAGATTTTGACCTAACAACGTCGAATAACCGTTCACTAGGCTGTACTTTATTAAGTAGTTTGATTGTACGAGGAACAGACGTCCCCCAAACGCGATCATTGACGTTATACCCGCCCATCCGCCCGCTCCTGGAAGAGTTGTAAAGGCGCCCGTGGTTAAATTGTCGACGCGATAGATCGTATCGACATTTTGAATATATAGTTTTGATCCACTAACTGCCATATTCGTAGTGTCGCTGCTATTGACTTTTGCCCAATTAGGCGCACCCACATGGCTGGCATACCCGTTCACCATGCTCACGGAGTATAGCTGCCCATACTTTATAAGATAGAGCAGGCCGTTTAAGTTGGTCATGGCTACCGCATCGGTCCATGCCGAGCTTATTGCGTGACGGCTGCCAGTCGAGAGATTATCAATTTGCCATATGTTATCGCCCTGCGCGACGTACAAGGCTGTGCTGGTCGCGGTCATAAACGTGCGCCCAGTCCAAATGGGCGATCCGTGCGTCTGAGATATACCCGTGGCTGGATCAATCGATGTGAAGTATCCAGCATTAATGGCGTAGAGAGTTGGAACACCACTTACCGTCAGCTCAGCCATGGAGGTGGTATTGGACCAGTCAGCCGCAGGTGAAGTAGATGGTGACGAGATTGCCTGAAAGTTCCCGATGGCATCATCTACGCGACGCAGTTCAGGACCATTTGTGATGTATAGGCTATTGGTCACTGACGGCGGAACGAGCCCAGTATTGGACGCCACCCAGTCTTGGTCTATGAGGAGTGATGTAGAAGGATTACCTGGATTATTGTGATCACCCGCATCGAATACGCCAACGAATTTATTGTTACAAAACAACGGACCACCAGAATCGCCAGCAGCACCGTTGCCGGTCAAGACCGTATGGTTGACTGTAGTTGTGTAGACGCCACTAACCGTAACCTTTGCAGAGCGTTTATACCGATAAGTGCCGTCCTCGTACGCGCCGTCGTGCTTACCAAATCCAACAATAGTGCAGGTATCACCTAGACTGGGGGGTCCAGAAGTGGACATTTGACGATCTTGCGATACATTCCCGCTAATAACTATTGGATACTTGAACCAAGGCGTCGCCAGGTGTAGCAGCATCAAGTCAAGGGTCGGATGACGAAGTTGAGCATCGACGATGTGGTCTACAAATTCGTATGGGCCGTTGCCCGACTCGAGCTGCATAGTGCTGTTCCAGCAGTGCTTCGCCGTAATGGCCAGAGTATTACTCAGCATTGTGGCACCACAGTCAGCGCCAGCGTGCGAATCTGTAAGAAATCCAATGGACGGATAGTTTGTGTCTAACGTGCCCTCATAGATCGACTGTTCGACACTCCCAATATCGTCTGTCCCCTGAGGAGACGCGCCACTACACCCAGTTTCGACCAAGATTGTGCACGCGCATAGAAAACACAGTCTCACTTGTCCCGACACCCGCAACTTAAACGCTCTGATCATCCGACAGCCTCCCGTGAACCGCACGATACACCCGTGCTGTTTAAATCTATCATTGGAAGATTTATCCGTCAACCGTTGCGATCCAGTATAACAAGGCCGAATCGCGACGGCGCCGAATCGATTGCTTGTTACAATATGTGACTGAGGCGACTTTCGAAGAGCGTTTGGAAGCATTCGAAGCGCGCGTCAATGCTCGACTCAGCGAGGCCGAGGAGCGCAGCACCAAGCTCGAGCGTGGGCGCGACGAGTACGAGAAGCTCGGGGTCCTGCTGCAAGAGCAGGTCGAGCGGCTCAAACTTGGACTGCTTGGGCAGAAGGCGGAGCGGCTGCCAAAAATGACGCGCAACTCTCGCTCGCCATTCTCAATCTCGCGCTCGGCAACGACGCACTCGCGACGCCCCCCGCGGAGCCTGAGCCTGAGCCCGAGCAGACGGTTCCGGCTCACACTCGCAGAAAGCCGTCAGAAGCCGCTCTTCGACACGCTGCCACGCGTAGCGATCGAAATCCTGCCGCCTGAGGTGCAGGTCGAAGGCCTCAAGCTAGTTGGCGCTGACACGCGTGAGGTGCTCGAGCGCCGCCTGGCTTCGTGCGTGATTGTGGCGATCACGTGCAAGAGTTCGTTCGCAAAGATCCTGAGCGCGGGACTGCGACCGAAGTGCTCGCCGCCCCCTGCCCTCGAGTTGCCCATCGAGCGCGGGCTCGCCGAACCCTCGATGCTTGCCGACACCATCGTGCGGCTCTGGCAGGATCACCAGCCGCTCACTCGTCTCGAGGAGATCTATCGGCGCGAGCAGCTCGATCTCGCTAAGTCGACACTCTGCACATGGCACGAGCGGCTCGCCGATCTCGCACGACCTCTCGTCGAAGCGATGTTCGAGGACGCCTATCGCGAGCCGTATCTGTGCGTTGCGCTGTTTCGTATCGAGCGGTCCTCAGATTCAGCTCGCTGATGTTGTTGTGTGCGGGAAGGCGACGACCGCCGTCGACAACTTAACCTCTCGGCTCGCTACGCTGCACAGCTCTGCGCCAACCCGGCCCCCTTTATTCTTGTGTGGATGCCGAACCGAAGTATACTTACGGACGCTTAAGAGGGCGGCGGAGATGGCCAGCCAGAACGCGTCCGCGTGCGAGACTTCTCCGGCCGGCCGCTCCCCGCCAACTGGCGCGACCCTGTACGTGTCGCTACGTATGCGACGCGACATCCCGTTCCATCACGCAGGTATCGCGCACCCAGAGCGCGCGTTTACTCGCCTTCGGCACTAAGGGTGCCTGTGTGGCTAGTGTCAGCTGGTGGCCTCGAACCACAAATTGCGCGCTGCGCCTGACTACGTCATGCGATAGACGTATGTTCTTAAGCGCATCGAATCTCAACTCACCCTATCCTCCGAAATCCCATCGCAGTTCATGATAGCGGAGGTCTAAATCATCAGCAAGCGATTGCCTGACTGCTATGTACGTGTCCATACGCGTTCCGCCCTCAAAGCCCGAGTGAGGATCTCGAAAGCTTGGCATAGCACCTCCTTGGAAATATACTACTCGGTAGCCGAATCCTTCGAGCTGCCTTCGCGTCCCAACTCGAAGTGATGTATTGAAAATGATGTCAGGAGTGGGTACCCCACACTTCTCCTCGATTCGCGCGGCGTCGCTGAACAGTGTCGCCATGGATAGAGTAAGTCCCAATCTGCTACTATGAACTTTGTCCTTGACGCAGGGGAGTAACTCCGCAGTAGTAAGTCCCCAGAAATCGATAAAGTGCAGCTTGTTCGGAAAAGTTGAGAAGACATCATATGGTATGGCGCCGGCCTGTCCCGAGGCAAGCCACAGCGTAGTTCGCCTCTTCAAAGCCTTTGCGACGATGATCTTCAACTCTTCGGACGCCACCGCGTCACGCAAGTGGCTCTTGTTAGCAAGCTCTAAGAAGGAATAGCCTCCGAGCGCGTATGCCTGCCGTGCCGCGGGCACGACCCGCAAAGCTGCGACGAGTGGGTACCCGTTAGCTTCCTTACCTAGCGCAAGCTTAACCATTGTCGCCACATTAACAACTAGTGCACATGCCGACACGAGTAGAATGGAACGCCAGCGCGGAGTACTTAATGACCTGCCTGCAGCGAGCACAAGTAACCACCACGCCGGAAATCCAACGGCGAGAAACCGTCCGGCTGCCATCCAGTCACCCCCAGAAGAGATGATAAAGAAGAGCACGACAAAGCTTTGGGCGGCAATTAGGACGGCTAGCAACTCAGCTTTTGATCTCACGCAAGTCCGAACGACGATCACAAAAGACAACGGCACTAAAAAGCACAGCAGAGGCGCCCACGTAGTTGACTGTTGAACTAGATAGTGCGCGCCTTGTATCCAGTGCGCAGCGCCTCCTGTTTTTGCGGCGACTGGGTGCGGAAACCATTCGCCAAAGGTAAGCCGCCGATATGCGAATAGAGGCAGCACGACGAGCAGTGCCATAACAATAAGAGGCCTAAGCTCGGTGAAGGCCGTCAACGCGCCAGACCACTTCAACGCTTGTAACATAAACGCAATTATGACAAATAAGAAAAGTAGTAGCGGATTCTCTGGACGCACAGTTGCGTAAAGAAAAACTGCGACGAAAAGTTGCAATTGAACGGCTAGTCGGCGTCTGCCATTTAATTGCGATATATCAAGGCCAGATAACACCGCCTCGATTAACCAAACTGCGGAAAATGCAGACAATGCAGTCTCCATGCCGCTGGTCGCCCAGTAAGTCAGTGGTGCACTCGTTGCTACTAATATTGTCGCGACAAGCCTAAACCTAGGATCGATCCGTGACGCCACGTGACCCGTCATCCATGCGGTCGCGATCAGTGCAGTCAGGGAAAACAAGACGCCGAGTGCAGGCGTACTCAGCGGTGTCACACACTTCAATGCTGCGACCACTATAACAAGCGCGAGTGACGAGCTCTGCTCTAACCGAACGCCATTAATATTGATTATCTGTCCGACTCGGACAAGTGCATCCACTACCCACCAAGTAATGTGCGAATCATCACCGCCGCCACTGCCAAAAAGTAACACAGCAGCAGTTGCCGCCGCCGCCGCCAAAACCGCAGCGCCGACTCGTTCTAACCCGCTTCGTGACAGCATTACGCGACAATAGAAGGTCTCGCAGGCAGAAACAAGACCCGGTATAAACGGCATCAGCCAAAGTCTGCGCACTTGCGACAGTATATCGTGAATCTTGTTGGGGCTGCAAAGCAGTCTAGTCGCGACTCGTCGCGTGACCCACGCGGTCTCCGATCAAAAAGCGCGGGCGGTTCTTGAGCAGTTCGAAAATTTTGCCCAGGTACGAGCCAATCACGCCTACGAGCACGAACAAGATGCCGAACATCAGTGACAGGAACGCCATCACGGATGGCCAACCGGCGATGGTTTTCCCCTGCTCGTACTCGTATAGTATGTAGATGAACTCTAGCACCGCGAGGCCGCTGGTCATGAAGCCGATCCAGATGCCGAGCCGCAGCGGCGCGAGCGAAAAGCCTAGAATGGCGCCTGAAGCGAAGCGCAGCATCTTCCTAGTACTGTACTTGGTGCTACCGCTGAAGCGTTTAGCTGCGCGGTAAGGCAGCGTAGCGGAGCGAAAGCCAAGCCAAGTTACCGAGCCGCGGATAAACAAGTCGACATCGTTCATGCCTTGGAGTGCCTGCACGGCGCTCCAGTCGAGCAAGCGAAAGTCGGAGTTACCGGGGGTCAGCGCGCAACGCCGGTCAAGCGCGAGAACAAACCGTAAAACCAACGCGAGGTCGTGCGCTTGAACAGCGAGGTATCCTCGGAATCGGCCCGCTCCGTGTTAACGACTTTGTAACCTTCACGCCAGCGCGCAAAAAGCTCGGGGATCAAATGCGGCGGATGCTGCAGATCTCCGTCCATGCTGATAATGGCTTCACCGCGCGCCTCGCTCAGGCCGGCCATCAGTGCGCCCTGATGACCAAAGTTGCGAGCGAGCCGCGCTCCGCGTAAACGCGAATGCAGTTGGGTTTGCTCTGCAATTTGCGCCCACGTTCCATCCGAGCTGCCATCATCCACGAGGATGACCTCGAAGGGGACGCCAATGCCGGCCGCGCTCTTCTCTACCGCAGCGACGAATGCGGCGATGTTCCCCTCTTCGTTGTACATTGGCGCGACGACGGAGAGCACAGGACTTGTAAGATCGCTCATTTTTAGCCGGAAGACCGTCGATACCACACAAGCGAGCACTCGCGCCGCCGAATGCTGTGCTAAAAAACCTCGTGATGGGGGTCTCCGGCGGAGCCCGTTTGCCAGGGCGTCGCAAAGACGGGAACCGAGCGCAGCCAGCCTGCTTCAGGTTTTTTGCCAGCGTTCTCAGTGTTCGCTTCGTGCGCGGGGTGAATTCTAGTAACACAACTCGTCGATGACCAAAGCGCCTTCACCGGCAGCGGCCGACGAGGCAGCCGAAGGCGGTTTCGGGCGTCGCCGCGTGCTGCTCGGAGGCGTCGTCGGTTGCTGTCTGCTCAGCTTGGCCTTGCACCTCGTCGGGATCCGTTGGGGCCTGCCGTTTTTGTACCACGCGGACGAGCCGCTCAACTTTTCCGTGATGCAGCACATGTTGAAGAACCAGGATCCAAATCCACACTTCTTCGCCTACCCATCGCTTTTCCTGTACATCGGTGCTTTATTCGAGGCCGGGTACGTCGCGGTGTGTCGCGTGCTGGGGACCATGCACGGGTTTGCTGATTTGCCCGAGCTCGACGTGCCAATCATGGGCAGCGGCTATACCGCCATGCCAGCAGCGTTCCTGACAGTGCGCTTGATGTCGGTCGCCTGCGGGGTGGCGACCGTGGCCGTCGCCTACCGAATCGGGCGCTTGGTCTCGCCCGGTGTGTACGTTGGCCTGGTTTCAGCGTTGTTCGTGGCGGTATCGCCTAGCGTCTTGGCGGATAGCCGTTTTATCACTCCCGAGGGATTACTGACGCTCGTCACCACCTGTTCACTGTGGTTCGCGCTCCGGGCTTTGCGCTCTGGCCGCACATTGGACTACGTGTTCGCGGCTGTGCTTGCAGGTCTCGCCGCTTCGGTGAAATACAATGGCGCGCTCGTGGGAATCGCTGTGTGCCTGGCCGGGGTGCTGCGTGACCGGAGTCGAGCTGTGCGAAACCCCTGGTTGTACCTGGCGCCAGTGATCGCGATTGCGAGCTTCGTATTGACAACGCCTTTCGCCGTGCTGGATCACACGGCATTTTGGAAGGCCCTGCTGCACGAACATAAACACTACTCCACGGGGCATACGGGCGCGGAGGGGAACACGCTTGCGTTCTATGCGAGTTATTTGCTGAGCCAAGAGGGGCCGCTGGCGCTCTGTGTCGTACCCGCGGCCGCCCTGGGTCTTGCACTCCGCAACGCTCGCGTGACCGTGTTAGCAGGGTACTGCGCTACGTACTTCGCCTTCATCAATACGTTCGTCGTGCGAAACGGTCGGACAATCGTACCTATGGTGCCTGCTCTTTTGGTGATGGCGGCGTGGTTCGTCTGTCAATGTGGGCTTTGGTTGAGCTCCCTCGCGGCTCGTAAAGTCGCACCGGGTGCGGTCCGAGTGCCGATCGCGCTCGGGTGTGTCGCCCTTCTGGTGGCCGCGCCGCTGCGAACGTCCGTGGCGCAAAGCCGTGAGCTCACCTGGGCTGACAATCGGGACCTCGCGCGCGTCTGGGTCGAGGCAAACGTCCCTGCGCAATCGCGAATCGCGATCCAAAACTATTCCTGCTACGTGGACCGTCATCGCTATCGCGTCAAACCGCTGCCGGACATCACTAAGATGCGACCAGGCGCCATCCCCAAGGCCGGCGACTATCTGATCTTGAGCGGCGGTGAGTTCACCCGCTTCGTTTTGGACCCCACTCGTTATGCCCGGGAGCTCGCCATTTATCAGGGGCTGTTCGACAGCTTGCCGTTACTCGCGCGCTTCCAAGACGCGCGCCGCGGCGACGAGGTCCGGATCTACCGTACCCGCCCAGATTGAAACTCGACCTCCGACGCGCGCGTGGCGGCAGCCGCGGCATTCGCCCGCTTTTCCGCGACCAAGCAACGGCTACGTGATAGAAGCGAGCCGCGACTTGGCATCGGCGTGAAGAAACGCAGACAACAGAGCACGAGATGATTCGTTCCGAGAGCGGGCTGCCACGCGCCTTCGAATATGGCGCGGTTGCGATCGCGGCGCTCGCCTTCGCTGCGAGTTATGGCTTCAATTACGGCTTCGACAATCAGGTCGTTTACTTCCTGAAGTCGCTCGCGCTGAGCGACCGCACGCTCTTGCATGCGGATTGGTTCACGAACCATACTACGCAGTATCACCGTGTGTTCATCTACTTCGGCGTATTGCTGCTAAAGCTGAACAAGCGGGGCTGGGCGGTGGCTATCGCGCAGTTCATCGCCGTATTCGTGGGTGGCCTCGTCATGTACCGGATCGTGAAGCGCATCGCCGGCGCCACGCTGGGCGTTGCGGCGTTCTTGGTCCTGCTGTCAATGCTGTTCATCACGCGCACGTCGAGCGTGGCGACCAGCTACCTGTTCGATACGATCATGCAGCCGTCTACATTAGGTGCGCTCGGTTCGATCGCCGGGACGATGTACTTCATCGAGGAGCGATGGTTTCTGTCCGGGCTTTGCTTGGCCATCGGCGGCGCATTTCACGCGAACTACTTGGTGTTGAGCTATCCCATCTTCGGCATCGCGCACTTGGCGCTCGGCTTCAAAGGGCTACAAAAGAGGCTGATTGAGCAATTCGCTCCGCTCCTTGCCGTTACCGTTCTGCGCTCTCGCCACTGCTGCTCGCGGCCTCGCACACCAAGGCCTCGCCGGAGGCGCAAGAGATCCTGTTTCGGATCCGCTCGCCGCATCACTACAACCCCTCCCACTTCGAGCGCAACTTCATCCCGGTCGCCGCGTGGCAATTACTGGGCATCGGTAGCGGCTGGCTGATTCATCGCACGCCCAATGGCCGCCGCCTGGGCGCGGTGTTCGCGGGGCTGCTCGCTATCATTTGGACCGGCACTCTGCTCACCACCTTCGTAGAGATCCCGAAGGTGACGCAAATCTTCGTTTGGCGGTTCGCGCCAAATGCGGACTTGATGGGGCAGATCTTGGTCGCCCGCGCGCTAGTGCAGGTCCTCGCGCGGCCACGCATCGTGCGTTCCTACGCGCCCGTCGCCTTCGGCCTGGTGTGCGCGGGCCTTGGCCTATTTGGCCTGTATTTCCGCAATAAAGAGGGCGCGCAGCTGGAGAACAGGAAGACCAAAGCGGTGTGCTCGTTCAGCGGGGCTCGTGAACTTACCCACCACCGCCGGTCGTGAGCGCCTCGTGGGTCCGGCGATTCGATCTAGCTATTGGTTAACATAAGAGATATTGCGCGAACAGGCCGTGGGATGGGGTCGAGCCAGTCAGGTGATCTCGCGCGGGCGATGGCAGGCGGCTCTGAGGGGGAGGCGGAGGCTTTTGAGAATTGCGCGAGCAGGGTCCTCGTCCAGGATGAGCGCGACAAATTTCAGGCGGCCGCCGCACGGGCACGCCAAGGCGTCGACGTCATGCACGCGCTTCAGGAGCTCCGCCCAGTCAATACGTGTCGACGGCTCATGGACGGCGGCTCGGGCAGCGTACCTGGGGCCGATGGCGGTCGTGCAAGACGGAGCTGGGCCGCTGCACCGGTGCGCGAGGATTGGCAGGGTGGACGACTTGACGATTCGTGCGACCGTGCTCGCCGTCGTCGCTGTGGCGGCTGCAGTGCTGTCAAGGGAGGAGCTGCCGTCTTTGTCTCGTTGATGGCAACAAGACGGCGGGATTGGAACGACTTTCTCTCGCCACGACGAGTGCGGCGCGAACACGCCGTAGAACCGGATCAGGGGGTGGCGAGGCGGCGGAATCAGCGCTGCAAGGCGGGCGAGGAACTGCAGTGGCGACATTACGCGGTGCGTCTCGTTACCCCAGGGTTTGCGAATAGCGTACGCGATGCGGCCGTCGTCTAGCACGCTGAGCCGCTCAAGGCTGAGCGGGGGCATGGCACAATAACGAAGGAGCCGTTCGCGGCCGTCGCGGTCCGTGGCTGACACGACAACACCCGCGTGCACGTCGAAACCTCGGGAGTGGCCTCCGCGCCGCTGGGACCGGGGTGGCGCGGGCAGGGAATCGCGACCGTCGTCAGTAGGGCCATGTCTACTCGGCAGGGCAGACAGCTCACCGAGGCCGAGCGAGCCGAGAAGGCAAGCTACGAGCGCCGAGCGAGCGGCCGGGTCGGCGGGGGGCTCGCTTGAATCGTCGTTGAGAAAGCCAGGGCGACGTAGCCATGACACGACTCGCATCTCGACGTTGACCGTGACCGTTTCGACATCCAGACGGTCTGGTGCTGACAGGCGCCAAAAGTTGGCGCGCGCGGCGCCCTTGGTCGCGGTGAAGACGCCGTCGGGTACCGCAATGTGGAAATGAACGTTCAAGTTCATGCTGCCGCCGAAGCGTTGTAAGCGCTGCGCGAAGCCCATCTGTATGGGCGGCGGCGCGGGTGTCATGAGGTGGGCATGGGAAGACGGCA
>CAHJWM010000099.1 GCA_903642325.1 Myxococcales bacterium | reverse complement strand
AGCACCTCTGCGGGCGGCGGGGTGGGCACGGCCGGCGGCGCCGGCCCGGCGGGAGGTGCGGGCCCGAGCAATGGCGGAGCGAGCAATGGCGGAGCGAGCAATGGCGGAGCGAGCAACGGCGGAGCGGGCGGCACGGCCGGCGGTGCTGGCTCAGGCGCCGGAGCCGGAGCCGGAGCCGTGGGTGGCGCCGGCGGTAACGGCATGAGCCAAGAGCAGTTGGACCAAGCCGAGCTCTCGGTCGCGCTAGGGCAGTTGAACGGATTCGTGTACACGAATCCGTGCAAATTCAGCGATAACAGTAGTGACGTCAGCACGCTGAATAACTGCAACCCAACCGACATCTGCTGGGCGACCCAAGACCTCGGTCGGTTCTCGGAAAAGAAGCAGATCCCAATCGGCGGCAGTGCCGGGCACCTTTATCAGGTCGACCTCGACGTGCTGGGCGTAGTCGAGCCGCGTGACTATCCCGCTCCGCCGAACTGTCTCCGCTTACCCGATCAACCAGCCGAAACCGCCGGCACGCTCCAGTGCATGGATGGTTACGCCAACCAGGCCGCCGTTCAATTCAATATCTGGGAGCTGAGCGTGCCGGCGCCGGCGCAAAAGTTCTACATCAATGGCGTACCCATCCACCCCCCGCATCGTGTGGATATCGTCGACAACCGCTTCACGCTTCAGGTCAACGCCGGCAGCATCATCACCTTTACGATGGATGACTTGAACGGCGGTGAGATCCGCAACTGCACCAATAAAATCATGGTCAGCAAGTTCAAGACGGCCAGTGGCGCCGTTGTCAACGCGCCGAGCAGCGTGCCGCAGCCATTCAACGGCAATTGGTTTCAGCTCAGCGTTCTCGGAGCCAAAATCGTGCGCTGAGCTAACTCGCGCTTCCGCGCGCCGTCTGGCTGTGACCGGCGAACGGGGTGCGCTCGGCCCGCCACGAGCACCTCGGGATTCGAGTGGCTTCGCGCCCTCGGTAAAAGCCCACGCCGAGAAGCAGCTCGAGGAATGCTCCTCCGCCGCGCTTGCGCCCGGCCGCGAAAAGGTGAAATCGTCGCCCGCGATCATGGCTGCCAGTAATTCCTCCGACTCAAGCGCACTCGGTCCCGGCGCCTACCGCACCTTGGCTCTGGCCGCGCTTGGGGGAGCGCTCGAGTTTTACGACTTCGTCGTGTTCGTATTTTTCACCAAGGCGCTGAGCGGAGTTTTCTTTCCCGCACACATGTCAGAGTGGCTGCGCCAGTTGCAGACGTTCGGCATTTTCGCCGCGGGCTATTTGGCGCGCCCCCTGGGCGGTATCGTCATCGCTCACTTCGGAGATTTGCTCGGGCGAAAGAAGATGTTTGCCCTCAGCATCTTGTTGATGGCGGTTCCGACCCTCGCCATGGGCTGCCTGCCCACGTACGCAAGCGCAGGTGCGGTGGCGCCGATCCTGCTTTTGATGCTGCGCATTCTGCAAGGCGCGGCCATCGGCGGCGAAGTGCCCGGCGCGTGGGTGTTCGTGGCCGAGCACGTGCCCGAGCGGCACACCGGTTTCGCCGTGGGCACGCTGACCGCGGGGCTTACCACGGGCATTTTGCTGGGCTCGCTGATCGCGACGAGCATCAATACGGCGCTGACGCCGCTCGAGGTCCTCCAATACGGTTGGCGGATTCCCTTCTTGCTCGGCGGCGCATTCGGGCTTTTGGCGGTCTACTTGCGTCGCTTTCTGGAAGAGACGCCGGTCTTCCGACAGATGCACGCGGCGCGGGCGCTCAGCCAGGAGCTTCCGCTGAAGACCATCGTGCGCGGCCACTTTCCGGCGGTGCTGTTGGCCATGGGTCTGACGTGGGTGTTATCGGCGGCAATCGTGGTCGTGATCCTGTTCACGCCCACCTACCTGCAAACCATCTTCAAGGTTGCACCGCGCGCTTCGTTACAGGCCAACAGCTTAGCCATCGTTTTTCTGACCGCCGGGTGCGTTTGCTTTGGGCGCCTTGCCGACCGCATTGGCAGCAGGGGGTCCTTGGCCGCAGGCTGTTTGGCGCTGCTCGCCGCTAGCCTGTACTTCTACCATTCGCTGCCGCTCACCGGCTCCGCGCTGTTCGCCGCCTATGCAGTCACCGGTTTCTTCGTCGGCAGCATCGGGGTGGTTCCCTACGTTCTCGTGCGCGCCTTTCCGCCCAAGCTCCGCTTCTCTGGTTTGTCGTTCTCGTACAACGTCTCGTATGCAATCTTCGGCGGCTTGACCCCCGTGCTACTCACGCTCTGGCTGAAGAGTGATCGCCTGGCGCCCTCGCATTATGTTGCGGCATTGTGCATTTTAGGATTTTTACTGGCTTTCGTGCCGATACCTGCGACTCAGCCCGACGCCTGAATGAGCCGCGTAGGTCAACCGGGACGAGGCCGCCGGCGCTGTGGGCGAGGCGTCGTCCCGCGCCCGCGCGCTGGCGATGTTGCAGCTTCTGTCGCGCCGCACCTCGTTGACGACCCGACCAGACCGGACCAGAGTCGCCTGATGATCGTGGTCAATATTCAGCAACCGAGCCTGCCTCCACGCGGCGTTTGCTTCGGCTGAACCGATCCTGAATGCGGCCCAGTATTTGGCAGGCAGCAGCACTGCTGTACCTAGTCATCCCGGTCGTGATTTTTCTGGCCTTCTTCGCGAGCTATTTTCTGGCGGCGGTCGGCCTCTGCTTCATCTTCTGGGCGTCCTCCCAATTCGTACGCGGCGGCGTGGAGCGTTCGGTCTCACGCCCTCTTGCCGGCGCGCTGCTCTTGCTGGCCTGCCTGTTCATCGGTTTTTCGGGCCTCTTGCCGCCTCAGTGGCAGACCAGCGACTACTCCAAACACTACGGCATCCTGCGCCTGCTAGCGCAGCAGCACTGGCCGGTCGTGATCGACGCCGGACAAGGTCCGGAATTTCTTCGCTATTACCTTGGCTGGTACTTGGTACCCGCCGGGCTATGCAAGTTGCTCCACTATCGAGCGCTCGATTCCGTGTTAGCGGCTTGGTCTGCCCTAGGTCTGTGGCTGGTGTTCGTGCTGCTCGCCGAGGCCTTGAAAGTCAAGAGTCGATGGTGGGCATTGCTCGCCCCCGTTCTATTCATGTTCTTCAGTGGCCTGGATCAGCTCGGCGTTACCTTGAGTGGGCATCTGCTCGGCTATCCGGATCATTTCGAGTGGTGGGCGACCTTCTATCAATATTCCTCGTTGTTGACCGACTTGGTCTGGGCGCCCCAGCATGGTTTGGCCGCATGGCTCGCGGTGGGCCTGCTCCTGAATGCGGTCCCCGGCTCGCGCGTCATCACTCACGTCGGGTTGCTGTTCGTGGCCGTGTGCTTCTGGTCCCCATTGTGCGCCATGGGCGTGCTGCCCTTCGTACTTTTGGTGGCGCGAAGGAAATGCTTCCGCGAGCTCTTCAGCGTCAGCAATGTCCTGGCCCTGACCACGCTCGCCCCGCCCGTCCTTGGTTACCTATCGGCTTCCACAGAGCGCATCCCGCACGCCTGGATCTTCGATATTCCGGGCTGGACCCTGGCGAACTTGGCCGTGTTTTGGCTGCTAGAATTTGGCATTTTTACGCTGCTCATCTGGTCCATTGGCACCCCGCGGAAAGCGCTCTTGCTGGTCACCGTGGGGATGCTGCTCTTGATTCCGCTCTTCAGCCTTGGAGGGATGAACGACTTTGCGATGCGCGTCTCCATGGCGCCCTTAGCGGCATTGTCCTTCATCGGCGCGGAGGTGATCCTCAGCAAGCCGTGGCGGGCGACACTGCCTCTGATCATCGTCTTCGTGCTCGGCACTGGCACGCCGCTCGCCGAAATCTCGCGGGGCCTTCGCTGGGCAAGCCCGGCAGGCCGCGTGAACGTGCCAGAGCTTCGGATGCGTCTGGATCTGGGCAATTCTTTTCGTTCGCAATACGTCGCTCCTTATCCGAGCCCGTTCCTGCGAAAAGCCTCGGAGATTGCCCTCGTGCCCCCCCCGCCTCCCGCGCCGCCCGCGCCGGGTCCGCTCAGGCGCCGACGGCATAAGCGCCCAGCATCCACGTGAGTCTCACGTTTAGGAACCGGAAGCGCAAAGCCGCGCCGGATAAAAGCCCTAAGGCGCGCCTGAATCCGTAGGGTCTTGAATGTGGCCAAGCATTAAAACTGCACCCGTGGGCACATCGACGACGGCCACCAGGTAAGGCCGATCCACGAGCACCGAAATGGGCACGACCGGGTCGCCGACAGGCGCCGAGACACCGCGGCTAACGAGCACGGCGGTCGCGGCTGCCGCTTCCAAGCCGGTTTCTTGCATGGCGATCCTGGTTTTTTGCAGCACGTCCGAAATGTACAGCCGGCTATGGTCCGGGGTGTTCTTGCATAGGCCGGAGAAGTCGGCGTTGTCCGCGTCGAAGGCCTGCTTCATGCCCAAGGCCTCGAGCGCATCAGCGAGCGACACGCTGGCCGATGTAAACGTCGCTCTGGGCAGCGCCAAGTCGACGAGCGAAGAATCGCTCGGCGCCATCAATGCCGCCGAGCCTGCAGCCAGGGCGGCCTCGTAAACGGCCAGAGCAACGCCCGGGTGCGGCAGAGAGACGACCAGCGCAAGCTCCGAGTTGGACAGCGGAAGGGAGACGATCTGCGCCTGGCCGTCGTCAGCGTAGGCAAGCGGTGCGGTGCGGTGCATGAAGCTCGCGGAAACGGCGCTGCCGTCGAGTCGCTCGAAATCTGCGGACGCCGTAGCAGCTTGTTCGAAGGCGGTCGCCCAAGGCAGCTTCATGTGAATGGCGTTGACGAGCACCATGCGGGTGTCTGCGTCCAGCGCTGACTCCGGTAACAAGTCATTGATCTTGTCGTCCGTAGTGGCGCTCACCCATTGGTTGATCGCAACGCGCGCTGGCTCGAACGCGTGCCGGAAATCTTGCAGGAAGACGCCCGTCCCGTAATTGGCGGCAAGGGTATCCAGGAACGGAGGCTCCCAGGTGTACGTTTGCTCGCCCCAGACCGAGCTCACGACCTGGAGTTGAAAATCGCTGGAGACGGGCGCTGCCTGCCCGCTTCGGCTGGCTTCGAGGGTCGCGTTTCGAAGAGCGGCGGCGGCGCGCCCGTTCAGCGCTTGGCTGAGTGCGTTTTGGCCCGCGAAGATCGAGTTGCCGGCGCCCGCCGGAAAATGCAAGGCGCTGGCCATCTCGCTCTTGGTCGTGCCTTGTGCCCCGGCGTACGTCATGGTTAGCGCCAAAGTCGCGCTGAGCGGCGAGGTGAGCAGATTCTTCGCGGGCTCGCGCTCGAGCGCGTGCGCATACAGGCCCACCGCGAATGCGTTGTTCGCCGCGACGGCCGCGCTCAAGTCACTTTCGGTTACGGCCGAAGCCGAAACGCGCGCGATGTTCGACTGCACGACCGCAGGTGTCTCGCCTTGCCCTCCGTGAGCATTGCTCGTGGAACCAGAGCAGCCACAAACGGTCGCGAGCAGCGCGGCGGAGGTAAAGAGCGTACGCGGGATCATGATCCGGCGTAGAGCACCTTTTGTACCAATTCCGAAGCCCACATTTGCGCGCTTTTTCCGGCCTGATGCAGCGCTTTCTGCGCCAGGTTGTGCCGCGCTGCGATACGCCCGTCGCGCGCGCTGGCCCGCCTACATGCACCGCCTAACGGTGGGCCGCGCTCACACGCCGGAGGCCGCAGGGCCGCGGGGCGCGCTGGAAGGCCGCGGGCGCCGGTGGCCTCCGTCGATGATTTTTTTCTATGGTCACGGTTCGCGGCGAGCCGCGGCGCAGCCTTCGGCGTCCGATGCCGAACTGCACACTGCGTGGCCACGGCGACGTGGTCAGCGCAAGCGGCGAGCCGTGCATGGCCGCAATCGCCGACGGCAATCGCCGACTCGGACTCGCCCGCTCATGAAGATCACCGCGCGAAGCGAGTGCAGCGCTAATGATCGACCGTCAACCATCGCACGCGATTGCCCGCTTCGCGTAAGCGGTGCACTAGGCCCGTCTCACCGGGGCTTTCGCCGGAACCCCACGCCTGCTCCGCCGGCGGCTAGTGCAGGGCGTCGCCTAAATACTTTACGTGAGCTCACAAGCGGCGCCCCTTCCTGACGGAAACATCGCCTTCTCGGCGCCGTCGGGGGGAAAGCCTGAGGCACACATCCTGCTTCAGTCCAGCTAGGCAGAACCGAACGCGCGAGGCGCCCGCACACTGCACGCCGTGGAGGCAAGTCATGACCACGAAGACAGCCGAAGAGCTCGAGGACGACGCGATCGAGGCGGACAAGGAAGCACAAAAACACGCGCATGAAGCAGTGGGCGCTGGGGCCGGTGCCCTGAGCGGGGCGGCCTTGGGCGCCATTGGCGGGCCGCCGGGGGCGATCGCTGGCGCACTGCTCGGGGGTGCTGCCGGTGCCCTCGCCAGTTGGGCCTTGGAAGCCGAAAAGGTCGAAGAAAACGCGCGCGTCGAGAAGCTCGACGAGGAGATCGGCGTGATGGGCGGCGATATTGGCGTGCCCGGTCTCGAGCATCCTCCGCCACAGCGCGGCGCCTACTCTTCGGCGGCCATGGGCGCCGGATCTTCCACCGAATCCGATGAAGCGAGCCCCGCGGAGGGGCCCATCGTGCCGCCGACCGAATAGGCGCGGGCCGCCGTCTCGCACCAGCGGCGAGCCGGTGGCAGAAAGCCCCGCGTCGATAG
The DNA here is from genome assembly GCA_903642325.1 of Myxococcales bacterium. GTDB lineage: Bacteria > Myxococcota_A > Polyangia > Polyangiales > Polyangiaceae > PMG-095. The sequence goes on along the minus strand of CAHJWM010000099.1, from coordinate 4,430 downwards.
GAAGCGTGACAAATCGCTTGCTCGCTGACCGGTGTCGCCGGACGTGGCACCGGGCGTTTCGTAATCTGCCGCCCGTGACCCGCCGTGACCCGCTACGCTTGGCGCCAGCTTAGCGCTGATCTACATCTCGGAGACGCCGCATGAGCTTCCACGCGCCGACACCCGATCCTCCGTGTGTTCGACTCAGAGAAGACCAAGGAGTTTTATATCGGCTTTTTGGGCTTCAAAGTGGACTGGGAGCATCGCTTCGAGCCGGGCCTGCCGCTCTACACTCAAGTCTCGAAGGGCAGCTGCGTTCTCCATCTCAGCGAGCACCATGGCGATTGCTGCCCAGGTGCCGCGCTCAGGATCCCGACCGATGAGCTCCCGGCATTTCACGCCCAATTACAGGCCAAGCGATATGGCTTCGCGCGCCCCGCGATTGAACGGGCGCCGTGGGGAACGAACGAAATGTCGCTGAACGACCCATTCGGCAATCGTTTGACGTTCTTCGAGCAGCGAAGTGAGCTGCCGGCAGTTTGACGCGCTGTGCAGTTGCCGAATTTCGACTTCGACGTTTGAAACGCGTTCGTAATCGTGCGCCGCAAGGGCATGCCGATGGCCCGCATCCCTCTCAGGCGTTGGGCGCGGGCCGCCGATAGCGCCAGAATGCCGGCAAAATCGGCACGCAGGCGACCACGCACGCCACGCACACGAAGCCGCCGATGCGGATCGAACGTCCGAGGCCCAATCGTTCGGCCATAAAGCCCGCGCGCGCATTGCCGAGCAGGGGGCCGGTCATGTACGAAAGCTGCTCGATACCCGCCATGCGACCGCGCAGCTCGGATGGTATGGTTTCGTTCCAGATGGTCATGCGGAACAAGCCGCTCACCATGTCGGCCGCGCCCGCCAATGCCAAACACAGCAAAGCGACGGGCAGTGAGGCCGCGTAGCCGAGACCCACGATCGCTGCGCCCCACAACGTGGCCGCGATCACGACGGCGGCACCACGACGATTCACGTTGCGCGTCCAGCCGCTGAGCAAGGTGACGAGCAGGCCGCCGACGCTCATGGCGGAATACAAGTAACCGATCGCGCCCGCCCCGCCCCTCTGCGCCGCGAGCGCCGGGAAAACCGCCATGGGCATGGCAAAGGTCATAGCTACGATGTCCACCACGTACGTTCCGATCAGCTCGGGTCGGCTCGCGGCATAGCGCAGCCCCGCTACGATGCTGGACAGATCTGCGCGTGGCGCATTTTCGGCGGGAGGCATGGCGCGAATCATGGACACCGCGATCAGCGACAGGGCGAAGCTCAGCGCATCAGCGCCGAAGGTAAAGGGCAGCCCGAACGCGGCAATGCACAGCCCGGCGAGCGCAGGACCAGCGATGGCCGCGCCGGTGTTGCGCAGCGAGCTCAGCGCGGAGACCGCCGGCATTTCCGAGAGCGGCACCAATTTTTGCGTGAGTGATTCGAGCGCGGGGCGATGAAAGCCGTTGGCCGCCGAGGCTACGGCCGCCACCACGAACAGCACCAGCACGCTCGCGTGCTGAAACGCGGAGTTCACGACCAGGGCCAATGAACAACACATGAGCAACGCTTCCGACCACAGTAAGAGCCGACGGCGATCGATGGCGTCCGCAACCGCACCACCCCAGAGCGAGGTGACGGCCAATGGCACGAGCTGCACCGTGCCCACCATGCCCACCGCCCACGAAGACCTGGTGAGCTCGTAGATCTGCACGGGCAGCGCTACGTAGGTGAGGAAGCTGCCGAACGCGCTCACCAGTTGGCCGATGAACAGTAAGCGGAAATCCCGATGCCTGCGCAGCGGCGAAAGATCGAGAAACATGAGCTGGGTTGACACGCGGCTACTGGCGTCGACCATAGGTCACGCCCACACGCGGTGTCAGCTGGCGACGCCTGACTTTCACACTACTTCACGAGCCGCGACCGCGAGCGCCTGAGGACCGGCGCGCGCTTTGACCGCATCTCGGCCCGGCGCTCCGTCGATCACGGGCAAGCACGGCCGCCCTCGCCCTTCGACCGCAGACCGCACAGTCGCATGTTCCCTTCGGCCGGAGCTCGCGTCCGCGTCGCTTATCCGTCCGAGTCAGTGCTGAGCGCGGGCGCGATCGAAAGCTTCGAGCGCTGTAGGCCATGGGTATCGAAGTTGTCGGGCGAGAGCCAGGACTGGTAGAGCGGCTTGATCGACGACCAGTCGCTATCGGTCATTGCAAACCAGGCGGTGTTGCGGTTCTGACCCTTCACGACCATGTGCTGGCGAAACGTACCTTCGCGGGCGAAGCCGAAGCGTTCGGCGGCGCGCTTCGAAGGCGCATTGTCGTCGTTGCACTTCCATTCGAAGCGGCGATAACCAAGGTCATCGAAGATGTGCGCGGCGAACAGGTAAAGAGCCTCGGTGGCGACACGCGTCCGCGCGATCGCCGGGCCCCACAGGACGTTTCCAACCTCGATCACACCATGCGCTGGATCGATCCGCATTAGCGCCTGGCGCCCTTCCGCGCGACCCGTTGCCGTGTCGACGACCGCGAAGAACAAGGGATCGTCAGACGCGGCGGCCATTTCAATCCAGTTGCGGAATGCGACGCCGTTCGACGGCGGTGCGTCGGGCAGATAGCGAAACCGTTCGTGTGCGCCGGGCTCTTGGGCGGAGCGCAGAAGGTCCGTTTCGTGACACGCCAAATCCAACGGCTCCAACCGCGCATAGGAGCCCGCCAAGACAAGACGACTTGGCCTGAGCGCGCCGCCCCATGAGCTAAGATCCTTCACTCTCTCATCCATGCTCGCTCGTACTCAGCAGCGGAAGCTCGTAGCATACCCGTGCGCGCGGCCCGCACTCCCAGGTACCGAGCTCGCCTGACTGCACTTCCAGGCACTTGGGCTTCGCAGCACGACGCCGAAGGCTGCGACGCTGCTCGACACCATGCGTGCCCATCAACCCATCCACTCATATCCAGCGACCTGTTCCGGCTAGCGCCTGTTCCTGGCCATGCTGCTCGGCCCCGGGACCGGGGTCGGCGGCAGTTCGAGACGGGCGCGGCCTCGGCAGAACACAATTCGCGGCCGTTTCGGCGGATTGCGGCATTGGGCGGGACAAGCCCAGCGCGGCCCGGGCCTGGCTGTGCTGTTTTTCGTGGCACTCGGTCGATTCGTCCAGTATGGTGGACGCCATAACATCATGGCAGACGGCGCCCAAGTCATCGATCTGAGTCTGTATCGGAGTCGTCGGCAGGCTGCGAAAGCGGCGGCGGCGAAAGCGGAGGCTCCGTCCGGTCCTGTATGGGCCGGGCTGTGGCTTTGGACGCCTTGTTGGATGCTACCCCTGATGATGGTGCCCCAGACGTCCAGCCCGCCAGCCTTGGTTCATGTCGCGAGAAACAGCTGAGGTCGCGGACAGCGGGGGCGCGCACGTCGAGGGCCTCTCGACCGCGGGCAAAGCACAAAGCGGCTCATTGGAACTGCTCCCCGTAGCCGCGCCGGAGGCAGACGGGCGTGAGGGCGATCTCACACCGATCGTGGGCGCCAACCTCAAGCGGCTCCGTGTCAAACGCGGCTTGTCGCTCGAGCGGCTATCCAAAGCGTGCGGCGTGAGCCGCGCCATGCTCGGTCAAGTCGAGCTCGGCCAAAGCACACCCACGATCAACGTGGTTTGGAAGATCGCACGCGCGCTCGATGTACCGTTTTCGACGCTGATCGCCCACGGCGCGCCTTCGCGGACCGTGGTGCTCGAGCGAGCACACGCGAAGGTTCTCTCATCGCACGACGGCAGCTTCGTCTCTCGCGCTTTGTTCCCGTTCGACGGGCCTCGTCGCGTCGAATTCTATGAGCTTCACCTTGCGGCGGGCGCCGTCGAGAACGCCGAAGCGCACCCGCCGGGGACCCAGGAAAACCTGATAGTCAGCCAAGGTGCGCTCGACCTGAGCGTCGGCTCCGAGCGCCATTCGTTGCGCGCGGGTGACGCTGTCTTGTTTCAGGCGGACGTGTCACACAGCTACAAGAATCCGAGCGCCGCTGATGCCGTCATGTACTTAGTGATGACGTACGCAGAACGCCCAACTTGACTGCTTTAGCTTTCGGTTGGCGCCGCCCACCACGAGGAAGCGCCGCGCCGAAGCGTGACCGGCTCAGCCGGCAGCGGGCGTAGTGGTGCCCATCATACACATCTGGCCGCAGCACATCATCATGGGCGCGCCCATGGCCATCATCTTGGTCATCGACTCACAGCACGTGCTCATCTGAGACATGAAGCTTGCGTCCATCGGCATCAATTTGCAGACCATGCAGTCGTCTTGCATTTCGAGGGTCATACGACACGGCATCATCATCATGCCTGGGATTGCGCCGGGCATCCCCATGTTCGGCATCATGCCCATGTTCGGCATCATGCCCATGTTCGGCATCATGCCCATGTTCGGCATCATGCCCAT
>CAHJWM010000098.1 GCA_903642325.1 Myxococcales bacterium | reverse complement strand
GCACGCGCGATGGCGACGCCGAGCGCCGCCGACGCCCCGAGCCCCGCGCCCGGCGGCACTTCGAGCGTGGCCTCCACGGCCAGCGCCGGCATGTGCAGGCTTTCGAGCAACGCTTGGAATGCGCGGCCAAGGTCAGTGCCATCCCCGAAAGACGCTTCACGGTCGCCGATACGAAGCTGCGCGGTCTCCGCCAGCTCTGCGCGTGCTGACACGCCGCGCTCGATACCGGCGGCGATCGCCGGCACGCCGTAGACGACGGCGTGCTCACCGAGCAGGATCACTTTGGCGTTGGCCCGGGCCACGTGCGAAGTGCTCCTAGCTCCGCCGTGCGGTGAGGGCTTCGGTCGCGCCCGCTAGCAAGAGCGCGCCTTGCTTGCTCACCCCGCGCCCGAGCTCGCCAAGCCCCGCCGAGCTGAGCTCGAGGACGCGGGCTTCGACCTCGGCGCGCGCGCCGCAGCGCTCCAGAACCGCGAGCGCCTCCAGCATCTCTGCGTCGCTCGACGTTAGGTTGCCGACCACCCGCTTCAGCGCTCGCAGGTCTTTGCCAGTGGCCAGCCGGACCCCGGCGGCCAAGAGCGCCGTGCGCTTGCCCGCGCGCAAATCGCTGCCGAGCGGCTTACCGGTGCGACGGGGATCACCGAACGCGCTCAGCAGATCGTCCCGCAACTGAAAGGCAACGCCGATGGGCAGGGCGAAACGATCGAGCGCGCGGAGGGTGGCGCTGCCCCCGGAAGCCAAAATGGCCCCGAGCCGCAGCGGACCGCGAACGGTGTAGCTGCCCGTCTTCAACTGATAGGCCAGCTCGACATCGTAGTTTCCGCCGATCAAGTCCAGCTGTTGACCGGCGATGGCGTCGAGCTGCATTTCCGCAAAGCAAGCCATGGCCGGCAGCGCCGCCGAGCGTTTCATCTCCACTTGGCTGAGGGCTTCCAAAGCCACCGCGGAGGCGTAGTCGCCGGCCAAGATGCCCGACGCGTGGCCCTTGTGCTCGGAGCGAAAGTGCTTGGCCAACCGCGCGTGGACGGCCGGCCCGCCCCGGCGCACCAAATCGCCGTCCATCCAATCGTCGTGAATCAACAAATAGGCTTGCAAGAGCTCGAGGGCGACACCCGCGTCCAGCGCTGGCTCCAGATCCGCGCGTTCGCTAGCGGCGCGGTAGCCCGCGACCAAAAGCGCTGGCCGTAAACGCTTGCCGCCGCGCAACACCAAGTCACGCACTGCCGAGACCATTGCTACCACCTCCGGACCGTGACGACGCGCGACGTCGAGCCGCGTTTCGAGGAAGCCGCGCAGGCGCAAATCGACCTCCGACTGAACCGCAGCGAGCATCGCCGAGAACGGATTTTCTTTCAGGGCTTTGGCCGAGGCGCGCCCGAGACGCGGTAAAACGCGCGCCTTTGGCGGGTTCTTGCGAGACGGCGGCGGACGCGGGGGCATGGCTCGAGAGCGGCGGAGCCTAGCACTTGAACGGCCCTTGGGGTCGAGTAAGAGAGTGCAGAGTCATGGCAGACATTGCGGGACGAAAAGTCGACCACTTGGACCTCGCGACGTCTGGGGACGTGGGCTTCAAGCGCACGACCACGCTCTTCGAGTGCGTGAATCTCGTGCACGACGCATTGCCGGATCTAGACTTAGACAGCGTCGATATCAGCTGCACGGTGCTCGGCAAAACGTTGCGTGCGCCGATCTTGATCGCCGCCATGACCGGCGGCGCAGACCGCGCGGAACGCATCAATCACGAGCTCGCGGCGATCGCCGAGGAACGCGGTTATGCGTTTGGCCTTGGCAGCCAGCGCGCCATGTTGAAGCGTAGCGAAGCCAAAAGAAGCTACGCCGTGCGCGCCGTCGCTCCGCATGCGCTCGTGCTCGGGAACATTGGCATCGTGCAGGCCGCGAGCATGAGCAGCGCGGAGCTCCGCGAGCTCTGCGCAGTCGTAGGCGCCGACGCCCTATGCGTTCATCTGAATCCAGCCATGGAGCTCGTGCAAGAAGGAGGTGACCGTGACTTTCGCGGTGGGCTCGACACCTTCGCGCGGCTGTGCGCCGAGCTTGAGTTGCCCGTGGTCGCCAAAGAAACGGGCTGCGGGCTGTCGCAGCGTGTCGCCGCAAAACTGCAGCGGGTCGGCGTGACCCACGTGGACGTGTCGGGCGCGGGAGGCACCTCGTGGGTGGCGGTGGAAACGCACCGCGCCGAGCCGCAAAAGAAGGCGCTCGGTGAAGCCTTTTGGGAATGGGGTATTCCCACCGCCGCCAGTGTGGCTTGGGTGCAAAGCCACGGCTTCGAGACGGTGTTTGCGACGGGCGGCCTCAAAACCGGCCTCGAGATTGCGAAAGCGGTGGCGCTCGGCGCGAGCGCGGGCGGTATCGCACGAGCGGCTCTGCAAGCGTTGGAGCGCGGGGGCCCGAGCGGCGCCCGCCGCTTTTTCGACGGCGTAGAGGCGGAGCTGCGCGCTGCGCTGCTGCTCACTGGCTCGGCGACCTTGCGCGCGTTACGGGTGGCGCCGCGGGTCATCGTGGGCGAGCTGAAAGACTGGCTCGCGCTCGCGCCCTAGCTATTTGCGCTCGACCGGGGGCGGCGGGTGAGAATGCGAGTGCGACGACTGGTGCGACTCGAAGGCATTCGTGGATGCTTTTTGATAGAGCGCTTTGGCCCCGGGCCAGTCCGGGTTACGCCGCATCAGCTGGATGAGAGCCTGCATCGCGGCCCCCGCGTTCATGGTGCCATCGCACAGCGCAAGCTTGATGCGCGCCACGGAGTAGCTCTCGTCATTTGCAGAGACGGACCGCAAGGTCTCCCGAGCTGCTTCTAGATCCTGGTCTTCGAGCAACGAGTCGACTGCTTCCGGGCTCAGGGTCGGGTCCACCATCGAGAGCGAGCATGCCAGCGATCATGAGCGTCTGAAAGGTCCCCGCGCGAAGGAGGTAAGTGCAAGAATTCGCTGATTAATATTCGCTGAACACGGGCTGCTTCGGCGGGCCAAGGTCGGAACACGGAAAATCGCCATCTTTCGACCCTGGCTCAAAAAACGAGCTCGGCACGGTCGACTTCGAGCTATTCAAGGCTGAGCCAGCACGCGGCGCAAGCTCTGGTCGCCGCGGGCTCGATCGCCAAGCCGGACACAAACTGCCGGGGCGGGAAGCGTTTTTTGGATCTTAGCGTGGGACCTGATGGCCGAACACTCCTGCTTAATCGTCGAAGACTCGCCCATGATGCGTCAGCTCTTGGTGTTCGCGCTGGCGCGCGTGAAAAATCTGCGTGTCACGGAAGCGGACGATGGCGTGGACGGTCTGCGCAAGCTGGCCTCCGCCCGCTACGACATCATCGTCACCGACATCAACATGCCCATCATGGATGGCCTGAAGCTCGTGAAGCGCGTGCGCATGGACCCGGTACACAAGGACACTCCGATCGTGATCATCACGACAGAGAGCGCACAAGAGGATCGGCAGCGGGCGCTCCAGCTCGGTGCCAACGCATACATCACGAAGCCGATTCAAGCCTCCCAAGTCATCGCCACGGTCAAAGAGCTCCTGAAGATCGAGTGACGGCAAGCAGCCTCGGCCTTGAATAGCGGCGAAAGCATGACCTACATCAAGATCTGCGGCATCACGAGCGTGGAGGACGCGCTCCTGGCCACGACGGCCGGCGCGGACGCGCTCGGGCTGAACTTCGTGCTCACGTCCAAGCGCTTGATCGACCGCCACACGGCCACGCAAATCGCCGATGCCGTCGGCAGCCGCGTAGAGCTCGTCGCCATCGTGGCCGATCGCAGCTTTGACGAGCTCGCGGACTTACGCGCAACCACGGGCATCCGCTGGCTTCAGCTGCATGGCGCGGAGTCCCCGGACGATCTCGAGTCGCTGCTGCCCGACGCCTACAAGGCGCTCGCCGTCGGGGACGCCGCCGACGCGCGACGGGCGGAAGATTACGGGGGCGCGCGGCTCTTACTGGATGCGAAGAGCGCCGTTCCGGGACGGCTCGGAGGGACGGGCGAGCGCTTCGACTGGTCGTTGGCGGCGGCGCTCGCGCGGCGCCGTGATGTGATTGTAGCCGGCGGCCTGGACGCCACGAACGTGGCCGAGGCGGTGCGCACGCTACGGCCGTTCGGGGTCGACGTCGCGAGCGGGGTCGAGCTTGCGGGAAATCCACGCCGGAAGGACGCCATGCGTTTGCATGCCTTCGTTTCCGCGGTGCGAGCCGCCGACCGGGCGACATGAGCTCTCACGTTGAGCGAAGCGCTGCCCTCTGCGCCGTCGTTTCGAAAGCCAGTGATTTGCGCGGCGGCTCGACAAACCGGGCTCGGTCAAGTATCTCGGGACCAACATGGCCGTCTCCGCGCTGGGTTACTACGACGATTTTGGCGGGCGCTTCGTAGCCGAGACGCTCGTCCCGGCGCTGGAGGAGCTTGAAAACGCCTACCGCGAGCACGTACTGAGTGCGGCCTTTCAAAACGAGTGGCGTGACATGCTGCGCCACTACGTGGGTCGGCCCACGCCGCTCTACCGAGCGGACCGGCTGGCGCGCTTGCTCGATCCCGCGCAAAAGACGATCGGCGAGCTCTGGTTGAAGCGTGAGGACCTGTGTCACACCGGCGCTCACAAGATCAACAATGCCCTCGGTCAAGTGTTGCTCGCGAAGAAGCTCGGTAAAAAGCGGATCATCGCCGAGACCGGCGCGGGTCAGCATGGCGTCGCGACGGCGACCGCCTGCGCCGTGCTGGGCCTGCCGTGCGAAGTGTTCATGGGCTCGGTCGACGTGCTGCGCCAGGCGCCGAATGTCGCTCGCATGCAAATGCTGGGCGCCAAAGTGATCGCGGTCGAGTCCGGCTCGAAAACTCTCAAGGATGCGATGAACGAAGCCCTGCGCGACTGGGTAACGAACGTGCGCACCACTCATTACTGCGTGGGCTCGGCCGCCGGCCCTCACCCCTACCCCATGCTCGTGTCCGAGCTCCAGCGGGTGATTGGGGACGAGGTGCGGGTGCAGTTCAACCAGCAAAGCGGCGGCTTGCCGGACGGCGTGGTCGCTTGCGTCGGTGGCGGTTCGAACGCGATCGGCATGTTCCGCGCCTTCGTGGCTGACCCGGTCGCGCTGTACGGCGTGGAAGCCGCGGGTGAGGGCGTTCACAGCGGCAAGCACGCGGCTACGTTAACGGCCGGCCGCGTCGGCGTGTTGCATGGCGCACGCACCATGGTGCTCGCCGACGACGATGGGCAGATCGTAGAAGCGCACTCCGTAAGCGCGGGCTTGGATTACCCGGGAGTGGGGCCCGAACATGCCTCGCTGATGGCTTCGGGTCGCGCAACTTACCTCTCGGCCACGGACGAAGAAGCGTTGGCTAGCACCGAGCGCGTGGCGCGCAGCGAAGGGCTGCTGATCGCGCTCGAGACCGCCCACGCCTTTGCTCGCCTGCCAGAGATTGCCGAGTTGGAGCGCAACAAGCACGGCCGTCCGGCGCGGCTCGCGCTGTGCCTGTCGGGGCGCGGTGACAAAGATCTGGGCACGCTGCGCGACCGCCTCGGCTTCGGAAAAGACGTATGACGGTCGAACGCATCGAGCAGCGCCTGGCTGGGCTCCGAGCCGAGGGCCGCACGGCGCTGGTCATTTATCTGACGATTGGCGATCCGAGCGTAGAAGACAGCGTGGCCTGCGCGCTGGCGGCGGCCCGTGCCGGCGCCGATATCCTAGAGCTCGGGGTGCCCTTCAGTGATCCCACTGCGGATGGACCGGTCATCGCCGCCGCCGCGTTTCGCGCCATCCACAACGGCGGCTCGTTTCGCGCGGCGTTGGAGACCGCCGAAGCCGTACGCAAGGAAAGCTCAATCCCGATCATTCTGTTCACCTATTACAATCCGCTCGTGGCTTTCGGGGACGAGCGCGCCGCGGACGACGCGCTGCGCGTCGGCGCCGATGGCTTTCTTGTCGTCGACTTGCCCCCGGAAGAGGGCGCGGTGCTGCGCGCACGGGCCAAACGCAATCGGCTTGCCATCATTCCGCTCGTGGCGCCGACCACGGGCTTGGATCGCGAGCCGCATCTGTTCGAGGGCGCGAGCGGCTTCGTTTATTACGTGTCGGTCACCGGCGTGACCGGCGCGGGCGCGGCCCCGCTCAGCGAGGCGGCGGAGCGCGCGGCGGGCATCCGTGAACGCGCGCGCTTGCCCGTCGTGATCGGCTTCGGCATCCGCACTTCCGCCGACGCCGAACGCGCAGCGTCGCACGGCGCCGACGGCGTGGTCGTGGGCAGCGAGATCGTGCGTGCGATTGCCGCCGCAGCTTCGCGTGAGGCGCGCGTGGCGGCCGTCGAGCAACTGGTCGGTGCATTGCGCGCGGGCCTCGATTCGCGGCCACGTTAGGCTCCGCATGGACGAGCGCGCGACCAGCCTGCCGCGCCCAGCGCCGCCGCGATTGCCTCGGTCACACGCCGCAAGCGCGCCTGCTGTTGATCGACGCTAACCGTTACGAGCTGACCAGCTCTGGCCGGCAAGCGAATCCGAAGCCCACCTACTCGAGTGGAACGACGTGCTGTTGCACGTTGATGCCGAGGGCGGAGGTGGTCACGATCGTAAAGTTGGCGTAGCCGCCGCCCGGCGCGTCGCCAACGGCGCCGACGTTCACGATCCGCACGTCCGCTACCGAGCGGTCGAAGGGCACGTGGCTTCCACCGCAGACGATGATGTCCCCCGGCTGATCGCCCAAGAGCGAAATCAGCTCGTCATCGGTCATGTCCACGCTGAACGGTTCACTCGGGTCGAGCGGCGAACCGTGCACTGCGAGCAGGGTGTGGCCCGATTCGATGGGTAGATTGGCAATGGCCGGCAATTGCCCGATGCGCGTGACGATGATCTCTCCGAGCTCGTGTTGAACTTGACGCAGGCGCTCGATGCGCTTGCGCTCGACCTCGCTGGTCGCGCTGAGCTTGTTGGGGTCGACCTGCGCTAGGGCGCGATCGCCCAGGCCCTGCACGCACAGCGCGCGGTGGCCCACGAGCGTCTTCCAGACGGCAAGCGGCGCGGGCCCGGGGAAGCACAGATCTCCACAGGCCAGCAGTTGGTCCCAGCCCAAGCTGTCCGCTTCTTTGATCACCGCGTCCAGGGCGGCCGCGTGTCCGTGGATGTCCGAGACGCACAAAAAGCGCATGCAGCACGGGTCGTACGGTCGGGCGAGCGCGAGGACAAGGGGCTATGCTGCGGGCCGTCCCGCCGCCCGGAAATATCGCTCGAAAGTCGCCGTGAACCTCGCCGAAGAGCTCAAGAATCTGGCCCTGTTCATCGCCCCCGAACGGGCGGCCATGCTGCTCTCGGAACGAGGCAGGGGCGACGGCTCTGCGCTTACTGTGCTCTTGGGAGCGGTATTCCCAGCCATGACCGTCACCGCCGGCCATCGTCACGACGCGCTGGATACGCTGGCGCGCGAGGGCATTCGCGCGCGCCGGACGCGACGGGATATGACCCGCGCGCTGCGCGCTGCGCTCGAAGCGCCGGGGCCGCGCGATGAGGCGCTGTCGGCGTTTCGTCGTCGCGTCTGGGCCGAAAAAGCCCGCATCGCTCTGCGCGAGCTCCTGCCGTTACGGCTCGGTGGGGCGAGCTTCGAGACCACCGCCGGTGAGCTCAGTGACCTGGCGGCCGCGGCTTTTGACGCCGCAATTCGGGAAGCGGAATCGGTCGTCGCCGAGCGCTTCGGGGCGCCGCTCCGCGTCGATGGCAGCCCCTCCACGCTCGTCATGCTGGGCGTCGGAAAGCTCGGGGGCCACGAGTTGAACGCAGGCTCCGACGTGGACGTGATCTTCGTATACGACACCGACGAAGGTCAAAGTCGCCTCTCGCTCCACGAGCACTTTAGCCGCGTGGCACGGCGCGCGGTGGCCACCATCGATACGCCCAGCGCGGACGGATTGATTTGGCGCGTGGACCTGCGCTTGCGTCCCGAAGGTGCCGCAGGTCCGATCGTCAATTCGGTGGCCGCTGCCGAGCGCTACTACGAGACTTGGGGCCGGCTCTGGGAGCGCGCGGCGCTGCTCCGCGCGCGACCTTGCGCGGGCGACCTAGAGCTCGGAAAGCTGCTCAGTCGGGAGCTGCTGGTGCCGTTCGTATACAGGAACAGCGTCGAGCCCATGATCGCCGAAGCGCTGATCGAGCTCGTGGTGCGCTCGCGCGAGGAGCTGAGCCCCGACCCCGAGCGCGATTTGAAGCTCGGCCCGGGCGGCATCCGAGAGGCAGAATTCTTCGTGCAATCGCTACAATTGGTCTGGGGCGGGCGCGAGCAATCTTTGCGCGTGCAGGGCACCCTGCCCGCCCTCGCGCGCCTCCGCAGCCAAGGCTTGGTGAGTGATCGCGAAGCGCGCGGCATCGCCGAGTCCTATGTGCTCTTGCGCCGAGTCGAGCATCGGATCCAGTGGTCGAGCGGCGTGCAGACTCATCTCTTGCCGAACGCGCACGAGGAGTTGTCGCGGCTTGCACGGAGCTTGGGCTTCGCCGACGGCACGGGCTTGAAGACCGAGCTCGAGCGGGCGCGTTCGCGCGTCAATGCGCTGTTTCAATCGCTGACCCGCCCGGCCGCGCCGCGCTTGGTTCCGCGGCCGCCCTCGTTCAGCGAGCTCGAAGGCGATGATCCGGACCTTGGGCGCGTTGCCGAAGAACAATTTCGCAGCGCGGACATGGGCGAGCACATCGCCGCGTTGGCGCGCCGTCCCGACGGCTTGTTGGGTGCGCTCACGCGTGAGCGGCATCCGCAGCTGATGGAAGGCGTGCTCGACGCGCTCGCAAGCTCGGCCGAACCCGAGCAGGCCGCGCGTTATTTGCGCGCATATTTCGCTCGTTTTCTCGCGCCCGCGGCCTACGTCAACGCGCTCGGTGAAGATCCACGCGCCCTCCAGCGTCTGATAACCGCCTTCGGCGCGAGCGCCTTCGTCGGCGATGCCGTCGCCAGCCGTCCGGAGCTCGCGGACTTGATCCTATTCGGTGGCGGCGCGGTCAGCGACCCGCGCGCCGCCGTCAGCGCCGAGATCAACAACGCCGCACAGTCGCTGAGCGCCCACGCGGATCGCGACGAACGAGAAGAATCTTTCATCGGCGCCCTGCGCACCGCCAAGCGGCGCATCATGGTCGAGGTGGCAGTGGCGGATTTAGCCGGCGCCATCGGCTTGCGCGATGCGACGCGCCTGCTGGCCGAGCTGGCCGAGGCGATCTTGGAGCGCGCGGTCCAGCACGTCTTTGGAGACGTGCCGGGCTTCGCCGTCCTCGCCCTAGGCAAGCTCGGCGGTCGCGATTTGGGTTACGCGTCTGACTTGGACGTGATCTTCGTGTTCCTGCCCAGCGGCGCGCCGACACTTGATGACGCGACGACCTACTTCGTGCGCGGCGCCCAGCAGGCAATGCGTCTTCTGACCGAGCCGCACCCCGCCGGCCCGGGCTACGAGCTCGACACCCGGCTCCGCCCTTCCGGCTCTCATGGCTTGCTCGTGACCTCGCTGGCATCGTTCGCGCGCTATCACGGCCAACCGATTGCAGGCCCCGACGTCGAGCCGGGTCCGGCGGTCTTCGCCTCAGGTGCACCGTGGGAACGACAAACGTTGCTGCGCGCCCGCGGCGTGGTGGGCGATCCAGAGCTCTTGCGGCGCGCGTTGGACATCGCCGCGCGCGCTGCATACGAAGGCGGCGCGCCTTCCCCGAGCGAGATGCACCACCTGCGGACGCGGCTCGAGAAAGAGCAAGGCCGCGAACGCGACGGCCGCTATCAATTAAAGACCGGGCGCGGCGGGCTACTCGACATCGAGTTCGCCGCGCAGTGGTTACAAATGAAAAATGGCTCCGACCTCCGCGTGCGCACGCCCGATCTGGGCGTCGCGCTGAATGCCTTGCACGAAGCTGGCTATCTAGCGACGGCGGACTTCGACGTGTTCAGCGAGGGCTACCGCTTCTTGCGGCAACTCGAACAGCGCATCGTCGTGCGCAGCGGCACCACCAATGTCGCCGTAATCGAAACCCGCAGCGCCGGCCTGCCGCAACTTGCCCGCCGCATGGGCTTCCAGGACTGGCACGGACAGCGCGCCGGCGCGCAGCTGTTGATGCGTTATAAAGAGGTGACGGACGCCGTACGCGCGAGTTACGAGCGCGTGCTCGGCTTGGTTGAATGAGCCGTACGCTTACTGGGTCGTCACAGGTCCCGCGGGGGCCGGCGTGGCCGCTCGGCCGAGAGTGTGCTCGTGTTGTGGCTCAAGCCTCGCCCTGCCCGGCAAGCGCGCCCGTTCCTGAGGGGCCCCCGATGATCACGCTAGCGCTTTCTCGGCTTCGACCGCAGAAGCGGCGCAAGCAACCGACGCGCCAGCCCGCCCTGCGATGCGTCGAAAAACCGCCGCGGGCTTATTTTAAGAGGGCGATGGCCGTCGAAGCGAAAACGCCGAGCGCGGACGCGCCCCTTGTTGAGGTTTTGACGTTGTGAAGATTTGACGTTGTGAAGATTTGACGTTGTGAAGATTTAATGTTTTGAGATTTGACGCCGTGAAGTTGTGAAGTGCGGGCGTCACCGTGCCGAGCGGTCATCTCCCTTTTATGCTCGCTTCCTAGACGACGCTTCCTAGACGACGCTTCCTAGACGTCGCTTCCTAGACGTCGCTTCCTAGACGACGCTTCCTAGACGACGCTTCCTAGACGACGCGGCCGCGGTCGTGGAAAGGGATGGCGGGCGCACGACGCCAGCCGCTTTTGCCGAGCCAGGTGCGCGGGGGCACTACAGGTACGTGCTCTTCTTTTTCCGGTGGTGGCACGCCGCGCGGCGATAGTGGATACCCGCGATTTGCGGGGAGCTCGTTTGGCGCGCGGCCGTCGAGGCCGCTGAAGCCGCTGAAGTATGGAGCTGAGGAGTAAGGGTCGATGCGGGCGCCGCCGGGCGCGCAGTGTTTACGGAAATTATTCAGTACATACGCCAGGGCGTTTCGCACGACGCGCGGTGATTTCAACGCGCGCGAAAAAAAACGATCAGCCCAGACCCTGCCGGAGCGCGAGACCAACGCATTTACGCGCCGGGCGATGCGAATGGCGAGGCCCTGCATACCGCGCGAAAGCACCTGTTTGCTGCCTGCCTCGACGATCAGATGCACGTGATCTCCCTGTACAGCAAATTGGGTGATTCTGAAATCTGCGCGGGCGCGCGCAGCCTGCGCGAGCGCGAGCCGAATGGTGGGAAACACGAATTGGCTGCGCAGTGATCGCAGCCGGCTGCGCAGCACCACATGCACCGGATGCGCAGACGCGTGCGGATCCCGCACTCGATGGCGAACGTGCCGTCGGCCCGCGTTTGGCTTTCGCCCTCGCACTTTTCCAGCCTGCTTCGGCACGCCGGGCAGCGGCAGACCCAACTGCACCGGTCGCCGACTTTTCCGAACGCCCTTTGCCATTGGTAGATCTTGCCCTTTCATCCAGTGAAGATCACGGACAAAGGGGCAAGACCCCCTTTCAAACCGTGCAT
>CAHJWM010000097.1 GCA_903642325.1 Myxococcales bacterium | reverse complement strand
CGGCGTCGACCAGGACGACGACGTGACCGCCGCCGCCGTGACCGGCTACGGGCCGCCCGCCACCGTGCCATCGGGCTCACCCAGCAGGTCCGTCCAGCGATTCTTGTCGGAAAGCTGCTGCGCGGTGAGGTAGGTAAGGCCGGGGCCCGATAGCGAGGCGTCATCCGCAATATCCTGCCAAGGCACCCCAACGATACCGGCCAGAAAAACGAGCGAAGTGTCACGCGGGGCCTTGCCCGAACCGGCGGTCGCGTAGAGCGGATTCGCCACGCTCACCTGATTGCCCTTCTCCAACTGCGACTGCAAGAGGAGCGTCGTCTCGGTGAGCGCGCTGACGTAACGCGAGGTCTCGTACAAGAGGTCGAACCCAAAGCGCCGACGCTGATTGTAGCAACGTAGGTTCGGCGAGTCGCCGCCGGGGGTATTCCAGGTCGCGTACGTCTGACCGGCCGGCACAGTTTTGCACACCTCGTCTGCAGACAAGGCTGCGCAACCCTTGGGCGGGCTGCTTTCGATCTGCGCGCAGGAGCGACAGCAGGGGTCGTTTGGATTCGCGTCGCAGGCGGCGGTCGCGCGCGGCATGTGCACCGCATTATTTTTGGCGTCGAGCGTGGTCGCGACGAACCAGCCCACCCCGTCGTCCCGGATGGAGCAATCGTTCTCGTCCGAGAGCATGACGATGGCGACCAAGGAATCCGGCCGAAGGAACGCGGCGCGTTGGGCGAGCAGGGTTTCATCACAACCGGTGCAAGTGGGCTTGCCGTTGGTCAACACGACCTTGCCGTCGGCCACGGCGAGGCTCGAGCTGCGCACCGTCTGGTTGTTTGTCGGCGAGCCGGCGGTCGTGTCTTTGACCACGGTCATCGGCGGCTCCGGGTCGACCAAAAACCGATACCAGGCCTCGAGCGACGCCTCGTAGCCGCAGCCCCGCTCGGCCACGGATGCGATCATGTCTTGGAAGGTTTTCGTCAGGTTCGCCGCGTTGGCTTCGCCGGGCGGTGTATTGCGCGTACCTTGCGGATCCCAGGCTAAGAAACCGCTGCTGTTCCAGGTCTTGCTGGCCGGAAACACGGTCGGACGCACCGTACCGGTCAGGTGCGCTTTGTCGTCACTGTCAGGCACCGTGGCCGGGCACGCCTGACCGACCCCGCCGTGAACCCCCAAGCTGGAGCTCACGATACCGATGTGAATGTCGCCGATGGGACTGAACTCGGGTGCGCCCTTGGCGCACACGCCTTTTACATCCGCGCTTCCGGTCGGAGCGCCCATGGCGTCCACGCAAATCGGCGAGATTAGCCGGTTCACCAAGACCGGCACCGCGTCCCTCAAGATCTCCTGCTTGTCCGCCATGGAGGCCGAGTTATCGACCATGAACAAGAGGTCGATCTTGTCCACGGAGGTTTGAATGATCTGAGAGACGAACACGTTGCTCGTCTTCGGCGAAGCCTTGACAACGTCCCGATCGAGGCACCCCGTGGCCAAGGCAACGATCGCGCTAGCCGCGGCTAGGGTCGCGACGCTGGCTCGCACGAGCCGCGCCCGGGCACTCGGCTTGGACTCGGTCGACGCACGCTTCAATATCATTGGAACAACTCCTGGGATGGACGCCAACCCTGGCGCTGACCGGCTTGTCCGGGGCGGAAGTAGGGTCGGAAACAGAGACGAAGGCGGGAGGGTAGCAGAACAGCGTGCGTGATGTGAGCGAGCGGCCCGCGCGGACCCTCCAGACGGCACGCTGCGCTAGAAACATAGGTGTTCGCGCGGTGACTGGTCAATCTCGATGACTCCGTCGCCGACCAGCCGCAACGCCCGGAAGTTTGCGAGCGGGTTGTTACACACAGACCGCGCATGGAGCTTAGCTAAGCACAGCGCATGCCGCCACCATGAGGCCTGTTTTCGGCGAGATCACGGGCCGCGCGCGCAACTCGGTTGGCAACAAGCAGCCAAGTCGCCAATCGTGTGGTCGGTCGCGAGGGCGCAGCGGTGGCGCACTTACATTTCGCTACTGCGCTAGAGCCCAATGTCGGCTCGGCAGCCTGGCCAAGGGCGACCGCTCAAGAAGCGGCGAGCTGATTCGGGATCTCGCCATGGTTAGAATGACCCGAGAATCGCCGACGTGGCTTGGAAAAAAGTCAATTCGCGAGCGGCGGGCTCGCGCTCCGTTCGAACCACTCGCGAAGCGCTCGCAGGTGCTTCTTGCTCACGCCCGGTACGCCCAAGATCACGTCGTCCGAAGCGCTCCGCACCGCGGCCAGCGAGCCCAACGTCTTCAATAAGGCCACGCGAGTTTTCGGACCAATGCCGGGGACTTGGTCGAGCTCTGAGCTCAAGCGCCGCTTTTTACCGACCTTCTTTCGGCCGCGGTTCGAGAAGCGATGAGCTTCGTCGCGGGCGCGGGCCAAGAGGAAGAGCTCGGGGCTATTCGGGCGGAGCGGGATGGGATTTTTTTGGCCGGGCAGGTAAACGCGGTCGACCATTTTTTCGCCGAGCACGTTGTCTTTCTCTTTGGCGAGGCCGCAGATCGGTAAATCATGCAGGCCGAGGTCGTGAGCGGCGGCGAGCGCCACGCCCAGCTGACCGCGCCCGCCGTCCACCACGAACAGATCCGGCAGCTGCCATGCCGTGGCCTCGCTCGGGGCCGTGATCGACGCTGCTTCTTCCATCTCCGCCTGCGCCTCCATGCCGGGATCGATCTCTCTCTTCGCGGCGGCCGCCTCCGCATCCCGCTCGGCCGCTTCGCGCCCGCGTTGAAACCGACGCCCGAGCACCTCGAACATGGCGCGGTAGTCATCGCCGTCGCCCGCGCTTCGCACCTTGTACGTGCGGTATCGCTTCTTGTCCGGCGTGCCGTTGAAGAGCGCGACCACTGCGCCGACCGTGTCCTGTCCGCCCAAGTGGGAAATATCGCAGCATTCGATGCGCCGCGGCAGCGTGGGCAAACGCAGGCGCTCTTGCACTTTGAGCAAGCGTTCGTCGATGTCGGTGGCCGCGCGCTGCTTCTCCTGGAAGGCGTGGCGCGCGTTGTCGATGGCCATGTCCAATAGAGCTTTGCGCGGCCCACGCGCGGGCGCGAGCAACTCACAGCGCCGATGTCTGCCCTGCGCGAGCGCGGCGCGGCGTTCGGCGAGCCACTCCGCCACGCCGTCCGCACCGTCCGGCAACATGGGCACGATGATTTCTTCAGGGATCAACGCTTCCCCGGAGCCGCCATCGCCGTAGTGCTCGCGCAGAAACGCCGCCACGATCTCGTCATCCGGCACTTCCACGCGGCGGTTGGAAAAGCTCGCCATGTCGATCACCCGGCCCGAGCGCACCACCATCACGCTGAGCTCCACGATGTCCCCCTCGCGATACAAGCCGAGCACGTCCTGATCGCAGTCGATCACCGAGACGACCCGCTGCCCTTCGCGGATCGACTCGACCGCGGACAATTGATCGCGACACACCGCCGCCACCTCGAACTCCATTTGCTCACTGGCGGCGCGCATGCGTGCTTTCAGCTCGCGCGTCAGCTCGTCGTGGCGGCCGTCCAAAAACAAGGAGACGGAATGCACCTGCGCGGCGTACTCGGCCGGATCCACGTCGTACACGCAGGGCGCGGGGCAGCGCTTGATCTGATACTTGAGACACGGCCGCTTCCGGCTCTCGATCTCGCGATCCGAGCAGGTGCGCAGCTGGAAATGTTTTTCCACCAAGTGCAGCGTGCGGCGCGCGGCAGTGGCCGAGTGGTAAGGGCCGAAATAGCGCGCCGCGTCGGGCTTGGGCTTGCGCACGAGCTCGAGCCGCGGCCAGGCGTGCTCGGTGGAAAGGCGCAGGCTCAAGTATTCTTTGTCGTCCCGGAGCTTGATGTTGAAGCGCGGCTTAGCTTCTTTGATCAGGTTATTTTCGAGGATCGCCGCTTCTTTTTCGCTTTGCGTGACGATCGTATCCAGGTCGACCGCGAGCTTCCGCAAGAAGGGGATGAAGGCGCGCGCGTCGGAGCTCGATTCCTGAAAGTAGCTGCGCACGCGCGAGCGAAGGCTCTTGGCCTTACCCACGTACAAGACCGCATTCTGCTTGTCTCGAAAGATGTAGCAGCCCGGGCTTACCGGTAAGCTGTCGAGTTTTTGCAGGAGCAGGTCGCTGGGCATGGGCGCGGAGAGGGCCGGGGTCTTTTAGCGCGCCGGCCCGGCAATGCTATAGCCCCCGCATGTTCGCTTGGATCCCCGGTGGCAAGAGCGGGCGCGTGATCGCGATCGGCGTGCTTGCTGGGCTCGCGAGCGGTTTTTTATTGGTGCCTCATGCGGAAGGCCCGGATGACCCCAAGCAGCCGCTGCCCGGCTTGCTGCTGCTCCGGCAGCCCTTGCTAGCAACCGATAGTACGCAAAAAACCGCGCTCGATCGAGTGCGGCGCTACGCGGCCAGCAAGCTCATTTTGGAGCTGCCGGACGGCAAACGGCGCGAGCTATTCGTCGGCGAGCTGGGCGGCGAGATCGACAAAGTGCGTCTCGCATCCCTGGTCCACGATGCCCAGGATCGCACGAGCGGGCTCGTACGCGCGTACCATGCACGGCGCACACAGGGGCCGATCACGCTGCCCGTGCCCGTGACGCTCGACCGTGAGCGGGCCGAGCGCGCGCTTCTGCTCTTGAAGGACGAGCTCGACCGCGTCCCCGTCGACGCCCGGCTCGACTTGGAAGCGCGCAAGCTCGTGCCCGAACAAAACGGTCGCCTGCTCGACGTCGACGGTACCCTCGGCGCGATCGAAGAGGCCTTAGGGCGTGGTGAGCCCAGGGTGAAGGTCGTGTTCGAAGAACGCCCTCCCAAGCGCGTCGCAAGCGAGCTCGGCGCGGTCGCCTTCGACGACATCCTCGGCTACTTCGAGACCCATTACGACCGCTCGGCTCGCTTCCAAGCACGCAGCTTCAACTTGCGCTTGGCCGCCTCCAAGCTGGACGGGCACGTGCTGCTTCCCGGCGAGGTCTTCGATTTCAACGAAACGGTCGGGCCGCGCGACGAAGCGAACGGCTACAAGGTGGCGAAAGTCATCGCCGAAGGCGAGCTCGTCGACGGCATCGGCGGTGGAACGTGCCAAATTTCAGGGACTCTGCACGGGGCGGCTTTCTTCGCCGGTCTGGGCATCGTCGAGCGCTACCCGCACACGCGGCCGAGCGGCTACATCAAGATGGGCATGGATGCGACGGTGGTTTACCCCACCATCAACTTTCGGATTCGGAACACATTTCCATTCCCGATCGTGCTGCACGAGACGGTCAAAAATGGCCTGGTGCGCGCCGAGATCCTGGGCAGCAAGCGCACGCGCACGGTCACGCTCATTCGCCGCATCGACGCCGCGCTGCCGTTCGAGGAGATCGAGCGCCCGGACAAAGATCTCGCGAGCGGCGTGCGCGTGCTCGGTCAGCGCGGCGTGCCGGGCTTCAAGCTCCGGCGTTACCGGATCGTGCGGGAGGGCGAGAACGCCGTACGCGAGCGCTGGGACGACACCTACCCTCCCACATCACAAATCGTACGCGTCGGAGCGGGCGATCCGGACAAGGATCGCGCTCAGCCTCCGGATGACCCACACCCAGAGTACCTAGCCGACGAGCTACTGGTTACTACGCAGGGGCCTGCGAGCGTGCCGGAGCCGGCCGACGCTTCCGACATCGCTGAAGAGGCAAACACCGCCGATGACACGGCCGACCGTGGCGGTGTCACGCGCGAATCTCGCGAACCCGGAAAGTACGGGACGGCGGGCTGGACGGAGCAAGCCGGCATGCCGGCCTGGCGAAGTGCGCAAAAGAAGGCTGATCAGGGGCCGAAAACCGGCCCGAGCCGAGAGCCCAAGCCGCTGAAGCGCAAGGGGAAAAAGGCCAAAGGCTAAGGTTCGGGAGCCCGGGCTTGACTCGAACCGGGACCTGCGCGAAGACCCCCGACTCCGAAAGGGCGGCGGCGGTTTCGCCCCGTCATGCCCGACCGATACCGGCTGGCCGGTGCATTGGAAAAACATGAACACTATAGAACCCGTCGTTAGCAGTCCCCGCAAACCTCCCGAAGAAAATGGTGCCTCGCAGCAGCGTGCCGCCGATTGGGAAAACCCCCGCGTCGCTTCCATCCTATCGGCCGCCGCCAAGTGCTTCGCGCGCAAAGGCTTTACCGCAACGACGCTCGCCGAGATCGGCAAAGAGCTCGGGCTCCGCAAAAGCATCGTTCACTACTATTTCGCGAGCAAGGCCGCTCTGATTCACGAGGTACAAAGCTTCACGTATCACCGCTACTTGGACCGTCTGAAAGAGGCCACGCAAAATGGCGACGGGTCGACCTCGCAGGCGATGGAAGCCTTGAAGGCGCTGTGGGAGGCGATCCAAAACAACAAGACCGGGACCGGCCTGAACATCGAAGTGTGGAGCGCGGCCCGCCGCGACCCGGAGCTCAAGCGCCGCGCGGCAGGCCTGCAGCGGGACGCGCGCCAAGTCATTCGTGAGGCGATGGGCCCGGCGGCGGCCAAGGGCGGAGTGAACCGCTCCGAAGCATTGGCAACGCTATCGCTGGCGGTGTTGAACGGCCTGAGCGTGACCGAATATCTCGAAGGCGACGAGATGCGGGCGCGCGAGGCCTACGAGACCTTCTTGCAACTCCTTCGGCTGGGTCTCGAGTCGTCCTCCGCGCCATCCTGATGCCTGCGCTCGGCGTCCCGGGTCGGCAGCGCCCGAGCCCGGCCGTATCGGATCGGTGAGCGCCGGCGCGCGAGCGGACCCGAGTCACCGTCGGCCGCTCGCGAACGCTAGCGCTTGAGCCGGCTTCGGGGCATTCTCCGGCTACGTTGCAGCTCACGAATCGTCGGCGCGTTGCCCGTTCTTTGGCCGTCTGCGCGGCCGCCGCCTGCGGCGTGGTGCTGCCCGCCCAAGCGCGGCTCCGTAAGCCGCCGCGCGCGCCCCTCGAGTTGAACGTGCTCGGCCCGACGCGGGCGCTGACCGACACGGCCTGGCTCCTCGATCGCGTGCGAAACAATCGCCGCTTCGATTTGCGGAGCGAGCCGCTGCTTGGCTTGCTGGAGCGCTACGTTGAGCCGGAGCGTAGCCGCGCCCCGGAGTGGCGTAGCTTTTGGCACGGTCGCTACGGGCGAAATAATTTTCAGCTGCATCGCAAGCTCAGTTGGCCAGGGACCGCGAAGGAAAGCGAGACGACCGCTGGGCTCGGCGAGGGCTTTTCAACTCTGCAGCTGCGAGCGCCCGCGCTTGACCAAGCGTTCGATTTCTCGCGCGCCGAAGTGCTGCCGGATTGGTCGCTCGGGGTCGTGGCGCCCGAACCGGAATTTCACGCGATCGATCAGCGCAAGCTCTGTCCGCACTGGAGGCTGCCGCACGCCGTGTCCGTCGTGCGTTATGACGGTGCCGAGTGGACGCGGATGCCCCTCGTCGATTGTCAGGGCGCGATCGCGGCGGACGCGCTCGACCGCCTGAGCGTGCTCGCTCGACCGCCTGCCACGCCCAGGCCCGATATGCCGCTGCCTGAGCAGCCCGAGCAAGACGCGGCCGGCGGGGAGTGGCTGCCCCGCGTGAAGCTCCTGAATCCGCGCCTGATCTGGGCGGTGCAACAGATCGCCGAGGCCTTCCCCAATCGCTCGATCTTCATCATGAGCGGCTATCGGCGCGACGCGCACAGCAGCTACCACCAGCAGGGCCGCGCGCTCGATTTATACGTGACCGGCGTGGACAATGCGGATTTGTTCCGCTTTTGCCACACGTTGAGCGACGTGGGCTGCGGCTATTATCCAAACAACAAGTTCGTCCATATCGATGTGCGTCCGTTTGGAACGCACCGCGTGGCTTGGGTGGACACATCGCAGCCCGGACAACCCTCGCACTACGTCAGCAGCTGGCCCGGGATCATGAGTGCGCCGGAGGAGCTTAGCGCCGCCGCGTTTGGGGAGTGACTAAGCATCGCCCGCGCGCACTTCGCCGAGCGCGCGGCGCGCATCCTCGACCGTGATCGAACCGATCCCCGCGATGCGCGCGGCGACGAGCTCGACCTCATCGCCCAGGGCGCCCGCGGCGCTGGCTACGGAGCGCGCATGCAAGGACATGTGGCCCCGTTGAATGCCCTCGGTCGCGAGCGCGCGCAGCGCGGACAGGTTGGAGGCAAGCCCGACGCTGGCCGCAATCATGGCCAACTCATCGGCCGATTCGAGCGCCAGGATCTGCAGGGCCAAACGCGCGGTCGGATGAACGCGCAGTGTGCCGCCGACGATGCCGAGCGCAAGCGGGAGCTCGAGCTCGCCGACCAGATCTTCGCCGTCGCGTCGCCAAACGGCGAGCGGAGAATAGCGGCCCGAGCGTGCCGCATAAGCGTGCGCGCCCGCTTCCACGGCGCGGAAATCGTTGCCCGTCGCCAGCACCACGGCGTCGATGCCATTCATGATGCCCTTGTTGTGCGTGGTGGCCCGATACGGATCGAGCTCGGCGAAGCGCGAGGCGAGCACGATGGCGTCGACCACCTCCAAGCTATCGATATCGAGGTTGCGCTCCTCGGCTCCGCGCGCACGCGATGCACGCGGCGTGCTGACGAGCTCACGGGCATGCACGCGGCAGGTCACGTGCACACGCCTTCGATCGCACAGGTTCGACAGGATGCGCAGCCCGAGCGTGCCGCCGGCGATCTCCGCCGTGAGCGGGCCGAGTGCTTCGGCGATGGAGTTCACGAGGTTCGCGCCCATGGCGTCCCGGCAGTCGACCAGCACGTGGAGCACGATGCAGCGCTGCCCCAAATCGCGCACGTCGATCGCCCGTGGTCCGCCGCCGCGCGCGACTAGGTTGGGCACCGCCCGGGTCGCCAGCTCGAGCAAGCGTGGCGCCGCCGCCTCGAGCCGCGCCACCGCGGCGCTCGGGTGCTCGACGTCGGTGATCTGCACCTGGCCGATCATCAGCGATTCGACGACCTCGGCCCGGAAGCCGCCGCTGTGGCGCACCATGCGCGCCGCGTTGGAGGCCGCGGCGATCACGCTCGGCTCCTCCACCACCATAGGCACCAAGCGGTCGACCCCATTCACCCGCACGTTCAGCGCCACGCCGAAGGGCAGGCCGTAGATGCCGAGCACGTTTTCTACGACCTTGTCGGCGGTCGCGGTGTCGAGGCCCCCCGCTTCCAGCGCGTGCTCGAGGTCGCCCAGGGCGAGGCCCGCGCGCTCGGCTACCAGCTGACGCCGAGCCGCGAGGCTCAGCTTGTAAAACCCGGGGATGCGCGAGCCTTCGGCCATGGCGTGGCGGGCTTAGCACGGTGTCTACAGTGCGTGGACGCCGCGCGCGCCCAAGCCGAGCTCCACCTGCCAAAGCCCGAGCGCACGCGCACATTCTGCGAGCTCCCGGGGCGGCGCGCTCCGCCCCACGTAATAAGCGATGTCCCCGCCGCCGGCCCCCGCGGGCAAAAATGCACCGCGGAGCTTGCGCGCTAGGCGGGCGAGCTCGGCCAGCTCAGGCGTGACGATGTTGGCGCCCGCGGCCTCACCGAGCGCGCTGAGCGCGCTGGCCTGAGCATCGATCGCCGCCACGAAATCCGCCGCTTGGTCGCGCTGGACGGCTTCCAGGGCGGCGCAGGCGGCCTCGGATTGGGCGCCCATGCAGGCGCGATGAGCGGCGGGGTCGCGCGTGGCGAAGGCGGCAATGCGCGCCAAGAGCTCTGCCGTCGAGGCCGACCCGGCGCACGCCCAGATTTGAAAGTGCAGACCGCTTGGCAATGCGACCTGATTCAGGGAGAGCTCACCGCCCACCCGGCGCGCCACTAACACCCCGCCGTAGGCACTGGCCGCAACATCGACGCCACTGCCCCCGCCCTGGGCCGCACGGTGCGCAAGCAACGCGCGCTCGTACACGCGCTCACAGAGCGCGGCGTCGCCGAGCCTGGGCTCGGCGTCCAGCGCGAGCGCGGCCAGCGACGCCACGAGGATCGCCGCGCTCGAGCCGAGACCCAGTTTACGCCCGTTTTCGCGTAAACCCTCGGCGTCGAAGTGCGGCGGAGTGCTGCTCGCGATGGCCGCCCGCACTTCGGGCGTGATGAACGTCGGGGCTTTCGCGCTGTCCGCCGTCACGTAGCGGTCGACGGCTACGACCAGTGCGGGCGCGCCCGACAACACGGCGTACGCGCCCGACAAGACGAGCTTTCCCGGAGCCCGCGCCCGGCTCAAGGGTCCACCCAATAAGCGTCGGGCCCGGCGCCCGTACGAAGCACTTCCGTTACGCCCTCCAGCTTGCCGAGCTCGAGCTCGAGCTCCGCGGCGGCGCCCAGCTCGACCAAAACTTTGACGTGCGGCCCCGCATCCATCGTGAAGTAGGCCCGCCCCCCGCGGCCACGAAACGCGCGCACGCACTCCATCACGCGCAGCGTAGCCGGCGCGAAATAAATCAGGGCCGGGCGCGCCGCTAGCATGGACGCGTGCATGGCGAGCGCGCTGTGCTCGAGTGCGGGGCCGAGCGCGTCGAAGTCAGCAGTTTCTACCGCGCGCCGCACCTCCGCGTAGAGCGCGGGCGCGGCCTCGACCCAAGCCGCATAATAGGGGCTCGTGCGCTGGGTGTGCGTCATGCCGTCGGTGGATGCTGTCCCTTTGGGCCCGACCGCGGTCACCGCGATCAGCATTTGCAACGGGAAATCCTCGCCCGAAGCGACGCGCTCGGCGTGCTCCCCGCGGGCGGCAAGCGCGACGTAGCCGCCGAACACCGAGCGCGCCGCCGATGCCGATGCCGCGCGCGCCAGAGCGCTCACTTGCTCTGGCGTCGTCTCCAGGCCCGCCGCACGCGTGGCCGCCATCGCCAAGGCGGCAAACCCCGACGCGCTCGACGCCAAGCCGGCCGCGGTCGGAAAGTCATTCACCGACTCCACGCGCGCGCGCGTATCAAAACCGCGTTGCGCGCGGACGTTGTCCAGCAACTTGCTGACACGTAGCAGCGGGCGCCCCCCCATCAGAGCTCCCGCCAAGCTGAATTCGTCGTCCGGCAGCGACGAGTCGAAGCGCACCGAGGTCACGGTGCGAAGCGTCGCGAGCGTGAGCGAAAGACTGGGGACCGCGGTCAGATTTCGCGCGCGGTCGGCCTTACCCCAGTATTTGGCGAGCGCGATGTTCGAGTGGGCGACGGCCTTGGCCACGCCCGTCATCGCGTCACCCGCGACGCGCGCACGGTGCTGCTGAAACAGTCGATGCCCGCGGCCCGCCAAGCGCCTAAAATGGGCTCGGAATCGCCGTCGCACAGCGCGAGGACGGCCCCGCCGCCCCCTGCGCCGGTAAGCTTGGCCCCGAGCGCGCCGGCTTCGCGCGCCAAGGCGCAGCAGCGCTCGATGCCCTCGGTGGACACGAACAGCCCCGAGAGCAACATTTGATTGTAGTTCATCAGTGAGCCAAGCCCCGGCAGATCACCGGACTCCAAGCACAGCCGGGCGTTTTTCACGAGCGCGTGGACCCCCTCCAGCGCTTTATCGACGATGGCGGGCCTGCGTTCGCGCAGGCGCGCGACGCCATCGACCATCAGCTTGGTGCTCGCTGGGGGGCCGGCGATGCCTATCGCCAGAACGAGATCTCGCGAGAGCGCGAGCGGCTCCAGCGCGGCGCCCTTCTGGAACCACAGGCACCCATCGTGGGCGGCCGCCGCCGCGTCGATGCCCGACGGATTACCGTGGTACACGCCTTCCCACGCGGCGGCGGCGCTCGACACTTGCTCGCGGTGCGGCGCACGGCCGAGCGCGGTCAGCGCCGCACGCGCGATGGCGACGCCGAGCGCCGCCG
>CAHJWM010000096.1 GCA_903642325.1 Myxococcales bacterium | reverse complement strand
CGGGGCCCCCGGCGTCTCCCCCTCCCTGGGCCGAGTTGCCACCTTGCGACGCGCCGCCGTCGGGTACAGCGGGGCCGCCGCCGTCAGTGCCGGCTTGGGTGCCGGCCGAGGCCGCCATGCCCCCGCTGCCCGCGGTGGGCTGCAGCGTACCGCCTGGCGGAGTGTCGTCAGAGGAGCTGCTCGTGCCGCACGCGGAGTTGAAGGCAACGAGTAGTCCGCAAGCAAAGTGTTTCCAAAAATTTTTCACGTATCCGCTCCCGAACTCGGTGCTCCCCTATCAGTGGTTAGACGGAGCAACTTCAGACAGTAAACGTCCGACTTTTCGAGTATTACATCGTTATCGCGGTGGTGCGAGTGGGCGCGGCACCGTCGATGGCTGCCGGGCGGGACGCACGGGGTTTTTTGGAACGTTCTAGCTCGCGCTCCTGACGCCAAATGCCTCGGCGCGATCAGACGCCGAAGGCTGGGTCGCCGAGGGCCGCGCTCAGCGACCATCAATTGATCAACCCATCGACCATCCCTTATTATTGATTTACTTAGACCGTGCTCGGGCGCTCGTGCATGCCCGACGGGATCGGATATCGGCGTATTCCAAATTCCGAAGGGGGTTTCCAGAAATCGAATCGACGCGTAACACCCGTTGTCTGACAATGCGTATTTAGGCTGAGAGACGAGCCCAGAGCACTGGCGACAATGCTTGCTAGACACCTGTGCTGCGCTTGGGGGCTTGCGCCGGCCTTCAGCGCGCGCAATTCTTTCAGACGAGCCATGAGCAGCGCGTGGAATCCCGAGCTTTATCGCCGTTTCGAGGAAGAGCGCACGCGGCCTGCTCATGATTTACTGGCGCGTGTGTCACTCTCGGAGGTGACGCACGCCGTGGACCTGGGCTGCGGCCCCGGCAATTCCAGCGAGCTCGTGTCCGCGCGCTTCCCACGCGCGAGCTTGCTCGGAACCGACAACTCGGAGTCCATGCTGAAGAGCGCGCGCGAGCGCCTGCCCGAGTGTCAGTTCGAGCTGAGCGACATTGGCACATGGCGGCCGAGCGTGCCACCGCAATTAATTTTTGCGAACGCCGCGCTGCAGTGGGTGCCCCATCATCGTGCGCTCTTTCCACGGCTGTTCGCCGCTCTTACGCCCGGCGGGGTGCTGGCCGTGCAAATGCCGGACAACCTCGAAGAGCCCTCGCATCGGCTGATGCGTGAGGTGGCGGAGCAAACGCCGTACGCAGGTGCCATTGGCGACATCTCCAACGTTCGATCGCGCATCCTGGCGGCGGCAGATTACTACGATCTACTCGCGCCGAGCGCCGCTTTGGTCGATGTCTGGCGCGTCACTTATCTACACCCGATGGCCGAACCTCGAGCCATCGTCGATTGGCTGCGAGCCACCGGGCTGCGGCCATTTCTCGCTCCGCTCAACGCTGAGCAGCAAGCCGCGTTCCTGGTCGATTACGAGGAACGCATCGCCGCCGCCTACCCGGCACGCGCCGATGGTAAGCGCCTGCTGGCCTTCCCGCGCTTGTTCATCGTCGCGCAACGCCACTGAAGCGTACTACCGCCGCCTTGGCGCAGCGATGCGTCTGCGTGGCCGTCATCACGGGTCTCGTGGAGCCCAGCGCGCCGTGTCCTCGTCCGCTGAGGCCTGATTTGAATTGATGGTCGCGGATCGCATCAAAGCGCGGCGCAGCCTTCGGCGGCGCATTTCGCCGAGCTACGCTGATCGCTTTGGCAACGCTCAGGAGACTCGACGCGCGACCGACGCGCGCAACAAGCCTGCCCGCTGAACCAAGCACTCGGCGCTCCGTCGGCGTGGCAGACACCTTCGGCCGACGGGTGATTTGCGGCGCGGCCAATGCCTTGCTCAGCTGGTGTCGAACGTGTCCCCCCACTGCTCGGCTTCAACAATAAGGTCCGGCACCGGGGCCGCATCTTTCACATTCAGACCGAGGACTCGGCCGTCGCCGCGCTTTGGCTCGTGACGGCCGCCTGGCGGGAGGGCAAGCTTCGTATTGAGGAGCCTGTGGCCGGGTCTAGCCTCGGAATGCCACGGGTTATTGCACGCCGCTCGTCGATGTCTTCGACACGGGCTCCGCCGTCGATGCTTCGGACGAGAACAAGCGCGTCGCCGGCGGAGCATGTCGTGGCAGATCGACGGTGAACACGCAGCCGGTCCCCGGGATATCCCGGACGGTGAGCTCGCCCGCATTCGCGTGCACAGCGGTGAGTGCAATGGAAAGCCCAAGCCCGAGTCCCGAGCGGTCAGCGCGCAATTGCGTGAAGGGGCGAAAGAGCAGCGCCGCGTCGCCCGACCCGAGGCCGCCACATTCATCGCAAATATCGATGAAAACTCGGTGTTCGGTGCTCCGTGTGATCATGGAAACGTTCCCCCCAGCCGGCGTGAACTTGAAAGCATTTTGTAAGAGATTGGAGACGGCCGACGCGAGGAGCTGACGGTCCACATCGATAGCCAAGTCGCTATCGACGGGCCCGACACGGAAGGAGTGCCCGCTCCCCACCGCATGCATCGACGCGACCGTCTCACTCTCTTCGATGAAGTCCGATAGGTACATGCGCTCCAGCTGCGGCAGCCCGGCTTCGAGCCGAACTTGTGCGAGAGATCTTTCTACCAGTGCTGCGAGTGATGACAGGCTTCGCGCATGCACGGCGCCGGTGCTGCCGCTCAGTCCGACCGTACCCCGCCTCATGACGTCGAAGGAAAGGGTTGCCGTTTGCAGCAAGTTTCGCAGCTCATGGGCTAGCGCCGCGCGCCGCTCGGTGCCTTCGGTCGCCAATGTGTCTTCTCGCTGCCGCTCGAATGCCGTGACGGCCCCGGCGATGGCGTCGTCAAGGCACCGGTTGAAGCAATGGAAATCAGTCGTAGCAATGGAAGCGTTCACTTCCGCGGCCAGCTCGGTCACGATTTGACACACGTCCCCATAGCCATGCACGACTTGCCCAATGGTGAAGCCGTTTCGCAAGAGCTCTCCCCCATGAAGCGCCGCGGTGTGGTCAATCGACTTGGCTCGATCGTCGGTGCCCACCAAGCGCAAGGCATTCGGCGAAGCCGCCTGGCCTAATGCCTCCACGAGCTGGGTCAGAAAGATAGGGATACCGAACTCCATCTTAGCTTCGATTGCGTTCAGGGGCATTCGCCCTCTGACCCGCTCCCTGGCTCGATCGATGATTCGTTGTCGATTCGCCAGGATGAAGTCTTGGAGCATGATGAGCGGAGCATGCGCCCATGAACAGTCGCGGCACAAACGGGCGTCATGAATCAGCGAGCAAACATCCAATTGCCTAGTGTCGGAGTGTCGCCAGTCTAGATTTTTCAGGAAATCATGGCGGCGTGAATCCAAAGCCGGTCGCGTGGACCTGGCGCTCAGTTGCTTCGCACCCAATGTTCGATCGTCTCGAGCAATACGTTCGCATCGATAGGCTTGCTCAGGTGTGCGTCGAAACCGGATGACGCCGCCTTCGCTCGGTCTTCCGCGCTCGTGAAAGCGGTCAGCGCGAGCATCGGGATATGCTCGGGGATGTGCTGGCGGACATACGCTGCGAGCGAGTAACCGTCCTCTAGCGGCATGCCAATGTCAGAAAGGATGAGATCGGGAAGACATTCCGCCAGCAGCTGACGGGCTGCGGCGACCGACGCGGCCGCCTGGACGCTCGCACCTGCGAGCTCGAGCGTCATCTGGAGCAACTCACGCGCGTCGTCGTCATCCTCGACGACGAGCACGGACACGCGAGCCAGGACACCGCCGTGCCGGTCTGACGGTTCGGTAGCCTCGCTGAAAGCTTCAGTCACCAGCAAGGTGGACGAGGGAACGCAAACCGCGAGCTCACGATGACGCGCGGGTTCGTTAATCTGTATTGCCATCACGCCATTCCGAGCACGCATGTCCATTGACTGCATCGATGAGCAAGGACGACACATTCTGCCGACACGCTCTTCACCACTGCGCTCAGTCACGATAGCATTCGCGGCGCTTAGTAGCTTTGCTAAAACTTCGTCCGAGCGTCTTACGAGATGCGCGCGACTGGCAAATTAGCCTCATGAACTTTTGACACCCCCCCCGCCGCATATTCACGTGGGGATGCTCGTCTGGTGCTTGATCGTCGATACGGCTCCAAAACGGGGATCAACGCACACCATGCACCCTCGGACGACGTGGCGCGATCCAATGGCTCAGCCAGCCAGCATCCTCGGAATCGCTGGCCAGCGCGGTGACGCGACGCGGTACGGCTGATTCGCTTCCAAATCGGGCTTAGCGAAGTGATTCGGTTTGGCTTTCGACGTCGCTCGGTTTCAGGCAAGTGCACGTCGAGAAGCCGCTCGGCATCGCTCCGAGGGAGCTCGGATGCAACGCACAGCTTCCGTCACCGCTCGACGACTGAGTGAATGAGGCAGCTCACCCCGAGCGCGAGAGCGCTGGCCGCGGTCGACCCGCAAGGGGTCGTGCTCTATCTGCCAGCTGCCGTGCGCATGGAGCAGACGTAGGTGGGCGCGGTTCGACGTTTGCGACTAGGCAATCGGAGGTTTAGTTGTCAAAGTAACTCATCTCCCCAACTCGCCACCCCGCGCGCGTGCCCCCCCAGCTGATGGCCGACAGCTTTCGGCTCCTGGTCGAGAGCGAGCAAGACCACGCCATCTTCATGCTCGACCCGGCCGGTCAGATACTGACGTGGAACCGCGGAGCCGAGCGAATCAAGGGATATGCCGCAGCCGAAATTATCGGCCGGCATTTTTCGACGTTTTATCTAGCGGAAGATCGGGCGAGCAATAAGCCGGAGGCCAGGCTGCGAACGGCGGCGCGAGAAGGAAGGGCCGAGGACGAAGGCTGGCGGCAGCGCAAGGATGGCACGCGCTTCTGGGCGAACGCCGTCATTACCGCGCTTTACGATGAGGCGGGGACGCTGTTCGGGTTCGGCAAGGTCACCCGCGATCTGACGCACGAACGCGGCGCCGCCGAAGACCTCCGCCGATCGGAAGAACGTTTTCGGCTCTTGATCGAAGGGGTCAGCGATTACGCCATCTATCTTCTAGACCCGCTAGGAAATGTGAGCAGCTGGAACTCGGGCGCGCAAAAGATCAAGGGCTACGCGCCGTCGGAGATCATCGGGAAACATTATTCGGCCTTCTTCACGCCCGAAGACATTGCGGCGGGGTGCCCTGCAAACGAGCTGAAGACCGTCCTTGCCACGGGCCACTTCGAAGAAGAGGGCTGGCGAGTACGCCAGGACGGAACCCGGTTCTGGGCAAACGTCGTCCTGACCGTGCTCCATGACGAAAGCGGCGCGCACGTCGGGTTTGCCAAGGTCACCCGCGACCTGACGAATCGACGCAACGCCGAGATAACCGCTCGCGAGCTGCTCAGAGAGCAGGCGGCAAGAACCGCCGCCGAGGCCGCGGAAGAGCGCATCACTCAAGAGCGCGAGCGCTACAAAGCGCTGAGTCGACGGTTGGAGGTCATCTTCGAAGGCATCGCGGACGGCGTAACCGTGCAAGAGGCTTCCGGGGAAATCGTGTTTGCCAATAGCGCAGCCGCAACGATTTGCGGCTTTGACTCGGTTGCGGAGTTTTTGCGCGCGCCAGTTGGCGAGACCGTCTCGCGCTTCGACTTGTTCGACGAAAAGGGGCGGCGGTTCGAGCGCGAGAACCTACCGGGGCGGCAAGTATTTCAGGGCGCTGAAAGTGCTTCTGCCACGATGCGAGTTCGTGAACGCGCCTCCGGCAAAGAGTGGTGGACGGTGATTCGCGCCCGGCCTGTCCGCGACGACGCAGGTCGCGCCGAGCTCGTCGTCAACATCTGGCATGACGTGAGCAGCGCCCGTCGCCGGGAAGAGCACGAGGTATACCTTTCCGCTGCCTCGACGAGACTGGGATCCTCGCTCGATTACGAGGTGATGCTTCGTTCCTTGGCCGGTCTGTTGGTCCCGAATTTGGCCGATTGGTGCTCGATCCACTTGCTCACCGAAGGCGTGCTCGAAAACGTGGCCGTGGCGCACGTCGACCCGACCCGTGTCGAACAAGCTCGTGAGTACAACAAACAATATCCCCCGGACCCCAGCGCAGCCCGCGGCATTTGGAACGTCATCCGAACGGGTCAATCGGAATTACACCAAGACATCTCCGACGCGTTGCTGCAACTCGCCGCCAAGGATCCAGAACACTTACAGCTGCTACGTAGTATCGGAATGAAGTCCGTCTTGACCGTTCCGGTCCGGGTCCGTGATCGGGTGGTAGGCGCGCTGTCACTCGTGTCGGCCGAGTCTGCAAAACGCTACGACGAGATGGACCGCGCGCTCGCCGAAGAGCTCGGGCGGCGAGTGGGATCCGCGCTGGAGAATGTTCGACTGTACGCGGCCGAAAAGAAAGCTCGAGAGCAGCTCGAGCTCGTCGCTCGAGCTGGTGACAGCTTTTCGGGCACGCTCGACTACGAAGCCACGCTACGCAGCGTCGTTCACATCGCGCTGCCGGTACTGGGCGACTTGGCGTTCTTGCACATCATCGAGGGTACGGACGTGCGCTGCATCGCCGGGGCTTACGGCGACGCAGAGGCGAACGCGCTGCTCGAACAGACCATGTTCGATCGCTCGAAGAGGGCGGACTGGGAGCTGAGCGCTCTCGTGACCGGTAATTCGGGCTTCCATCCGAATATCGATCACAGCGCTTTGCGAGAATTGACCGGAGCTCCCGTGCCTCTCGAGCTGCTCCGCCGCCTGAAAATCGCGTCATTGGCGACCGTGCCGATCAAAAGCCAGGGTGAGCTTCTCGGCGCATTGACCGTTTGCTTCGGCAAATCAGGGCGCCGCCATATGCCCGAGGACGTCAAGCTGACGGAAGAGATTGCCCGCCGCGCGGCCGTGGCCGTCATGCAGGCCCGGCTTTTCAGCAAGATGCAGGCCGCCGCCGAGGCGGCTTCACAGGCCGCACGCGCGGCCGAAGAGGCCAGCCGGGTGAAGGATGAGTTTCTGGCTACGGTTTCGCACGAGCTCAGAACGCCGCTCAACGCCATCATGGGCTGGGCGTCCTTGCTGCAGAAGCGTGACGCTAATCCGAACATACTGAAAGGGCTCGAGGTCATTTACCGCAACGCACACGCTCAAGCAAAAATCATCGAAGATGTCCTGGACGTCTCGAGGATCGTTACGGGCAAGCTGCGGCTGGAGCTGACTCGCACAGACCTCAATATCATGATCAGGGACGCCATCGAGGTCGTGCGTCCGTCCGCCTCGGCAAAGAACATCTCCCTGGAATTCTCCAATCCAACCGATAAAAGCTTGCTCGTCGCAGATCCGGAACGGCTTCAGCAGGTCGTCTGGAATCTCCTCTCCAACAGCATCAAATTCACGGATTCGGGTGGATCTGTGGCAATTGCCGTCTCCCAGGAGCAATCGTCGCTCGCGGTTACGGTGACCGACAGCGGGCGCGGCATCGACCCAGACTTCTTGCCGTACGTCTTCGATCGATTCAAGCAGGCCGATGGCTCGACGACGCGGCGCGTCGGCGGCCTTGGGCTGGGTCTGGCTATCGTGCGCCACATCGTCGAGCTCCACGGCGGGCGAGTCGCGGCAAGTAGCGCGGGGTTAGGCAAGGGCGCAACGTTTTCGTTTAGACTTCCCGTGCGCGCCCTCGCGCAATCGAGTGAATCGCCGAACCGCGCTTTCGCCCAGGGTTCCGAAGACCTTCGAGCGCAGGTAAGCCCAGTCCTGAACGGCCTTCGGGTGCTAGTTGCCGACGACGAGCCGGACGCTCGCGATCTTCTGCGTACCGTTTTGGAGCAGGCGGGGGCGCGGGTCGAAGCCGCGGCGTCTGCCGCCGAAGCGTTCGACGCGCTGCAGTGGTTTCGACCGTCCGTGATCGTCAGCGACATCGGGATGCCCGAGGAAGACGGCTACGGATTGATCCAGCGAATACGGGCGCTAGACCTCGAGCGTGGCGGGCTCGTTCCTGCTATCGCGCTTACCGCGTACGCTCGTGCGGAGGACAAGGCGAAAGCGCTTGCGGCAGGCTTTTCGACCCATATCGCCAAGCCGGTAATTTCCGACGAGCTACTCAGGGCCGTGGCTGATCTAGCGGTCCTGGGTCCTCGTTCACCGGCTTCCGAACGGCCATAGCACGAGCAACTCATCGTGCGGCTGGCCGAGCGTGTAGTATCGGCGCTTGACTCCTCATCCCGTCGTGGGCCGGCCGCCACCTCGTCGCGTGCTCGTGGTCGACGACCATGTCGATTCTGCGGCCCTGGCGGCAGAGCTGCTGCGTCTGCGCGGACACGAAACCAGGGTTGCCTATGAGCCGGAAGCGGCACTCCGAATCGCGGTAGAGTTCGAGCCGGAGATCATCCTACTCGACATCGGTCTGCCCGGAATGAGCGGCTACGAGCTCGCGCAGCTGATGCGCGCCGATCCGAAAGTGAAGCCCTGTAGATTCATCGCCCTCACGGCGCACGCTTTCACGCGGGACGTGCAGGCAAGTGAAGCGGCGGGGTTCGAGGCCCATCTCACGAAGCCAATCGGGCTCCAGCTACTGTTCGATGCTATCGAGGCGGAACAAAGCAGCGTGGCCGAATCAACGCTGCCCAAGGCACTGAACAAGCTTTGGATCAACTCGGAGCGCATACCACGCAACGTCGTCGTAATCGGCGGCTCCGCCGGCTCTCATCCGGTAATAGCAGAGCTCTTGGCTCAGCTTCCCGCTACTTTGCCGGCGGTTATCGGCATCGTGATTCACCGCGGCACGCAGTCCTCCGCCGATTGGTCGGTAAGCTTGGGACGCAAAGCCAGTCTGCACGTCGTAGAAGCCGCCAGCGGAGATCTCTTGCAACGCGGCACCGTATACATCGCGCCGAGCGACCAACACTTGACCTTCAACCACGGAAGAGCCGCGTTGGACGCGGGCGCGAAAGAACATTTTACGAGGCCCGCGGTCGACCCCCTATTCGTCTCTGCCGCGCGGGAGTACGGGCGACGCGTGGTCGGAGTGGTGATCAGCGGCGCCGGCCACGACGGCCTGCAGGGGCTACTGCACGTAACGGCTGCAGGCGGGCTGAGCCTCGTGCAGGCCCCATCAGAAGCTCAGCAGCCCTCCATGCCGCAATACTCGATCGCCCACGATCACGTCAGCGCGGCTTTGACGGTCGAAAGAATCGCCGGGGTGCTGGTCCAGTTGGCCAATGGGGAAGCGGTGTCGCTCGGGGCGGCCGAGGCCCCGCTAATAAGATCGAGACTATGACGCACGAGCCGTCTGCCCCAGTCAGCAACGACCCCGAGCTCGATGTCACTCCGCCGATAGGCGTGGAGCTCGATTACCCGCTCAGCGGCGGCGTACGAGTGCGGGTCAGTATTCCGCTGATTCGCCGGCTACTCTTGACTTTGCCACGCGTGTTGCTGGTGCTCGGGGTGGTAACCGTGGTGATCGAGTCGTGGCGCCACCATCTGTTCGTTGCGTTTTGGTTCTTCGGGCTGCCTTTTCTGCGCTGGCTACGCGGGCCGAAGCAACGCTCGCTCTCGATCGGAGAGCGCTCGCTCGACGTGGAAGGCGCCAATTGGTTTGGCGGAACACGCTCGCTGCCGCGCGCGGGCATCGAGCGCATTTCTTTTGGCCGGGCGGGCCTTCTACAGCTTTTCCAATCTGCGCTCTTGATCGAGGACAAGGATGCCCAGATAACGCCCCTCTTCGTCGGCCTATCGCCGGCGCAGGCCGAGTTCTTGAACGCAGGGCTACAGCGCTGGCTGACTGAAGACGGCTAGCTCAAACAGCGTCTGCCAGGGTCTCTAGCTGCTTATAGCTGCGCTCCAGCCACAGGCGCACCCGCTGCCGCTCGAGCGGTTTCAACCCTTCGCCTTCACTGCTGTGCACGGCGCCCCAATAGCTCGAACCAATGCGGTCGACCTTGAACATCGCCGCCGTGTCCAGCTCCGGAAGCTCGATGATTTTGCCCCCGAGTTGATCCAGCAGGCGTTTGGCATTGGATTCGTCGAACTGGCTGAAGTTTTTGGAGCGGCCCAGATTCTTCACGACTTTATGCTCGAAGGCACCGCCGAACAGCTCGAGCGCGCGTTCGATTTCGCCCACCGACGCAAAACCGCCGTCGGTGACATGCCAAAAGCTCATGCGAATGCCCGTCTCCTTGGCGAACGCAAACACGTTGGCCTCGCTGAGCCAGCTCCACAACGAGCGCACGCTCTGCGCGGGGAGGTCGATCAGAACCCGTCGATCGGCGCCGAGCGCACGGTCGATGATCTGATCGGCACTGGTCGGGTCGCTGAGGTCCACCGGCTGCGAGTAGTCTCCGTAAGACCGAAGCAAGGCGCCATGCGAGAGATCCGCGTCGACACCGGC
The DNA here is from genome assembly GCA_903642325.1 of Myxococcales bacterium. Classification (GTDB taxonomy): domain Bacteria; phylum Myxococcota_A; class Polyangia; order Polyangiales; family Polyangiaceae; genus PMG-095. The sequence continues at coordinate 1,812 of CAHJWM010000096.1, read as the reverse complement.
GAACGGCAGCGAGCGGTCGATGAACCATTGCGCGAGCAAGCGCGCGACGACGCTCTTTCCAACGCCGCCTTTCTCTCCACCAACGAAATGTATGTGACTCACGCTGCCCGTAGAAGCCGTTCTCGCCGCGGGGTCAAGCGCCCTGAAACACGGCGGCGGAGGCCCGGCTGAAATCGGCTAGGATCGCCCGAGAGGCCCCGATGATGAAGCCAGGCTTTGCATTGTTCGAAACTGCGGTTGGTCGTTGCGGCATCGTGTGGGGAGAGCGCGGCGTGGCCTGCGTGTGCTTGCCCGAAGCCCGGCCGGCCGACACCCGCGCCAAGCTAGTGCGACGCTTTCCGGCGGCCTTGGAGAGCTCACCACCGGCGGTGGTGCAGCGCGCGGTGGACCGTATCGTCACGCTGCTCCGCGGAGAAACGGCGGATTTGACTCAAATAGAGCTAGATATGGCGACTGTCTCGCCATTTCATCGGCGCGTCTACGATCTGGCGCGCACCATCCCATCGGGTTCGACGCTGTCATACGGCGAGCTCGCGGCACGCGTAGGCTCGCCGGGTGGCGCGCGAGCGGTAGGCCAAGCCCTCGGCAGAAATCCGTTCGCGATCGTCGTGCCGTGCCACCGAGTGCTGGCGGCCGGCGGAAAAATCGGCGGATTTTCCGCGAGCGGTGGCCTCGAGATCAAACGAAAAATGCTGAAGATCGAGCAAGCTGAGCGCAGCCTGTTCGACGGCGACGGCAAGCTCGGCTTCGACCCAGCGCTTGCCGTCGCGCACTTGCGCGCATCCGACACCAAGCTGCGACGCTTGATCGATCGCATCGGGCCGTGCCGCATGCAGCTGAAAACGACGCCGAGCTTGTTCGCCGCACTCGCTGAGTCGATCGTGTATCAGCAGCTGCATGGCAAGGCCGCGGCGACGATCTTCGCGCGCGTGCGAGCGCTCTTCCCACGCGCCCGAGGGGCGATCACGGCGACGCAGATTCTAAATGCAAGCGAAGCGGATCTGCGCGGCGCAGGCCTCTCCAACGGCAAGTACCTAGCCTTGCAGGACCTCGCCGAACGCACCAAAATGGGGACTATCCCCGCGCTTGCACAGATTCAAAAGCTCGATGACGAAGCCATCATAGAATGCCTGAGCGAGGTGCGCGGCATCGGCCGCTGGACGGTGGAGATGCTGCTGATATTTCGGCTCGGGCGCCCGGACATACTGCCGCTGGATGACTTCGGCGTCCGAAAAGGCTATTCGATCGCGTTCGGAACGTCGGAGCTACCGAACAAGGCCGAGCTCGAGGCCCGCGCCAAACGCTGGCGGCCGTACCGCTCCGTTGCGAGCTGGTATCTTTGGCGTGCGACCGATTCGCTAGCCTGACGCAGCGAGGCGCGTGCCTGAAGGGCGACCGATCCCGGGTAGGCCGCCCGCGTTCACGAGACCTCGCGGATTTACCGCGGCGCAACCGCTGGCGGTACAACCCAATCTTCGTCTTCTTCGGTCTTGGGCTGAGGGCCAGCTACGATGCCAGCGAGATCCGGGTCCTCGCCTTCTTCGCCGGGGGCGCGCGGAACTTTCGTTGCCTTGCGCTCCTCTTTCTTTGCGGCCTTGTCGCGCGCATAGCCCTGACGAGCGGCTTCTCGTTGACGTTTCTTGGCGCTTTGGGGTCCTGGCATACAGCGGAGCTTTCAGTGGCTAGGATTGGAGCTGGGCCCTGCTCAGCCACAAGGAGAGGGCCGAGCGCGACGCGCAAAGACGCGCGTCGCGCAGCCTGCGGGTTCAGCTCACCAACGATCGCGGCGATCACCGCCACCGCCGCCGCGAC
>CAHJWM010000095.1 GCA_903642325.1 Myxococcales bacterium | reverse complement strand
GGCGGGCGGCGGAGGCGCGGGCGGCGGTGCCACCGCCGGTGCCTGCACCCCCGGAGAGGCTCCGGCCACCGGCATGTACACGAGAACCACGTGGACCGCTCAGTGGAGCGAGATGTGCGATTTCAACACCGGCAACCCGCCTTGCAGCACGCTGACTCCCACCAATGCCTTCGACGGCAAAGGCGACACGCGAACGTCACTCGGCGACACGCACATGAAGAACGGCAACAAGGTCGCGCAAATGGTGGGCGACGCGTTCACGTTCAACATGAACGCGTGCAACAAGATCAGTAAGCTCGTGATGTATACCGGCACGCCGCCCAACAACAGCGGCCCGCTCGACTCGCGAGACTTTCCTGGCAAAGCCGAGGTGAGTGTCTCGAGCGATTGCACGACCACCAATGGCGTGATCACGGGCACGTTTGGCCCGCCCGTAGCGATGGCGAATGAACCGCAACCGGGGTGCAGCGGCGGATCGAGCTGCAGCATGCCCATGACCTTCGTCTTGGCTACGCCCGTGGCGGCGAAGTGCGTGCGGATCACGCTGACTCAGGTTTTACTGTTGGCGCAGAACGGGAAGGGCACCGGCGTCTGGTGGGGTATCGCCGAGCTACAAGCTTCTCCGTGACGCCGCCTCGTCGCGCGCCGCACTTGCGGCGCGCGACACAGCTCTGCTGACGGCTCTCGTCGGCGCGCTGCGGCGCCGAAGGCTGCGACTTCCAACGCGCCACTCGTGACCATCAAAAATCTAGCGTTTACCTGCACGACTCGCGGGCGCAACGAGAGCCATAGCAGTCACGACCATAACTAGACCCGCGACCATTCCGAAATTCCGTCTACAAAGGATGTTTTCATGAGCTACGTTGCAGCCCCGAACCGTTACGAAACGATGGTGTTTCGCCAGTGCGGTAAGTCAGGTCTCAAACTACCGGCGATTTCCCTGGGCCTCTGGCACAACTTCGGCGACGCCGCGCCGCTCGAGAAGCAACGCGGGCTGCTCCGCACAGCGTTCGATTTGGGCATCACCCATTTCGATCTCGCCAATAATTACGGGCCTCCCTTCGGCAGCGCCGAGATCAACTTCGGCACGCTGCTGCAGCAGGATTTCAAGCCCTACCGGGATGAGCTGGTGATTTCCAGCAAGGCCGGCTGGGACATGTGGCCTGGCCCGTACGGGCAAGGTGGGGGCAACCGGAAGTACATGCTGGCCAGCCTCGACCAGAGCCTGAAGCGCATGGGCCTCGAGTACGTGGACATTTTCTATTCACATCGCTTCGACGCGGACACTCCGCTGGAGGAAACGATGGGGGCACTGGCGACTGCCGTGCAGCAAGGCAAGGCATTATACGTCGGCATCTCGTCCTACTCGGCGGGCAAGACCGAAGAAGCCGTGCAGCTCTTGCGCGAATGGAAGATCCCGCTCCTCATCCACCAACCCTCGTACAGCATGCTCAATCGCTGGCCCGAAAACGGGCTCTTGGATGTGCTCGGCAAAGACGGCGTGGGCTGCATCGCTTTCAGCCCGCTGGCGCAAGGGCTCCTCACCGACAAGTACTTGAAGGGCGTGCCAGAAGACTCCCGCATGAATCGCCCCGGCGGTGGGACGTTGAAGAAAGATCACTTGAGCCCCGAGAACCTCGCAAACGTGCGCGCGCTGAATGACATCGCGCAGGCGCGTGGTCAGAGCCTGGCGCAAATGGCCCTCGCTTGGGTGCTGAAAGATGCACGCGTCACCAGCACGCTGATCGGCGCGAGTACGCCAGAGCAAATCAAGGAAAACGTCGGCGCGATCAAGAACTTGAAGTTCACCGCCGACGAGCTCGCGGCCGTAGACAAGTACGCCAAAGAAGGCGGGTTGAACTTGTGGGAGAAGCCAAGCACTGATCAGCGCGTGTGAAACGGTGGGGGGGACGGTTGGCCGTGCGGAAGTTCTGCTATCGCCGAGCACCGCGGGCACGAGCCGCGGCTGCGCTAGTTGCCCATCAGTGACACTTCGAAGAACGACGCCCAACCCATTTCTGTGGCGGTCGGTGTCACTGCTTTCGTGACCGTAACTCTGACGTAGCGAGCGGAGACGCTCGGGGGGAAAGTCACCGCTTGCGCGGCGCCGGAGCCGTTGACGCTCCTTTGTAAGGTGTACACCGCGTCGTTGTCCGACGTTTCGATGAGGTAGCTGTACGTTCGCTCCGGGTGCTCGAAGCTCACGGCGATCTGCGTGAGGTTGCGGGTCGTGCCTAAATCGACCCGCCACCATTGCGGCATGGTCGCGGATGTGGCGCACCAGCGCGTCGTTATGTCTCCGTCATTACCGCGCAAGGCTTCGTTGCCGACTTGCGCCGTGGAGGCAGTCACCGGCTTACCTAGAGCGAGCTCCTGGGTCGCTCGGCCGCCGCTTCCTCCTCCCCCTCCGGCCCCGGCTCCGGCTCCTCCTCCGGCCCCGGCTCCTCCTCCTCGTCCGGCCCCGCCCCCGTTGCCTGCGGTGCCCGCGACCCCGAGCATGCCAGATGCGCCGTCATCGTCGCCGGCCGCGCCGCCGCCTGAGTCGCCCCCGGGAGGGGTGTCGATAGCTCCGCCGGCCGCGCTGGTGCCGCCCGCTGCCGGGCCACCAGCCGACGCCAGCGTGCCGCCTTCGCCGAAGTCACCCGACACCCCGCCGGCCCCACTCTGGAGGTTATCAGCGCGCGCCAGCAGTGAAGCGTCGTAAACCGAGCAGCTGAGAGCGCCGGAGGCAAGTGCAGCCGCGAGCAGCGCCGCGCGCCAACCGCGCGCCCCAACGACTGGCACCTTGCTCGCTCGCATTCCGTTATCCGTGGGCTGACTCGGCAGTTAAAGCGGCCGCAATTGATTTAGCTTCAGCCGTGCGCTCTCAGATAATATGCCATGGCTTCCCGAGGCGCGCGAATGCGCGCGCATCTCGCGAGGGGAGGCCCGACGCGCGGCCTGCGCCTCGGCGACCCCATCGGCTCACTGAACGAGAGCGGCGCGCTCGGCCAACGCCAACGCGCCCACAATGCCTGACTGCGTGCCCAAAAGCGGCGGTACTACGTAATCATTCATACCTTTGAGTAGCGCGTCAGCCTGCACGTAGCCGGCGAGGGAGCGTGTGAGGTGTTTACGCACCAACGGCAAGAGCGCATCGACCTGCATCACACCGCCACCCAGGATTAGCCGATCCGGGGAAAGCACCAGCACGAGTGAGGTGAGCCCGGACGCGATGTAACGCGCCTCTAGATCCCAGGCCGGGTGATCTGCCGGCAAGGTTTCGCCCCGCTGCCCCCAACGCCGCGCCAGAGCAGGGCCCGAGGCCATGCCCTCCCAACAACGCGCACCGTGGAACGGGCAGTCGCCCGCGAAGTCGAGATCGTCCGCTTCGCGCGGCACGAGCAGGTGACCCATTTCTGGGTGGACGAGGCCGTGGGCTAATTGACCGCCAATGAGGGCGCCTCCCCCGATCCCGGTACCGATCGTGATGTAAATTGCCGTGTCGAGACCTTGAGCCGCCCCCCAGCGCGCCTCGCCCAGGACCGCACCATTGACGTCTGTGTCGAACCCGACGGGTACGCCTAAAGCCTGGTGCAGCGGCCCGACTACGTCCGCATTTCCCCAGCCGATTTTCGGCGTGGTCGTGACATGACCATAGCGTCGAGCTCCGTGGCGGAGCTCGATCGGCCCGAAACACCCGATGCCCAATGCGTCGATGCGCGGCTGGGCTCGAAAAAAGTCTATGCACCTACCGAGCGTCTCTTTTGGGGTGGTGGTCGGGAAGCGGGCCTGCGCTCTTAAATCCTCTGGCCCCGTTCCCACCGCACATACGAACTTCGTTCCGCCCGCTTCAATCGCGCCATACAACGACATGTGCGCGCCATCATGACACGACGGACGACCGCGTCATCTCGAAAAGCGCGTTGCGTCGATACTGGGAAAAGCGAGGCTGGAGAGATTCAGGTTCGTATGTCTTGAATTGCTCTCGATTGGACTGCGGATGGCCTTAGGCACCCCCGGATGCTTCGGAGCTTGCCACGAAATTTGCATTGTCGGCGTATTCGGGTCGCTGTCACCGTTTCGCCGAGCAATCATTCGTCCGCGCGCGAACGGTTTCTCCAGCACGCTCCTGCACAGCGAAGCGGGGATTGTGGGGGCCGCTCCCGCGGCTAGCGGACGCTGAGCGCAACATGGGCCGTCGGCGGACCGGGGACGCGCGAGGAATAGGCGGTGGCCACGGCGGGGCCCATGCTGCGCCGAATGGGATGATCAAAACGCGAAAGCGGTAATCGAAATTGCATGTAGTGAAGAGTGATGAACGTCGGCAGATTGAATGTAAGCGGCGCTATAAGTGTATTGACACCGTGCAATGCCGGGCCCTCAACCATGTAGTCAAGAGAAGGAGCTACTCCTATCTAATCCGGCACTCCGCCGACAAAATTCGAAGCAGCTGCTGAGCCCGCCGAGTTTCGCTCGCCTTTCGAGCGGCGCTCGCGAATACTGACGGATCAGCGTGTCCGATCCCACTGACCTCGTCTCCGGATATCGGCTCGATCGGTATGAACTACTTTGCCCAATCGCCGAGGGCGGGATGGCAGCGGTTTGGCTCGCGCGCTTGCGCGGTAAGCACGGCTTCGAGAAGCTCGTGGTCGTCAAGACAATCTTGCCCATCTATGCGAGCGACCCTCAGTTTCGCCGCATGTTCTTGGATGAGGCGACGATCGCGTCGCGCATCGAGCACAATCACGTGGCGCAAATTCTGGATTTGCGAGAACACGACGGAGTCCTGTACTTGGTGATGGAGTGGGTGGAGGGCGACTCAGTCGCCAGACTCGATCGCGCGGTACGGCATGCGGGCAGAGTCATCCCGCAAGAGATGGCGCTGCGCATTGTCTCCGATGCGTGCGCTGGCCTGCAGGCGGCCCACGAGCTGTGCGACGCCGCAGGCAACTCCCTCAGTGTCGTGCATCGGGATGTTTCACCCCAAAATATTTTGATCAGCTCCAAAGGTGTCGTCAAAGTCATCGACTTTGGCATCGCCAAAGCCCGAGACCGTGCCGTGGAAGAAACCCGTTCAGGGGTCTTCAAAGGCAAACTGCATTACATGGCGCCTGAGCAAGCCACGGGCCGAACGTTGGACGTCCGCGCGGATGTTTGGGCGGTTGCTGCGGTCCTTTATCGATTGCTGTCCGGGCGCCACGTCTACGAGGGCGCCAATCGCGTCGACATTTTCAATAGCCTGACCCGCCACGCCGCGATCTCCGCCCTCCCCGCGCAAGTGCCGGCGCGGCTGTCCTCCATCGTTTTCAAAGCCCTTTCCTTCGACCCGGCGGGTCGGCACGAGAGCTGCGCCGAACTACACGAAGAGCTCGATGCGGTGGTGCGCGCGGGCGCGCTTTACTGTTCTCCGAGTGAGCTCGGCGCTTTCGTCAACGGCCACTTAGGCGAGCGCTTCGAGGTTCGTCGCCAAACGATTGCCCAGTCGATTCAAGCGCTCGATGCGCAGCCGGCACTATCGAGCGCAACGGGGGCATCTATGCTCGTGACGTTCGAGGCAGCATTGCCGCCAAAGGCGCTTCCTTCCGCGCCGCTTGCGAGTGACGGGCCGCTCGATCAGCTGTCTGGCCGCGCTCGGCATTGGGCGCAAGCAAACAGCGAGAACTCGTTCACCGTGGGCTCGGCCTCGGTGGACGCGCGACCCCCGACCGTGCGCTCGCGCGTCAACAGTCGAATTCGGATCGTCGCGTTCGTGGCGGTCTCGGCGTTGGCCGCGACGCTGCTGTTTTGGCAGCACGCCGCGTCGCGGGCCACACCCGCTCCCGCGAGCGGTCGGGCCGACGGGGAGATCAGCCGCGTCGCGACGAGCGCGGCTCATGCTTCGTCCCTGCCCAGCGCCAGCGCGCGTGGAACGCCTGGCCCGGTCGTGATCGCGGTTGAATCACTACCACTAACAAACGCCGCCGAGGCGCCGTTGAAGCGCAAGCTGCGAGTGGCAGCGCCAAGCGTCCAACCCAAACCGAAGCGAAGGATCGTCGACGATGGTTTCTAGCCGTCACATCGTGCGCGCGGCCTTGATAGGGTCATTACTTCTGCAGCCACGGCTACTTTTCGCCGAACCTTCAGCGACCGAAAAAGAGACCGCCCGGGGCCTGATGGAAGCCGGTCGTGCGCTCCGCGAAAACCAAGATCTGAACGGCGCGCTCGCCAGATTTAGCGCGGCGGATTCGATCATGGGTGTGCCGACGACAGGCTTCGAGCTCGCGCGTTCTCAAGTCGACCTGGGCCGCCTGATTGAGGCGCGCGGCACCCTACGCCGAGTGCTTGCGTTGCCGAGGACCGAGCGCGAGCCGCTGCCATTCGAGCAAGCGCGTCAAAAGGCGGAAGAGCTCGACGCGGAGCTCGAGCTCCGTATCGCATCACTGCGCTTCGTGGTGAGCGGGGTGGCTTCGGGAACAACGGTTCGGCTGACCGTAGATGGCCAGCCCGTGCCGACTGCGGAGCTACAGCGGCCCTTTCGCGTCGATCCGGGTCGGCATCAGATCGAGGCGAAGTCCGCTTCGGCAACCGTCGAACGCGAGCTCGAGATCAGCGAGCGCGAGGTCCTCGACGTGCGGCTAGACCTGCGTGGCGCACCGCGCGCCGCCGCCGAGCCGTTCAAGCCCGAAGCGGGGGCAGCGCCCTCGCGCAGTCTGCGCAAGGTCACGTATGTGGCAGGCGGGGTCGGCGCGGCCGGCATCGTCGTGGGCGGCGTCAGCGGCGCCCTCGCCCTGACGAGCAAGCACTCGGCCACCCAGGGCTGCAAAGCTCAGCAGTGCCCGCCGAGTACCTGGGCGGATCTCGACCGCGCGAGCACGCTTGCAACTGTCTCGACGGTGAGCTTCGTCGTCGCGGCCGTCGGTGTCGCGATCGGACTCGGCAGCCTCATTTACGATCGCAAGCCCAGCCCCGCGCGCGTGCAAGCTAACTTTTCTGCGGCAAAGGGCGTTGGTAGCTTCAGCTTGACCGGAAGATTCTGAGATGCGCCGTCACCCCGCTCGCTCGCTCCTGCGGCTCGTGTGCGGCTCGCTCGTCGTGTCCGGCTGCAGCTCACTCATCGGGTTGAGCTCACTCGATCGCGTGTCCTGCCTCGACGATTGCGATACCGACACGACGGCCGGAGCGGGTGCGGTCGGTGGGAAAGCCGGCCGCGGGCCTGCAGGCGGCAGTAGCGGCGACCGCAGCTCGATGAGCGGCGACACGGGCAGCGCAGGCGAGGAGCCGAACGCGTCCGGCGGAGCCGCCGGCGCGCAGACAGAAGTAACTGCCGGAGCTGGAGCAGGCGGCACCTCTACTAGCGGCGCGGCCGGCAAATCCGGTAGCGGCGGGGCTACCGGTGGTGCGGCTGGCAAAGCAGGTGGCGGTGGTACCCTTGCGGGGGGTGCGGGTGGTGCGGGGGGTAAAGCCGGCGCCGGCGGTGCCCAAGCCGCCGGGGGCAGCGGCGCGGGGGGAGCAGCGCCGGGCAGCGTGTGCCCAGGTGGCGTGGCCCCTGCGCCTACCTGGCAAGAGCATTGGTTTGAGCACACTCAGAAACTTACGCCAGTCTCCTACGACGATTGCGCAGCGACCTACTTCGACGCAGATATGGCACCCGGCGCTTCGAGCTGGCTGTCGCCGTTCGTTAGTAAGGTCTGGCAGTATTCATTGCGAAGTTACGGAGTCATGGGCCCCAAGCGGGTTCGCGCCATCTTCCACCAAGGCAAATACATTGGCGGTCACTCAGCGACGTTCAGGGACGCATCGCACGACAATGAAAACGTGATCGATTCTGGCGCGACGGACTGGACACAGAACTATTCCGACCCCATCCTGACTCGTCTCTCGTACATCGTCGAAACTACGGCGGCCCATACGAAGTTCGGTTCGCCCGCGAGCAAGCTGTGGGGGCCGAGCCGGTGGCAACAGTTCTTTATCTACGACGTGTACGTAGGGCTGGGCCTGAGTGACCAAGCCGCGGCGGCGTTCAACAAATACAATGTGAGCTCGGTCGATTATCCGCGTGTCGGCAGCTTTTGGTTTCGCGATTGGTTTTATCCTCTGTGGCGAGACCACGGGCACGCGCAAGTACTGGCGAATTTCTACAGTCTGCTGGAAAAATATTTTCCCGCGACAGATCAACAAATGCCGGACATGAACTGGGGCGAGTACGTACACTTCTCGAGCGGTGCGGCTCACACCAACCTAAAGCCGCTGGCAACGGCGGCGTTCGGCTGGACCGCGGATTGGGATCAACAACTTGCCCAGGCCAAGGCAACCTATCCGGGAATCCAGTATTGACGGCGCGCGGCGGAGCCGTCGGCCTTTGGGCGGGCCTTCGGAACAAATGCGTATCAGAATACGACGTTCCACCGCATCCGTTCGAGCGCACCTGAATTCCGAGGACGGAAAGATCCGGCGCCAGAGGAAGCTCGCGGAATTTCACGCAAAGTTGACTGTTTGCAGTCTGGAATGGGCACTGAAGATAGACTGGTTTATTGGCGGACTTTTTTTGCCGCGCAGCTCCAGGGAGCACCTACTATGAGTGAGTCCGGTAATCAGAACTGGCGAACGCGAGCACTGTTGGGCGCCGGCCTTGCCGCGCTCTGCGCTGCTGCAGGCTGCGTGTCCGGCGTCACATCTGGCAACGTTGAAGCCAGCGCCGGAGCCGCGGCTCAATCTCCCGGCACAACTGGTAGTAGTACTAGCGGCGGCGGCGCCGCGCCGGGAACCAGCACTGCGGCGGTCGACCCCGGCCGGGTCGGCATCCACCGGTTGAACAACGCGGAATACGATTACACGGTTCGGGATCTGCTGGGCACGTCCTTGCAACCTGCCGTGCCGTTTTTGGCGGAGGAGGGCCTCAACTTCGACAACACGGCCAGCGCGTTGGGCATGACCCCCTCGCAATACCAGGGCTACTTCCAAGCCGCCTCCGACCTCAGCGCGGAAGCCTTGAGCAACGCCACCGAGCGCGCTCACCTTTTGACCTGCACCCCCACCGTGGCGGGTGATGCGTGTGCACGTCAGATCGTTACTGATTTCGGCGCAAAAATTTACCGCCGTCCGCTCGACCCCTCGGAGGTGGACCGAGCGATGAAGGTGTACGACGCCGATTTCGCGCGCGCCAAGAGCGGTCCGGACGCACTCGGCCAGGCGGTGCGGGCGATGCTTTCGGCTGCAAATTTCCTGTATCGCGTGGAGTATGACGCGGTGCCAACATCGGTCGCGCCACACGCGTTGTCGGGCTACGAGCTCGCGTCCCGCTTGTCGTACCTGGCGTGGAGCTCGACGCCGGATGACGCGTTGTATGCCGCCGCCAAGGCCGGTCAATTGTCAGACCCGGCCACCCTCGAAGCCACCGTCGATAGGCTGTTGACCGACACGAAATCGGCTGGCTTCGTGGAGAGCTTCGCGGGGCAGTGGTTGAGCATTCGCAAGCTCGCAAGCCACAGCGTGACGGCTCAGGTGTTTCCGACGTTCACGCCGACCCTCGCTGACGCCATGGCGTCCGAAGGGTACCTGTGGTTCCAGGAATTTTTGACCACGAACCGCCCGCTCAGCGATTGGTTTAGCGCCGACTTCAACTACGTGAACGACGAGCTGGCGGCCCACTACGGTATGCCGGCACCCGGGACGGGCGCGCAATTGAAACGAGTGGAAATCACGACCGACAAGCGTGTCGGCTTCCTCGGCCTGGCGAGCTTCCTCACTCAGACTTCGTTTCCAAGCCGCACTTCTCCCACGTTGCGCGGCGCCTGGTCTCTGACGGAGCTGCTCTGCTCGCCGCCCCCGCCGCCCCCGCCCGTTATTCCCAAGCTGGAAGACAGCGCCGATCCGAGCGATGCCAGCAAGCCAGCCGGCTCCGAGAACGTTCGCGTCCGGTTGGAGAAACACCGCGCTGACCCGGGCTGTGCCGCCTGCCACAGCACGCTCGATCCAATCGGCTTGGGCCTGGAGCGCTACGACGGTATTGGCCGTTATCGCGAAGCCTATCCCAATGGCGACGCAATCGCGCCGAACGGCGAGCTGCCCGGTGGCGTGGCCTTCTCCGGCCCCGAAGAGCTCGGCGGGTTGTTGGCCAAGGATCCGCGTTTTACCGCCTGCGCCGCTAGCAAGCTCTACACCTATGCCCTGGGGCGTGAGGCGGACACCATCGACGCAGCCCCCCTTCAACAGCTGAATAGCAAGTGGGCGGCCCGCGGCCTCACCTTCCGAAATCTCATGAAGCAAGTCGTGCTCAGCGACGCCTTCCGCCTACGTCACGGAGAACCTGAATGAACTCGAAAACCTGGACCTCTCGACGCAATGTGCTCCGCGGCCTAGGCGTTGGCCTAGCTTTGCCCTGGCTCGAGTCACTCTCCATTCCAGAAGCGCACGCGGCGTCGGTCGCGAGCCCGACGAAGCGCTACTTATTGATGTACTTTTCGTGCGGCGTAGCACGCGCGTTCTGGCCGCCCAAAGGCGCGGGCGCGGGCAGCGCATGGCAACTGTCGGCACTGCTCGAGCCGTTGGCTCCATACAAGAAGTACGTTCAGGTCGTCTCGAACATTGGGCAAGAGGCGCTCTACAACGCCGGCGTCAACCCGAACCCAAGCCATTCACAGTACTGCGCGCCGTCATTTTCGTGCACGGTCCCAGACGTCAGCCGTCCGATCTTGGGAGGCCCGACGGTCGACCAAGTGATCGCGCAAAGCATCGGCGGGACTAGCGCCTTCAAGTCGCTCCAGGTCGGCTGTTCGACGATGAACTCGAATCCGGACGGCCGCCATCCGTCCATGACGCGCAGCATCTCGTGGTCCGCCAGCGATGTGCCGCTGTATAAGGAGGTCGACCCGCAAAAGATTTTTGACAGCCTGATTACGCAGCTGGCCCCCGGGGGCTCGACCAGCCCGGCGAACCAAGCCCTGGCGCAGCTTCGTAAAGACCGTGATATTTCGGTTCTCGACTTCGTGAACGACGAAGCGACCTCGCTCAGGGCGAAGCTCAGTGTGAGCGACCGACGCCGGCTCGACCAATTCCTGAGCTCTGTGCAGGACATCGAAAGTCGCGCCAAGTTGCAGGGTACGGCCATGACTGGCACCACCAAGACTTACACGCGACCCACGTTGTCGGCTTCTTATACCGAGCGCAAGCCAGGGTCCGCGCTGCTCGCCGAACCGGCCGGCTATAACAGAAACGACCATGCAGAAGTGATGAACGACCTCATCACCATGGCGTTCGAAACGAACCTGACCCGCGTGATCAGTCATATGCTGGACGACGCGCGGAGCGAGTACCACTACAAGTTCCTGAAGCAGCGCAACTTCTCGGGCATGACCTCGACTCAGATCGACGCGCCACTCACCACTGTTCAGCAGGGTGACCTGCTGGGTTATCACGGCCTATCGCACGACGGCGACAACAACAACGGTTTTGCGACCGTTAACCGTTGGTTCGTGGAAAAGCTCGCGTCGCTCATGGATCGCTTGTCCAAGTCGCAAGAGTCGGACGGCAGCGGTAAGAGCGTGCTGGACAACACGATCATCCTCTTCATGTCGGGCATGCAGGGCAGCAGTCACCAACTGACCAAGCTACCGGTCGTCATTGCCGGCGGTGGTGGGGTACTCAAAGCCGACTACCACAACAACTTCCCGGACCAGGTGCCCCTGGCCGATGTCCACCTCACGATCATGCAAAAGGGCTTCGGGATGGACATCGCGAAGTTCGGGTACAGCAAAGGGATCGTTCCGGAGCTCCTGGTCTGAGCGCATGAATCGGGCGTGCGTCGCGTCTTTTGGCCGATGCACGCGGCTTCGTATGGAGCCGGTGGGGCCACCAAGTCAGCGCGCCGCGAGTTTTGAAGCGCCGCTCCGCGCCAGTCCGGATGGGGTTTCGTGAACGCAAGTGCCGCGCTCAGTTCCATTCGGAAGCTGCTATCGTCGCTCGATATCACGCCGCAACGTTCGCAGGATGATAGGTGGAAGGCAGTAATGGCCCGCGACAACCGGTACAGCTTGTTTCTTTCTTGGGCGGCGATGGGTTCGTTGCTGCTTGGGGTCAGCGCATGTTCCGACGCTTCCACGCCAAGTGACGGCGCTCCGCCCGCGAACGGTGGTGGTGGCGCCGCGACCGGCGGCGCCAGCGCCGTAAACAGCGGCGGGGGCGGCGCGGCCAGCGGTGGCGTGGGCGGCAGCGCGACGAGCGGCAGCGACGGTGGTGTGAGCGGCGGCGGAATCGCTGGCAC
>CAHJWM010000094.1 GCA_903642325.1 Myxococcales bacterium | reverse complement strand
GCTCGGCGGCGGCGCGACCGGGGCCGGGGCGACCGACGCGTTGCCAACGGGGGGGGCCGCGACGTCGTCGTGATATTTAATTTCGCGGACCTCGCTCGCTTTGAGCGCGCGCACCGAGCCGTCAGCCAGCTTGACGCGCACCCCTTGTTGGGGGTCTTGCTCGATGACTTCGCCACGTAGGCGCCCTCCGTTGGCCAGCAGCACCAAGTCATCGCTTTCGCCGGCACGGGCTACGGCGGGCAGTGCAAGGAAGGCGAGGAGCACCGAAAAGTTCCGATATTGGCTCATGGTAGCGCGCATGGGTCGGCGGCATACTTCAACGAGTTGCGAAAAAAAAGCAAAACTGCGCCCGGAGCATGCGCGCGTTGCCGGAGGACATGCACATCGCCTTCGACGACTCGGTCGTGCAGATCAACGCGGTCGAGCGCGCAATGAGGCTCGATAAGTGCCGCAATGACGGCTCCGCCTCCGCTCGAGCTAGGACTTACAGTCCGCCTTGTCGACTGCGCGCGGCGCAAGCTGTGCGCGGCGCCTCACCCCGATAAGACCCAAGAGGCCAAATATGGCTAGGCCGAGCGCGCTACTCCTGTTCCCGATGTCGCCCGCAACCGAGCAGCCGGCGCTGCTGGACGTGGGATTGCCAGAGTTGGTTGGCGCCGCGGCGGCGGCCGAGCCACTCGTGGCGCCGCTTGATGCCTCGCCGGTCACGTCTCCGCCGCGCGTGGGAGCGCCGACGCCCAGGCCCACCCCGGATGAATAGTAGGGCGGGGTGCATTGCATGACCGGCGGCGCGGTTGTGCAGCCCGCCGTAGCCGCGCCTCCTACGCCGGCAGTTCCGTTTGGAGCCGGCGAGGTGGCACACGTAGCGCCCGAAGGCGAAGCCGCGCACGCCCAGCCGTTGAGGCAATCACCGGCGCTCTCACAGGTGACCGGGATCACTGCGCAGTAGGAGGGACCGCTCGGGCCAGCACTGCAGCCTGCCGCGTCGGCATCGGGCGTCGCACCAGCGCCTCCGTTGGGTGTGCCGCCGTCTTGCGCGGGGGCTGGCAATGCGGGGCCGGAGCGAACCGAGCAGTCGGGGGTCGGCCCCTGAACGCAGTTGAAGCCTGCGCCGCAGTCGGCCGCCGTGCTGCACGGCGCCTGGTAGCGCGGGATGCATTGGCTTTGCGTGCCACTGGCGCACGTGCTGGGCGGACAATCACTGCCTGGCGCGCAGGCAGGCTCAGCGCAGGGAGCGCTGCTCGTGTAACAGACCATACCGTCCGCACAGTCTGTGTCCACCTTGCAAGCCCCGGGCTCGCAGGCCTTGATCTCGGTCGGCTCGCACGGTGTGGGCGGCGGGCAGGCTTTGCCGCCCTCGCAACCGGGCGAACCGCACGCCGAGCCGCCCACTACGGTGCAGCTGAAGCCTTTGCCGCAATCCGCGTCGCTGCTGCAGGCGGTGTCGGCATGTGCGACACGAGCCGACAGACCGCTCAAGCCGAGAGCGCCAAAAACGAAAAACGATGGCAGCAGGTTACGGGTCATCATCTCAATCCTCCTGAGCACTCAGCTCAGCCACGCACTCTGCACCCGCCGTGCCACGCCCAAGCATGGCAAGAACTGCGGAATAACGGGCTTCGCGATCGAGCTCGCATGCCAACCTGTGCCAGGCGCGTCGTTACCGGAGAGCGTTGTCGGTCATGCTCGACGAAGAGCCTGAGGTCAGCGCCGAAACGCGAATCTTCTTGCCGAGAATGACATTGCCGAACTTACAGAACGAATAGTCGCTTCGGATCGCTAAGAAGTCGAGCCAGCGCAGGCTGTCTTCGCGCGGCTGCTTGCTGCGAGATGAGCACGACGCTCGATACCGTCTGTCAGCATCGCGCTATTCGCGTCCGTGCGTTGTTAACGGAAGCGCGTAACAGATGGTGCACGCACACCGTCCGGACGTCGAGGATCTAGTCGACCTTTCAAGCGGCGCATCGCGCTGCCTGTACGGCTACCGTCGAAACACGTAACGCCAGCGCGCTGTCGCCGCGCGATTGCCGGCGTAAGCGAGCCCGATGCGCGGCTCCGCACGAACCGCAGGCGTTTCGCCTGCGTCGTCGATGCAGATGAGTCCGCCGAGAGGATCGCCGCTCATCGAAACCGCGAGCCCGAACGCGCGCGACAGGAGGCCCGGCGAACGCGGCATCGCCCCGCGCGCCCGCATGATCTCCTCTCCGACGACGGGTTCCGCAGCACGCACCAGCACGGCGCCCGGAACGCCGGCGGGAGCGCACGTGATGTTGAAGAGGACATTCCCGCCTTGCACCACATACAGGTAAGCGCGCCCGGCAGGCCCCAGGAGCACGGCGGAGGCGCGCGGACGTCTCGCGATATGCATCGCGAGGGCCGCGTCGCCGCGCGCGCAGTACGCTTCCGTTTCGAGGATGCGCCCGCCGACGCGCTCGCCAGCGACGTGAGTGTAAAGATGCTTGCCAACGAGCTCGCGCGCGATCGTGCGGGCGTCTTCTTGCTCGAAGAACGAAGCATCGAGCGCGTTCAATCGTCGTAGCTCGACGTCGCTCTCAGCCCCGAAACGTTCGTGTATCCTTTCGAGCGGAGCTTCGCCCCCTCCGCCACGAGCGCACACGCCGTCTTTCCGTCGACGTGGGCCGCCTCGGGCGAAGCATTCGTCATCGGTAGGCACAACCCATGAAGAGAACCAGCCGCGCGCCTCGCATCATGCGTGCGATGAGACGACCGCCGCGCCGGCGCGTCAATGTCGGTTCGTTGGCGGTGTGACACGACGAGCGCAGGCGCCGTCAGAGTCAGTCTTTTCGGGGCATGACTCGTCTTGCAGCTCGGATCCGTCTTGACCAACGAACGGCTCGGGTAGCGACGGAAGCGATCTAGGCAATCATTTCCAGAATCATCGCTCCACACGCGGACGGCTTGGCCACCCTTCGAGCGCGGTCGAACGATACACCGGCCAAGCTTTCGGCGTCCCTTCACGCGTGGACACCGCTGCCGTGGCTGAGACATGACGAATCAGCAAGCGCTCGCGCTCGAAGGTTGAGTCCTTCGGGAATGGGAAGCGGAGCACGGCGAGCTCCTGGCTACTGAGCTACGAGCGGCAGAACGAAAGCGACTTGCTTGCAGCACGAGGCCGATCTCATGAGGAACCGAGAGCGCGCTGAGGCCCTCGAACCACCGGAGCGATCGCCTCTGTCGACCAATCCGAGATTGACACTCTCTGTCGGATTTCCTCACGTTGCACCTCGCAGACTTTCTTTTTGCGCGCCCAGTGGATTCGAACCACTACGGCTCCGGAGGCCTGGGCTGCTCCTTGCTTGATAAGTCGTAGAGCGGCCGGTCGTGCTCGCGCCTTTGGCGCTGCGCGCGTCCGGGACCCTCAACGCCGGACGCGGCGCCAAGGCGCGCCGCGCGCGGCGGAGGGTCCTGCGGCTGACCGACTCCGACTCCGACTTCAACGAATGCGGAGTGGGTCTTCCTCTATGCGCCCCTGCTCCGGGCGAGTCCGGAGCAGGGGCTTCGACCCTCCTAGTCATACGGACCTCCATCCAGACGCGAGTCGGCGCAAGATCCGCAGGCCCTGCGAGCCTGGCTAGTGAGCGCGCCATTTTCCCTCCACGCTCCCGTCAAGGATCCGAGCCGAGCCTGCCGGCGTGCTAAGATGACCATGTGTCGCGGCGCGAACTTCAGGTTTTCCAAGGTTTCGAGGCCGCCGATCGCGCGGACGACGAGTACTACGCAGCGCTCGCTCCGCAGGCACGCCTCGAGGTTCTGCTCGACCTAGTTGCTGCTTATCGGGAGTCGACCGGTGAAACTTCAGCAAGACTTGAGAGAGTTTGTCGCGTTACTGAACTCTCACAAAGTTGAGTTTCTCGTCGTCGGCGGAGCCGGCGCTGCTCGCCGTCGTGTTCTCGCCCAAGCCGGGCAAAATCGAGCGCTGGGAGCAAAGCGCGACCGCCGCCTGTGCCGGCTACGCGGTGTTGCTCGCCGCGCAGGCACTCGGCGTGGGCGCCGTGTGGAAGAGCGTGCCGTTCACCAAGGGCAAAGCCTTTTGCGAGGTGCTCGGTCTCACTGTCGACGAAGAGATGCTGGGCTGGATCCACCTCGGCACCTCACCTAGAGATGCGGTTTTGCCACCGCGCCCGGCGATGGCGTTGGAAGAGGTGGCGTCGGTTTTAAGCTCGGCAGGGCGCACGCCATTCCGAAGTTGAGGCGCTCCACGGCCAAGCGCAGGCTCAATGTTCAGCACAATTCGATGCGTGGAGCCCCGGCCTACCGCCGGGTGGAAGCGGCAGAGCCGACGCCCGGAGTTATTGCGCTGGTGCAGTGACGCTCGCGGGCGTCGTCATCGAGAACTTGGTCGTCGTTGTAGAGTGCAGGCTGGCCCGATCAAGTCCACTAACTGCCGTTCCGGTAAGTATCGCCGCCCCGAGTGCTTAAGTCAGGTTGCGCCGCGCGCGCCGTGTAACGCGGAATCAGCACAAAAGAGAACCGCGGAATCGAGTCATTCTCGATTCCGCGGTTTCAGTCAGTTGCGCGGCGCGATTCGTTCGATGTACCACGAGGTTTCTGCGGCTTTCCGGGTTCGGCTTGCGGCCTGAAAGGCCGAGCGTCGTATGGTACGATACGCTGGTGCCCAATGAAGCCGAGGCTCGGAACGCCGAACGAAAGCTCAGAGCCGCCGCTCGGGCTGAACGCATCACGGTCGAGGTCGTTGCTCTTGGCGATTTCAAGCCGTCGCCGTACGCTTCCAGCACGCCCGAAGAGAGGCTCGCTGCTGCTGTCCGGCTGATCGAACATCACCAGGCGCTTCGTGGCGGGTTCTCCACGATTCCCCGCTCAGCGTGGCCCGGTGAAGTTGTGATGGCCGGTGAGGAGCTTGGCTAAACTTCCTCAGGACTTTGCGGACTTGCTGATAGAGCTCTGCGAAGCCAACGCGGAGTTCGTCTTAGTGGGCGGTTGGGCGGTGATCCTATACGGCCACGTCCGCGCCACTGACGACATGGACGTATTCGTCAGACCTTCGCGTACAAACTCCGAGCGCGTGTTTGCCGCACTCGAGGCCTTTGGCGCGCCCCTTCGTGCACACGCGGTGGCGCCGGGCCACTTCGCGACGGAAGGCGATGCGTATCGCTTCGGCATCGCACCGCTCAAGATTGAGGTGCTCACCAAGATCAGCGGTGTGTCGTTCGACGAGGCTCTTCGAGACGCCAAGACGTTCGACCTGGAGGGCTACGCAATCCCATACATTGGGAAGCCCGCCCTCATCGCCAACAAAAAATCGGCTGGTCGGCACAAGGACCTCGCGGACGTGGAGGAGCTAGAGCGCCTGCGCGGAAAGTAGCTCAGCTCTGAGCCGGTCGGAATGAATCGCGAAGTCCAAAGCGAAAAGCCCGTTTTACCGGGGCTTATCAGTCGTTACGCGGGGGCGATACCCCGCGTGGACAACGGCCTTTACGGTGCCGATCGAGGTAAGGGTGGCGTAGTCCAAAGATTTTTCGCCGACCGGATTTGGGGCGGACCGGCGAAAAAGTGCGCCGTGGGACGCTGCGCAAGATCCGGGCCACGATTTCATGTGGGAGGCGTTCTTCACGGCGCAACAAGCGCTAGCGCACGGCCCACGAAGCCTAGGAGCTCCGTGTCGTTGATGGACGCGGTATCCCAGGCCGGATTGGTATCGTGATGGAATCGGTTGGCATATTCCGTCAGCTGCTCCAGTTCAGTTAGCTTGACGCCGTTGAGGACCGGCTTGCCCGCGGCGGCTCGAGCCTTCGCGAGCTGGCGAAAAGGTCCGAGCAGTGTGCCCGGCTGAAAATCCGCCGGGCACGTAACCCGGAGGTAGCACTCGAGTACGGGGCGGATCGATTGAGCCACGTCGCGAGGGTTCCCGCTGCTCGCAGCCTTGTACTCACGCAGCCGTTCGTGTCGACGATCCTGCGCGGTTACGCTGTCATCGTTCACGTTCCACAGCACGATCTTGGAACCTACGGAGTCGCGGGTCACCTCGATTGCAACGGTGGACTTCTGATCTGCGTGTTGCCAAATGCGGGCTAGAAATGGCTTCGAATGGGACAGCACGATGACTTGCCCCACGTGCTGAGCCAATGCGCGAACTTCTTGAACGGTCGCCAGGGTACGGTGCTCGTCCAGGCTCGACACTGGGTCATCTAGCACCACGACCTTCGCAGACTTCTTGGGATCGTGCTCCAACGACGCGAAGAAAAAGCGCAAGAGCAAGCGTGCTTCGGTCGCCAGCACTCAGAGTGTTCTTGAACCTCGCTCCTGACGAGCCGACGAGGGGAACTCGGTGTGCGTTGATCAGCAGCTGATAGTTGCAGCTCGGGCTTCCGCCGGGGTTTTGCGACTGCACCTTCTCGACGGAAAACCCGGCATTGAACTCGCCCAGATACTTGTTTATCGCAGCTTGGTACGGCGCAAAAACGGTTGCACGATGAGAATCCAGAGCGGCTTGTGCCGTTTCCTTTTCCGTTTCAAGTCGCTCTCTCTCAGCCTTGGCCGCAAGGTACTGAGCGCAGGCAACGGCAGTCGCCATGATGTGGCGCTGCTTCGTTGCCCTCAGTCGGGCGAGCTCAGTTCGAGCGGTAGCCGGGCTTCCGGAGGTGTCAGAAATTCCGTGTAAAGGGGCGGCATCAGGTCACGCCGGCAGCCTTCCTGGAAAATTGGAGCGCCTTCTGGCCGCAACTGTCGGGGGTTGCGCTCGTCGCCTGCTGGCCCAGCGGCTTGAATTGCAGGACAAGCGCGCTGCGGGACCAGCCGTATTGGGCGGACGCGTGCAGGTACCACTCTCGCTCGGTGGTGTTCTTGAAACAACCTCCGACTCCCTCCGACTCCGACAGAGAATCAGCGCGCCCCAGTGGATTCGAAGTGCTGCTCCTCGCCATGTGCGTCAGTACGCGGCCGGTCGTGCTCGCGCCTTTGGCGCTGCGCGCGCCCGGGACCCTCAACGCCGGACGCGGCGCCTCGGTGACGAGCCGCCGCGCGCGGCGGAGGGTCCAACAGGCGCGTCTTCGCGAACTGCTACTGCCTCCGGGCTGCATACACTGCGAGCATCGCAACTGGCTCGTATAGCGGCTCGGGCTTGTTGTTGGTTCGAGTCATGCGAGAGGGCGCACGCGCCGCGCCAGCCCAGGCTTGAGCCGTCGCAATACGTCGGGGGGCTGTCACGCCGCCTGCGCCTTGTTGGGCAAGACTCGAACCAACAACAAGCGCTCATTTCGCTCTCGAAGCAATCAGCGCGCGGCGGTGCTCGCGGACCGCGCCCTTCGGTGCATTGAAGCCGCGCTCCGCGGTTAACCGCGCCGTCCTGGGTCGTCGTTCTGCCTAGCTCGTCGTCCGGTGGCTGCGCTTTTGCCTTTGGCACCGGCCCTCACGGGCTAGGCCCGTCGCCGAATGTTTCGAGCTGAGGAAATGCTAAGCTCAGGGCGTGACTGCAGAAGAGTTAGCGCGGCGAGAGCGGGCGGAAGAGCGAGCTAAGGTGATGGTCATACACAAGGCTCGGCTCGGTGAACCGGAGCTCGATTTTACACCTGTCAAAGGCGAGGCTGCTATCTCGCTCGCGACGCGACTCACAGTCGAAAGCTTTAGCCTCGCCGGTGTAGCTGGCGCCCAGCATCCGCGTGACATCATTCCGGTGCGCTTCATTCCGCGAGCTCATGCGTGATCGAACTTTTCGATGACTTTCGCGATATCCTGATTGAGCTTCACAACGCGAGGGCTCGCTTCGTCGTGCTAGGCGGACACGCAGTCGCGTTCCATGGCCACCCACGCGCCACCAAGGATCTCGATGTTTTGGTCGAAGCGAACGCGGAGAATGCTGCACGCGTGTACGCGGCGCTCGCAGCGTTTGGTGCGCCGCTTTCGGCCTTCGAAGTAGGCGTCCAGGACTTCGCTTCCTACGACGGCGTCCTCCAGCTTGGCGTTCCACCGCGGCGAATTGACATCATCAATCGCGCCGACGGCATCACGTTTGCGGAAGCCATCGCGGATGGCGAAAGCTTCACGCTCCAAGGCTGCGAAATACCAGTGATCGGCCGCAGTGCACTCATAAAAAACAAGCGCGCCGCCGCTAGACCTCAAGACATCGCCGACGTGAAAGCGCTCGGCGATAAGTAGGCGTCAACGACTCGGTGTAAATAACACGCTGAACACGTCTGTAGTCGTGACTGCACTTACGCGGGTCGCGAGATGCGGGAGTTCGAGCGCTCGTAGAGTTTTACGCGGCTGGGTTCACGCAGAGCAAGCTAGCCGTCTTCGATCGCGGAGAAATCGTGGTCGACCCGAGCGCCGGGACACACGCCATGTCGGGGCAGATTTTTTTCGCGATACGCAAACCTCGCCGACCAGCTCGGCGCGCCCACCGGCGACGAATCGGACGCTCCAGGCGGAGGGCGCTTTCAGGTTTCCGAGCGCGGCGAGATATATCTCAGAGCCGATCTTACCGAGGCCTACGGCGTCTGGGGGCCGACGCTGACTTTCTGGAAGCTGCTCGGTGGCGCAAGCGGCATGCTCGGGTATCCGATCTCGGAGCCCGCAGCGCTGAGCACGGGCCCGCAGGACGTGACGGGACGCTTCGAGAACGGCGCCACCTTTCAGAGCACGAGCGCGGGCAGTCACAGGATCCCCGCGGGCGCGTTGTGAATTTCTATCTACAAGCGGGTGGCCCTTCTGGTTGGCTCGGTTTCCCAGCTAGCGAACAGCAGGCGACGGCGGCGGGCAACGAGTTCGTGAGCTTTCAGAATGGCCTGCTGGTCTATTATTTGACAGGAACGCCTGAACAGCAAGCGGTGTACCCGTTTCAAAACCTGACGTTCTGGTACGAGCACGTTGCGGGTCACGGTAGCGACTGCTTCTTGTGCGGCGGGCTCGACGTCTACACGCACCTTACCGTCAACGCGTCACGCGGCGCGGTGGTCGACAACCAACGCATTCCGAGCATTGACGACGGCGGTGGCGACTTCAGCCCAAGGCAAGGCTGGGCGCTCGGTCTGGCGAGTCCCGATTTCACGGTCGACGCTTGGGACGCAGACGACTCGAGCCATGATGATTTGCTCCGCTCCGCCGCGGCGTCCTACAACATCGATAACCTGTGGCGCTACTATGCCGATCAGAAGCACGGCGGCTCGAATGGCGACCATTCGATGGACGCGACGTTCAACACCAAGAACGAATATCCCTACGATCCGAGTGATTTTCGCGGTGAGCTGTGGTGGTCGTTCCCTTGGTGCCCTTGCCCGCGGTGCTGAAGACCGTTACGTAGTCCTGCTGCGGTAGGCCGAGGTAAGCGTAGAAGTCACTACCATCCCCCGCTCTCTGGCCCTAGAGCGATAACCAGTAGTCGAAAATCGCTTGCGAGAGCAGCACTGCACCGTTGTCGTCGCTGAACACGATCACGCCGACGTTGAGGGTCTCGGGCGCGCGCAGCGCTGAAGCGAGCACGACCGGCCGCGCTAAGACGCCCCCGCAAGGAGCATCACTTGCGCGCCCCAGTGGATTCGAACCACTGACCTACGGCTCCGGAGGCCGTCGCTCTATCCAGCTGAGGTGGTGCTCCTCGCTGAGTGCGTCGGTGGCCGGTCGGTCGTGCTCGCGCCTTTGGCGCTGCGCGCGCCCGGGACCCTCAACGCCGGACGCGGCGCCAAGGCGCGCCGCGCGCGGCGGAGGGTCCGACGGCTGCGTTCTGCCGAACCTGTACTGCTCCCTGGCTATTAGCCCGAACATCGCGACGGTGGCGGCTCGGACTTGTTGTTGGTTCGAGTCATGCGAGAGGGCGCACGCGCCGCGCCAGCCCCGGCTTGAGCCGTCGCTATACGTCGGGGGGCTGTCACATCGCCTGCGCCTTTGGCGGCATGACTCGAACCAACAACAAGCCCTCGTTTCCTCGCAGTGCGCAGCGCGCAGCAATCCTCGCGGAGCGCGCCCGCGTTATGCGCGCTTCGCAAACCGCAACCGAGCAGCTCTTGTGGGAGCACATCCGCGGCCGGCGCTTGGGCGTGGTCTTTCGCCGTCAGGTGCCGTTGCTCGGGCGCTTCATCGCTGACTTCTTGGCGCCCGCGGAGCGTCTCGTGATTGAGGTCGATGGCGCGTATCACGGCGAGCGCTCTCGCGCTGACGCGCGCCGTGATGCGGCGCTCGAGCGCGCCGGCTATCGCGTGGTTCGTGTCGAAGCCTCGCTCTTGGTCGGTGACATCGATCGCGCGTTCGCTCAGATCCGCGCGGCGCTGTTCACGCGTTAACAGCGCGCCCCAGTGGATTCGAACCACTGACCTACGGCTCCGGAGGCCGTCGCTCTAGGTGGTGCTCCTCGCTGAGTGCGTCGCAGCGCGCCGGTCGTGCTCGCGCCTTTCAGGCGCTGCGCGCGTCCTACGGCTTGCGTCTTGCCGAACTGGTACGGTTCCAAGCTTCGCACTCCGTTCGCACCGCGACCGCCCGAGCCGCGGCGCGCACTTGGGATCGTTGCCGGTCCGAGTCAGGGGAGCAAGGTTCCTGATTGAAGTGGACGGCACTCACCACGGTAAACGCTGGAGCCCGAGTCCCGGTTAGCTGAGCTGCCGCGACGACCGCCCAAGCCGCGAGCCTGCGCGCAGGCGCGAAGTTCGGGTGCTGCTTGGTCGCCCAGATCTGGTAAGGTGTCAGGCGTGTCCGCATACCTCGAAGACGAGGCTCCTCCGAGCAAGGAGTACGACCACAACGGCGTGGATCGAAGTCTCGTGCGTGCCTGCCTCCGCGACACCCCGCTCGAGTGCTTACAGGCCCTCGAGGAGATGCACCAGCTTGCCGAGAGTGTGAAGCGAGTTGGAGAACCGATTCCTCAGGCTGATTGAAATCCTCACCCGCCACGACGTTCGATTCATCGTCGTCGGCGGAGTGGCGGCCGTCTTGCAGCGCGTCCCCATCAACACGCAGGACTTCGACCTCGTTCACGATCGCGCCAAGGACAACGTTGCCAGGCTGCTCTTGGCCCTCGCCGAGCTCGGAGCCGTGTACGCTGAGGACCCCCGACATCTCAAGCCGAATGAGTCGCACCTCGTGGGGCGTGGCAATCAGCTCTTGCGGAGCGGCAACCTCAAATTCGATCTGCTCGGTTCTATCGACTTCGGCGGCGGCTACGAAGACCTCGTGCCGTATAGCGAGGTGCTCGACGTAGGCGGAAATGCAGTCCAAGTACTAACGCTGGAAAAACAAGTGGAGCTCAAGCGGCAGCTCACTCGCCCTAAGGACAAGCTGATGCTTATGCACCTGGAGGCTGCCCTCGAAGAGCGCGAAAAGGCGAGGCGCGGGCAATGATCTGAGGTCGACGAGGGGTGATTTGTCGCCCGTGCGCCCGCGAGCGCCACGACCCCGAGGACCGCAGCCCGCGAAGCGGGCGAGTTTGCGCGCCCCAGTGGATTCGAACCACTGACCTACGGCTCCGGAGGCCGTCGCTCTAGGTGGTGCTCCTTGCGGTGTGCGTCGGAGCGCGTCCGGTCGTGCTCGCGCCTTTGGCGCTGCGCGCGCCCGGGACCCTCAACGCCAAACGCGGCGCCAAGGCGCGCGGCGGAGGCTCCTGCGGCTACGTCTTGCCGAATTGCCTCCCTAGATTCTCGACGCAAAACGAACCCGTCGCCCGGAGCACCCGTTTGGCGGCGTTCTTGATTAGCTCGTGTCTCCGCTAGGAGTGCTGCCGCGTGCTATCTTGAGCCTATGAATGTCGTTCGTGGACGCGTTCGAGATGGTCGCGTGGAACTCGACTCGGCCTTGCCTGACGGCGCCGAGGTGGTGGTCGTCCTGGGGGAGACGTCGCCCTTCGATCTCGCCGAGAATGACATTGCCGAACTCACAGAACGAATGGCCGCTGCAGATCGCGGAGAGGTCGAGCCAGCGCAGGCGGTCTTCGCGCGGCTGCTTGCTGCGAGATGAGCACGACGCTTGACGTCGTCTTCCAGCATCGCGCTACTCGCAATATCGAGGAGATCAATGCCTGGTGGCGCGATAATCGCCCGTCGGCTGCCGACCTCTTCTTGTTGGAGTTGCGTGCAACCCTGTCGATAGCAGCACTCTCACCAACCCTCGGCGCTCCGGCGCGCGATGTGCGACTGGCAGGCATTCGACGACTGATCCTTGCAATTTGGCATGCGGTACGCGGCAGCGGGCCTGGTCTGTAGCGACCAACCTCCGCTAGCAAAGTCGATTTAATTGCGCGCCCCAGTGGGTTCGACCACTGACCTACGGCTCCGGAGGCCGTCGCTCTAGGTGGTGCTCCTTGCTGGGTGCATCGGTGTGCGGTCGGTCGTGCTCGCGCCTTTGGCGCTGCGCGCGCCCGGGACCCTCAACGCCGGACGCGGCGCCAAGGCGCGCCG
>CAHJWM010000093.1 GCA_903642325.1 Myxococcales bacterium | reverse complement strand
CAAATCGACAAGCTTTTGCCGCTCAACTGGGCAGCTCTGCCGCCGTAGATCAACCCCGGCCTTCACCGGACGGATACACGTCAATCGCCGAATAGAAGATCCCTTGACCGCTCTGTCTGCCCATTGCGATTGAGCACGACGAGAGGCTCCCAACGTCCAAATCAGTCGCCTCTCGTCACCTATTTTGTGGCCGACTTCGCGTCGCTGCTCGCTCCCTTTCGGGCGCCTCTACATCATCGGCACTGAAACGGCCCAGTCTCCGTCCGTGCCGGGAAAGCGGCTTCGCGCTAGGCCCAACCCCTCAAACTGCTCGCGCGGAAAGCCCCTCCAACACGGCATCAGGCGTGCGCCCTAACAGCCACCTTCACACCTGACCTCAGCCTTGCCGCCCTTGATGGCGCCGTTGGAGACGCACGATGCGCAGGCGAGCGCTCACTCGGCGGTGTCGCAGTCACCAGATGATGCCCGCGTCCAACCAGGGGCCGTGACGGAGAGAGAGGATCTCGAAGGAGGCGGCCGTATCGGACTTATCAGCATCTTTTTGTTTTCGATCATCGGGGCGGCCGTTCCCGTCGCCGGAATAGCTGCCTTCGACGGCGTAGCTCGGTCGGATGTAGAGCCCCAACCCAGCCAAGGATTGAAAGCGTTTCATCGCCAACCAACCGAGCATCAGGTTGGCGCGTAGGTGTAGGCCGGCGGTTGAGCTAACATCCCCGTCCGGAGTCGCGATAGCGTCGAAGGAGGCAATGGTGAGGCCACCTGCAATCGTCACATCCAGCATCGGGCCGAAGTAACTGTTCTCGTATTTAGCGGCATAGTCGAGCTGCGAGTAGCCGAGCGCGAGGTCGATGTTGTTGAAGCGAACGTCTCGCAGCGCGCTGCCGGCAAATTGATAGTGAGTGTCGTTGGCGGCGACTGAGTAGGCGAGAACGGGGGCGGGGATGCGGTAGCTGCTGAACCCCAAGCCATACTTGATGCGCCATTGATTGAGCGCAAAGAGATGGATGTCGACGTAGCTCGTTTCGAGGTCGAGGTGCTCGGTGGGTGCGCCGGCGGAGGCCCGGCTGATTTCGCCATGATAGCGCCCCCAGAGCCCTTCGGCTTTGACGTCGTGCCCCGGCAACAAGTCTTCAATCTTGATGCTTCCAGTCAGCAGCCGGGTCGACTCGCCGAGCTTCTTCGAGGCGTCATCCAGGTAGTTCTGTGCGTAGGTCAGCCCCAGGTCGACCGGGCCCCAGCGCGCCTCCAGGTTGGCCGACAGAAGCAAGGCAGGATCGACCTTGTATTTGCCTGCGCCTACCTGCGCACCGTCGAGATCTTTAGCAGAAGGCGCTGGGCTCTCTAAGTGCCACCACGTGTACCAGCCGCCTGCTCCAACTTGTAAGAACCAGTTTTTGAATGAGTCGTCGTCTGGGTCAATTAGCGGGCCACTCCCCAGATCGGCGGGCTCGCCGAAGTGAGCCCAGACTCGGTCGTTGTCTTCCACGTTGCTCAGGTAAGTGAGGGTGACGCCGGATGCGCCATCGCTGACCAAGCGCGGATGCCAGCCTGCATTCCAGCGCTCTTCGCGCATGACGAGCACCCGCGCGCGGACGATTTTGCCTCCTCGCAGAGTCGCGGCGCGCAAGCCTTTATCACTGGGCCCCCGAAAGTAATAATAGACTGCGACCGCGCCCTCGGCGGTCGGCAGCGCTTCGAGTTGCCACCCGCTTTCGCGCCCGTCCAAGATGGAGCTCGTGAAGTGCGCGCCATCCGAAGAAACCGCGACGCGCGCCGTGCGCGACTTCGGCTCGTAGTAAAATACGTACAGCATGCCGTCACCGCCGACGACGGGCCGCGCGTCATAGGACGAAAGCTCGGCCACGCGTGCAGCGGTTCCCGGCTGATCGAGCGGGGTGAGCAGCAGCGTGCGGCCTTGCCGATACAGAAGCTGCACGCGACCGTTGAGCTCGAAGAACGTGATCGGTGGGTTGGCGCGCCCTCCGCCGCCGAGATCTTCGAGAGCGCCCGTTTCCGGCGTGAATGGCAGTTGCAGCTCCGCGCCCGAGCGCGAGAGCCGCGTGTACGAAATGCGCTGATCTCCCCGAGCTTCGGTGGCGGAATAGGCGTACAAAAGCTCACCGCTGCTCGTGAACGCAATGCCGTCGGGGGATAGACTCCCATTCGCATCCACGGTGGCGACCACGCGCCTGCCCGCGGCGGTATCCGTCAGCGTGAGGTCCGTGCCGCGAAATTGATTGTTGACGAATATCGAGTGAGTCCGGATGCAGGCAACGCGGCGACCGCTCGTGACAGCGCAATGAGTCGTCCCTGGCGCGGCGGTGCCAATCCCGATGCTGAACTCGACTTGATGCTCGGGCGCCGTCCGCAGCAGCATCTCGCCACCTGGCAGCGCGATGACGCCCGCCCAGGTTTGCGCGGCAAGGCCGCCGTCGGGAAACGCGAACAGGTTGAGGACGTGCTCACAGGTAAGGGGAGCAACTAGCGCCGGCGCGAAGTTGTCCTTTGCCGCCGTAACGACGGGCGCCGCCTCGTCGCCGTCGTCCGGTCTGGCCATCAGCAAGCCCGCGTTTCGCGCGAGCAGGCTCAGAGTTCGATAGTCTTGACGCAGCGCACTCAGGTTCTGCTTGGCTCTGATTAGCGGAGGGACGATGCAGAGCGCCGACGCAGCCGCAGCCGCGGCGTCGCCGTCAGAGACGGCCTGACCCGTTACCAGCCCCAACTGCACGGCAGCCTTCGCATTGCCGACCAAACCACGTGCGTTCGCGGCGGTATTGCGTGTTGTCAGCAGCGCGTTGACGAATACCTCGAGCGCGGTGTGATAGCGGAGCGCGGCCTGCTCATCGGCCGCGCCAGTGACGGATACAGTGGCAGTCGAGCTCGCACAGGGGCCGGCAGGCGCGGATGCGTTACAAGCGGTGGCGCAGCCCGGCACGCATTGCGCAACGGCCTGCGCCGCCACCTTGGCCCCGGCCCCCAATTTCGCTTTTGCTTCCGCCATGACGGCAGATGCCCGCTGGCAGGCCTGTCCCGCCGTACCCGCGACCTCCGGAGAGAGTGGCGCTCCGAGATCACTCGCCACCCCCGAGCATGCCGCCAACAGTTTCGACTCGATGTCGACCGCCTGCGCCTCAATCTGCTTGGAAGCCTGGAGCCCCGACTTGATGGTCGCCGCGTCCCCCGCCTCGATACCAAGCGACCCCTGCCAATCGATGCCGCTGTTCACGATCATCCGCGTCAGCTCCGGACAATCCTTGAGCGAAACCGTGAGCCGCGCCGCACCCCGCATGCCGCTCGCGCAGCCCCAAAGACACAAACAAGTGAGCCACAACAAGCTCGCTCGAGTGTTCAAGGCCACGGACATCCCTACCTCCCTTCCCAGTGACTTAAGGTCACGTTGCCTCAAGTAATGATTCGCAAATATTTAGGTGTGCAGCAGCGATAACGGTAAATGGATTTGCTGACGCGTCAATCCGCACTAATTAGGACGCCGCCCCATGACCCACTGCCAACGCGAGTCGAAATCGCAGGGCCTGCTCGCCGCTCTACCATAATGCGCCCGATATCGTAAGTTGGCGTTGTCGCGCGCGAGGCCCACTGGATCTTATAATTGCTGAAGTTTACCTTTCCCTAGGTTAGAACCGAGGCTTTTCGCTATAGAATCCACGACGTCGCCGGGCTCCCCTGCGCGCTCTATTACCGCGTTCCACCATACCTTTTGATCAGGGACATAAAACAGAGCAACATGGACTGTGCAAGTTCGCTTCATAACTGGAACTTGTTTCGCAGGCGCAGTGGAGAGCATCCCCCCACCCTGATCCTCCATCACTTGCTTTTGCCCGATGACATACGACCCGATCAAGAATGCCTGCGCCGAGCTGGCTTTCTGGAGATCTGTCAGAAACTGCTTGGTTCCGCCGCTTAGCATGAACGACGTATTACTAGGACCGGCGGGAGTATTAAAGTCAGCCTGCAGGTTTTTATAACCCGTGCCGAGGTCGTTCTTGTTTACTACCTCTAGCAAGTCGTGGTATCCAGTGATCTTCCACTGGCCCTGCCTCTGCTGCACCTCACCTGTTAGCGAGTTTACCAAGGACTCCGCAAACTCGTCATTCTCCTCGTCCCCGCCAGGGAACAGAGGAAATATACCTATCGCGGTGATCTTGGTAAAATCCATGTCTGGCGACCTTGTCGCTTTAGGCGCCTCGATCGTCTCTTCGTGATGAGCGTCTTTGCTGCCGCCCATCCCGGGAATCAAATTGCACCCTGCAAGCGTGGAAGCAGCGAAGGCCAGCGCGGCGGCGCCTGCCACCAGATTACCTAGGCCAAGTTTACGTGAAGTCGTCATAATATTCATAATCGTCGCTCTTTCTGGATAGTGGTTCGATGAAAGTTGAAGGTCTTTTTTGATGAGCGAACATCGCCGCCAGCGAAACAATCGCTCGGCTCCAGTTCGATGATCATGGGTCGAGTGTGTCCGTAGTCACATTTCATCAAGATCATCATCTCGTCGTCATGGCTTCAATTATCAAGCTATTTACGATTGCGTAAGTTTGGCCGGCGCGCGACCCTTGTCGAAAGTCGTTACCTGAGGTTGATGAGTAAGTAATGTTCGCCTCCGGGCACCGAGCATTATATATTTACTGTCTCCTATCTGTGCCGTAACGAGCGCTAGGCTTGTTCCGACAAGGAGTCCATGTTTTGGGTTCCTGGGAAGTCGGCACTTCTTGAACAAGCTCCATGATTACGCGCGCCTCGAACCCGCTGTTGCCTGCGTCGTTACATCTTGGGCAGTCCCGAAGATCAAGCTGTGGTTGGCCGTTACGCCAAGTGTGCGACTATTGATACATGTGGTCTTCAATGTCCCGCTCCCGTTTCCCGCTGCTGGTTTGATACTCTGCTAGGTTCGTCCTAAACGAACCTACGGCCCGCAACAAGAAAAATTCCCGCGTGTCGATCGGCGAAGCCGTTTCGCATCGGGATTCGTCTGTCACGAATGAGTCGCGCAAGCCCTACCGACGGTCAACGCATGCTGCGCCGCGCGACGTATCGTCGGCCAAGCTGTTCCTTAGATATGCTGTTCGCGGACAGGCTTACGTTTTCGGAAGAAGACGAACGGCGCAGTCGACTGGACGGGCAGCTCTAATCGCACCCATGGGCCGCATGGCGCGTGAGGCAGCAATCAACGCCAAACGCGGACAGACGGGAAACCAACAGTCTCGCGTTGGGCGCACTCGAGTGGCTTTACCCTGATGCCCATGCTCAGACACGTATTGTTCGCATAGTGACCCTCCGCCCACCGCGAGCCGCGGCTGCGGATTCGTCTTAGACGAACCCGTCCGGCGAAACAATAGATATCACTGCACCTTGCCCTGACAAAACTCACAAAGCGTGGTTCGGCTGTGACGAACTAGTGTCGGCACGTGCTCGCCTACGGTCGGCTCATGCCACTCTGAGCGACGCCGGATCCGACGGCGATGGCCGTGGGGCAGCGGATTCGGCAGTTGAGGGAGGAGCGCGGGCTGACGGCGGAGCGGCTTGCGTTCGAGAGTGAGCTCGGCTCGAAGGGATATTTGAGTGATATCGAGCATGGGCGGGCGAGCCCTTCGCTCCGGACGCTGCACGTGATCGCGGACTACTTGGAGGTGCTGCTGCTCGACCTGCTTACGTTTCCGGAAGATGGCGAACGGCAGCGGTTGATCGATCGCAGCCGCTGGCTTGGGCCGGGCACGGTGCGGCGGCTCTTGCGCGACATGCCGGCTGGGCCCGGACAGGCTCGGGGACCTTCTGGACCGGCGAAGGGGGGTGGTTATGCGGCGCACGCGCGGGAGCCGCGGAAGCTCGTCGTGGCTGAGACGGTGTCCATCCGCACCCCAAGGCCGCCCGCGGCAAGCCGATAAAGCGCGGGCCCCGCGCGGATCGGCCGTAGGCGGTTGGGCGGCACTGCGGGTGGGCCGAGCGAGTCTGGCGCAACCGGAACGGTGACGCCGGCGGCCCTCGGCGGCGGATTGATGAAACCGACCGCGCTGCGACAACGCTGCTAAGCTTCACGCGCATGGCTGATCCCGTCCGCCGCCGAGCCAGCTATGAGGACGTGCTGAACGCGCCGCCTCATCACATCGCCGAAATTATCGACGGCGAGCTGCACCTCCAACCGCGTCCTGCCGGGGCCCACAGCGCAGTGAGCAGCACTCTCGGCGAAGAGCTTGGGCCGCCATTCAAACGCGGTCGCGGCGGTCCTGGTGGCTGGATTATCCTCGATGAGCCCGAGCTGCATCTGGGTTCCGAAATCCTCGTGCCCGACCTGGCGGGCTGGCGACGAGAGCGCCTCCCCGCCGTGCCCGATGAGCCTTTCTTCACGCTCGCCCCTAACTGGGTTTGCGAGGTTCTCTCGCCTTCGACCGAGAAGGTCGACCGGCTGCGGAAGCTTCCCATTTACGCCCGTGAAGGCGTGGAACATGCCTGGCTGGTCAATCCCAAGCAACGGTTGCTCGAAGCCTGGCGGCTCGAGTCGGGCCGCTGGTTGGCGTTGGGCGTGTACGCCGACGACGCGCGCGTTCGCGTCGAGCCCTTCGACTCATTCGAGCTCGATTTGTCGGTTCTCTGGGCTGATTTAGCGCAGTAGTCGCTCAGCCGCGCTGACGAGCCATTCGGCGTGGTCGAGTAGATCCTGGCTGACCTTGATATGTCCGAACAGGGCTCGCTGTTCCAAGCAGCGGAAGCCGAGGGAGTAGACCAGCATCCAAAGGACGTGCTTGAGCTGATAGCGATCGGGCTCGTCGCGGCCGAATGCATTGGCGAGCAGTTCGAAGTCTGGCTAGAGCCGCTCTTCGAATACGCGCTGGATGAAGGCGCGGTTCTCTTTGCTCTCCGCGGCGACCACGAACATGAAGCGCACGAAGCGCGGGTGCCGCTCGCCCGACCAGAGGTCGAGCACGGCTTGCGTGGCGTAGCGCGGGATGTCTTCGCGGCTCTCAGGACGGCGACTCCGGAGAGGGAGGAAACCTACGCACGGGGGGGACCAGTGAGGCACCGGATCCCTCGTCCAGGTGTACGAGTGCTGAAGACAACTCGGGGCCTTGCAGAGCGGCGCGTAATCAGGCGTGCGCTCATGTTAGCCCGCCTGATTGCGACAAAACGCAATTTTGTGCGGCAATCAGCGGCACGAAAATCGTGGCTGAGTGCGTTAAACCTGCAGAGCCGATCGCGTGCGGAACGATTGTCTCCGGGTGCACGGGCGAATTAACGCGTGCGCTTGACCTGAATGCAGCTGCTTGGCTCTTAACGGGTGGCTGTCTACCGGCCGGATGGACGTTGGACGTTTCTGACGAGATCCCCCCGTTGTGCTCCGACTAGTACTGCGGCCCGGATCTGCGTTCCGGGATGAAATGCCGAGTTGAAAGGCGCGGATGGAAATAAAAGGAGGAGCTGATGGATTGAAAGGGCGTGCAGCCTGGACCTATTGCTCGATGGTTAGATCTCGCGCTACCCCGTCGTGACAGGGTGGGGAGGTGCTACTGGGCTGGAGCGCGGAGGCGACCGGATGACCCAGCGTATGGCAGAGAGATTGCGACGAGAGCTTGAGGGCGTAAAAGACGGCGGGGCCCGTGTGTTTTACCAGTGACTGAAGGCGCGCGCGGTGGCGTGGCTGCTGGAGCGACGGGCGGCGGGCGCAACGGTGGCGGGGTTGGCGGCCGAGCCTGCGTTGTCGAGCGGGACGGTGCTGAAGTGCAGTGCGGCGCCGGGGCGGGGCAGTCGAGCGTTGGTTCCGGTGGAACTCATCTCTGCGCCGATTGGGCGCGGTTCGATGAGCGCCGTTTCGCCATGCGGCTTCGTGTTGATGGGTTGTCACTTTCTGAAGTGGTCACGTTGTTGAAGGCGCTCGGATGATTCTCGGGACGAGTCGCGCGGTGCGCGTGTTCGCGTATCCCGAGTCAGTTGATCTGCGCAAAGGCTATGACGGCCTGTTCGGGCTCATGAAGGGTGGCCTCGTCGCGCCCCGTTGAGCGGTGACCTGTTTTTGTTCCTAAGTAGGCGCCGCAGCGATTGCAAAGTGCTGGTGTGGGACGGCACGGGGCTTTGCATTTTTCAGAAACGGCTCGAGTGCGGCCGCTTCGCTTCGTTATTCCGCGACGACGGCAAGAGCGTGCAATGCGCGTGCTGCAAGCCAAGTGTGAAAAGCCGCAGGCGTTCAAAGGAAACCCGGCCGAGCTGCAGCAAACACTCGCGCCGGTCGACGAACGGGGCGAGCAGGAGATTTACAAAACTTTCGGCTAACGAAGGGCGGTAACCATAACCGACGGCCGAGTAGCCACCAGGTGTAACGGGTGACGATGTGTTTGAAGGCTGAAGGATCCCCTCATCGGGCAGGCACTTTTTCCGGATTCGTGAATTTGCCCCCGAGGGCCTTCGTCCAACGGGGACGATGGAAGAATCGATCTTGACGGAGCCGCTTGAAGAAACGCAGCCCTTGCGGCGCCGAGCCCCTCAACCGAAACTGTCACCCGGTACGTGCACCAGTTCGTTGAGCAGATTGTCGGTGATGATTTTCACGCGAAGCGCGTGCTTTCGCTGGCCAACGGCGTTGTCGGCGTGATGCACGCGGCGGCGCTCGCCGTGCACTACATCGGTCAGGGCCTGGCTGTTGCGGAAGGGCTGGACCAGCACGGCCCGTCCGAAACAGGCCCGAACCGCCGCGGACAGACGACTGCGCGTAAAAACCGTTAGGTAAACCGATACTTAGCTCGTGTTGCCGTGGAAAGAGCCTCGCACGCCACGAGCTTCGGGTTCAAGTGGGGCGTCTGCCGGTCGCTGACCGAGGTGGCTTTGGATGACTTAGACCCCTCCAACAGTTGAGGTGAAAGGTGAGCATGGGAAAGAGCGTGGCCGAAAGCGATGCCGCAGGGGCGGGATCGTTGAACCCCGTTAGGCCCGTTCGTTGCAGCACGGACTGCACGAGCACGAACAACGCGAGCATTGGAGCAATGCGCGCGAATCGGATTCTGTAAAGAGCACGAACATCAACACGGCCCAGGTCTCCCGAGCGCGCCTCTCTCCTGCTCGTGATCAAGAAACCAGAGATGACGAAGAAAACTGTCCGTCAGGCATGCGACGTTTTTGCGCCGCAGCAAATCTCCTAGTACCGTGCTGCGATGTGCTAGCCTCGAAGGCGGGTGTGGTGTGGCGATCAGGGGCAGCGCAGACAAAGAGCTTTCTGCTGCGCTGCATGCGGGCGAGCGGCTTGGCTGGTCGGGTCGGCCGCGTCTCGGAATTCATCTCGGCACGGGTGACGCGCTGAGCGTTCCGCTGTCGTGCGCGTGGTTGGGGTTTGCACTTCATTGGGAGCGACACGCTTTGCGAGTGGACGACGGAGGCTTCTTTGCCGCCTGCGGCCTGGCGTTCGTCGTGGCCGGGATGCACCTCGTCTTCGGTCGGTTCGTCTCCCAGGCAATTCGACGACGCAATACCTGCTATGGCTTGACTGACGAGCGAGCGATCATCGTCTCGGGCACGTTCAGCCGCCAGGTCCTATCGCTGGACCTGCAATCGCTCGACGAGCTCACCATGAGTGAAAGGCAGGATGGCTCCGGCAGCATTTGCTTCGGCGCAGTAAGGAACATGAGTGCCGGGGTAGGCGTTTGGCTCGGGTCTTCCTGGCCGGGTGTGGCGCGCCATCTTCCTCCGGCGTTCGAAATGGTCGAGGATGTGCGCACCGTGTACGAAAAAATCCGAGTAGCGAGGCGAACGCGTGGCTGATCCCGCTTCGGCCATGGCTTCGTCAGAACCTTACAAATTGATTTTTGACGTTACACGCGAAGGCTTCCGTGCCTGGTGGTTCCCCGCCTTTGGTTTGCTTTTCGTTGCACTGGGTGTGGTGGGCGTGATTGTCGAACGTCGCTTTGCTTCTCGACCACGACGCTGGCCGGGGGCGCTGGGCGTTTGGGCGTTCCTCGGCTTTTCCGTGCTGTGGACATTCCTATCTGGTTTTTTCAGTTATCGAGAGTATGCGACGCTCGTCTCCGCGGTCGAGCAGGGCACAGTGCAATACGTGGAGGGCCCGGTTCAAAACTTCGCCCCAATGCCGGCCAACGGCCCACGGCGTGGAGCGCTTCGAGGTAGGCGGGAAGCGCTTCGAGTACTCGACAACGTTGCCGGTGCCGGTTTCAACGACACGAGCACCGAAGGCGGGCCCATGAGGCCGGGCCTGCAGGTTCGGGTTGGCTACGTCGGCGATACGATCGTTCATTTGGAAGTGCGTTGACGCTCCGAACGGGTGATCTTTTACGGCTCATGAGCAGCATCGATATGAGCGGTGGTTCGGTAGGCGAGCGCTTCGAAGGACGGGGGCATGAGGCAATTCACTTTGGACCTGCGGCGGGCTGGCAATCTCAACCCGAGCCTGCTCACATTCAGACCGGTGACCGCGGTGCCGCGCCAGCCGCTCACCGTCACCGCAAAAAATGCGCTGACGGGTGCGCTCGCTCTCGGCAAGAGCTTGGATCCCAGGCTGTCGCTGATGTCCGACGTCACGACGCTCGGGTCCACGCCTGGGGCGACAACCGTGCTCCGCCCAGCGGGAACGCCCAGCTTTGCGCTCAGTAGCTCGACGCAGCTGACCATGGCAGTGGGTTTTGCTGGCGCAGGCTTCGCCCTCTTCGGACCCGTTGCATCCATCGGCGCGTACGCATCCACCACGCGTGAGATCGGTGGCTACCTGACTTTGGGCATCGGTCTGTTCATCCCCGGCGTCGGGGCCTCATTGGGTGCGTGCACCCCGGCGCGACGGAGATCTGCGATGGCTTGGAAAACGACTGCAACGGTAAGGCCGACATCGCCGATGGCCTCAAGCCGACTGGCGCCAGCACGGTTTTGTATTCGAGCTCCTTGAATTCGAGCATTGCTTACGCGCCGACGAACAACGTGTTCGGGGTCGTGCTCAGCAAGCTGAACGGCGCGGCCAATACAGCGCCTTACAACACCTACCTGTACGTGCTGAGCGCCTCCAACACCAAGACGATCAACCCGGTACAGCTCACCAGCGTCACGAACTTTTCCGGCCCGACCGCCATCACCTGGGGCGGTACGGATTTCGGCATCGCTTACGGCGACGATGGCAACGACATCAAGTTCCGGCGCGTGGCGTCGAACGGCGCGGCGTCGGCGCAGATCAGCGCCGCCAATGACGGGGATTCGCCGAACTTCGACCTGCTGGTCTCGCTATCCATCGCTCGCATCCCGGGCAACAATTGGGGCATCGTTTGGCATGAAGCGTTCCAGCCTTATCACAACGTGCTCGGGCTCACCCTCAGCACCGCGGATGTCCCGAGCGGCATTTTTCGGTCGGCATCGCCGGCGTGCGCCCCCAGATCGCAGCGCTGGGCATCGGCTTCGGCGCTGTCTGGTACGAGTCGGGCGGTGGCATGTCCGCCGCGATGAGCATTCGCTCGGCGTCGTTCGTGTCCACCAAAACTCAGACGCTCAGCACCACTTCAGGCTCGACCAAAACGGTCATCGCCAGCAACGGGACGGTTTACGGCGTCTCGTGGATCGACGGCAGCAACATATACTTCCGAACCATCAACGACTCGGGCGCGGCCGGCTGCGGCCCGACCGCGCTCGCCATCACCGGCTTCGTGCCCAGCGATATTGTGCCCACGAAGGGCGGCGGCTTCCTGATCGTCTCCGGCTCGACGAAGATTGAAGCCTTGGACGTATCGAACACCTGCGTGTTCGGCACTCGCTTCACGATCGACGCCGACTCTGGCACCAATGTGCACCTCGCGGGCGGGGGCGGCAAACCGTACGGCCTGGCCTGGGACGACGGCAGCACGATCGACATCAAGGGCGTGCAGACGCGGACCTTCGGCGCGAACATCTGCGACTAAAGAACTGCCTGGATAGCGCGCGCCGCCGCGTTAACGTTGCGCGCGCAGCGTACTCGACGCCGTCCAGCGGGCTTTGCGAATCATCTGTGCAGAGCGGAATTATACCGTCCTGGCCGGCCGCGTGCTGCGCCGCAATACGGCGAAAGTGCGACAGACTAGCGCATACGCGCCCATGACTGCGGCATGCGGCGGTGCGCGCAAATTCCACAAACGCGGCTGGTGCCGCAACGTGCAGGCGATCTGGGTCGCTATCCGTGCGTTTCCCGGCAGTGTCGTTTAATGTCGGATCAATCGTCTTGACCCCGCACATCTCACTGCGCCGGGGCACCCTGAACCGCCGGATGGAGACCTATGAAGCGCTCGATCCTGACCACCCTGTTTTTGGCATCGCTGTCGGCCTTTGGCTGTAGCAGCGCTGCAACGTCGCCCGATACCTTCATCCCCGGAGCGGGTGCAGGCAACATGGCCGGCATGGCCGGCGCGGCC
>CAHJWM010000092.1 GCA_903642325.1 Myxococcales bacterium | reverse complement strand
TCTGCTCGTTCACAATCCCAGCCGCCTGAGCAGCGGCCGCGCGGCCATAAAGATGGGCTCCGTGCAGCGTTTACGAAACAATTGGGGGGCAGTCGGCACAACACCCCGTGCCGGAACCCATTTCGGCGCAGCGGAGTGAGCGTCGGGCGGGATTCGTAGCCACGGACTACAATCGGGCGAGGGCGATCCGCAGCGCGAGCAGCGTGAACGAACCTCCGCCCTGCAGCGCTGTCAGCAGGCATCTAAATCAGCGCGTAGCCGGGCCAACGCGGCCCGTCCCAACTCGGCGCGGACGCTCACAGCACGGCGTGTTCGCGTAATATCTCTTATGTTAACAAACAGTTAGAGCGATTTTGACAACCTGAGGGGCTTTCGTGACCCGTGGCGGCGGGCCAGCCCATGAACCCGGCTGCACGGGCAGCACCGCTTTGCTCGTCCTAGCCCCTCGTCCTAGCCCCCAAGCCCGCTCAGACGCGCCGCAGCCAATAGCCGGGCTTGCGCTTGGTGTGCGCCACGGCAGCTACCGTGATGCCACCGTCAACCGCCGCGACGTAGACGATCGAGTACGGAAATCGCGACAGCAAGTAGCGCCGAGCGCGCGGGTCGTCGACGCTGATCGGCCAAACCTCGGGACCTTCGACGATCCACTCAACCGCCGCAATCAGCTCGGCACGGAAGTCGTCGCCGAGCCCTGGCACTCGCTCGTTGTACCAGCGAACCGCGGCCTCGGCCTCGGTACTCGCCGCGCGGTGGAAGCGAACTCGGATCACGGTCGGCTAGCGGCTTCGAGACGCGCGCGAACAATCTCCCAGTCCTCGAGCTCTGCGGTGCCCGCTTCGATTTCGTCAACGCGCTGACGGATCTCCTTACTCCAGGCAGCGGCCGCATCGGCGTCCTCGGGCTCCAAGCTGTGGAGCAGCTCATGGGCGATGCGCGCGCGGTCGTCCGTGGTGAGCGTCAGTGCGTCTTCGAGGACACGGGCGGGGTCAGCCATTCGTCGATTCTACATCACGACGTTTCATCGGGCCAGGGTGGTACGCTGCCCATCCACTGCCCAAACTCGGCCCAACTCCACTCGACCCACGTTGACTCAGGGGCACCAGCGGAGAGAGCGATCCGAACCATTTCGAGCTAGATTTCCGAGCGTTGGCAGGCAGGTCGCGTGCCGCTTGAGGTAATCGCCAACGCCGCTCGAAGGGTTCGAATCCCTCCCTCTCCGCCGCTGCCCCCTCGCAACACAACGCTCAGCGTCGCGGGCACCCGTCGCTCCTCGCCCGCTCCGCGGGCTGCGGGGCGCCGACCTCCCCCCGAGTCCGTGCTCGCGCGCGCCGGGCCGCATATCTCCTAAAGATCTGACAACCTGATCCTCGGGCGCGCGCTGCGCGCGGCTGGGGGAGGTAGCCGCAACGCGCTAGAGCGCCCCTCGGATCAGCGCCACCGGGGCCAGATCACGCAGCACCAGCGTCCACGCGGATGACGCGGTAGCCAAGGCGGCGGAGCTTGCGATCACGGTTCGCATCCGCGCGGCCCCGACGAGCGTGATAGCCGCCGTCCACTTCAACGATCAGCCCGATACTAGACGCCAAGAAACTACGATAAAGCGATCAGCGAGCGGCACCTCAGCTCGGAACTGCACGCCGAGCTGACGCGCTTTCAGCGCAGACCAAAGCCGAGCTTCCGACTCAGTAAAGCATGAGCGATGTTGACGAGCCTGCGGCTCGAGCCGAGCCTGCGATTCCGAGTTGAGCGGTGAACGAATACGCATTGAGCCTCCCGCGTCGGCAGCGGGCCGAGCGCAGCTACCCAGGCGCAGGCTGCGTGAGGCGCCCCCGACATACAGCGCGTGCAACGACGGGCGTGGCACGTAGCCTGCGCCAGCACGGCCCTTCCGAAACAGGCCCGAACCGCCGCGGACAGACGACTGCGCGTAAAAACCGTTAGGGTAAACCAACACTTAGCTCGTGTTGCGCGCCCCAGGGAGAGTCGCACGGCCGAGCTCGTGTTCAAGTGGGGCGGCTGCCGGTCGCTGACCGAGGTGGCTTTGGATGACTTAGACCCACAAACGCAAAACGCGGAGTCAGCTTTCGCTAACTCCGCGTTTCCATTTTTCGTTGCGCGGGGGCGCAACCACACGTGGACAACTCGGTTTACGGTGCCGATCGAGGTGCGTGTCGCCTGAAAGGCCAAGAAAAACGACACGGGCTACCGCGGGTTGCTGGAATGCTGCTCCAAAGGCAAGATTGCCGGGTGACCTACTTAGACCGCATCGTCCGCGACCCCACGGTCTGCGCCGGCGAGCCCGTCGTTCGCGGGACGCGGGTTTTGGTGCGGGTGGTGCTCGGCTACCTCGCGCACGGGGAGACGACCGAACACATCC
Organism: Myxococcales bacterium; assembly: GCA_903642325.1. Classification (GTDB taxonomy): domain Bacteria; phylum Myxococcota_A; class Polyangia; order Polyangiales; family Polyangiaceae; genus PMG-095. The sequence continues at coordinate 10,987 of CAHJWM010000092.1, read as the reverse complement.
TCCGAGAATTTCCGAGCCTTGCCGAGGAGGATGTGCGGGCCGTGATCGCCTTTGCGGCCGCGTCAGCCGGTGAAGACCTGCCAGCCCCAAGTCCGATTCCGCCGAGCGCCCAGGTTGCGTGAAACTCAAGCTCGACGAAAACATCCCGCAGTCGGCCGCGACGAGATTGGCCGCCCTTGGCTATGATGTTGACACAGTGCTCGACGAGCAGCTTGGCGGTCGAAGCGACCAAGACGTCTGGGCCGCAGCGCAAGGCGAGGGCCGCTTGCTCGTCACTCACGACCTGGACTTCTCGGACACTCGGAAGTTCGAGCCGGGCAAGCACGCGGGTGTGTTGATCGTGCGACTACCAGACCTCGAACAGTGGCGCGTCGGCGACCATCTCGTTGCCTGATTCTCGGACCCGGACGCGCGAAGCTGGGAGCGCTGCATGGTGGTCGCAACGTCGCAACGCTGCGCAAGGTGCGCGTGGTTCGTGGCGCGACGGCCACGCGCTACGACACAAACACAAAAACGCGGAGTCAGCTTTCGCTAACTCCGCGGTTTTCTTCTTAGTTGCGCGGGTCGATTCGTTCGATGTACCACGAGCTTTCTGGGGTGATTCGCGTGGAGCTCGCGGCTTGATCGTGCTCACCGTCCAAATCTCACCTCCAACCGCATCAGCCTAGTTTTGGGCGCCGCGGGAAGGGCAGCCATGCAACCCCGGCCTCGCTGCGCTGGCCGGACGCCCGGTTCCTCGTCGAGGAGGACGTCAACAACGACATTCTGAGGGGATTGCTGACGGTTGCGTGGTGTCGCGCTCTGCGTATCCACGCACTTGGCCTTGCTGCGTGAGCGACGAAACTGTGCTCGCCCTCGCCGCATCCGACAACCGCATCGTGCTGGCCCACGACGTTTCACGCCCGCAGCTTCGGCTCACCGCCGGGTCGAAGGGGCAGAGCGGATGCCCGGCGTCATCGCGGGGGCGCAGTCGAAAACTCGCGGGGTCGTCATCGAGGACCTGGTCGTGGTCGTCGGGCGCGGGTGAGCAAAAGACTGGCACGATCAGGTCCAGCACCTGTCGTTCCGGTAGGACTGCGGCCCCGGTTGCTCAAGAAAGCCCGTACCGAGGCGAGCGCCTACGCGCAAGGACCTGAGCTGTCGGACCGACTCGCGTACAACAAGAACGAAAAGGCCCGATTTCATAAAGGCTTTCAGGTTGTTGCGCGGGGCGGCGCAAAGCGGCTTTATACCGCGATATCACTGCGGTTAAGCGGCTTGTCGCGTGACGTACCGGACCGCTGCCTCCCTGCAGGACTTGGCCGGTAAGACTGGCGGGCGGTGAAGCCATTAGGGCGAGACGCCGGGGCTCGTGTAGAAAGTCTTCACGATGGCTTTAACGCCCCTAAACGCCCTCAACGGGTTTCTCGCGGTTGCGCGACGTCGCAGCTTTGCCGGCGCCGCCAAAGATCTTGGTGTCTCCACCTCAGCGCTCAGCCAATCAGTTCGCCAGCTCGAAGCGCGTTTGGGCGTTGCGTTGCTCGCACGTACGTCGCGGAGCGTTGCCCTTACGGACGCCGGGCAGCGTCTGTTGCAGAACGCCGGCCCCGCGGTTGACCAAGCACTCGACGCCTTGAAAACGGCGACCGCGAACCCCGGTGAAGTCAACGGACGCGTTCGGATCACGGTGCCGCGCGCCGCCGTACAGCTCATTGTGGCCGGCCTGCTGCCGGGCTTTGTCGAGCGTTACCCCAAAGTTGAGATCGAGGTGTACGTCGACGATCGCTTCGTCGACATCGTCGCGGAGGGCTACGACGCCGGAATCCGACTCGTCGAAGCGATCGATCGCGACATGATTCAGGTTCGTCTCCTAGGCGAGTGTCGACTCGTGGTCGCCGGTGCGCCGTCCTACCTGAAGAGACGAGGCATTCCGGAGAAGCCAGAGGATCTGCTCCAGCACGATTGCATCTGCATGCGCTGGACCAAAGGTGCCGAGCCGTGGGCGTGGGAACTAGAACGGGGAAGGCGAAACTATCGGGTGCCTGTGCGCGGCCCCGTGACAACCAACGACACGGGGCTGATGCGCACGCTCGGCGTGGAGGGGGTCGGGCTGATCTACACGATTGAACGGCTTGTTGCCGACGAGATCGTGCGCGGGCGCCTGCGGGTCGTGCTCGAGCCGTATCTGCCGACGGTGCCGGGCCTGTTCTTGTACTTTCCCAGTCGCGCGCAAATCTCTCCCGCGTTCAGGGCCTTCCTCGACTTCGCACGCGACGCCACGACGCCGAAAAGAAAGTCTGCGAAGCGCTGACTTGCGTCGTGAAGATTTCCTGAGCGGCCCGTGCAGATCATGCACCTGTCGCGGCAGTGCCGAAGGCCTAATGCTTTTCACTCGACACCGGAGCAACCATGTCAGTGAAACAGGATCTCGACATCAGCCGCCGCGAATTTGTCTTGGCCGCTGCGGGTCTCGCGGCGTTGTCGCTTTCCGGTTGCAACAGGCCGCGCGCGCCGGTTGGCCCAGTGCAAGGGCCCGCAGCAGCCGCAACGCCAGCGCTCGGGCGACGAAGGCTCGGCGCGCTCGAGGTTTCGAGTCTCGGTCTCGGCTGCCAGAACGTAAGCCGTACCTATCAAGGTACCGTCCCCAGTCGGCCCGACGTCATCAACGTGATCCGAACGGCCTACGACCGAGGCGTTACCTTCTTCGACAGCGCTGAAGCGTATGGCCCGCACGAGGCGGAGCGCATTCTCGGCGAGAGCGTCGCGCCATTCCGTGACAAAGTCGTGATCACATCGAAGTTCGGCTGGAACATCGATCTGGAGACGGGCGAACGGGGGCCCGGCCTCAACAGCCAGCCGGCGCACATCAAGCTCGCCGTGGACGGCATGCTGAGGCGGCTTCGAACCGATCGGATCGATCTGCTCTATCAACATCGGGTCGACCCGGCGGTTCCGATCGAGGATGTCGCGGGTGCGGTGCAAGATCTGATGCGACAAGGCAAGGTTCTGCACTGGGGCCTGTGCGAAATGGGCCCGAACACCCTTCGACGCGCGCACGCCGAGCAGCGCGTGACCGCCGTGCAAAACGAGTACTCACTGCTTTGGCGCGGGCCCGAGAAATGGGTGCTCGCGACGTGCAAGGAGCTGGGCATCGGCTTCGTGCCGTGGAGTCCACTGGGCGTCGGCTTCCTGACGGTTGCGATTCACGCGGATACGCGATTCGCTGACGGCGACTTTCGAAAGACCGAGCCGCGGTTTTCACCGGAAAATCTGCCGCACAACATGGCGCTCGTCACGCTGTTGCACGACTGGGCGGAGCGCAAGAACGCGACACCCGCACAGGTCGCCCTGGCCTGGCTGATGGCGCAACGGCCATGGATCGTCCCAATCCCCGGCACGACGCAACTGCCACACATTCTTGAGAACCTCGGTGCCACAGCGGTGCGATTCACTGAGGCAGAACTCATCGAGCTCAGCGGCGCAGTTGCGTCGATCCAAGTTCAGGGCGCCCGCCTGCCCGATAGCGTGCTCGTCTTGTCTGAGAAGGAAGCTCCGCCCAAGAGGTGATCGTCACTGGCGTGAAGATTTACTCAACGGCCCGTGCAGACCATACGGGTTTCGCGAGCCAGAATAAGAGCTATCGTTTCGAGGGTTGCCGCGGTCAGATGGAGAACCACCATGAAAAAACGCCTGCTAGGAACGAGCGGGCTCGAAGTTTCCGCCATCGGCCTCGGCTGCATGGGCATCAGCTTCGGGCTCGGAAAGCCAATGGAAAAGGCGGACGCGATCGCGCTGCTCCGAGCTGCGGTCGACCGTGGCGTCACGTTCTTCGACACCGCCGAGGCGTATGGACCGTTCACGAACGAGGAGCTCGTGGGGGAAGCGCTAGCGCACGTGCGCGATCGCGTTGTGATCGCGACGAAGTTCGGGTTCAAAAACGGGGCGACATCGCAGGGGCTAGACAGTCGCCCCGAACGCATTCGCGAAGTCGCCGAAGCGTCTTTGCGGCGGCTTCGAACCGATCGCATCGAGCTCTTCTACCAACATCGCGTCGACCCGACCGTGCCAATGGAGGACGTCGCCGGCGCGGTGCGGGAGCTAATCCGGGAGGGGAAAGTGAAGCACTTCGGCCTTTCGGAAGCCGGCCTGCAGTCGATCCGCCTCGCGCATGCCGTCCAGCCCGTGGCCGCGCTACAGAGCGAATACTCCCTCTGGTGGCGTGAGCCGGAAAAAGAAGTCCTGCCGGCGTGCGAGGAGCTTGGGATCGGCTTCGTCCCGTTCAGCCCACTCGGCAAAGGATTTCTGACCGGAACGATCGACGCCAGCACCACCTTCGAAAAGAACGACTTCCGTAACATCGTGCCGCGCTTTTCCGAAGAAGCGCGAGGGGCGAACCAAGGCCTTGTCGAGCGGCTCACTGCGATCGCCGTGCGGAAGAAGGCCACCCCGGCACAGATCGCCCTCGCGTGGCTGCTCGCGCAGAAGCCTTGGATCGTGCCGATCCCTGGAACGACGAAGCCGCACCGCATGCTCGAGAACACAGGTGCGGCGGACGCCGAACTCGAACTGACCGACCTTCGTGACATCGACGCCGCCCTCGCGGAAATTCAGGTGGTTGGCGACCGCTATCCAGCACAGATGGCGGCGCTTGTCGGACGATGACGTCGAACGAACACAAAACGGGAGCGAAAATCATGGAACATGTGACTTTGAACAACGGCGTGAAGATGCCTCTACTCGGATTCGGTGTCTTCCAGGTCACGGACCTCGCCGAGTGCCAGCGAAGCGTTGAAGACGCGCTCGGCGTCGGCTTCCGACTCCTCGACACCGCCGCATCCTACCAGAACGAAGAAGCCGTCGGGAAGGCAATCCGAGCGAGCGGCATCCCACGCGAAGAAATCTTTGTGACGACTAAGCTATGGGTCGAAGATACCGGATACGAGAAGACGAAGCGCGCCTTCGATCGGTCGATGAAGCGCCTCACGCTCGACGTGCTTGATCTGTGGCTCATTCACCAACCGTATGGCGACGTGTTCGGCTCTTGGCGCGCGATGGAAGAACTCCATCGTGAAGGCCGCATCCGTGCGATCGGCGTTAGCAACTTCCACCCCGATCGATTGATCGATTTCATCCTTCACAACGACCTAAAACCGGCCGTCAACCAGATCGAGACCCACCCGTTTCACCAGCAGTCGGAGGCGCACCAGCTCATGCGTGAGTACGGCGTGCAGCACGAATCATGGGGCCCGTTCGCCGAAGGCAAGAACGGAATCTTCCAGAACCCACTGCTCCGCTCGATTGGCGAAAAGCATGGCAAGTCGATCGCACAAGTGGTCGTTCGCTGGCTGGTCCAACGGGAGATCGTGGCCATCCCCAAATCGGTGCGTAAGGAGCGGATGGTAGAGAACTTCGCGGTGTTCGACTTCATGCTGAGCGATGAAGAGATGCAAGCGATTGCTGGACTCGACAGCAAGACGAGTAGCTTCTTCGATCACCGCGATCCGAAGATGGTGAAGTCGATCAGCGAAAGAACTGGCATCACCTGATGAGTGCCGACGCAGTGGACGGCCTACCGCCCGTGCTTGCGACAAACGACGATTGTACCCATGACTAAACCGAGACCATGTACGGACCGTCGCGACTTCTTGCGTCTCTCAGCCGCGGCGACCGCGAGCGTTGTGTGGTGGTGTTCCCGCTCGTCCCAGAGTGCGAGCCCGACGCTCCTAGCGAGTGCCGGCAACGGGAGTGCCGGCGCCGGCGACGCAAGGAAGTTCTTCTCGTGTTCTTTTCGCGAGCTGGCGAGAACTACTTCAACGGCGGTCGCAAGGTGCTGACGGTGGGCAACACAGAGGTGGTCGCGGACTTCATTCGCGACGCACTCGGTTGAGAAGTATTCACAATTCGCGCCGTCGAGCCGTACTCGGACCGCTACGACCCGACTGTTGAACGGAACGTGCGCGAGCAGAACGGAGATGCGCGGCCCGGCATCATCGGCTTACCTGATTCCATCGGCGCCTACGACACGATCGCCATTGGTAGCCCGATTTGGAACGTCCGCGTTCCGAGAATCATGTTCACGTTCGCCGAGCACTTCGATTTCAGCGGCAAGACGGTGCACCCGTTCACGACCTACGCCGTGAGCGGGCTCGGGCATGCCGTGGAGGAATACAAGGTAGCGTGCCGGGGCGCGACGATCGGTGACGCGCTTGCCGTCAGGGGGGAGGACGCCGAGAACAGTCGACCTGATGTCGTGGCATGGCTGCATCAAATCGGCCTTTTAGTGTGATGGCGCGGCAGGGGAAGGAGGACGATCAAAACTGTCTGTCGTCTGCTCGGCGCGACCTGAGGACCCAATAATAGAGGAGTTGGAGCATGAGCTTCAAGGCCGAGACGGTAAGTAGCTCGCCCCACACAACCCGCGGCGAGCGTCGCGTCCAACCTTCGGAATCGGGTGGCGACATGGCCCGACCTGTGGGGCGTCGTGAAGATTTACTAAACGGGCCGTACGCTTCATGCAGCTTCCGCACTGCGGTTAAGGGAGTAGGTTCATTGTCATGAATGCACGAACGGATCTCGAGGTCGCGCGTCGCACGTTCCTGCTCGGGAGCGCCACGCTCGCTGCAACGTCGATCCTTTCGTGCAGGTCGACGGCCCCCACCCCCCTCCTGGAGAACACGACCATGAGTGCCCGCACAGAGCCTGTCGGGGCGAGCGGAGGACAGCCACGCAACGTGGATAAACCTGCCTACCGAACGGAGGACATCCACGGCATGGCCGATTACATCAGCCGCTATCCGGGTGTGGGGTCTAAGTCATCCAAAGCCACCTCGGTCAGCGACCGGCAGCCGCCCCACTTGAACACGACGCTCGGCCGTGCGACTCTCCCTGGGGCGCGCAACACGAGCTAAGTGTTGGTTTACCCTAACGGTTTTTACGCGCAGTCGTCTGTCCGCGGCGGTTCGGGCCTGTTTCGGACGGGCCGTGCTGGCAGACGATTGGGAGGGCGCACCCGCATGGCGCTTTTGGGGCACCCTCGATCTTCGGCTCGAAGAGGGGGATGGAGCACGGCGAGCGGAAGACCTCGCACGACGGCTGAGCGCCAAACACGTTCACATTCGCAGCACCTGGCTTGATCGCCCTGAGATCATCGCATTTTTCTGAAACGGAAGCCCTAGCTAGCTGGAAGCGGATTTTTTAAGCTTGCGTGGAATATGACCCGTTCGAAGAAAAGCTGAGCTGAACCGACGTTGCGTCCGCCTTTCACAGTCATGGCTAAACTGGCGCGTGCGTTCTTGAGCTTGGCAGTGTGCGCAGGAGCGGTGCTGTCCGTGTCGCGCGCACATGCGCAGTGTTGTTCAGGCTATTCGCCGGCGACCGTGTGCGCTGGCGAAACGCTCACGAAGTCGCGCTGGTGCATTCAGGACTCGGTCCCCACCGGCCAAAATGCTCTCCCCAAAGAGTTCTGCGCCTACGGCGACAAAGTCGTAACCACCTTGGAGACGACGTTCAATATCAAGGCGCCCAGCATCTTCGAGTTCGACCTCGATACCGAGAAGGGGGGCGCGCACACCGGCACCGGCTGCAACAACTTTGGTGATGGTGTGGCGTACGACGCCTTTGCGGGTAGCGCCTACGGCGCGACGTACTTCTGGGGCTACCTGCTAGCCATGCATGAAGCGATCAATGACTGGACGGGGCTCGCTAGCACGGGTTGGCCTACAGACTGGTGGGCGGATCACCAAAGCGCGTTCCCGAATTTGATGGATTTCCACATTATGGACTCGGTCGGTAAGGCCAACAGCGACATGAACTTGGTTACCGCCGCCGCCGCGCAAAAGAAGCGCTTTTATCCCAACGGAGACAGCGCGGACGCGAAAGTCGTCGCGCTCGACAATGTGTACCTGGCGATGCCGAACGGCGATGGTTTTGCGGGCTTCAGCCACATGTTCTCGATGTTATCGGCGGACGGCGTCAAGTGGGATAACCTGGGCGTGCCGAACCCAAACGTGAAACGTTCAGAGTACGTCGCGGCGTATATGAGCCTCGCCACGAACAAAGCGGTGCTGCCGCTGTTGCAGGGCCCCGGCGACAACGGCGGGGGTAAGATCTGCAACAATACGGCGGACGGCACGCAAGGTGACGCACCGTACACCTGTAACGAAGCCCACATCGACGCCATTGCCACCGCGCATTGCTCCATCGCCGCGAACGGCAAACCTTCGGCAGACTTGTCGAAGCTGCGCGCCGGCACGTACGACGGCATTGCCAGCGGTCCGTGCGGCGCAACTTGTCCGAGCGAATGCGCGTGCGACATGTCGAACCACTGCGTTGCACCCTGGCTCGGTAAGCAGCAACCCGCCACCGGCGGCAGCGGTGGCACTTCGAGCGGAGGCGCGTCGAGCGGAGGCACGGCTGGTGGCAATGCGTCGAACGGCGGCGCGTCAACCGCGGGGGCGGGCGCACCGAGTGCTGGCGGCACCGATGCCACGGGTGGCGCGCCGACTTCAGCAGGCGGGGCTCCCGGCACTCCTAGTGCAGGCGCGCCGAGCGCGGGCGGCAGCACGGCTAGCGGCGGCAGCGTGTCCGCCGCAGGCACGGGCGCGCCCGGAAAGACTCCTGACTCGAGCTCGGGCTGCTCGTGTCGAACCGCGGAACAGCGCCGCAGCGGCGCGGGCCTTGCCTATTTTCTTCTCGCCTCGGCGCTCACTGGGGTTGGCCTGCGTCGAGCTCGCGCGCGCCGCCAGCGGGGTCGGTGATCGTTATACGCGGGCTTCCGACGCTCCTGCTGCTCGGATCGTTTTTTGGGGGGGGCTGTAGGAGCCGTGCCGCACACTTTTGCCACGACAATTCCGCATGCGCCGCTAACCAATACTGCGAGTTCAGCCCCGGCCTTTGCGGCAAAGGCGAAGCACCTGGCACGTGCCGTGCGAAACCCGCGACCTGCCAGGCGGGCGACGAGCCCGTGTGCGCATGCAACGGCAAAGTGTACGACAGTGCGTGCGCGGCCAACGCGGCCGGCGAAGACTTGTCGGTGGCGGGTCAATGCACCGCGGTCATTCCAAACTTCGCGTCCTGCGGCGCCCACTACTGTGACGCGCGCACGAGCTATTGCGAAATATATTTGAGCGACGTGCAGGACCCGCCCACCGATCACTTCTGCCGACCGCTACCGGCCGCATGCAAGCCCGGCCCTCACAGCCACCCGAACTGCGGCTGCTTCCCCGAAGCGACGCCCTGCCTAAGCTTCTGCGGGCCGCTAGCCACCGGCGGGATCGATGCCTTCCACCTGACTTGTCAGGGAAAAAAGCCGCCGCATTCATAGAACAGTGCGTGATGCGCGCGGCTTCCGCAGCGCGGGAGCGGCCGTGCGCTCAATCGGGCCTGAGCAACCGCGTGATGCGCGGCTTCGGCAGCGCAGGAGCGGGCGTGACTTAAATCAAACCGTGAGCAACCGCGTGTGGGCGCGGCTTCGGCAGCGCGGGAGCGGCCGTGACCTTAGCCGAACCGTGAGCAACGCAAGCCGATAGCTGACACCCTCACACCTGCCGCGGACCCGCCTAATCGCTCGTCTGGACGCAAGTCAAGGGCCAGGACACGAGGAGCTGGCGCAATTGGACTGATAGTCTAGCACTAGCCGTGGAGACGAGGAGTTCGAGGCTTCGGAAGCGGTGACGTATACGTCCTCGTCTCCGTAGCCATCCGTCGAAAGTTGAAAGCCGCGCATGTCGGTGGCCACGCCATTCGCATACCAACCTTTCACGACGGCCGTGACGTCGCACTGCACCTGCGTCGCCGCGCCCGCGTTGTTCACGGGCAAAATCGGCGCGCATAGTGGCGGCGCGTTCTGCGAGAGCGTCCTCACGTCGAATATGTTCAGCGTCGTCGCAACGTTGCCGTCCTGCTCGAAGCTGGTGCTCGTGTAGGCAATGCGCAAAACTGCTTTGGTGATTGTGATGCCGCCTGTTTGCGCCAGATTCGCAAACAATAAATAGCCGAACGAGTGTCCATAGGCGTGCGGGCCGCCGCTACTGCCACCGCCGTAAAGGTCCAATTGGGCGTCCCCGTAGACGGTGTTCGTCGATGCTTCTTGGTGGGTCTAAGTCATCCAAAGCCACCTCGGTCAGCGACCGGCAGCCGCCCCACTTGAACACGACGCTCGGCCGTGCGACTCTCCCTGGGGCGCGCAACACGAGCTAAGTGTTGGTTTACCCTAACGGTTTTTACGCGCAGTCGTCTGTCCGCGGCGGTTCGGGCCTGTTTCGGACGGGCCGTGCTGGCGGGCCGAAAATTAACGTTATTACGGGACCAATTCCAATCCCGACATTGGTCCACCAGCCACCTCCGACAGACCCAAACACTCCAAGTTCGGGAGTTGTAGATCCATAAATGCCGCCCTGAAGCACAGGCCCAATCACGGCGAAGACATCCACATTGAGCCCGGTGGCGAGTGTGATGTCCGAACCCGTCGATACGGTAGTCAAACCAACTGGGACGGTCGCAGGGCGCAACACGTTAATGGAGGGGCGGATTTGGCTAACGGTGAATGGCTCGCGCAAAAAGCCGACGTCGGGTTGGAATTTGGTCGCGAGATCGATACTGGCCTTTAGCCCGGCGATTTCGGCCGGTGCCGCTCGACCGCGAGTTAAGCGCGGGCCAAGCGGGATGCACTTTTGCAAGTTCAACTTGTCGAGCTGTCGTAAATCCGCGCTGATGCGATTCATGCGGGTCGGCTCTCGAAGATAGCCTCGAACGAAAACTGCCGGCGGTCAAGATTTCCAGCGCGGCCCGTCCGAGCAAAGCCCGAACCGTCGCGGACGGACGAGTGCGGATATAACGCGTTGGACGAAGCCGCTGCGCGGCAGCTTGACTTCGCATCGGCGTTTTGGCTGACCCGTAATCGGTGGGCGATTGCCGGGGTATGGCGAGTCCGCCTCGTAGCTGAGCCTTGCTGCCAGCGATCCTGAGCCTTCGCACGGCCTGACATCCAGGCCGGCGAAGCCGAGGAGGC
>CAHJWM010000091.1 GCA_903642325.1 Myxococcales bacterium | reverse complement strand
CCGATCGAGTTCGAGACCAACGCCCCCAGCTGATTCTTAGCAGTCAAATCTGTCCGCCACATCGGGGCAACTCCAAGCAGCACTTCCGCGCGGAACTGCACGCCGAGCTGACGCGCCTTCAGCGCGGACCAAAGCCGAGCTTCCGACTCGGTGAGCAACGAGCGGTGTTGCCGAGCACGCAGCTCCAGCTGAGCTTGTTGCACCCCCGATGGGCGACTCGGTCCGAGCAGGGCTCTTCCGTTCTTATCAGAGGAACCTCACATGACTGACATCCCCGAGCTCACCGCAAGGCAACTCGCAAGGGCCGTCCCCGCGCGCGTTCGCAAGCGCTTGATCCAAGGTCGATTCGAGTCCGGCGACGACATCGCGGCACTGAGACGATTCGTCGGCTTGACCCAACCAGCTTCGCGCGAGCCATGGGCATTAGCGTACATACGCTCCGTAACTGGGAGCAGGATCGCCGAACCCCGGAAGGCCCCGCGCTAGCCCTCCTTCGAATCGCAGCACGGCATCCGCGCATCCTCAGAGAAAATCTACGAACCGCCGCCTAGCACGCGACGACCGTGGATGCACAGGCCAACAAGCTGGTGAAGCTGACGGCTTCCGACCGGAACACACCATCTGCCCGCCCGTGGTCGAATACCACGGGCTCGGTCGTGCCGTTCGCTGCGCCGGCGTCTGCTGATGCGTCCGCAGCTTAACAGCGATACGTTGGTCGGACGGGAACAGGTGTCTGTCGCTTTTGGAGCGAGCGCTTCGCTTACAAGAGATCGCGTGGGCGTTTCGCGATCTGGGGATAGGCCTTCAAAACTTTGTCGTCGAACGTTGCCATGGCAACGCCTTCGCGGTCTGCAAGCTCCACGAACAGTGTGTCGTACACGGCCACGCCGGAGCTCATGGAGCGCGCCAACGCCCCGTGCCAAAGCGTCCGATTGTTGATCGATAAAATCCCAAGCCGCCCAGCAAGAGCCAGCTTTGCGCTGGCGTCCTGTGCCGCTATGACCTTCGCTCGACTCGCCATCCAGATCACGTTGGCGATCTCGGCTTCCCACAGCGCAGGCGCGAAGAGCTCATCGGCTTGGTTCCAAAATTCCCGCGCCTCGGTCACGAACTTCGGCGTCCCCAGCAGGAAGTAGGCGATGACGTTCGTGTCGACGACAGCCTTCACCGCCTACCCGACGAGATCCACTTCTCGACCTCGGCCGCCGATGGCCGACGGGCCTGCGCCTCCCACGAGCCCTCGACTTGACGTAGCACCGCTGCACGCTCGCCAACGTATTCCTCCAGAAGATCGCGAACCTCCTGCTCCATCGATCGGTGTCGGCGCTTCGCGATCGACTTCAGGTTGCGCACCACCCGCAGGGGAACGTTCCGGATCGTGAGCGTTGCCGAACTCTTTGCCATGCTGGCATAATGCTAGCAGATGGATACAATCTGATCCATAAAGATTCCCAGGCTCAGCAGCATGCCTTCGTGGACACATGGCATTGGGAGGATTCGGCTGAGCGTGCCTTCGCAGAACTTACCAGGCAGGCGTCGCGCCGTCCGTGTGCTTTCTTCCGGGTCCGCACGACTCGGCGTCGACCTGTCAATTTCCCCGCGGATCCCACCTTGCAAGGTCGGTGGCGTCGCGCCGCCGGTTGCTTGGGGCACCTCCTTCGCCCGAGTTTATGGCTCAAGGGGCCGAACTTTCAAAACCGACCAGTGCCCGAATTCGAACATGAAATCAGAGTATGAAATCCACCCAGCTCGGAGGGGCGAGCATCGATTTGCTTGTAGATCTGCAAGCAGGCTAGCTCAACGGATGACGCTGGCGTAGCCCTGGAAAACGGCCAAAATCCGCGTCGGCGGTGATGAGCTCACAGCCGTGCTCGATGGCCAGGGCGGCGTGGTAGGCGTCAGCAACTAGCTTGCCGCGAGCCCGCGCCGCCAGGCACAGCCGGGCGAAGATGTCCCAGCTGGCTGGGCCGTGCGTGAGCAAGCGCGCGTTGGAGCGACTGCGCAGCCGCTGAATGAATTCGAGCGCATCTGCCGTGGTCGTGGGGGTGCCCCAGATTTTTGGATTAGTGACGATACGAACGAACCCGCTGGCTCCCAACTCTGAGAGCGCAAAGGGTTCCGGCCCCACGGCTGCGTTGGTCAACCACTCTGCGTAGCGCTCGTGCTCGGGTGATTCTACGCGGTGGGCGTAGATCAGGATGTTTACGTCAGGGAGTTGCACGGCGCTTCAACTTGGGGATTCCCAGGGCCTGACGATCATCATCCTCCTCAGCAAGCAGTATTTCTTCAGCCGTTGGGAAGCGCGCGCCCGCTTTGCCCCGGACCAACAGCTGGAACGGCGGGTCTTTGTCGGCGGCTTTTCGGCTACCCAGATATGCGGCGAGCGCCTGACCCACCACCGCAGCCAGCGTGCGCTTCTCTTTCAGGGCGAGCCGTTTGGCCCGCTCCAGCAGGCCGTCATCGATGTCGACGGTAGTTCGCATGTGCTTTCTTTATCACATTAGGCATCAAGATGCTACCCGTGATGCGTCACGCATCAGCGGTGGAAACGGCCTCGGCAGCCCGGCGAAGCTCAGTGGACGGCGTTGATCGCGAGCTAAGGCTTTTCCGGGGCATTCCTCGCATAGAGCCGCGCGAGATCGGCGCGTGAAGAAATTCCAAGCTTGGCGAGTGAACGCTGCGCCACCTCAGACACGGCCGACTGGGAGAGGCCGAGCTCGTACGCGATGCGCTTGTTCGAATGGCCGAGCGCGAGGTAACCGGTGACCAGCCGCTCGCGCTCGGTTAACGCGGTCAGTGCTCGAGTTCTGGGATCATTGCGGTGAGCGACGAGATACCTGCGGCCGTCGCTGTCGAACTTGTCGACTAGCGACCAACGACCCGAGACGAGCGCGCGCCAGATGGAGAGCGCCTCGTCTGGGTCATCGCAGCGAAGCGACGAGCGAGCGCGGTCCATCGCGATCGCAGCGTCACGCAACGAGGCCTGCGCCCCGGCGGTCTTCGCGCTCGCGGTCGCGTGCTCCATGCGGCCGTCCACCCGCAGGATGGCGTCGCTCAAATCGCTTGTATCGGCCTCTGCAGCGGGCCCTCGGGTAGCCTCGAGCTGACGACGCTGAAGCCGGTGGCCAGCTGCCAGGTGCGCCGCAAGGCGGTCCCATTGACCACGTTCTCTACGCGAGAGTAAATGGACCTGGGGCAACGGGATGGTCAGACCCAACACGGATCCGCCGGGGTCGATCGACATGACCCCCAACATGTCCTTGCATCCGAAGTGCTCCAGCACGGCCCGTCCGAAACAGGCCCGAACCGCCGCGGACAGACGACTGCGCGTAAAAAACCTTAGGTCAACAAACAAGCGTTGGCGTGCAAGGTCGCGTGCCGCTTTGAGTTATTGCCAACGCCGCCCGGAGGGTTCGAATCCCTCCCTCTCCGCTGATTGTGCCCCCTCGCTGTGAGGCGTTGAGCGGCACTGGCACCCGTCGCTCCTCCCCCGCTCCGCGGGCTGCGGGGCGCCTACCTCCCCCTTACGCCGTGCTCGCGGCCGCGGCGGCCGCTGCGCGCGGCGTGGAGGGAGGTAGTCGTTGAGCGTCGCGAGACGTCCGCCCGCTGAGTGGATGATGTGCGCCGCGGGCACGACTCGCTTTAGAGCGCCGCGCGGACCAACGCCACGGCCGCAGGCAGATTGCGCAGCACCAGCTCAGCTTTAATGCGCAAGACGCGATGCCCGAGCCGGCGCAGCTTGCGGTCACGGCTCGCATCCGCTGCGCGGCGGCGCGAGTGGTAACCGCCATCTACCTCAACGACCAGCCCGGCCGTCGAAGCGAAGAATCAACGATGAAGCGACCAGCGAGCAGCACTTCCGCGCGGAACTGCAGCTCACGACGACGGGCGCGGCGCGCAGCGTGCGCCTCTCGCGAAATCTGGCCCGATGCCGACGCTGGAGGCGAGCGCGCTCGGCTGTCACTCGAATATCGCGAACACAACCAGCATGAAGACCAGCAGCTCGGATGACGGCGCCTCCCCCACGCCGCGCGCAGCAGCCGCTGCGGCTGCGAGCACGGCGTTTGGGGGAGGCAGGAAGCGCGCAGCTCGCGAAGCGAGCGAGCACTGCACGGTGGGGGCAACACAATTCCTCCCTCTCCGCTGATGGCCCCCTCTCAGTGCGTCGGGTTGGGGCGCTGGCCCTCCGATGCCACTCCGCGGTTGCATGGTCGACGGCGGGCCCGGGAACTTGGCGTCCGGGTAACCGTTTGGTCTCCGCAGTCCCGAGTCCCGGCGAACGGTGCTTCCTTGTCACCCGCGACCTGATTTCTCGGATGCTCGGCGGCTTGTGCCGGTACACGCGCGAGCGCGCTGAGTGCGCGGCTGCCCGACGCCAAACCCCCTCGAGTTCGCGCGTCGATTTTCAGGCCGCCAGGGGCGCCCACTCTTCGTCGTTCAGTGGTGCAACGCCGTGTTGCGTGAGCTCGCGGTTCAACGCACTGATCGTGACCACCGACGACGCCAGCGTCTACGGAGTCTAAGTCATCCAAAGCCAGCTCGGTCAGCGACCGGCAGCCGCCCCACTTGAACCCGAAGCTCGTGGCGTGCGAGCTCTTTCCACGGCAACACGAGCTAAGTGTTGGTTTACGAACGGTTTTTACGCGCAGTCGTCTGTCCGCGGCGGTTCGGGCCTGTTTCGGACGGGCCGTGCTGGCGCCGCGCGTGAAGTGAGCTGGGATGCCGGCTCGGCGTAGGGCCTCGAGCAAGTGCGTGCGGTAATGAAATGGCGACCGCAGCAAGATGGCCATGCGGTCGAACGGCACGCCACGGGCCGCCTCGGCTAAAATGCGGCGCGCGACTTCTACGGACTCACGCGACTCGCCCGGCGCGCTGAGGATGGCAACACTTTCGTCTGCATCGCCAGGCACCTCCCGCGACGAAAACAATTGCGACTGGAGGCGGCGCAGGGCCGGAGGCGAGGTCAGGAGGTCGCCAGAGCGGTCCAGCGAAGCCGATGGGGCGCCACAAAACAGCGAACTTAGCGCGGTGCCCCATACGTCATGGGTAGAAAATGTGGCAAACGAGTGCGGCGCGCGCGCCGCAAGCACCTCGAGCAATACACGTTCGAGCCGAGTCTTCTGCGAAAGATCATAGGCGCACAGCGGCACGCCCAAGGGCGGCAGAGCCGACTCACGCGCAACATCGATCGCCGTGCGCAAGAGCCCGGCGCGATCGGTGAGCTGAAGGTTCGCAAGGGCGCCGCGATACTGCCGATAAAGTGCGCCGAGCTCAGCGGGCACGGACTCGGGACCCCGCGCGCTCCTTAAGCAGTGCATACCTTGACACACGACGTGAGGAGCCGACGCGCCCCGAGAATCCTTCGTTCGATGCCGCGCTCGCCTTGCGGGACATCGAAGCGGCCGTGGGGTGTGTACGTGCGGCGCCCGGGTCGTGAACGCCGAGGGGACGTACGCGACGCCGAAGGCTGTGCCGGGCGCGCCGTATCGCGTGACCATCCAAGCAAAAATCGCTGGCATTCGCGTTGTCGGGTCGGGTGCTCCTTGCGGTGGGCGGCGTGGCTCGGCCGTGCGTGCTCGCCGCCCGCGGTCGGCTGCGCGCGCCGGGACCCTCAACCCCGGACGCGGGGGAGGGTCCGACGGCTCGCACGTCGCAGTTCTTCATCAACTGCCATGCATCGCAGCCTGTTCAACACTGCTGTGCGCGTCGCGGACGGTTCAACAACTGCCGTGCGCATCGCGGTTCGTTCACCACTGCCGTGCGCATCGCAATCGTTCATCACTGCCGTTTGGGCCCCACGTCGGCGCAGCCGGCGTCGGGCGGGCCCCGGCGCGCGGAGCTTGCAAGCACGCCGGCCGTGGCGCGCCGTGCTGCGGCGGGGCACCTAAATTCATTGCCAGGCTGGGTCGCCCGCTAGGAGCCAAGGCAACGCGGCTCGAACATGGCTCAATACGGCGCCCATCGGGGTGTGGCCCGCGCCGGGCGCAAACTCGAGGCGTGCTTCGGCGTTCGCTTTGGTGAGCCAGCGCACCGAAGCTTGACCGACCTTGGCGCACTCCTTGGAGCCGCACGCGATCAAGATTCGCCTGCCACCCTGCTGCACGAAACCTCGACCGCGAGGCACGTTCCAGAGCTCGAAGCCTTCCACGAGGGCCAAGTACGGAAACTCACCCGCGTGCGCGTTGATCATCGCGCTGCCCATGGTCGCACCCTGTGAAAAGCCCGCGTACAGCCCAAACCCGGGCAAGATGCGCGGCTCCGACGCGCGCGCCGCGGCGACGGCGGCGGACAGCTCCTTTTCGAGGGCTCGATGATCGCGATAGAAATAGCCTGGGTACGTGCCGAGCGGGGTGCCGCGCAAACAGAGCACGAACACTCGATCGTTCGTGAGCTGGCGCCAGTAGTCGCAATCCCACTCGGGCGCTCCGCCCGCTCCATGTGCGGCGACGAGGAGCGGCCTCGCTTCAGCGCCCGCGGGCGTGAAAAATCTGGCGGATCCAAAGCCCGGCACTTCGAGCTCGCGGAGCGCGGCGGCAGATATTGCGGGCTGTTGCACCGTGGCTTTGAGCGGGGGATCGGTGTTCCCGTACGCGATTGGCTCGCGGCTCGCGTCCGCCATGGGCTCACTGAACCTCGGGGATTCGAGCTGTGGAGTGCACGAGAAGCCGAGTAGAAGCAATGCGGTGCTTGCTTGTGATCGTAGGAATTCGAGCATCGATGATTCGCGCTTCAGCACTTGATACGCAACATCAGTGCGGTGTCGTCCGCGTTAGTCATCACGGCCCGGGTGGCGGCTTAACGGGATCACCGAACGGATTTTTCTCCTCGCTTGGATCGAGCGGCTGAGGCACCTGGGGATCGATTGGCACGAGATCCGGCGCGGGGCCGGGGGCTGGCGGCGCTTTGGGCTTTGGCTCGGTGGGAACGTTTGAGCTTTCATCCCCGCGGGCTTTCGTCGAGACAGAAGCGTGGCGGTGAGCAACGAAGTCGTGACGCTGATTCATGAATCCTCCGTCGTAGATATGCTGGCCCTTGCGGTCATCCCGTGTGCAAGCGCTATGCCGTGGGCGTGCGGACGCTCGCCGATTGGGCTCGTTTACTTGCTCGAGGTCTTGTCGATGCCCGGGGCATCGCGACGCGGGTTCGGTGCGGGGCGAGGAGACGATGAATCTGGTTCGCGGCCTCTTGCGTCGCCTTGCGATAATGTACATCTAAATGTACATTATCCTGATGACCAAGCAGTACTCTATCGCTGACGCTCGGCGAAACCTGCCGGGCTTGGTGGATGAGGCGGAGGCAGGCTCCGAGGTGCGCCTCACGCGCCGCGGCCGCGCGGTTGCGGTGGTGATATCGGTCGAGTCGTATGAACGGCTGAAGTCGCGGCCGGTCGCTTTTGCGGAAGCCTATCAGGGATTTCGCGAACGCTTCCCTGCGTCTGGCGCCGGGGTAGCTATGAGTTACTTTCAGGCGCTGCGTGATCGCAGCGGCGGTCGCAAGGTTCCGATGTGACGATTCGGTATCTGCTCGACACGAGCATCCTTTCCGCGGTCATCGCTCCTAAACCCAACATCGCAGTCATTCGGCGTGTCGGCCAGCGGGGCGCTCATTGCGCGACGGCATCAGTGGTGTGGAATGAGCTCAGCTACGGGTGCGAGCGCCTCGACGCAGGTAAGCGCAAAGCCGAGCTCGAGGCGTACTTGCGTGACGTCGTTCTCGCGTCTTTTCCCGTTTTGCCGTACGACCAAGAGGCCGCAACATGGCACGCATCCGAGCGTGCACGGCAAGAACGCGCAGGCCGGTCAGCCCCGTATGTCGATGGTCAGATCGCGGCGATCGCTTCCGTTCACCAGCTCATCCTGGTGACGGCCAACGTGAAGGACTTCACGCGCTTCAAGGGCTTAATCGTCGAAGATTGGACAAAAGAGATGCGCGCCAAGAAGTAGCGCGGAGTCCGGCGCGCGATCGCCGAGGGCTGAGCAAGACCGCGCCGGGAGATCAACAGCGGGCCAAAGGTGTTCCAGGCTCCCAGGGCTAGCGAAAACGCTCAGCCTGGCTGCTTGGAGCCGGCCGGTGGCGCGTCGAGCGCCCGGCCCGGAGATTGGCGACGCACAGCGGCGTTGAGCACCATTCCGGCGAGCATTGCAGCCACGAATACCAGCGGCGCTAGAGCGCCCGTGGCCACGGCGACAACGGACGGCCCCGGGCAATAACCAGCCAGCCCGCAACCCACGCCGAACAAGGCCGCGCCGCCCAACAGCGCGCCGTCGATACCGACGCGGGGCGAAAGTGAAGGCGCTGCCATCGCGCTGTTTCGGGTGCCCCAGCGCAGCCACGCGGTGTGCACGGCAACGGCCCCGAGCATGACGCCCGCGAGGTTCGGCGACCAATGCCCGGTCACATCCAGGAACGCGATGATGTTCTTCGGGTCAGTCATGCCCGAGATGCATAGCCCGACGCCGAAGATTGACCCGGCGAGCAGTGCCGTAACCAGCGCTTTCACGGCTGCACCCAAAGTTTCAAATCGTGTCTTACGACGAACACCGTGAGCGCGCCGCTGGCCATGAAGGTGAGCACCGCCGCCAGCGAACGCACCGAGAAGCGACTCAGCCCGCACACGCCATGCCCAGACGTGCAACCGCCGCTCATGCGCGTGCCGAAACCAACCAGCAGCCCCGCGGCCGCGAGCGGCACCAGCGGCAGCGCAATGCGCGAGCTGAACGCCGCGAACCCGACCCCAGCCAAGAGCAGCCCGCACAAGAACGCGAGGCGCACGCGGCGCTCCTGCCCCGCCCCATGAAGCGCGCCGCTCAGGATCCCGCTCACGCCCGCGACGCGGCCGTTGAGCGCCCAGAAAAGCGAGGCACTGAGCCCAATCAGGAGACCGCCGACTATCGCTAAAATCACGGGGTTACTCGGTTATCATCAGGCGTCCATTCAACGCACCGTGATCGTCGCATATACGCTGATGGGGGCTGTGGTCGCGCTGACTGGCCTCATGCAAACCGCGTATGCGGGCGCTTCGACATCCACCGTGGGTAGCCTGATGGAGCTGGACGCGGCCAGCCACGCTGCCGCGCCCACTCGGTGAGTCTAGGACCCATCAAGGTGTGTCAGAAGTTCGCGGTGGCTTCTAAATCTTCGCGCCAGCTCATCACGTATTGCCCCGAGGTGGCGCTCAGCGAGCGTAGGAGGTGCAAATTCCAAGAACACATCAGGCGCGTCGGCGTCGTCGAGATAGACCTCCAGCCAGAGCGCATCGACAGCGCTAGCGTCCGTAGGCGGCGCTTCCGCATACTTGTACATGCCGACGCGACCCTTCTGCCCTTTCAACGTGAAGGGCACCGATAGCCCGTGCCAAGCCCAATCCCCAGCGCGCCGCGGTCTGCCATCGCCCGGCGTCAGGTTCAGTGGCACGCCTTGGACGTGACCATCGATACTCGTCACGCAGCCGGCCAAGAATTGACGCAAACAAGCGATGGTCGTCGTAGCGTGCTCGAACTGCTCGAGGCTGAGTGGGTGATCTAGGCCGGGTGCGTGTTCCATTTGCTCGTCCAGGTGTTCGATTGCGTGTTTCGTCAGTGAGGCGAGCGAGGGCAGGTCGCGCAATCTCGCAAGCAGAGATTTCCAAGTGAGGACCGGGATTTCGCCGTTGATAGCAAGTACGCGGTTGCAGAGGTCGTCGGGAGCGAGCAGTACGCACCCGCCAACGCGTAGCGCGCTCGTAGCCATCTTGCGACGGCATTGATCACTGACCTGGCTGGCGACGTTCGCCTCGTCCCAACCATTGTGGGTCTTTACTTCAACGAAGGCGAAAAACGGGCCCTCGGGCGAATCGAAGCGAAGCCAGAGGTCGGTTCGGGCGTAGCCATCCTCGGCCTTTTCGAGGCGGGCTTCGCGACCGAAGCGGGTGAGCGCGTGTTTCGCGTCGATGCCGAGCTTCTCACGGACGATGTCGGCAATGAGGTCTTTGGCAGGTGCGTCGACCTCCATCGTGAGCAGCAACACCGCCGCGCAGAAATTCTCGCGGTGCGAAGTATCGAAATGGCCAAAGCCGCTCTTCATGGTCTGGTTCCGTTGGCGATCAGCCCCGCCGTCCGGAGCGCTTGCGCCTCTGCTGGCGTGAGCTCGGTGTTGAAAAAGCCGAGCGCGCCGCGCACGGGCCGAAAGGGTAGAGCGATGCGACGGCCAAGTAAAACCCCAAACTGCGGCGTGTCGGTTTCTTCGGGTTTCATGTGCCACTTGTGACAGGATTCGCCGGGTGGAAGCACGTCGAGGATTTCAGCCGCACCGACGACGCCGCCGCCTCCGCTAAGCGCGCCTCCGCAGGCATGTCACTGCGCAAGCGCAACGTGCTCGCCGCCGAAGCCGAAGTCGCGGAATTCTTCCCCGTCCCCCGAAGCCCGGCTGAAATCGCGATGGAATCGAGCTTCCGCGGGTCGAGCAAGCCCTGAACGCGCAGGATCAGCGGCTCACGCGGGAAGCGGATCATTGGGTGTTGGGAGACGGCGGCAACCGAGATACTGACGAAGGCTTTCCTGGTAGAAGGTGAACCGCTGCGCGGCGAACTGCTCGAGATACGTAGGGCGGTTATCGTTCGCGAGCTCAAAACCCCAGATGCTGGAGCGAGGCGAGAAGATTCACGGCTAGTGCACGCTTCGTCCGCGACGATCGAAGGCAGGGTGCGCTGCGCGCACTTGCGCAGATTCGAGCTGCCGACCTCTCGGAGCCGATGGCTGCTCCCTGCTGTATGGCGGCAATGCGCGGCCATGCGTGCTCGCCGCCCTTCGGTCGGCTGCGCGCGCCGGGCCCTCAACCCCGGACGCGCGGGGGAGGTCCGACGACGTGCGCGCCGCATTTCGGCTTGCGAGATCGCCTCAGCGCGCTTCACGAATGCTTGAGGCTCGTCGTCAATTCGAGTGCTGCAAGTGTGCTAGCTTCGGGCATGCGAACGTGGGTTCGGTTAGCACGCGCCTTGCTCGGGCTGCTGTCGGCGATCACCGCCTGTGCTGCACCGACTCGCGCGCCCAAGGTCGTCACACACCGTCCCGTGCCGGTGACCGACGCGCAGCCGCGGGTCATTGGGCTGTCGGCGGGAGGCGAGCAAACGTGTGCGTTGTTCGACACTGGCAGGGCCCGCTGCTGGGGCCAAGGGTTGTTCGGCGGCCTGGGTCGCAAGGACTTGGTTGACGTAGGTGACGACGAGACACCCGCGACAACGACCGACTTCGACGCGGGCGGCAGAATCTCGGCGATCTCTGTAGGCGCCGTGAGCACGTGCGTGCTTTTGACCACGAACGGCCAAGTCCGCTGCACGCGCATCACGCGCCGACAGTCGTCGATGTCCACTCGGCGCGCGTGTGACTCAAATCTCGGTCGGACACGATCATGCATGCGCGTTGTTTGACGGCGGTCGGGTGCGCTGCTGGGGCAAGGGTCAGCTCGGCCAGTTGGGCTACGGCAACCAAGACGTGAGCGTCGCGGAAGTTGGGGAAGCAGGTCGAGACGTGAAAGTGGGCGGCCGGGTGGTGCAAGTCGCAGCCGGTGACTCGATCACCTGCGTATTACTCGAATCGCGCGCAGTGCGTTGCTGGGGAATGGGGCCGCTCGGATACACGGACATGGTGGCCGTCGGCAGCCGGCACACACCCGCGGAGGCAGGCGATATCGAGCTCGGTGCGCGTGCGCAGCAGATCACAGTCGCGGCGCGCGCACATCTGCGCCCTGCTCAGTCGTCTGTCCGCGGCGGTTCGGGCCTGTTTCGGACGGGCCGTGCTGGCTCGGTCGAGATCGATTCTTCCATCGTGCGCTTAGACGAGGCCGCGACGCACAAATTCACGAGCCCCAAAAAAAGGGCCGCGCAAAGAGGGGATCCTTCAGGTGCGCAAGTCATTGTGCTAGGCGCCTGGCCCGGAGATTGACGGTAAGTCGTTTTGGGAAGATTCGATTACGGATATGCGCGCGGGTTACAACGCGCAATATGACGAGTACGACATTCTCACGGAGAACAGCGGATGCTATGGAAAGGAAAACCTCTATCGATGGAATGGCCATAACAGTCCCAAGCAGTGCAATCCGCTTGGAAATCCTGCGCCTTTCGATGAATTTGTACAAACGCCGGGGAAGGAGCCGGTCGGTAGCGGGGGGCGATCGCGGACGGCATGTATGTCGCGAGGGCAGGTTCCGCTTACCACTTTCGCCGGGTACCGGACTGTACTTCCGCGATACTCTGTTAGTTTTGGGCAATAAAGTCGAACAGAATATTGTGGATTGGATAGGAACAGGCAGTCGAAACTTCACGATCCAAACGAGCGGTTCCTCAATCTCGGGCGTTGAAACATGCTCAGAAGCCTACGATGATGACACCTTCGGCTGGCAATTCTCGAGTTATATCGCCACACCGGACGTGCTGACTCTGTATAGCGCGCAATACAATTACTCTATGGTCTACGATCCTATGCAGTGATGTTGACGACTTAATCCAAATGCCTTGCGTGTCCGAAAAGAAGCGTGGCTCGTCTCGGACGGGCCGCGACCGGCGATGCTTCACAAAACCGTCTCGCTATCGCAGTTCTGTGCGAGCTCCCGCGCTGCAGGACAGCCCGTCGAAGTAAAACCGCTGCCGTTCTGTAGCCCGCTCTTGCACGTGCAGGCGAACCCACTTTTGGAACCTGTGCACATCGCAGATAGGTAGCCGCAGTTCACCGAGCACGACGCGGGATTACCGTCCGAGCCGGGATCATGGACCGCGCCGCAGCCAACGGCCGCCCAATTAGTGGCGTTCAGTATGCAATCGTTTACGATCCTAAGACTGTCCGCGCACTGCGAAGAAGTCACACTGCCGTCCGGTTCGCACTGGTTCATTGCGCTCGCCACACAGCGCACGGCAGCAGCCGCTTCTGAGGTGCAGTTTGCGTCTTGGGCGTTACCGATCAGTCGCTGGGCGTGGTACACGCAGTCGTCTTGATCGGCTGAAGTGGCGCACGGAACACTCAAAGCTTGTCGGCACAGCTCGTGCAACGAACGCATGAGATCCACAGGGTTATCAGAGCCAACTGTGCTGCTGAAGCCGCCAGCGCCATTGGAGGCGCCAGCGCCATTGGAGGCGCCAGCGCCATTGGAGGCGCCAGCGAATCCTTCGTTGCCAGACGACTCAGCGCGCCCCCCGCAGCACGTAAACGTCGCGAGACAGAGTGCTCCGACTAAGAGGCGAGTGATTGGTCGTTCGGAAAACAGGCTCAAGTGAACCTATTGGGAAGCGGTCGCACCGGACGCCGTCCCGTCTTTGCTTTCTTCCTGAAAGGCCGCGCCCCTTGCCACGACGCCCAAGTCTTTCTGAGCCACGCCAACGGAGACAACAAGGCCCTTTTCAGGTCCAGGCAGAACAGTCGCGGGAACGAGTCGACTAGCTGAGCCACCGGCGCCAGTATCAACGCCTGCCTGCACCGTTCCGACGAACGCCGCTAGGATAGTGAAAACAATTGCAACACCGACGAA
>CAHJWM010000090.1 GCA_903642325.1 Myxococcales bacterium | reverse complement strand
ATTTTTCTTTGCTGCATTGGCGGAACTCCGAGGAGAATAGTCTCTTACGGGATGTCCACCAAAGCGGGGCAAGCTCACCTTAGCGCCAACTCAGCCTGCGAGTTCGCTCAGGCAGCGGGAATGTTACGCTTGATCGGGTTGGATAAAGTAATGACGCTGGTCCAGCACATGCGGCCGAACGCGGGGAACGCCTTCAAGATGCGCTCGTCTATTGCCTTCAAAGGCGAAAAAAAGCCCTCCAGTTCCGCGGCGTCGGTATAAATTTTCTTCCAGTACCGCTCTTGGTTCGGGGGTCTAAGTCATCCAAAGCCACCTCAGTCAGCGACCGGCAGAGGCCCCATTTGAACCCGATGCTCGTGGCATGCGGGTCTCTTTGGACGAGCACACGAGCTAAGTGTTGGTTTACCTAAGCGGTTTTACGCGCAGTCATCCGTCCGCGACGGTTCGCGCCGGTTTCGGACGGGCCGCGCTGGCTGCTACTCGTGACACTCCATTTCGATATCCCCGGTGGACCGCCATTCTCGGTGCCGCCGGAAGAGGTGAGCGGCGCCTACGCGGGTGCCGAGGTCAGGCTTTTGGCCAGCTTAGACTCCTCCGCAGACCCTCGCAGCGCCGTCAAACGAGGCGCTCGCTTCGAGCACGAGGATGTCTACGTGCTGACCTTCGGCAACTCCGCGTGATGCCGCCGCAGCCTACGAAGCGAGTTGGGGCTCGCGCGATTCCTTGAGCGACTCCTCATCGCTTTCTGGTGCGTCGCTGCGGCCGCTTCGTTCGTCGCCGCCACGGGCTCTGTCGTCGCTTTGCGGAGCGCGCAGTTTGTAGCCAGAGCCGCGCAGCGTTTCGAGCGGCAGGGTTTCGCCCAACTTGGCGCGCAGGCGGCGCACGTGAATATCGACGGTGCGCGGGCCGCCTTCGTAGCGGTTACCCCACACGCGCGCCAACAGGTGTTCGCGCGACAGCACCTTCCCGCGGCGCTCGAACAAGTACGACAGGAGCGCGAACTCCTTGGCGGTGAGCGCAATGGGGCGACCGTCCACGTAGACCTCGTGGCTGCCCTTGTCGACCACGATGCCCGCGACTTTGTGGCGCTCTTCGGTCGCAAACTCGCTGCGTCGCCATTCGAGTGCACGGATGCGACCGTACAGTTCTTCCGGCACGTACGGGTGCAGGCAGAAGTCATCGAAGCCGCTCGATGGGTCGATGCGTGCGATCTGCCCGACCGTGACGGCGATCAGCGCGCCAACGTTGTCGAAGTACGACTCCTTGCGTACCGCGCGCAACGCTGCCACCGCGAGGTCGGGCCGATCCAATGCCTCGAACACCAGCGCGCGCGGACGGATTTCCTGCTCGTCGTCGTCATCGCCGATCAGCTCGACGGGGTCGTCCCATAGGTCGAGCGTGCGCACGGTGGCACCTAGTTGCCTGAGGGTCGATGAAGCACCCTCCTCCCGTTCGAGCATCGGGCCATGCCCGACGACTGCGACGAAGCTCTTCGCGCGTGAGGGCGCGACGGTGGATTTGGCTGCTACCAGGGCTTGAGCACCCGGCGCTGAAGGTTGCAACATTTGCAGTCGAGAATGAGCCTCAACCTGTTTCTCAATTGTTTCCGTTGAAGTCACATCGTGCGCGCGAAGATCTGGGCCGGAGCCGCTCTAGCCTCATTCCCCGGCGCGTAGAATGTCGCGAAACCTAAGTTGAAATCTTCGAAGGGCGGGTCACCGAGACGTAGCGCAGTGATTCGGCACGCCGCTCGAACCTCGCAACAAAACGCCGCTGCGGGTCGTCGCTGAACTTGCACGGGCGCGGCGGGAGCGAGCTGATCGGCTTCGCGTAGCGCGTCAGAGTTGCGCTAGGCCGCCGTCCACGGCGACTTCGCTGGCGGTCATGAAGCTGCTGTCCGGTGATGCGAGGAAGGCGGCCACGGCTGCAATCTCGGCCGGATCGGCCATGCGCTGGAGTGGTGTCAGCGAGGCGAACACCTTCTGGCCCTCCTCGCCCAGCGCTTCCTTGGCGAGCTCGGTCGCCGTGGCCCCGGGCGACAGCACGTTTACCCGGATGCCGGTGCCCTTCAGGTCCTCCGCCCAGGTCCGCGCGAGGTTGCGCACTGCGGCCTTGCTCGCGCTGTAGGCGCTCATTGCTGGGGCACCCGTGGTGCCGGCGCTCGACCCGGTCAGGATGATCGAACCGCCCTTGCCCATCAGCGGCAGCGCCTGCTGGACCGTGAAGATCGTGCCCTTCACATTGGTGTCGAAGGTTTCGTCGATGTGCTCGGCGGTGATCTTGCCGAGCGCAAGCTGGCTGCCTGCGCCAGCATTGGCGAAGACGATGTCCAGCGTTCCGCGCTCGGCCTTCACCGCTGCGTACAGTCGGTCCAGGTCCGCCGGATCGGAGACTGAGCCCTTCACCGCGCGGGCATTGGGCCCGAGCTCGGCCAGCGCGGCGTCGAGCGCTTCCTGCCGGCGGCCGAAGATGAAGACGAAGGCGCCCTCCTCGATGTAGCGCTTTGCCGCGGCGCGGCCGATGCCGGTAGCGCCGCCGGTGATCACGGCGGTCTTTCCATTCAGTCTGTTCATGTCATGCGTCCTTCATTGGAGTTGCGCGGAAGCCGGCAACTGCTTAGCTGAGGACATGCATGCAGTGCTGATAACTTAAGGACAAGTATGCACCTTTTGGTAAGTATCAAAGAATGACTGACTGTTCTGAGAGTTCTGAGAGTTGCGGCGGGCGATTCTCTCAAGGGCTCGCCTTCACGCTGCGCATCATCTCGGGCAAGTGGAAGCCGCTGATCCTGTACTTCCTGCTCGACGGCCCGAAGCGCTACGGCGAGCTCAAGCGCGCGATCCCGGGCGTTAGTGACAAGGTGCTGATCGAGCAATTGAAAGAGCTGGAGGCCGATCGCGTGCTGGCGCGGACTGACTACAAAGAGGTGCCGCCGCGTGTGGACTACGCGCTGACCGCGTTCGGTCGCAGCTTGGCGGACGCGATCGTGCCGCTGTGCACCTGGGGAACCGAGAACATGGCGGAGATGGAGAGCCTCTTCGCCAAGCGCGACGCTTCGCCCTAGCGGGTGCCGAAGAACCGCTGTGTCGGAAGACAGCGCACCGAGGGCTTGGGAAAACACCAAGCCCTCGGCGACGCCTAGCGCGTCACTGCGGGGCGACGAAGGGCAGCTTCGTTGCGAACCACTTCAAGGCGGTGCCGTCTCCGTTGACGTCACCCGGCGCGGCATCACCCAAGTAGGTGTACACGGGCCAGCCTTTGAACGTGCTCTGCAGCACGCCGCCACCGCGATCGAAACTGCCGAAGTCCGACGCAGACAGGCCCACCGGGACGCTCACGGCGGCCGCGTGGTACAACGGCCACGTGTTGAGGCACGCGCCAGCGCGGCCCGTCCGAAACCGGCGCGAACCGTCGCGGACGGATGACTGCGCGTAAAACCGCTTAGGTAAACCAACACTTAGCTCGTGTGCTCGTCCAAAGAGACCCGCATGCCACGAGCATCGGGTTCAAATGGGGCCTCTGCCGGTCGCTGACTGAGGTGGCTTTGGATGACTTAGACCCGCCCGGTAGGCTGACCGTCTCATCCTAGCCAATCAATAAGTGTCGCGCTCACCCGCAGGGAGCGCTCGTGATGCGCGAAGCGCAAGCCCATAACGCGGCGAAACGCTGTGACCTCGGCGCCATCATCGGCGACCGCGTCGCTCGGCACCGCCTTCACGAGCTTGCGCCGGTCCGGTAACGCACGGCAACCCGAAGGCAAATGCCAACCGCCGCGCTTCTTCGGTCAGCGCAAAGTAATCGCCGTGACGGTCGGCCATCTTTCCGCGGAGTCCGTTGCGCGCGGGCTTGCGCCTCGAGCCTGTGCCTGGGCAACTCGCAGTATTCCTTGGATCGCTGGCAAGCATTGGAAAAACGCTGTCGATTCAATCCCGATCGCAAACGCAGCCACTTTAGATGCACCGCATCGCACGTGCGATTTTATTCACCACGATCTGCCGCTTGCCGTCGATCGGTGTACGTCAAACACCGGATCCAATTTGCACGACGGGTGGGACAAGCCATGTGTAGACACATGGCGCATCGCAAGCTCACCACCGGCGGGGTCCTGACAGAGCTACTAATGCTCTCGAATTTGCCGTCACGACCAGCCGCGACGTGCTTGGCCCCGCCAGCGCCTTACGACGAACCCTCGAGCACGCCCAAAACTATCTCGCGCTCCCAGTTGCTCTCGGTCCGGCGTGCCGCCGCCAAGCACAATCTTACGCCGCTCAACTTGGTGCAGCTGTCGCTTCGCGCCTTGGACGCGGGCGAGTCGCCGCAAGACCCGTCGGCTCTTTTGGCCGCAGTGATCAAGGCCCTCAAGTTACCGGACACCGCGTCCCCGGGCGACGCGTTTGCTGCAGTCCAAAGATTGGCAGATTCGCTCGCGAGTGGTCGGCCGGGCGATGGACACACCCGGGCCGGCCGTTCCCGCGCCACGCGCGCCACCAGGTACCAGCGCCCTTTCAAGGGCTGAGCGCGAAGCGATCGAGATACTCATATCTCCTGAGGGCTAGTGCGCCTGGCAAAGCAGCGGCTGCGCGGGTGCGAAGTGGTTGTCATCGTGATTGGGCGGCGCGCGCTGAGACGCCGCTCGTAGGGTCGCAGCCGTGTAGGGGGTGCCGCCGTAAGAACCCAGCGCGTGCGCGATTTCGCGTGCTTGCGGTTCGTGTCGGAGCGGTGGTCGTCGGTCCGACGTTGACGGTGCGTCTTTCTCCGCAACGGTGGTCGGCGCACCGGTGACGCGGCTCGCCTAACGGCCCATCTTGACAGCTTCCATCGCGCTCTGTACAACGAGCATATCTTCGGCCAGGCGTAAGGGGGCGGTCCTTCGGCAAACAAACCGCGAGAGGTCTCATGTTGAAGGGTATCGGTTGGGGTGGTGTGCTGTTGCTGCTCGTGGGATGCGGCAGCGCCCCAAACGAAACCTTTGTGCAACGCTCAACTCATTCTCTGTGCGGAGATTGCGGAATCTACGCCTGCGACGAAAGGAACGGCACTTGCTACGACTGGTGTCGAGATGAGATTGAGTGTGCTCCGGGGATCGGCTGCAACGGAGAACACTGTATATTCCCTGACGAATTGCCCAACGAGAGCGACGGGCCGTGCGGGCTCTATGCTGCGACGGACGGTAGCTGTTACGAAAATTGCAGAAACGACACGATGTGCTCGGCTGGCGCTTATTGCTACCAAAGCTCGATCTGTAAGCGAAATCATTGCATTGGTAAGAGTGTCGACGACGGTAAGATGTGCACACTCGATTCCTGTGCTCCTGCCACTGGCGTCGTAACTAACGAGCCATACGCGGCCGGTACCGGTTGCTCGGATGGAAACCTCTGCAACGGCTCTGAATCATGTGACGGCGCTGGTCAGTGCGCCGCGGGCGTAGCGGTTAACACCTACGACGGAAACCCTTGCACTGAGGATTCATGTAATCCACTGACCGGCGTGGTGACTCATACGGCGTCGCTAGTCGGCACGAGCTGCAGCGACAACAACGCCTGCACCGGCGTCAAAACTTGCGATGGCACGGGCCAGTGTGTCGTTGACCCACCCATTCCGGTAATGGACGACGGAAATTCCTGCACCACGGATATCTGCGATCCGGCGACGGGTAACGTTTTACACTCTGTATTGCCGGACGGATTTCCGTGCACGATCGATAACCTTTGTCTAATCGACATCTGCCACTCGGGCACGTGTCAGACGGGACCGCCGGCCGCTGTCGAAGATGGAAACGTATGCACTCTCGATACGTGCACTGCGACGCAGGGCGTGATCCACCACGAATGTTCCGCCCTCGATCGCACGGTCAGTACGGTTTTGGCGGATGCCGCCGTTTTTTTATATTCGGGAATCGTCCCGATCCAAACTGGTGTTGGCGGAGCGACGATCGATCCGGTAACCGTCGCGGTGGTTCGCGGACACGTCTACGATCATTTAGGCGCGCCGCTACCCGGGGTTTCAGTCGTCGTCGTTGATCACCCAGAGTTCGGCGCCACGATCACCCAGGGAAACGGCGGCTTTGATATGGCCGTAAACGGCGGGCAGGCGCTCAGGCTTCGGTTTACGTTACCTCGGTACTTACCGGCCGAAAGGACGATTCAGGCGCCCCTACAAGACTATGTGACGGTGAGCGACGTGGCGTTGGTCGAGCCCGATATGCAAGTTACGTCGCTTGACTTGTCCGGTTCGCAATCGGACACTCAGGTCGCTCGGGGGTCTACGAGCAGCGATGGCTTGAGCACGCGCCGGGCTACGCTGTTCGTTCCAGCTGGCACGCTGGCTACTATGGCGCTTCCAGACGGAAGCACCGCCAGTCTTGTGGCCATGCAGTTCCGCGCGACCGATTACACGGCCGCCGGTCCAAATGCGTTGCCAGGGACGCTTCCTTCAGCGATGGGCCAAGCGTATGCCGTCGAGCTGAGCTCTGACGAAGCGCAGGCTGCAGGCGCAACCGAGGTGGATTTTTCTCAATCACTACCTTTCTATGTCGAGAATTTTCTTGGCCTTCCGGTCGGCGCCCAGATTCCGCACGGCTTTTATAGCGCTTCACTGGGCTCTTGGGTCCCCGCGAGCAATGGCGTCGTCGTTAAAATTATCAGTGTGACAGAACATGAAGCTAAACTCGATATCGACGGCGATGAGACGGCCGACACTGGCAGTGCGCTAACCGCTCTCGGCATCACCGATCAAGAACGCGCGCACCTGGCGGGGTTATACTCGACAGGACAGGTGCTTTGGCGTGTTCCGATCGCACATTTTTCGTCACATGGGTTCGGGTGGGACGACGGTCCTGAGCAGCCGGCGGCAGGCTGCGCGCCACCCGTCTGTCACGACCCTTTAGGAACGGCCGTTCCTTGTAAGACGGCTCTACACTCTCAAAGTTGCGAATGGCCTTGTAGCGAACATTCTCCTTGCCCGTACACGCACGGGACCCTGGAATTCGCGGGTTGCGGGCAGCCGGCTCCAGAGCCTGCGGACTGCTGGTTCGTTTGTTGTCCGCCGTATTATTCACTTCAGAGAGATCCGGGAGAAGGCCTTGGCTCAGGCACTTGTACAATCGGTGACACACCCAGCAAATGCGACGACCCGCCGCCACCGCCGCCGAGCTCCCCGACGGGAGACGGCCCGGGAGGTTGCGAGCAACCGAACGCATCGACGATCCGATGCCAACGGCAATCGCTCGGCGAAGATCTCGCAATCGCCGGAACGCCTTACGCACTGCACTACGAAAGCGATCGCCAACGTGGACGACGGGCCGAGCTCAATATCCCACTAACGAGTGCCAACCCGCCACCGGGACTACTCGGTCTCAACGTGGAAGTCAGCATAGCCGGTCGCGTCTTCAAGCAAACATTTGGCTCTTCGGCGAACCAAACGCTCACCTACACGTGGGACGGCGCGGACGCGTACGGGCGCCTGCTACAGGGCGCACAGCCCATTGCCGTCCTGACGAACAATCAATTTCGCGGCGTTTATCGCGACAGCCAAGCGTTTGGACTCGTCGGGAATGGGGCATTGTTAGCCAACAGCGTGGCGTCTCGGCCTTATACAATTTCCAAAACGTGGACTGGCGTCATTGGAAATTGGGATGCTCAGCCCTTGGGTTTGGGTGGCTGGTCCTTGGACGCATTGGACGTGTACGACATCTCAGGGCGAGCCCTCCGACTTGGCAATGGTGATAACCAAACGCTGATCGACATACCTCCAGTGATCCAAACCATCGCGGGTACTGGCGGTCCTGGCGCCGCGAGCGGTGACGGCGGAGCGGCGACCTCGGCAGTTGTAAGCTCGCCGGCCGCAATTGCCATTGGCGGTGACTCGAGTATCTATATTTCCGACGGCCACAGCTGCGTTCGTAGGGTTGACAAAGCTGGAATGATTCATTCGTTTGCCGGTCAATGTGGCAGTGCTGGGTTTTCCGGCGACGGGGGAGCAGCGACATCTGCACAGCTCCACAATCCAAACGACTTGAGCATCGGCCCCGACGGCAGTCTCTACATTGCGGATACGCTGAACCAGCGTGTGCGGCGAGTCGGAATGAGCGGTGTCATTCAGACCGTTGCGGGATCGGGACCGACTGGCACGGGTTCGGGATCATTTACCGGTGACGGCGGGAGTGCCCTGCGCGCGACCTTTCAGAGTCCCTCTGGTGTCGATGTCGGCGCTGACGGCATCATCTACATCGCAGATACAGGAAATAATCGAATTCGCACTGTTGCTCCCGATGGCGTCGTCCGGACGGTAGCTGGAAATGGCGGGGCGACTTCCAGCGGCAGCTACGGGCCGGCGATCGGAGCCGGCCTAGCTAGTCCGAGCCGTGTCCGTGTTGGACTCGACGGTTCTTTCTTCGTTGTCGAACAGAGTGCCAACGTCGTGCGACGAGTTGGTCGGGACGGCCTGATTTATGGGTTCGCGGGCGCTCCTCCACTTCAGGGATACCGTGGCGACGGAGGTGACTCACGCAGTGCGCTCTTGCACGGGCCTACCGACATCGCCCTGCGCACCGATGGCGCGCTCGCGATTGTCGATCAAAACAACACCGTTCGCCTCGTCGCTCCGAACGGCACGATCTTCACCCTCGCCGGCGTCGCTGGAAACGCCACGTACTCGGGTGACAACGGGCTCGCAGCATCAGCCACCTTCGGCTCGACCCAGGGCGTTCGCTTCGCTCCGGACGGAAGTCTTTTGATGGCGTGCACGGCAGACAACCGCGTCCGGCGCGTTGGGGCCGCGCTCGTCGCCTTCTCGGGCGGCAGCAACGTCTTCAAATTCCCATCGGCGGACGGGCGCGAGTTGAAGGCGTTCGACGCCCACGGGCGTCACATACAAACACTGAACGCGCTTACGGGAGCGGCACTACTCACGTTCGGTTATGACAGCGCGGGCCGACTCGGCCTGATCACTGATGCGGACGGCCGTGTCACGCACTTCAACCATGACCCGAACGGCGTTCCGACAACCATCGTCGGGCCCTTCGGTCAGACAACGACGCTCGCCGTCAACGAGAATGGATATCTCAAGAGCGTCACCGATCCCGCGGGTGGCGTCACCGCTTTCACCTATGAGGCCTACGGTTTGATGGCTACGAAGACGGATGCGAATTACGGATTGTCGCAATATTTCTATGACTCTTTTGGACGTTTGAGCGAGGACGACGATGCAGCAGGCGGCTCGAAAAAGCTCATCCGTACGGACTCGCAGTCCGGGTTCACGGTGACTTCGACGAGCGCGCTGGATAAGTCTTCCAGCTTCACCACGGCGACCACCGCGGGCAGCAATTTTTCGCGGTTCAACACCGCGCCGACGGGCCTCACGACCAGCTTTCAGTTCACGCCCGCTGGCGTGACGACTTCCGTTATGCCCGACGGAACCCTGACAACGACCAAACAAATCCCGGACCCGCGTTACGGTATGCTAGCGCCGAGCTTATCGGTAACCACGACCTTACCGCCTCCGGGTCCGTCTATTGCTTCCCCGGTTCTGACACAAACCGTGTCGCGAAGCACTACTCAGTCGGGAAACAGCCTCGCGACGTTCACCGAAATAACGAACTTGAACGGGAACGCTTGGTCGCGGACTTTCAACGTCGCGACTCGCACCTGGACCTCGACGAGCCCGCTCGGTCGGCAAACGACGCTTGTGGTGGACGGCGCCGGTCGACCAACGAATTTTGCTGTGCCCGGTGTCTCTGCCCGCGCAACTATGTTCGATGACTACGGTCGGCTCAGTTCGGTCACTCAGGGCGCACGGAGTCAGAGTTTTTCGTACTTCCAAACGCGGGGTAACGCGAACGGTTATCTGCAGACCGTCACCGACGCGTTGTCGCAATCGACGACGTACACCCGTGACGCCTTTGGTCGAGAGCTCAGCGAGACCGTCAATGGCGTTGACGTCACAGGGCTTGGATGGGACCTTCTCGGTAATTTGACGTCAGTGACTCCGCCGACGAACCATGAGCATCAGCTGAGTTACACGGCAGTCAACCTCGTAGGGGCGTATGAGCCGCCCGCTCTGACCAGCGCCGCCAGCCCCGATACTACTTACGACTACGACCTCGACCGTAACCTTACAACGGTGACTCGCCCCGATGGAATGGTGCTCGTCTATAGCTACGATATTTTCGGCCGCCCGGTCACGGTAACCTCAGTTAACAACACGAACACCACCACCTCCACCGCCACGATCACCAATAGCTACTTTGGTGCGAGCTGCACCACCACCGGCTGCGCGCCAGGGCGTGTCAGTAACATCAGGAGTTCTGCAGACGACGTCTCGCTCGATTTTCAATACGATGGCAGCTTGCTGAGTCATGCGCAGTGGAGCGGGGGCGCAAGCGGCGCCATCAGCTGGATATTCAACAATGACTTTCGAATCAAGCAGGAGGGCGTTATCGGCGCATCGGCTTCAGCCAACCCCCAGATTTTCTATGGCTACGATAGCGACGGCTTGTTGACGTGCGCCTCAGCAACGACGTGCTCTCCGGCGAGCGCCGACGCGATGACGCTCACTTGGAGCCTAAGTAATGGTTTCCTCAGTGGCAGCTCGCTACGCACCGTGACCGATTCGTTGACGTACAACTCCTTTGGTGAGCCAGCGACCGAGTCTGCGTCGAGCGGCCCAACTGCGCTTTACTCCGAAACCTACGACGACAGTGTCGCGCACCATCGGGACGCACTCGGCCGGATTCTGCGAAAAACCGAGACGCTGCAAGGCAGCACGACGCCCACCGATTACACGTACGACGCGCGTGGACGCCTGCACACCGTGACCGGCTCCCAAACCACCACCTACGAATACGACGCAAACGGCAATCGCCTGAGCGCTGCCACTCCGACCCAAACGCTCACCGCGACTTACGACAATCAAGATCGCTTGGTAACGTACGGCACTTACACCTACACCTACACGACAAACGGCGAACTGAAGACCAAAACGAACGGTGCGGATGGCGGCGTAACCAAATACGAATATGATGCGTTTGGAAATCTGACGCATGTCACTCTGCCAAGTAACGACACAATCGACTACCTGGTGGATGGCAAGAATCGCCGCGTGGGCAAAAAGAAAAACGGCACGCTGATCAAGGCTTGGGTCTATCGTGATCAACTTCACCCGGAAGCGGAGCTCGACGGCTCCTTCAATGTCCAGAAGCAGTTCGTTTACGCCTCCGGCAAAAACACCCCAGACTATCTGGTCGAATCCGGCGTCGAATATCGCATTCTCAGTGATCAACTCGGCTCACCGCGACTCGTCGTCAACGCAGCAAGCGGCGCAGTGACCCAGCGCATGCGGCACGACGAATTCGGCAACGTGCTCGAAGACACGAACCAGGGATACACGCCCTTTGGATTCGCGGGCGGGTTGTACGATCCGGACACGGGACTCGTGCGATTCGGCGCAAGGGATTATGATCCGGTTGTCGGCAGGTGGATTGGCAAGGATCCGATCCTCTTCAACGGCGGGCAGGCGAATCTGTACGTCTACGTCGGGAACGATCCAGTGAATCGCACGGACCCGAATGGTCTCGAGTCGGTTGGGGACTGGCTAATTGACAATGTTATCGCACCCGTGCAGGACAGCTGGGACGCTGCAAGCAGTGCCCAAAAACTCTTTGGCCAACCCAACGGAGGTGAGGATGGTCCCGGTGATGCGTATCGACATTGTCTCGCGAGTTGCACATTGACCCAGCGCTACGGCACGACAGTCCCGCAGTTCTTAGGCTGGTTTCACGAACACAACCCGCACGATCGGGATCCCAACCCAGCGGCGACGTCGATGGACGACAGCAACAACGCCTGCGGGCGGGATTTTGGGGATGATCCTGATACTGATTGCACTCTTCGTTGCGCGTCGGCCGCGACTCACGGACAGCTCACGACGCTCGAATGAAATTTGAATGCCGAGGCTATTTAGAAGATTTGTGTTCGGGCTGATAGGAAAGGCGTGCGCGATCGTCGCGATTGGGCTTCTCGTATTTATGATGGTGCGTTGGAATGAAGATCGCCCACTCAGAAAGTTTTGTGACAGCCAGTCTGTGGGTATTTCAAGGGGAAGTGTTGCGCAACGTGCTCGTGCCGCTGGTTTGCTCGTCTCTCGCGACGAAAAGAAAGACTACGTGACGCTTGCTAGTCACATCATGACGCGCTCAATGTGCGTATTGAGCCACGATGGCACTGCGGTAACCCGCTCGAGATTTGTTAGTGAATAATTCGGGATTGGCGCAGACGGTCCTCGTTGGCATTACATCCCGTGCAACCATTGTGACGGGCTAACTCGCCCTGCGTTTGAAGTCCTCGATGATGGGAGCGAGGAACTCGACGATTTTGTCCTGCTGACGGCGGGGGAGCTTGGCGACCTCGTCGAACAGCTTCCTGACCTTGCCGACTGGTCCGCTGGGGCGCGGGAGTGAGGTCTTTTCGGTAAAGAGATCTTCGACACGGACCCGGAAAGCACCAACAGCTCCGCGAAGACGCAGCCGTCGGACCCTCCGCCGCGCGCGGCGCGCCCTGGCGCCGCGTCCGGCGTTGAGCGTCCCGGGCGCGCGCAGCGCCGAAAGCGCGAGCACGACCGGCCGCACCACGACGCACACGGCGAGGAGCAACCCTTCGAATCCACTGGGGGCGCTGAATTTCTTGCTGACGCCTAGGCTGTTAGCTGATGCTAAGCACGCGAACCGCCCGGAAATAGCCAGCAAGCTTGGCGAGATCCGAAACGTCCGTGGTGTAGACGACGTCTCCACGCTGAGCCGCGGAGGCCATGACGATCGCGTCAATCGGGGTGGCTCCCTCTATGGCAGCGAGCGCTCCGCCGGCGACCTTCGCGAGGCTCTCCGAGAGAGGCTCCACCCGAACGCCCGCAAGGATGCGCTCCCGGACGTCATTTCGACTACGCCACCACTCGGTGATGACGGCTGCCGGAACCGTGATGCGAACCTTTTGCTCTGTCGCCCGCTCCAAAACCTTCCGGGCGCGCTGTCCTCGTCGTTCGAGCGCGATCAGCGCTCCCGTGTCGAACGTAATGCCGTTTTTCACGCGGCCTTCTGGCTCTTCCGAGCCCGCTTTGGAACACGAGGCTGACCCGACCATTCGCGATCGATCGCCTTTCGTTCGTTGTCGGTCAGCGACGGCCCTCCCAACCAGTTGACCAATTCGTGCATCCCCTCGAGCAATGCCGCGTCAGCGGCAAGCTCGGAAATGACCGCGGATACGTTGCCAGCATAGAGGCGTTTGGCACGTTTTCTTAGCGAAGCTAGATCGCTCCGACTCAGCGAGATGCTGATCTTTTCGGTGATGCCCTCGCGCTTCTTCATGATGCTACCAGAGTAGCACAGAAACGGTCGGCGGCTTGGTGCGATTGCTAAGCGTGCACGG
The DNA here is from genome assembly GCA_903642325.1 of Myxococcales bacterium. Taxonomy (GTDB): domain Bacteria; phylum Myxococcota_A; class Polyangia; order Polyangiales; family Polyangiaceae; genus PMG-095. Next base: position 170 of record CAHJWM010000090.1, on the reverse strand, counting down.
TGTGCGGGACCGGACAGGAACTGGACAACGCGCCTTTGAATCGGGCACACCCGTTTGCGGCGTTCGCGAGCCCAATGGCGCAAGAACAACGGCTCGGCAACACACGGCCGCAGGACCCTCCGCCGCGCGCGGCGCGCCTTGGCGCCGCGTCCGGCGTTGAGGGTCCCGGG
>CAHJWM010000089.1 GCA_903642325.1 Myxococcales bacterium | reverse complement strand
AGCGCGGGCGCGGCCCCGAGCGCCGGGGGTGCGGGCGCCGCCATCGGTGTGGGCGTCGCGGGGGCTACGGCTGGTTCGGTCGCGGTCGCGGTCGGCGGTGAGCCATCCATGCCGGTTGGCTCGACGCCTTCAGCGAGTGATTCGAGCGGATGCAGCTGCAGCATGCCGCCGCGCTCGTTGGGCCTACCGGCGACCTGGACTTTACTTGGCCTGCTCGCGCTTGTCCGCGGCCGGCGTACCCAGCTCAGTCGAATGCGGGCGCGCGCACCGAGCTCGGACCGCCGAAGGGGTGCGGCAAGCTAGAGGCAAAGCCTAAAACGAACGATCGGTTACTTGCGTGTGCACAAGATGACGATGGGGACGCAGCTCGAGCGGATCTTGAACGAGCATCTCGACGCGGTGCAGTGACACCGCCGCCAAGGCAGCTCCGCGCGGTTGCTCGTGGCGATGGCTGGACGTGCGGCGTCGCAGAAACGGATAGAGCGTTGACAAGATAGCGGCCTGAGTACCGACGGCTCGTAAGTTGGCTCGCGCCCCGCGCGACCACCGCGCCGGTTGACCTACCGCGACGCGGGCTGCCATGAGCACTGCAACCGCCGATTGCACTCATGCTCATTGCTGAGCGCCGAGCACGGCAAACTGCCGTTGCAGGCGTTCGCCCATCGGCAGCCGGGCATTGCGCGGCAGCCCGCCTGCGTGAGTGCCATGCATGGGTTGCCGTCGCGTGGCACGCACTGTTTGGTGTAAGCCAGGTAGCACAGCTTCTGCTTGTCGCTGGTTTGGCACGTAGTGGAGTCCGCGCTCAGGCAATCTGCCTCGCAGGCAGGCGCCCAGTGGCAGCGCCCATCGGAATCGGTCGAGCAGCTGGCTTCGTCCAATATCGTGCAAGGGCTCGTCTCACCCTCGCACGCGAAGTCTTCGGGCGAACATGCGAAGGGGAGTACGGCCGCGCCAAATAGCTCGATCAATAGTCCCGCACTGATTCGTGAAAACACACTCACCGGCAGGCTATATCACGAGCGACAATCAACCGTGCCACTCGCTGATCACGTATCTGCCCGCGCGTTCGGAGCGAGGGAATCGATGGCTCGGCGGTTGAACGACGACGACGCCATGAGGCTTATACTACGCAGAACCTGCGGGTGACGCTCGCGGATCCGGACAGCGTGGTCATTTCGCGCCGGCACCCCTCCCTGAATCGATGCGGTTCATCCCGCAATCGGCCGCGTCCGTTCTTGCTCGCTCGAATTACTGGTGCACTCGCTTGGCGTCCGTGAGCTCCTGCAAGGCGGCTTACCGCTCGGGGAACGCCCCGCGTGGGCGCTGCCACCGACAAGAGCCGAACGGCTCACCCTCACTCGAACCGTGAGTGCCACGATCGTCGAAGCAGTAGTCGAGAACCGTTACTGGATGGCGTTCATTGATGGTCACGCGTGACGGAGAGTCCGTCGCAGCCTTCGGCGTCCCTTTCACGCCTGCGCTAGAAGCGGAAGCCAGACGCCGAAGGCTGCGACGGACGCGCCGAGCCTCATGACCATGATCCCCAACCGCTCAACCCGCGAAAATCGGCGCCAGAGCGGAGCAATGAAGTTCAAAGCGAACGAGCTGTACGGGAATTGAAAACATCACTCTTGTCGCCCCAATTGGCTTGGCAGCGCCTTCGCGAAGGCGGGCACCTGTACCCAGCTCGGCGCAGACCCCGAAAGCGGTTGCGCTACCATCAGAGCCTCATTCGCTCAGGGCCGGGACTGCCACATCAGCGCACAGCAGTGAACGCCCGCGCGTACTCGACGAGAGAGATCGGAAGAAGCCTTGGTTGAGCCGGTCGCCGCGCAACCCACACTGTGGCTTAAGTCATAATGGGTCGGGGCGAAAAGCTACGCCTCCGTTCCGACGGCGCGCTGGCGGGCGTCTCCTTGCTGGGTGAGCGCTTATCCCGGCGTTCGAGCCTGATACACATCGACGTTAGTTCTAGAGTCTTGTTTCCCGTGCGGGGCAGGTTGCGCCGGCGCGATTTATTGCCTGGCCTTGACGCCAAAGTTTACTGAAGACCCAGGCCACACGTTTCTCGATCGATTCTCTGTCGTTTCTCGGCTTGCTCACCGATGCGTTTTTTCTATTTTGACTCCAGCAGTAACGGCCGCTTCACAGCAACGTTTTTGCGGCGGGACAGCGTTGCAGGACAATTGCGTTGGGGTGCGCGCCAGGCGTGAAAACACCAGACCTCAGTCGTTGCGATTCGAGCTCGGTGCTTGGCAAGCGGTCGTTGGAAACGAGGCGATGCGAGTCGCAACACGAGTGGGCACGTAAACTGAGGTCCACGTCGACCCACTCGGTCGTCACGTGCTCACGTAGCCGTTTCCTGATCGGTTGCAGCACCGCGTGCGTCGCGATCGCCCTGATTCATGTGACGAGCAGCGATGCGTTTGCGGCCGGAGTACCGGCGCGCCCTCAACCCGCAGCAAAAACGGCAAATCAACGTCCGCGCGACAAAGCTGCGGATAAAGACGCCACTGACAAGAGCGACGACGCCGACAAGAGCGACGACGCCGACAAGAGCGACGACACCGACAAGAGCGACGACGCCGACAAGAGCGACGACGCCGACAAGAGCGACGACGCCGACAAGAGCGATGACACCGACAAGAGCGACGACGCCGACAAGAGCGACGACGCCGACAAGAGCGACGACACCGATTCTGACTTCACGCTGGGCGCCGAAGCGGATCTCAACTCTCACTATATTTGGCGTGGCTTGAGTTTGAGCAAAAACCCCGTAGTTCAGCCGTCTGCGTGGGCGACGGCCTGGGGACTGAATGCGGTCCTTTGGGCAAACGTGATGCTGACCGGAGAAGCCCCAAAGCGGCTGAGCGCCCTCGTGCCGGCGTTGACCTACACACTGGAGTGGAAGCGCATCACTCTCGAGCCGGGCCTTGTTTATTACGGCACACGTGGCGAATCGCTTTCGCCACCCACTGGGGAGGCCTCGCTCGACGCAACGCTGACGTTCGGACAGCTCCAGCTTGTATCGAGCAACTACCTCGACGTCATACATACCCCGGGCGCCTATTTCGGCACAGTCGGCGCGGCGTGGGCTCGTAAGGTTGGTCGCCGCTGGTCCTTCAAAGCGCGGGGTGAGATCGCCGCCGCCAATGCTGCCTACAACGCCGTCTACTTCGACACGCGCGTTGCGAAGCTCGACGTGGCAGGCGTTGGAGCGAACGTGCAGCTCGATCTCAACGACGTATTTTACATCGCGCTCCACTCGGAAGCGAGCGCCCTGCTCGCCAATAGCCTCGCCGTTGGGCGGCAAAAAACACTAGCGAACGTCGGCCTGACGCTCGGCGGAGAGCTTGGCTTGTGATGCTAAATTCGCACATCAGCGCGGCACATGGTGACGGCTTTTCGCAATTCGCGCTTGCGTCACTCACCCTTCGTGCCCGTGCGGTGACGGCGCTTGCGGTGCTGCTCATGCGTTACACGCGCGACGAATCGATCGCCGTGCAGGTCGACGGGGTGACGGATGTGCATTTGACGCGAGTCGCCGACAAGCCCGTCGGGGAGCTGTGCGACGAGATTCATGGTCAACTGAATGCAGGCGTGCTCGCTGACGGCGCATATATCGATATGGCCTGGCGCGGCGGCGAGGGCGAGACCGGAGCTAGCGTTTCGCTCCGCGTCCGACTGGCCTCGATGAGAGTCGAAAGGGGAGAGTCAGCCGTGAACGGGCTGTTTGCAGTTCCGGACGCCTTGTCCCGCATCGATCGGCACTTTCGCAAAATCATCGGGCAAATTACGTACTCTCCTCGGACGACGGTGCGTGAGGCGCGCCTGCTCGACCCCAGCGAGCGAGATCGTCTCCTCGTGCAGCTCTCGCGCTCAGAGGTCATTCCTGAGCTCGCGGCGCCCGGGGTATTGCACGAGCTGTTCGAGCTGCGGGTGGCGGAGAGCCCGCACGCGATTGCGGTCGAATGGCGAGGCGAGCGGCTGACCTATGCTGAGCTAGACGCCCGCGCTTCAGGCCTGGCCGCGGGGCTTCGCAGCCAAGGTATCGGCGCCGGTGATTTCGTCGCTTTTCAGCTTCCGCGCTCGAGCGACGTCTACGTAGCCATGCTTGGTATCTTGAAGGCCGGCGCAGCGTACGTTCCGATCGATCCTGAAACGCCGCTCGAGCGCGTCAGTTACGTGTTGGGCGACTGCGGCGCCCGCGCGCTGCTCGGCGTGCCATCGCTCGCACCCTCCCGAGACGAGTGCCCGTGCCCAGTCTTTTCCGTCCACGAGGACTGGAGCGCAGTAGGCTCCGCGAAGTCCCCAATACCGCGACGCGCTACGCCCAGCGATCCTTGCTACCTGATTTACACATCTGGGTCGAGCGGCGCGCCGAAGGGCGTGATTGTCGAGCATCAGAGCGTGGTGCACTTGGCGCGCGTCGAGCAGTGCCTCTTCGGCATACGCCCCGAGGACCGTGTATTTCAGGGGTTTTCCGTCGCGTTCGACGCCGCCGTCGAAGAGATTTGGCTCGCATTCGCCGGCGGCGCAACGTTGGTCGTCGGCAGCAAGGACGTACTGCTCGCCGATCTGCCCGCGTTTCTGAGGGAAGCACGAGTGACGGTGTTCTCGACGGTGCCGACTCTCCTTTCGCTCGTCGATGGCGACTTGCCGGGGGTTCGGCTCCTCATCCTTGGCGGCGAGGCGTGCCCGTCGACGCTCGCCGACCGTTGGGCGACGAGCGCACGTGAAGTGTGGAACACCTACGGGCCCACCGAGACGACCGTCATTGCAACGTGCAGCCGCCTGCGAGCGCACACCCCAGTGACTCTCGGTCGACCGATACCCAACTACGCGCTCTACATTCTGGACGAGATGGGCGAGCTAGCCCCTGAAGGCATCGCCGGTGAGATCTGTATCGGCGGCATTGGCGTCGCGCGCGGTTACCTCGGAATGGAGACGCTTACGGCAGCTCGCTTCGTGCAGAACCGCTTCGGCGCGCGCGCAGTGGCACCGGCTCGGCTATATCGCACTGGCGATCTCGGTCAGTTCGGAGACAACGGTGAGCTGCAGTTCGTTGGAAGAATCGACGACCAGATCAAGTTGCGCGGCTACCGCATCGAGCTGGGAGAAGTCGAGGCGGCGTTGCTGGCTCAGAGCGAGGTAGCAGGCGCGGTGGCAACGGTCCGCGAAGGTCCACTCGGGATGAAGCAGCTAGTGGCGTACGTCGTCCCGCGCGGCGCGCTCACCGAAGAAAGCTTGAAAGTGGCATTGAGCGCCAGGATGCCGCCCTACATGGTGCCAGCTCACATCGTGCTGCTCAGCACTCTTCCGCGGCTTCCGAGCGGCAAGGTCGACAAGCGCGCCTTGCCGCAACCAAGCCGCCGCTCCGCCCCGTCGCTACGGGAGAGCTCTCCGCCACGCTCGCCTTTGGAAGCAAAGATCGCGGCGGTCTGGGCGGACGTGCTCGGCGTCACGCAAGTGCGAAACGACGAGGATTTCTTCAATTTGGGAGGGCACTCGCTTTTAGTCGCGCAGATGGTCTCGCGACTACGACGAGAGCCTGAGCTCGCTCACCTGTCCGTTCTCGATGTGTACGAGCGCCGTACCGTCGCAAGCCTTGCTTCCAAATTGACGAGTAATGAGCAGGCCGCAGTAGACGAAATCGCCCCGGCATCGAAGGCGAAGCCGTGGTGGTCATACCGGCTATGCAGCGCCGCACAGCTCGTGGGCGCGTATGGGCTATTCGCCGTTCACGCAATGCAATGGTTGACACCCTATTTGGTGTACGCGTGGCTGCATAGCCTGGGAGTGGCAGTCATACCCTGTCTCGTCGGAGCGACGGCGGTGCTGTTTGCGGTTTACCCACTGATTCTAATACTCGCGTTAGTGGCCAAATGGCTAGTCATTGGGCGATACCGAGCCGGGCGGTACCCGCTGTTTGGCTTTTACTATTTCCGCTTCTGGCTCGTGGAACGATTGTTTGCCATGGCCCCGACTTCGCTATTGGTCGGTACACCGCTTCTCTGCTTTTACTATCGCCTGCTCGGGGCCAGGATCGGTCGCGACGTACATTTGGCGTCCGATAGTCTTCTATGCTTCGACGTCGTCACTATCGGCGACGACGCCGCGATCGGGGCCGACGCATCCCTTACCGGCTTTACGATAGAGGACGGAGAGCTCGTGATCCGGCCGCTAAGTTTGGGCGCCCGCAGCTGCGTCGGAACTCGCTCGGTGCTCGCACCCGGAGCGTCGATGGAGGACGATGCCAGCCTCGGCGAGCTTTCTTTACTGCCTTCCGGAGTAACCGTTCCGGCACGGGAGCATTGGAAGGGGTCGCCCGCGACTCCGGCCGGCGCTGCGTCTCTTCAACCCATCGCCGGGCCCACCCCGTGGCGACGCGCTGTGGTCACCCTGGCGTACGCGGTCGCCATCGCGCTGCTGCCCGGGTTTGTCGTCGTTGCCACCCTTCCGGGCCTTCTCGTGCTTTACGCAGCTGAACATCGCTGGGGTACTTGGTACCTGCTGGCGGCCCCCCCGGTCGCGGTGTTGTTCATCGCGCTCGTCTGCCTCGAGGTCGTATTCGTGAAGTGGGCGCTCGTCGGAAGGCTGCGAGCCGGGCGGTACTGGCTATGGGGAGTGTTCGCATTCAAGCGTTGGCTCTTCGAGCGCGCGATGGCCGAGAGCCTCGATATCATCGGAGGCCTGTATGCGACTCTTTTTCTCAATCCGTGGCTACGCCTTCTTGGCGTCCGAATCGGTGAAAATTCGGAGGTCTCGACCGTTTCGATCGGCGCCGCCGATCTACTGGATGTGGGCGAGGGCGCATTTCTTGCTGACTGCGTATCGATAGGTGCGCCGACGATCGAGCGGGGTTGGATCGCGCTCGAGGAGGTTCGCGTTGGGGCCCGTGCCTTCGTCGGCAACAGCGCGGTTGTCCACGGCGGCGCTTCGCTCGGTGCCAACAGCCTCGTGGGCTGCCTCTCCGTAGCCCCAAGCGGAACACCGGCGTCGGCGGATGGGAGTGCCTGGGTTGGCTCTCCTGCACTGGTTCTCCCACAGCGTCAGGCCAGTACGGCTTTTTCAGCTGAGACGACCTACCGCCCGTCGCGACGATTGCTCGCGCAACGTTACGCCATGGACTTCCTGCGGGTCGTCTTGCCGACTAATTGCGTCGTAGTTCTCACGTGTCTGCTCGTCAAGGCGGCGCTTTTGCTTTCGAGGTGTTTATCGCGCGCGCTGTTTCTTGCCACGTTTCCGTTGCTGCTCATCGGATGCGGTCTTGCCGCCGCCGGATTCGTAATCGCTTGCAAGTGGATTGTCATTGGCCGCTATCGCGCCGGAGAACAACCGCTTTGGTCGCCGTTCGTGTGGAAAAGCGAGCTAATCACCGCGCTTCACGAGAACCTTGCCGCACCGTTGCTGACTGACTTTTTGGAGGGCACGCCTTACCTTTCTTGGTTTTTTCGCGCCCTGGGTGCGAAGGTTGGTCGACGCGTATACATGGGAACAACCGAATTGACGGAATACGATCTAGTGTCGATTGGCGACGATGCGTGTCTCAACGCCGAATGCACTCTGCAGACTCATCTCTTCGAAGACCGAGTCATGAAGATGTCGACCGTGTGCATCGGCGCCCGTTGCACCGTGGGCAGTGACGCGGTCGTACTCTACGATACCGAGATGGAACCGGACGCCGTGCTAGGGTCACTGTCGCTTTTGATGAAGGGCGAGACCTTGCCTGCAAACACCCGCTGGCACGGCAGCCCTGCACGCCCCGATGCTCCGAAGACAAGGAGACCGTGAAAAAAGACCTCTCGCCATGCCCTGGGTTGGGCCTTGGCGTTCCTTGGGTTTCGCGAGCGTATGCGGGCTCGCGCCGTGCGCTTGGCTGTGGCAAGCACAGCGCATGCTCTGGCGGCTGCGACAATACATATCGTGTGCGCTCGTCGCGCTCGGATGTTGCAATTCAGCCCCGATGAAGGACCGGCTTCCACCGTCGAGCTCTGATCCCGGTTGCCGGCCGACTGGCGTCTCGGCTGGGGTTGCGCGAGTGCTCGCGGCCGCGCTCGACAAGGCGGTCGCCGCGAACCGCGGATACGGCGCCGGAGTTTTGCGTATCGATCGTGTTGGCTGCGGAACGCTCTGGGCGGGGTCTTCCGGCCGAATCTCGCGAGAGGCGGCCACCCCGATGCGCGTCGACGACGCGTTTGAAATTGCCAGCATCAGCAAGACGTTCACCGCAGCCTTGGTCCTCCAGCTCGTCGAGGAAAACGCTATCGTTCTGGATGCACCGGCGGTTCAGCTCGCACCGGACGTCTTCGAGAAGCTGCTGGTCGTAGATGGTCGGGATCGCAGCAGCGAAATTACGGTGAGGCAGCTGCTCGGGCATATGGCGGGTTTACCCGACTATTGGACCGATCCGCCGTTCGTGACCAACGACGAAAATGCGTTCTTGCAAGCTTTTCTTACGACGCCGGATCGCCGGTGGGAGCCGCGCGAGCTCGTCTCGTACGCACGCGCTCTGCGCCCCGTCGGTCGTCCCGGTGAGCAATATCACTACTCAGACACGGGATACGTAATACTTGGTCTTATTATCGAACGTGTGACCGGCAAACCCTTCCATGAGGCGCTGCGCGAGCGGATCCTCACCCGGCTCGACCTGAACGAGACGTTCCTCAGCTACCACGAGAGCCCACCCACCTTGAAACGCGCCGCCGCTCGCTATGAAGGGCAACTGGATGTCAGCGATCAGCTGCGTCAATCAGCGGACTGGGCGGGGGGCGGCCTCGTGAGCACGGCGCGCGACCTCGTTCGTTTCGCAGCCGGGTTGACGCGTGGCGGGTTCTTCCACGAGCCGTCGACTTGGAAAGCAATGACGAACTGGCACTCGACTCACAGCGAGGATGTCGACTACGGGCTCGGCTTATTCCGTATTGCGCTGGAAACACGGGCCGGTCAACTATGGGGTCATGACGGGCACGGCAACGCATTCATGTACTATTGGCCCGAACGCGAGCTCGTGTTCACAGGCACGCTCAACCAGACGCAAAACGATTGGTGGCCATTGGTATCGGCTGCAATCAAGGCCATCAAAGACGCTGGCTAGTTCCGCCCATCTGCTCGATTGAGGCGTTAGACGATGGGCTGTACGGCGCGTTCGGTTTTCTGCGCTTTTCACGTTACACGCCAGTGACAAGGCGTCTCGCTCAATGATCGAACGACTCCTTCCGTCAGACTTTGCGGTGGTTTGCGGCGATCCAAGGCGGATGTCGGTTGGGCTTTTCGCCCAGGAAGAGCGCATCGTCGAGCACGCGGTTGCAAAACGTCAACGCGAGTTCGCGAAGGGGCGCGAGTGCGCCAGAAGAGCGCTCGAGGCTTTCGGAATCGTGGGATTCCCCCTCCTCGCTGGCCCGCAACGTGACCCGCTTTGGCCGGAGTCGGTCGTGGGCAGCATCACTCATACCGATACATTCTGTGCAGCGGCGGTGGCGTCGAAACGCGCCTATCGCGGCGTTGGGATCGACGTCGAGCCGGACGAACCTTTGAGCGACGAGCTCACGGACAGCATCTGTCACCCAGACGAGCTGGTCACGCTCGGACCGCAGTTCGCTAGCGGCATGGTCACTCGGCTAATATTTTCGGCGAAGGAGGCATTCTATAAGTGCCAATACCCGTTGACGCGGGCCTTCCTCGACTTCAAGGACATGAGAACCAAGCTTCACTCTGACGGCACTTTTCATACGCGAGTCGTCTCTCGGGCGCCCAGTAACGTTGGGAGCGCGCAAGGTCGTTGGTTGCGGAGCGAAGGGCTGGTCGCCACCGCGGTTTGGCTCCGACAGTGAGAGCAACCGTTCACGACCGGCGAATGGTTGGGCACATGCCTCGTCGATTCTTCGCACCATTGCGCCCGTTTTCGTCCACGCAGCGCAGGCTTCTTTTGCAAAGCCTTTTCGACCCGTCGAGTGCTCGTTTTCTTACAAATGCACGCGCAGCACCAAGGTGGCGCTCACCGGATCGCCGCCCCCAATGTCGTCGTTCGGAGCAAAGCTTTCACCGAACAACCGGTGGTACACGCCTTCTGCACCCAGGCTCACGCCAGCCGAGAGTGGCACTTGAAAGCCAATGCCCAGGGGCATGCCAAACTCGGTGCTTTTGGTCAGCTGCGTAGTGACCGACGAGCCCGTGATAGAGGTAGAATACACCCCCGCGCCGACGAGCAGGTAAGGCTCGAAGTACCGGTTCGGCAGCATGAAGCGAAGCTCGCCTACGACTGCAGTCGTGAGCAGACCCCGGCTCCCCCCTACGCTCACGGAATCGACCGCCCGGTTCGATAGGCCGATGTAGTGCGCTTCGAGCGCGAACCAGGGTCGGAATTGAGCGCCGACCGTTGCGCCCCAGGCGGCGCCGGTCTTGGTGATCGAGCCCACGCTGGTGTCGAAACCGAAGGGCCCGCTCTCGGTGAAATGCGAGACACCCCCGTCCAGCCCGACGACTAGGTGCGGATAGGCGCAGGGGTGGTGCCGCACTGTGCAAGGCAAGACCGTGGGACCGGGCTGGACCTCGTTCATCGACGCACCTCCGGGCGGAGTGGGGGCCCCGGCGCTCGTCTCGGCGCTCGCCTCACCGTTGTCGGGGCCGTTGTCCGCCGGTTGCGCAAACGCCGAGGCACTGATCGCTAAGCAGGTGGTCAAGATGCTTAAGAGGGGGCTAAATTTCATAACGACGTCAAGTTGCAAGCCCCGCGCCGTGAAGCGACCGCGCTCGACGTCACACTCGTGACGAAGCGCTAGATCGCCGCTCACGGCGTACTCACGCCGATCTTAGGCTGTGCGGTACGAGGAGATAGGCTTTAGCAAGCAAATGACGAACGCGTTGCGGTCGGATCAGCTGGGCGATGAGCGGCCTTTTTGGGTCCCGGGCGCCCCCTTTTGACCCGGAAGAATGCGACGCAACGTGTCAAATGAAGCGACCACTCACCGAAGCTGCAGCAGCTGAATTCAACTTCTCCAGACACCCCACGTTCTTCACGCCCCGTCTCACTTTTTCGGTTTTGAGCGCTCGCGCCTCGCCCTCGGTGACGAAATTCTTCGCGGTCCGTGTCGATCCGCGCGTCGCTTCAACGCCTCTAGGATGAACAATCAGGCCGGGCCCGAGCGGCCCTCGAGGACCACCATGAAGTACCTGCTTTTGATCTATGAAAATGAGCAACGTTGGGAAAAAGGCTACGACCCGGTGGAGCTGGCCGAATACGGCGCATTCAGCAGAGAAGTGGGCGCAGCGATTCTGGGCGGCAACGCTCTGAAGCCGACCGCGACCGCTACGACCGTCCGCGTGCGCGAAGGCAAGCGCTTGACGACGGACGGCCCGTTCGCCGAGACCAAAGAACAGCTGAGCGGCTTCTACATGATCGACTCGCCAAACCTCGACGGGGCCATCGCCATCGCCGCCAAAATTGCCGGCGCTCGCTTCGGATCTATCGAGGTGCGGCCCGTCATGACGTTCGCGTGATCGATCTCGATCGCTTGTGCCGTGCGGAGTGGGGCCGCCTGCTCTCGTCCTTGATCCGTAGCTTTGGCGACTTCGACTTGGCGGAAGAGGCCCTGCAAGACGCCTTCGCCGCGGCGGTCGTGGACTGGGTTGAAGCTCCACCGAACAACCCGTGCGCGTGGTTGTTCGGCACCGCACGGCACCGGGCGATCGATCGCCTCCGCGAGCGCGCGCGCTCGGTCACGTTGCTCAGCGAGCTTCTGCCGTTCGACGAGCGCCACGTGCAAACGACGGGCGAAAACAACGCCGTTCCCGATGAGCGCCTGCGCTTGATCTTCACGTGCTGCCACCCGGCCCTGTCCGAAGAGTCACAAGTCGCGCTCGCCTTGCGTACGTTGGGCGGCCTCAGCACTGAAGAAATTGCGCGTGCATTCTTGGTTCCACTGCCCACCATGGGGCAGCGCCTGGTGAGGGCAAAAGCCAAGATCCGCGAGGCATCGATTCCATACGTGATCCCGACCGCCGAAGAGCTCCCCGAGCGCCTCAGCGCGGTGATGGCGGTGCTTTACCTGATTTTCAACGAGGGCTACGGCGCTTCCCACGGGCGCGAGCGGATGCGGCTCGCGCTCTGCAAAGAAGCGACAGATTTGACGCGCCTGCTGCGCGAGCTGCTGAGGAGCCGTCTGAATGTCGCCTCTGCCGAGGTCGACTCGCTCTTGGCGCTGATGCTGCTTCATGGGGCTCGGCAAGGGAGCCGCGTTGCTGCGGACGGTGAAGTCGTCTTGCTCGAAGCGCAGGACCGCTCGCTCTGGGATCGCGCGGCGATCGACGAGGGGAGCGCGCTCGTCCAGCGCGCGCTGGGCGGCGGCCCGCCCGGCAGCTACGCCTTGGAAGCCGCGATTGCCGCCGTCCACGCCGAGTCAGAGAGCGCGGCGGTCACCGACTGGGCGCAGATTGCCGGCCTGTATCAGCGCCTAATCGCAATTCATCCCTCACCCGTCGTGGCCCTCAACCGCGCCGCCGCCGTGGCCATGAGCGAAGGACCTGCCGCCGCGCTACCGCTGCTAGAAGAGCTTGCGCAGCCGCTCGCCCATTATCACCGCTGGCACGCCGCACGGGCCGATGTTCTGCGCCGCCTGGGCCGCGCACCTGAAGCGCGCGGCAGCTACGAACGCGCGAGCGAGCTTACTCAAAATGAATCCGAGCTGCGCTTCTTGCGCCGTTGCATCGAGGAGCTGGCACCGGGTGCCGCGAAGTCCTGACCGCGAAGGTCGGCCGCGAATGTCATCATGGTGAAGCGCTCGCGAGTGCAAACCGCGCGAGTGTGTCGAGCAAGAATCCGAGCCCGCCGACGATGAGCACCAAGGCCGCGAGCTCCGAGCAGGCCAGGCGATCGCGCGCGTTGAGACTGCAGTACCCGAGGCCGGCGTTGACTCCCACCATCTATGCCGGCACGAGCACGATCCACAGCACACCGATCGCAAGCACCACGCTCGGCGGCGCGGACCCCGCCCGCCCCGACTACGACGCCGCAAGGTGAAGTGCAAGACCTGCGGCCGCAACCGCGCGCCTGAGAGCGGAACGACCGATGCGCGCACGCCGTGGTTTTCACCTCGTCCCGGCGGCCAGAATCGAGTCACGCACTTACCTTCGTGGGTACAATGACCGATAGTTACATTAACTAGATTCGATATTGAAGACGCTTGCCCCATGTGGTCAACGGTGCGCGGTCTCACGACCCCGTGATTTCGCCGCGTTTGAACACAGCCGGTAACCGCAGGCGGTTCACGAGCGACGCCAATTCGGGAGTTAGATCGACGCTCGAGGCCGGTCCCGTCGAGTTTGGGCTTCAATTCGATATTTGATTTCCCATGCTTCCTCCGAGGTTTTATCATGTTTCAATCGGTCGCTTTGTTTCGATTCGCGCGATTTACTGCGGCCCTTCCTTTCTTCGCCCTCACGCTAGGCTGCGACGATAACGACAAGCTGTCAGGCGAGATCTCTTCAGCCGGCGGCGGTGGCGCAGCCGAGGCGGCCGCGGGTCACGGGGGGAAAGCCGCGGGTCGTGGCGGCGGCGGAACCGCAATGGCCAATGGCGGCAGCACCGCCTCAACCGACACGGCTGGCCAAGCCGGCGAGAGCGACCGAGCGAGCACGATTGGCGGCACCAGCGGAGTCGGCGGCACCAGCGGAGTCGGCGGCACCAGCGGAGTCGGCGGCACCAGCGGAGTCGGCGG
>CAHJWM010000088.1 GCA_903642325.1 Myxococcales bacterium | reverse complement strand
AACCGCAGGCATCGGTGGAACCGCAGGCATCGGTGGAACCGCAGGCATCGGTGGAACCGCAGGCATCGGTGGAACCGCGGGAATGGGCGGAACTGCGGGAATGGGCGGAACTGCGGGAATGGGCGGAACTGCGGGAATGGGCGGAACTGCGGGAATGGGCGGAACTGCGGGAATGGGCGGAACTGGCGGCGTTGTCCAAACCCAAGCTTCGCTCAGTGTCACCATCGGCGGACTGCCAGTAGGTACAACTGCTTCCGTAACGATCACCGGGCCATCGAATTACGTTCAAACAATTTCCGCGTCGACGACGCTGAGCGGCCTAGCGTCGGGAAGTTACGCGATCAGTGCGCCCGCAGTGCGTGTAGCGGGAACGCTAGTCGACTCAGTGCTCGACGCGACTGTCAGCGGGAACCCGGCAACCGTCGTGGCCGGGACCACCTCCACGGCCACGGTCAGCTACGCGCAGCGTCCCGGCACGGGTACGCTGTGGGCGACGAATACCTTCACTCGCAATGCGTTCGGCTTTGATGCGACGGCACTCGGCAAGGCCGGGGCGCAAACCGACGCACCAAGCGTCTCCCTCACCTTAAACGTCGCAGCAAACTCTCTCGGCACCCCGGCGATCGCGTTTTCGGCCGTGGGCGAGATGTGGGTCGGCAGTTGCCGCAATGCGCAGGTTCCGCAGGTGCTGGCCAAGTACACGCCGCCGAAGCTTGCAGCCACCGGTACCCCGAGTGCCGACATAACGATCACTCTTCCCGCAATCGACAACAGCTATGATTGTGCAGACGCGCTGGCTTTCGACGTTGCTGGGAACTTGTGGGTCGGTTTGAATCACGGGCACATTCTACGCTACAACGCCGCCGACCTACTGGCGACGGGCGCCCCAGCGCCCGCAGTCAACCTGACGAGCGCTACATACTTCAATGGCGTGCTCGACATCGCTTTCGACGGCAGCGGTAACTTGTTCGTGGCGTCATACAGCACGCGAGTCATCTCTCGGTTATCCGCAAGCCAACTCGCGACCAGCAATGCGGCGATTGTACCGGACGTTCAGCTAACACTCGCTGGCAACACAGCTGGGCCTGGTGGCCTTGCGCTAGCTAAAGACGGTAGTTTGTGGATCTCCGACTACAATAACAGCAGCATCATTAAACTCAGCGCAGCAAGTCTCGGTACGACCTCCACCCCCGCCCCCGCCCTGACAATCACCGGTGTTCCAGGCGCAGAGCAACTTGCTTTCGATAACGCCGGCAATCTTTGGGTCGCCGCTTACGACACGAGCACGATCATCGCGCTCTCAGCTGAAGCGATTACCACCGGCGGCACCAAGTCACCACTCACCACGCTAAACGGTAATGGCGTTTTGACCACTGCCTTTGGCGTTCGCTTCAACCCCGCCGCAAATTAAACGCCGTGTTTGCCATTGGCCGCGCACGGCGAGTGCTAGCGCTCGTTGTGCTGCGGCTATCATTGCCCCTTCGATTGGCGAGAGAACCACTGGACGCATTACTGGCCAGCTTGACGACCGCGCCCGCGCTTTTACCGGCGAACCCGCGGGACGCAGCAAGCTTGACGCGAGACGTCCTGAACGCGGAGTTCGCAGTTGGCCAGTTGCCATGGGTCGCCCGCACTTGTTTGTACCGAGCGCTTGCACGTTACGCGGTGTTGAGACGGGGTGGCCTGGCCGCAACGTTCGTCATGGGTCTCGGCCCGCGAGGGATTGAGGACGACGGTCACGCTTGGGTCGAGGTAGATGGCGAAGCATTCGAAGAGTTAGACGACGTGCGCCACTTCTGCGTCACGTTTCGTTACCCAACGGTCTCCGACGTTGCTCCACGCCCACTGCCTTGACTACGACGCAGCAACCAGACGAGCTTGAGCTCAACCCGAAGTGTTTGCTTACGGAGTTGGAGGACGGCACTGGAGTGGTCTTGAATCTCGAGACTAAGTTCTATCATACGTTGAATTCGACCGCGGTCATGATGTGGAAAGCAATCGGGAGGGGCCAGAAAACTAAAACGGAGCTTGCCGGTCAGTTGGCAAGCGAGTTCAACGTTGGCGAGACGCGGGCCTTGGAGGACGTGTCCGTCGCCATCAGGGAGTTCGAGCATGAAGGCTTTCTGCTGCGTCGCCCCGTGCGTCTTTGATGGGCGACGGTGCGACGCGTGCTCCCGACCTGCGCTACTGACCAGCGGGGTCAGGCGCCGGCATCAACCTTCGCCCTTACCTATTTGCTAACGAGACCTGCTGCCAGTGCTCGCGTCACCCGCGGCTAGTCTCGCCTGCCGTAATTTAGGTCCAACCAATTGCGGTACGCGCCGCTCTTCACGCGCGATACCCACTCCGGATTATCGAGGTACCAGCGCACGGTTTCTAGTAAGCCGCTCTCGATGTTATGACGTTGCGTCCAGCCAAGCTCGGATTTTAGCTTGCTGCAGTTGATGGCGTAGCGCGCGTCATGGCCGGGGCGGTCGGTGACGAAGGTGATTTGTCGTTTCAGCGCTGCGGTATCAAGGCCGGTCGCTCGCGCCACGACTTCGATCAGCTTGTGCAGTAGGGCGAGATTGGCCCACTCGGCTTCACCGCCGATGTTGTACGTCTCGCCGCGTCGCCCGCGCAGCACAATCGTCCAGATGGCCTCCACATGGTCGTCTACGTACAACCAATCACGAACGTTAGCGCCCGTGCCGTAGACCGGCAGTGGCTTGCCTTCGCACAGATTCATGATCATGAGCGGGATCAGTTTCTCTGGAAACTGATATGGGCCATAGTTGTTACTGCAGTTGGAGAGCGTGGTCGAGAGGCCGTAGGTGCGTGCGTAAGCCCGCACCAGATGATCGGACGCGGCCTTCGACGCCGAATAAGGCGAGCTGGGATCGTATGGCGTGGTTTCGCTGAAGAGCCCCGTCGCTCCGAGCGAGCCATACACCTCGTCCGTGGACACGTGGTGAAAGTGAATTGAGGGCAACGAGCGCACCACCTCAAGCAGCTGGTAGGTGCCAACGATGTTTGCTTGTACGAACGCCCCGGGCCCTACAATGCTGCGATCCACGTGACTTTCGGCGGCAAAGTGCACGATGGTGTCGACGGCCCGCTGGCTACAAACTTGTGTCACGGCCGCCGCATCGGTGATGTCAGCCTGAACGAACAGATAACGCGGTGATGCCGACGCACTGCCAACGTTGTCCGGGTTCGCGGCATACGTCAGCAGGTCCAGGTTCACTACTCGACCGGTAAACGCGGGCTGAGTCAGTAAAAAACGAACGAACGCCGAGCCGATGAAGCCACAGCCGCCGGTCACCAGTACATTCTGAGGCTGCCGCAGGGACGTCATCTACGCCACTCGCTTTCATTATAGATAACCGTAGACCAGGTCGCCAAAAGGGGTGTGGCGCGGAGCCCCGACGCGGCCTCGGCTTTGGCGCTCGAGAGGACCCACCGGTGAGCGGGTCGCCGCCCGCGGAAGGCCGAGGTCGGGATGGGCTGAATATTCGTGGTGCACAGGTTAAAGCCGCCGCGGTGGGCCCCTCCAAACGTGCGTTGTGGATGCTGCTCTACGATGCCTGTCACGTCCGCGGCGTTGCCGAAGTCAGGCTTGCGATCTAAAATCAAGCTTTCTTCGCAAGCCAACACCGCCTGTACGGCCTGAGCCAACATCCCTTTGCTGCCAATGACCCACGTGTTCACGATCGAGCTCGAGCGCGGTAGCTCGCAAACGATTCAGCCTGTCGATCGCGCGCCGACAAGAGCGGCGAAGCGACGGGCCAGGAGATGTTGAGATCGGGGTCGGCGTAGCTGATCCCGCACTCGGTCGCGGCGTCGTACGGAGCGCTCACTTTGTAATGGACGTCTGCGAACTCGCTCAAAACGCAAAACCCGTGCGCAAAACCTAGCGGTACGAACAGTTGCTGACGTTCTTGATCATCGAGCTCGACCGCTTGCCAGCGGCCGAATGTGCTCGACTTCGGGCGAATATCGACCGCCACGTCCCAGATTCGCCCGATCGCAACGCGAACCAGCTTCGCCTGACCCGGGGCCGACTGATAATGCAGCCCGCGCAGGCTGCCCTTGGGAGAGCGAGAGTGATTATCTTGCTGGAAATGCTCACTGATGCCAGCGGCTCGGTAGCGGGGCTCGTTGTATGTCTCCAAAAAGAACCCGCGTCCCGCGGCAAAAACCGTGGGTTGAATGAGCTTCAACCCGCACAGCCCCAGCTCGGTGACCTTCATTCGTTCGCTTCCACTGGATTGGTCTCTTCGAGAGCCTTGCGCATATACAGCCCGTACCGGCTTTTACCGCACTTGTCGGCGAGCCGCGTGAGCTGTGCGGCGTCGATGAACCCGCGTCGATAGGCGATCTCTTCGATGCAGGAAATAGAAGTGCCCTGGCGCCGCTCAAGCGTGGCGACGAAGTGACTTGCATCAAGCAGGCTCTCCTGAGTGCCAGTGTCGAGCCAAGCGGCGCCTCGGGGTAAGGTCTTGAGGCGCGCACGCCCAGCCTCGATATAGACATTGTTGATGTCAGTGATCTCGAGCTCGCCGCGGGCGGAAGGCTTGAGCTTCGCCGCGATATCGAGTACCTGATTGTCGAAGAAATACAGGCCGGTGATGGCGAGCGTGCTCTTAGGACAGGTCGGCTTCTCCTCTATACCCAGGAGCTGACCGGCAGGCCCGAGCTCGGCAACCCCATAGCGCTCGGGATCCTCGACCCGGTAGCCAAAAAGTAGGGCGCCGTCTAACTCCGCGCGTGCAACTCTAAGGGTCTGACCGAAGCCCGACCCGTAAAAAATGTTGTCGCCTAAAATCAAGCAGACCTGATCCGTGCCAACGAACTCACGACCGATGATGAAGGCCTCGGCCAACCCGTTGGGGGCGGCCTGCGCGGCGTAGCTGAAGCGCATGCCCAGCTGTTCGCCGTCTCCAAGTAGGCGCTCGAACAGCGGCAGATCTTGCGGCGTAGAGATGACCAAGATCTCGCGGAGCCCCGCCAGCATCAGCACCGACAGCGGATAATAGATCATCGGCTTGTCGTACACGGGTAACAGCTGTTTGCTGATCACCCGCGTCAGCGGGTCGAGCCGGGGGCCGCTACCACCGGCGAGGATGATGCCTTTCATCGTCGCTGCTCCTAGCACGTCAGAATCACTGAGGAAATGCCGGCAGCCCCGACTCGTTGCTGACTCGGGGTGCTGATTCAGATCGACCGAAGATTTTATGGGCTCGCCATTCGGCGCTATAAGGCGCCGGTGAGACTGTGCTCCGTTTCGGTCGATCTGGACGAGATCGCGTGCTACTCGGCAATTCACGGGCTGTTTCTAGGCGCGGAATGCCACGCCGTCTATGACTTGGCGCTCGCGCGGATACGGGCTTTTGCGACGGGCCTAGGCCTGCCGATCACACTATTCGTGATCGCTCGCGACTTGGAGCGCGAGCAGAACCTGCCAGGGTTGAGGCGCGCGGTCTCGGACGGCCATGAGATCGGCAATCACTCGCTCGATCATCAGTATGATTTGGCGCGGCGTGAGCGGTTCGAACAGACGCACCAGGTGGTGGAGGCGAACAGCCGCATTCAGGCGCTGCTCGGCGTACGGCCTCAAGGGTTCCGCGCGCCGGGCTACACCATGAGCGATGGCCTCATGACGGTGCTACGCGAGACCGGCTTTGGTTACGATTCATCGGTTTTTCCGTCGCCCCCGTATTATGCGGCAAAAGCGCTGGCTTTACTGGGCATGAAGCTCCTTGGGCGCGTATCGAATTCGGTTCTGGACAATGCCGGCGTGCTCCGTGCGCCCACGGCGCCTTATCGCGTGGGCGAACCTTACTGGGCACGGGGGACAGGGATGGTCGAGCTCCCCATCCAGGTGCTTGGTCCGTTGCGACTGCCGTTCATCGGAACGAGCCTGACGTTGCTTGGCCCCACCGGCGCGCGGCTGCTCACCCGCAAACTAGCCGGGCTGCCTTTCGTCAACTTGGAGCTACACGGCGTCGATTTTCTCGAGGCGCGTGACGTGCCTAAAGCATTGCTCGCGGTCCAACCAGACTTGCGCGTACCTCTGAGTCGCAAGTTAAAGACCTTCACCGCCGTGCTCGAGACATTACGCGCTCACGGTTACGCATTCCTGCGCTTAGATCAGGCCGCGCGCACACTTGCGGGCAGCCTGGCTAGATGACCTCGCTCCTCCAGAAGATTCAGGTCAAATCCGCGCGAGTCGTGGTCGTTGGCATCGGCTATGTCGGCTTGCCCTTGATCGCGGAATTAGCGCGCGCCGGGTTCCGCACGACGGGCCTCGACAAGGACCCCGAGAAGGTTCGCTTGCTCAATGCGGGAGAGTCGTACATCGCCGACGTTTCAGCTGGCGATCTGGCCCCGTACGTCCAGTCACGCCTCCTCGATGCCAGCACCGACCCAGCCATCCTTCGCGAAGCGGACGCGGTCGTGGTCTGCGTACCAACGCCGCTGAACAAGACCAAGGGCCCGGACATGCGCTTCATCATGACGGCGACCGAAGAGATCGCTCGTTATCAGCACGACGACATGCTCGTGATCCTGGAGTCGACCACCTACCCCGGGACGACCAGCGAGGTGTTGGTGCCCAAGTTGACCAAGCAAGGGGCGATACTCGGTCGCACGGTGTTCATTGCGTTTTCTCCCGAGCGAGTCGACCCGGGCAACCGGATATACAAGACCAGGAACACGCCCAAGGTCCTAGGCGGTGCCAGCCCTGAGTGCCTGGCGGTGGCGACCGCCCTCTACTCGCAGATCCTGGACCGGGTGGTGCCCGTGTCATCTACCGAGACGGCGGAGATGGTGAAGCTGCTCGAAAACACGTTTCGAGCCGTGAACATTGGGCTCGTAAATGAGATCGCGATGATGAGCCGCAAGCTTGGCGTCGACCCGTTCGAGGTGATTCGCGCCGCTGCGACCAAGCCCTTTGGCTTCATGCCTTTCTACCCTGGCCCGGGTCTCGGGGGCCATTGCATCCCGGTCGATCCTCTCTACCTGTCTTGGAAGCTGCGTTCGCTCCAAAGTCAGGCGCGCTTCATCGAGCTCGCAGACTCGATCAATGGCGGCATGCCGGCGTACGTGGTGGAGCGCACCGGCGAGGCATTGAGCTTGCACGGCAAGCCCTTCGGCGGCGCCGAAATCCTGATCTACGGTGTCGCCTACAAACGGAACGTGAGGGACGTTCGCGAGTCGCCTGCGTTGGCGATCATTCAGGATTTGGTCAAGCGCGGCGCACGTGTCTCATACATGGATCCGCACGTTCCGGAGTTGGAGGAAGCGGGCATAAAAATGACCGGTGTGGACCCCAACTCACACTTCGGACGCTTTGATGCGGTGCTGATCGTGACGGATCATTCGGCCATGGAGCACCAGCGATTGCTGGCTCAGGCCCAGCTGGTCATCGACACACGCGACGCGCTGCACGACGTGATGGGCGACCGTAGCAATGTGCACGGCCTTTGAGGCCGACCAACCGCGCCGAGGGTGGCCCGAGCGGTTTGCGTACCCGAAGGCGAGCAGCTCCTGTTTCCGCTACCTAGCCCGCAACCGCTAGGGTGCTTCGTTACGCAATTGAAAAAGGCGAGCGAGCAGCTCCGAAGCTAGTCGCGGGTTTTCTTCCGCCTGATTTTTGTGCTCGAACGGGTCTTGCGCGACGTCATAGAGCTCAACCAGCTGTCGCTGAGGCATATACAGCAAACGATGCTGCCCATACAGGAAGCTCCATTGCGCGCGATCAAACCCCTCGAAGCCGGGCCCTTCGCCCACGTCCTTCGCGCCCACGAGCGCGAGCAGGCTGCCGTCGGCAGTAGCGTCCGGTTCTAGGCCACGCAGGGCTCGCAGCGTGTTGAAGATGCCAGTGCTGCTGACCGGAGTATCCACCGTTGCCGGCGCGCTGCCCGGCATACGGATGAGTAAGGGGATGTGGGTTAGCTCTTGGAACATGAAGTTTGCGTGATGTCTCACGCCGCGCACCCCCAAGGCCTCCCCGTGGTCAGCCAACAACACGAGGTTCACGCGGTCTCGCCGCTCGAGCAGAGGCCGAAGGCTAGCGTCCATGCGTTCGAGCACGGCGTCGTAAAGTGAAGCGTCGCCGCGCCCCGGCAGCCCCGGCCCCTCGAGCGCGTCCCACTGGTGCACGTCGAAGTAATGTAGCCAGAGCAAATCTGGGGGCTGCGCAGAGTCGAGACGGTCGATGGCGGCGGCCGTTATTTGATCACTGGTCGAGACCGTATCGCCCACTCCCCAACCCGCCGCGTGATCCGTGGGGATAGTCTCGTGCGATGAAAAGCTCAGCAGTGGGTCTCGTAGACCTAGCTGCTGAAAATGTTCGACGATTGCGTCGGGCGCGATGACGCAACTCGACTGCCCGGCGCGAGCGAGCGACTGAGCGATGTTATCTCGGCCGGTACCCGGCCGCGCAAGGCCGCTCATCATCGCCGGCACACTGGTCAGAGTCGTGGCGGACGTGGCGTATACGTGCGAAAAACGAATCGATTCCTGCGCTAGCTGGGCCAAATTAGGAAACCGAGGCTTGCCGATGCGGTCGAAACGCAACGCATCTACCAAGATCACGACCGTCGGATAGTGCCGCGCGCGCTCGGCAGTTTGCCGCGCAGCAAGGTCGGCTTCTGCGTGAAAAGGTTTGAAGCTGAGGGTCGAAACCCTGGGGTCATCGAGGCCGTCACAGTCGGAGTCCTGGCCATCACCGGGCCGCTCCGGGGCCCCGACGAAGACGGACGCGTTGGTGTCATTGCAGTCGCCACCTCCGAATAGGGGTGAGTGCCCATCGTGATCGAAATCCACGTGAAACTGCGCGTAGTCGATCAACTGCAACCCCGCCCACGTGGGCTGGGCGAGTAGCTCACGCGCTGGACGCGACGATGGGAAAGCGACGAGGCTTGGCAAGGTAAGCAGCGACGCCGCTAAGGCGCCGCGCTTCGCAATCGCCGGCAAGCGCATCAGATCCACCGCCTTAGTTGCTAAGGCGAGCCCCAACGCCAGAAGCAAGACGTGGAGATAGAGATAGTCTCCGGGTGCCCATGAATCGAGCACACCTGCCGCCAGCGAGAGCACAGCGGCGGCGCCGATGAACGCCCAGCGCGTGATCCGCGCCCAACCGCGCACAACTAGACGTGCGGTGACCCAAGCGCCGAGCACGACACAGAGCGGTAGAACCCACGGTCCCCAATTACCGACGTGAGTCCGGCGAATTCCGCCTCCCGAAAACATCTTGCGCGCCAGGAGCAGAGTGACGGCGCCAGCGAGAAAGGTCAGCAGCACATGCCAGGCAGCCCGGTTCGGCAGGCGCGCTTTTATCACCGCCGCAACGAGACCAGCCGCCCAAAAGACGACTGCCAGCAGTTGCCCGAACCAAAGCCAGAGCCCGAGCAGCGCCGCTGCGCTGGACACTCCGAGCCAGCCGGGGACCGCTAGGCTTGCGCGAAATACGTCCGAGGCCCCAAACGCGAAGCCCGCAAACGACCCTGAACCGAGCAGCTTCAAGAGCCCCGGGGCGAACGGTCGCGCTGCGGCCGCGCCCATTTCTATGGGCGGAGCCGAGGGCGGTAATTCGGCTCCAGCGCCACCTAAGGCACGAATATTCGGCAAACTGCACCCTCGCCGCCACAAAAAATTAAAGCCTGGCCGAACGTTATGTGACGATGCGGCAAATTACCAGTAACGATCGGCCGCCACGCGGCAAATCGTCAACTACACATCTGGACACAGATACTGACTGCTCTCGTAGCAGTCATGGTCGCGTGCGCCGCAGAGTCATCGGCATACGCGGGCGGTTGCTCAGCGCTTTCCGGCAAATTATTTTATCGGCTGATCAGCGACTGAACGTCGTTTCGTCCAGCGCGCTCGCTGTTCGAAAATGTGAGGTCTCATCCGTAGAGGCGAATTGCAACGAGCGTGTCATTCGAATGCGTCTCACGAAGTGGTCGTGTGTGCGCTATCGACCACTGGCGAAATGCGACGCTCAGGGAGCGTTGATGTTGTTCGTTGCCGGGGGCGCTCCCCGTCTTTTTGGCGAGCGCTCATCGCTCGCCGAGCCAAGCTTCAACCGGCGCGTGAGCGCGACGGCGGTGAGACGCCGTTTTTACTTGGGAACGATGACTCCGCACGGGAAATCAATGGTCAACGCATGATCGCCGTTCTTGATAGCGTCGCAGGCAGCGCCTTGCAGCTCTAAAGTCGTGGCTGACGTGAGTTTCCAGCCGTCCGCAGCGGCATAGCTCAACGGCTTGCCGTCGAGCGTGACGGTGCCAGTGCCAGCGGCGGTGCTGTCGACGTTGCCGTTCAGCTCGAGAGAACATGAGCGGACGCCATTGACAATGGTGTCAAAAGCGGTTTTCAGGTCCATCTGGCTGTTGGCACGGAAGAAGCGCGGCGTGGTGTCGACGTCCACCGCCAACCCTTGGCCCGCGTTGGCCACGGCGCGAAGATGCGCTTCACCAACTTCGTTGCCCACGCTGATCACGAAGGTGGTGATGTGACTCGCAAACGCATTTTGCACGGCGGTGACCGACAGCTGTTGCGCAGCGACGGCGGAGCCGGGCGCGTCGTTGTTGTGGTCGGCGCAGGTGTCGGGCTCTCCGTCCGTCGCAAGCACGATGACCTTGGGGCCCGGGTCGGTGACGGCGCTCAATGTCTTGACGACTGCGTCTACGCTCTCACCGGTTGGGGTGTCGCCCTTGTAGTCGTCTGGTAGGTACTTGACGGAGATGGCGGCGAGGTTGTTGAGCGCGGGCGGCACGTCAGTGATGACGGGACAGGCCTTCTTGGGCTCGACATCGCCAAAGCCCCCATCGCTGGTATATAACGCGAGGCCAAAACGCACTTTGGTCTGGAGAGTGGGAATGAGGCCGCTCGTCGGCCCGGTCAGCGCGTCACGCAACACGTTCCAACGGTTCCCGGTATCGAACCGCTCATTCATGCTGCCCGATTGATCGACGAGCAGGACTACGGTCGGGATTTGTGGCGTGAAGGTGACGTTCAACTTCACACATGCGTCGCCGGTGGGTTGGCTGATTCCGCCACCATCGGGGTCCACATTGCCAGTGTTGATGGTGCCCGGCGGTTGACCTGTTCCGCCGGCACCGACAACGCCTACGCACTGCCCGCTCGACCCGCATGATTGCCCTGCTGCGCAGTCGTTGCTCGAGGCGCAGCGGGAGATGCAGGTGGAATTGGCGCCGCAGGATTCACCCGTGGCGCAACATGCGCTTCCGCACGCAACTTGCGATGGGCAAGACTTCACCGTACTTTCGCTGCTCTTGCTGCTGCAACCAAGCGCAAATACGCTACTCAGGAGCGCGAGAGTGGATGCGAGCAGGCTCTGGATAGAGAAACGCTGGAAGGGCCGCACTACAGCTCGGTCGCTCCCGATCGGCAGATTGTTCATGGGCAAATAGTTTCCGGGACGCAGCGCCGAGATTCGGCGCGACAATGAATAGTGCGAAAGTGGCAAAAAAAGGATCCAATTTTTGCCGGTCTGGTCGCCGCAAGCGCGGGCGCACCTCGCCGCACCTCTCATACGAACCTTCTCGTGCGCTTGGCGTTGTGTAGGTCCCAACCCGACAATGGCATCTAGAGCCTTACAAGGGAGAACTAGAATGCATCACGCCAACAGACCGCCGTCCGTAATGGCAGGTCAGCACTAGCGGCTTACTTCGCCAAGCCAGCGACCGCCGCGCAAGCAAAAGGCCCGAAGTCCGAGAACTTCGAGCCTTGCTCGTGAGCGCGCGCCTGCGGCGCGACCGCCCCTCGACTCAGCCGCCGGCCATCTTTGCAACTTCGCTGGCGAAGTCGGGAGTAGCCGGCTTTTCGATGCCTTCACCGCGTTCGAACCGGACGAAACGGCTCAGGGTAACCTCGGCGCCGAGCTCTTTGGCGAGGCTCGAACGCAGGGCCTCCACGCTCTTCTCAGTATCGATCACGCTCTGTTGTTCGAGCAGGCACACGTCTTTGGCCCATTTTGCCAGCTTGCCTTCTATGATCTTGGGCCGCGCCGCGTCCGGCTTACCTTCTTCGATCAACTGCGCGTCGAAGATCGCGGCCTGTTGGGCACGGGCATCGGCTGGCATTTCCGAAACGTTGAGGAACTGCGGAGCCATTGCCGCGATCTGCATGGCGCTGTCGTCGACGAACTTCTCGAACGCGGGCGCCGTGGCTGCAGCTTCACTGCCCGCGCGCACGGCCAGTAAGACGCCGACTTTGCCGCCCATATGCACGTACGAGTGCACGCGACCTGCGCCGTCTATCGCCAAGCGATCCCAACGGCGAACGGTGATGTTCTCACCGAGCTTACCCACGAGCGCGGCGCGGTTTTCTTCGATGCTGCCCGTGCCGCCAGGAAATGGCTCGTTTCCGAGGTCGACGCCGGGCTTGGCCTTGAGCGCGGCCTCCACGACCTTGTTCGCAAAGGCGATGAACTCGCCGTTGCGGGCGGCGAAGTCCGTTTGAATGTTGACCTCCGCGATCGCCCCCAGCTTGCCGTCGGCAGACAAGGTGGTGAGGACGAGGCCTTCACTGGCCACTGCCCCCGCGCGCTTGGCGCTCTTCACGAGGCCCTTCTTGAGAATGACCTCCACGGCCTTTTCGAGATGGCCTTCGGCCTCGACGAGCGCGGCTTTGCAATCGTTGAGCCCCGCTTGCGTACGGTCGCGAAGCTCCTTCACTAGCTGCATGTTTACTTGGGCCATGTGCACCTCTCAGTTGGCAGCGTCCGAGCCAGCACGGCTGCCACGCCCGCCAGCGTAGACGACCTGAGCGTCGCTGCCGGGGCGCCCGCCGCCGCTTTGGCGACCGTCGTTCTGGTTGCTGTCACGGTCGCGCTGTTGCTGAAATTCGCGGCGGCGCGACGCGCCAGCCACGCACGCGTCCGCGATGGCGCCCGTGATTAAACGCACGGAGCGAATGGCGTCGTCGTTCCCGGGGATGACGTAATCGACCAAATCCGGATCGCAGTTCGTATCCGTGATGGCGACGATCGGCACGTGGAGCTTGCGGGCCTCTTGCACCGCAATGGTCTCCTGCGCGGGATCGATGATGAAGACGGCGCTCGGGACCGCACCCATACCCTTCAGACCGCCGATGTACTTCTCCAACCTCGCGCGCTCTTTCTCGAGCTGTACGGTCTCTTTCTTGGGGAGCTGCTCATAGGTGCCGTCTTCCTTCATGCGCTCGATCGAACGCAAGCGGTCCAGGCCACCCTTGATGGTACGGAAGTTGGTGAGGGTGCCACCCAGCCAGCGATTGGTCACGAAGTACATGCCGGCACGGCGGCACTCCTCTTTCACGATCTCCTGGGCTTGGCGCTTGGTACCCACGAACAGGACGACGCCGCCGCGCGACGTGGTCTCCTGGACGAAGTCGTACGCGCGCTTGAACAGGCGCGCCGTTTGGTCGAGATCGACGATGTGAATTCCGCTCCGCGCGCCGTAGATGTACTGACGCATCTTCGGGTTCCAACGCTTGGTCTGATGACCAAAATGGACGCCGGCCTCGAACAGCTCACGCACGGTCAGGGGTTGGGCCGGATCACGAAGTTTGGTCGCGATCTCGCTGGGGCCTTCGAAAGTCTCGCTGGGCGAGTCAACACTCGATACTGATTCAGCCATGACGCTTGCTCCTCTCGGTTTTTCCTCCGCCCCGCCTTCGAATCAACTCCTTCAAAGGTGAGGAGCACCGGATCCGATTGGTCGCGTGTGGGGCGTGTGGTTTTAGGGTTCGAGCTCGGAGCCAAGGCCCTGAGCTCGATGTTGATTCCCTCGCCCTAAGGCGGGGGGCGCGGAACCTACGGCAGGCCGGGCGGCTGCGCAAGCCGCGTGAAGCGTGGATTATAAGCCGGACGAGGGCAGCGTGGGGCGCGCGGCTCTGGCTCGAAGCGGACTTATCCCGGCTTGCCCCGGGATGGCGCGGAAGACGAGACCAGGCGCGGCGGAAGTGCTCAGCATGCGCTTGGAGGCGACGGCCGCGCCGAAGCGCTTTCGATCGGATATCATGAGCAAATTCGGCGCTTCGGGGACCGCGACGGCGCTTGCGGCCAGTGGCGCGGCCGGCGCCTCTGCGGCCGCCGGCGCGGCTTGGTCGGGCAGCTCCTGGGGCAGCCCGGT
>CAHJWM010000087.1 GCA_903642325.1 Myxococcales bacterium | reverse complement strand
GGCCGGCGCCGCCGGGCTCGCCGGCACTTCGAGATCGTCACTCTCGGAAGCTGCCGGCGCTGCGCTTTGCGCGCACACAAGGGCCGGATGAGCGAGCACCGTCGCCAACGCGATGGCTGCGCTACTGAGTTGCTTGAGCACGAACGAACCTACGCCGAGATATCAGCTGCCGGGCAATGGGGGTAGCGTTGCGTGCGCACCGAGCCGTTTCACGTCATCGAACACTGACTTCTGCGAAGTCGAGGTTTGGTTGTAAAAACCAACATCCGAAGTGGGGCAGTTCGCGGGTAGGGGGCCTGACCCGCCAGCGGGTTGTGCGCCGGTGCCAGCTTCACCGGCTTCGCCTGCTTCGCCTGCGGCACCGCCATTCGAGCTGCCACCTCGTCCGCCTACCGGGTTAGCGCCACCCTCGTCGTCGCCGGCGCTGCTGTCGCCGCGGCCACCGCTGCCGCCGCCCCCTGTGTTGACCACGGGCGGTCCGCTCGGCTCGTCATTCGTTGATGACGAACAACCCACTGCGAGACCCACCGCACCAGCTCCGGCGAGAACGAAACCAAGCACAGCAGAGCGAGAAGAGAAGCGGTATTTCAAGTGTTTCATCAGTAGGCCTCGCAAAATCCGTAGTGGCACTTCTTGGCGCCCGGCTTCGTGCAACCGGAGTCACTCGTGCACGCATCACACGACGTAACGTTCGTTGCGACCGATTCGAAGTAGCATCCGCAGGGCGTGACGGGCGCGTAGCAACTGAGCGGCCCAAAGTCCCCTTCCCGCTGAACTTGCATTGCGCAAAGTGGAATGCTGCCTGTCTGGACGATGGCAGAGTTAACATCCGCGTCATCCGGTGGCGTGAGATCACCGGAAAAATAACCGATGAAGTTGCGCACGTCAGGATTGACGATCTGGCTCAACTTGGCGTGAGCATCGGCGCCCGTGACCTTCGCAAAGAATTGGTTCACGTCCCACAAATAGTATTGACCGGTGCGGATGTTGATCTTGTCGAACTTCTCCGGTGTGGAGTCGGGCCAATAACCCGCGAGCTGACCCGTGTGCTGGTAGGCGAGCGTGCGCACGGTAGCGCGGTTCTTATCGGCAGTAGGCCCCGACGTGAAGCCGATGGCGTTTTGCGCTTTGCCCTGCCCAGCCGCCCAGACCAACGAATCCACCGTTCCTTGATTGGAATCTTTGCCGTCCAGCGCATGGACGGCGGTTTGCGTGCTGGCATTGGCAAAATCGGCCGGAAAGGTCGCGGCGTTGCCACCCAACGTTTGAATCGCGCCGCGGATGAACTGCTGAACGAAAGACGTGCTCTTGCGCTGAATGATGTAGTTCTTATCCGTCCAGGGCACGGGCTGGGTCGCGGCCGCGTCCGCGTAGGGCGGAGCGTACGGGTCGGCCGTGCCGAACCCGAACACGAAGTACAAGGCCTGGGTGCTGATCGCGGTTTCGTTCGAGCCCGTGGGCACGATCAAGTTCACGCCCTGTGCCGGGCCGGCGAATTGTCCGATGCCGGCGGGCAAGGTCTCACCAAATAGCGCGAGCGTGCCCCCGGTGGTGCCAAAGTCGATCGCCTGACCTAAGGTGGGACTCGGCGCGGTGCAGGTGGGCGGGGTTGCAGCGGTGAGATCCTCTTCCTTCAGCCAGTACTTGAAGGGCGCCGCGGTCTTACCCGCAGTGCCGGCAATGAAGGCGTCGTAGCCAGCTTGCGCCCCCGGATCCGAGTAAAAGACCGTGATTGGCGGGTTCGCCTTGCTGAGCAGGTAGGCGACCCTGGCCAGAGTGGGCGTGATGGCGCTGCCGCCTGCTCCGTAAATCACGTGCGTCAGGTTGGTGCCGACAACGTCAGCACAAGTGATCGCCCGAGCTGGGCGCGCAGCCACGAAGCTCGCGACGCCCAGCGCCGCCGCGACGGCCAACAAGCTATGTTTTCGAATTTCAGCCATCTCGTTTCCTCTAAGCAGATGGGCCGCGTGGCTTCACGCCGCCCTGTGTTCTGTCTTCTTTAATGACGATTTGCGCTAACCTGACTCAGTCTATCGGGTGGGTATACTTTACGGAGATGGCTCGTCAAGGGCATTTGACGAGGCTCTTCAGGTGAGCGTAACAAGATGTCCAAGCCGCGCACGTGTAAGTGACTGCTTCCATTGACGAAGGGATTCGCCCTGTCCACGAAAGGAGACTCAGAACCGCCCAAGCGCAGCTGAGACGCTCATCCGCAAGCCCCGCGCCGCGCGATCGTGCACGCACCTGTTACGCGTATTTAAGATCACGAAGGGCGTGAGTTCGTCGCACGGCTTGCCGAGGTCACGGGGTCGAGGCAAATGTCACTCACCGCGAGGCCAGTGGGGCCGGCCGTCGCGGGGGCTTCATGCGTGCGCCCGACGCTCACTTTGCGTGATGCGTTTTCAGCCAATCCAACGTGCGCTGCCACCCGTCCTCGGCGGAGGCCTGGTGATAGCTTGGACGATAGTCGGCGAAGAAGGCGTGGCCGGCATCGGGATAGATATGAATGCTGGAGGCTTTGGCCGCGGCATTCGAGGAAGCGGCAAGAGATTGAGCCTGCTCTTGTACGGTGCTGACGGGAATGCCCTGATCTTGCCCGCCGTAAAGGCCGAGCACGGGCGCCTTGAGGTCAGCCACGATGTCGGAGGGATTTTTGGGATGTAATGCGTCCGAATCAGCGACGATTCTGCCGTACCAGGCGACGCCAGCTTTCAGCGATTTTTGCTGGGCCGCATACAGCCAGACTATGCGCCCCCCCCAACAAAAACCGGTCACGGATAACTTGGAAGTATCCGCGTGCGGGTCTTTTTTGGCGAAGGCGAGGGTCGCATCCAGGTCCGATAACACCTGGGAATCCGCCACTTTCGAGACCACCTTGCCGACTATCTCCTTGAAGTCTGCCATCTTGGAGACGTCACCTTGGCGCACGAAGAGCTCGGGCGCGATGGCGTAGTAGCCCTCCTTGGCGAAGCGGCGGCAGACGTCCTTGATGTGCTCGTGCACGCCGAAAATCTCGTGCACGATCAAGATGACGGGCGCCTTCGCCTTCGGCTTCAGAGGCCGCGCGCGATACCCGGGAATGTCGCCCATGCTCGTCGCGATCGTCACCTCACCCGCGACCAAACCATCGGCATCGGTCGCCAATGCGGTTTCGGAGATGGGCAGCACGGCCAGCGCGAAGCCGGTGCCGAGCGTGTGTTTCAACACCTGACGGCGCGATTTCAGAGCTGTAGACGGCACGTTTTCGTTCATGAGCGCACCTTTCGAGCCGATAGCGGGATATGAGCGGGGGCTCGTCTTACTCCCTGTTCGCGCTCCGAACAAGCTCCGGCGCTTGCTTGCGCGCGCGCTCTCACGGCAAGACGGCCACAAGGAGTGACCGCTTGCATGCAGGTCGAACTCTGCACACGATCGGCGCATGCCTCACCTGTTCGACGCACTGACCATCCGTGGCGTGGCGTTTCGTAATCGCATCGCCGTATCGCCCATGTGCCAGTACAGCTCCGAAGACGGATTCGCGAACGATTGGCACTTAGTGCACCTCGGCTCGCGTGCGGTTGGCGGCGCGGCGTTGGTGGTCGCCGAGGCGACTTCAGTCGCAGCGCTTGGCCGCATCTCGCCGGCGGATCTGGGGATCTGGAAAGACGAGCACATCCCGGAGCTAGCCCGCATCGCTCGCTTTCTAGAACAACACGGCGCAGTCTCCGGCATTCAACTCGCGCACGCCGGGCGTAAAGCCGCAACCGCGCGACCCTGGGAAGGCGGCAAGCCACTCACGAACGAAGACGGCGGCTGGGACATCGTGGGCGCGAGCCCCATTCCTTTCAGCAAGCAGCACCGCGTACCGGCGCAGCTCTCGCTCGCGGCGCTGAAGGCGGTGTCCGAGGAGTTCAGCGCGGCGGCGGTCCGCGCTAAAGAAGCAGGGTTTCGCTACATAGAGGTTCATGCCGCGCACGGCTATCTGCTGCACAGCTTTTTGTCGCCCCTCTCCAATCATCGGAGCGATGATTACGGTGGGAGCTTCGAAAACCGCATCCGCTTTTTTCTCGAAGTCGTGCGCGGAGTGCGTAACGTTTGGCCAGAGGACCGCGTGCTGGCCGTGCGGCTGTCGTGCACGGACTGGGTCGAGGGCGGATGGGCCATCGAAGACACCGTCCTGCTCTCCCAACGCCTCGAGGGCGAAGGCGTGGATGTCATCGATTGTAGCTCGGGCGGGAGCGCGCCATACGCCGTGGTTCCCGTCGGGCCCGGCTACCAGGTCCCATTCGCCGCAGCAGTCAAGCGCGCCAGCAGCCTGCACGTCGCGGCCGTTGGCATGATCACGGAGGCACTTCAGGCCAACTCCATCATCGCCGAGGACCGTGCTGACTTCGTGTTCTTGGCGCGCCATTTCTTGCGCGACCCTTACTTTGCTTACAACGCCGCAGGAGCGCTCGGCTTCAAAGGCTTGAAAGCGCCCGCGCAATACGAGCGCGCGTTCTGACCGATAGCGAATGCGTAGGTAGCGTTCGGTCAGTAACAGAGCTCGCCACTCCGCCGCGGGCGTTGGCGTAGCGAGCCGATGCGGCTTCGGCAATTAGCTTCGTTAATTCAAATCCGTGCGCCGCGCAGATGTCACTGGCGACACACTATCCAACACCGACTGGAGCTTCTCGGTGAGCAAGCGCAGGCGCTCGGCTGGGTCGAGCTCTTCCAACAAGCGTTGACTGGCATCAGGATCACCGACCAAGGCTCCTGCCAGGCGGTCGGCATAAGACCCCGCACCCTCGGCGCCGCGGGTCAGCGCCCGCAAATCCCGGACGCTGTCCGGCAAATGCGGCGCAAGGGAGGCCCAGAGCGAGATTAGCTTACGTTGCCAGGCGCTAGTCACCGCCGGGTCAGCCCACTGGTCGCCGAGCTCATCCGCCTGCATCTTGCGAAACAGCTGCGCGGGCGGCAGCTCTCTAACGATGCGCACGCGCGCTAAACCGCGCAGCGTGATGTCGTACCGGCCGTCGCTATGCGCGACCGAATCGACCACCGATCCGACCGTGCACACCTCGAATACCGGGGGACGGCCCTCGTAGTCGTCCTCGAAACCGGGCTTCAACCGGGCGATGGCCATGAGCTGTTTGCCGGCCAGCACCTCACGCGTGAGCTCGCGGTAACGGGGTTCGAAGATGTGCAGCGGCATCAGCGCGCCGGGAAAGAGCACCACGTTCGGCAGCGGAAACACGGGCAATGCGGCAAGATCTTCGGGAGCAAGCCCTGAGGGTGACATCCGGCGGTCATCATCGCACACGGCGGCGGAAACCGCCATCGCGGCCAATCAACGGGAGAGCGCCCGACCGCGGCCGACGCGCAGAAGCTCACTTCGAAAACTGGTCGAGCCGCCCCAGGCGACGCAGCTCCGGAGAGCGAATGCCCGTCACGCCGGTGACGAATAGCGTCATTGCTCCGCCAAACACGACCGACGGAATGACGCCCATCAAGCGCGCGGCAACGCCGCTTTCGAAGGCGCCAATCTCGTTCGAAGAGCCAACGAAGATCTGATTGATGGACGCCACGCGGCCGAGTAGGTGCCCCGGCACGCGCAGTTGAAGCAGCGTACTGCGCACGACGATACTGACCATGTCCGCGACGCCGGCCAGCGCCAGAAGTGCGATCGACAGCCAAAAACTCTTGGACACGGCAAAGGCGATCGTAAGCACCCCGAACAAGCTCGTGGCAATCAGCAGCGTGGGGCCCGCGCGTCGCAGCGGGGGCCGAGACGCGAGCAGGATGGACGCGGCGAGCGCGCCCAGCGCCGGGGCCGCGCGCAACGCGCCGAACCCGCGCGAGCCGACTGCCAAAATCTCGTTCGCGTACACCGGCAAGAGCGCAGTAGCGCCCCCAAACAAAACCCCAAATAGGTCGAGCAGCATGGTCGATAAGAGCAAACGATCCTGAGCGAGATACGTGAAGCCCTCGCCAATGCTGCGCGCCACCGATTGCCGAAGCTTGGCCGCTGGTTCTCGGCGGCGTTTGGGAATGCGAAACATGGCCACCCAGGCCACGATCAGCAGCAACCCTGCAAATACGTACGCGCCCTGGGGGCCCGCCGCCGCGTACAAGAGACCGCCGCCTGCCGGCCCAGAGACCATGGCCAGCTGAAACAAGCTCGTACGGATCGAGATCGCCTTGGCATACAAAGCGACCGGCAAGAGCTCGGCATTCAACGCCGCACGCGCCGGCTGCAAAAAACTACGGCACACGCCAAGCACCACGATCACCGCATAAATCGCAAACTTATGCCGCACCGCGCCCAGCGCGCCGCGCTCCATCGTAAAGCCCAATAAACAGGCCGACATCAGCATCATGATCGTGAGCACGAACAGCGAAATGCGCCGCCTATCGCGCGCGTCGGCGACATGCCCACCCAAAAGCGCGAGTGAAATGAACGGCAGCGCCTCCGCCAAGCCCACCGCGCCGAGCGACAGCGGGTCCCGCGTCAGCTCATAGATCTGATACGCCACCACCGTGCCCTGAATCTGATTGGCCAGCGTGACCGACACCATGCTGAGCATGAAATCGCGAAAGCCCGTGACCGCCCAGATGCGCGTGGTCGAGGAAGGTGGAGCGACGAGGTCCAAAGCTAAATGGAATAGCGCGCGACAGGCTTCGAACCCATGGCCGCTTCACGCACCTTCAACGCAACGTCCGCCAGCGTGGTGCTCTCCAAAATCTTCAACGTGGACTGATGCATATCCTTCAACACCAGCCGAATGCCGCACGTACGCTCGTCCTCACAGCCCTCACAGCGCCGATAAGCCGTCTGACTCAAACATGGCACCGGCGCGAGCGGCCCATCCAAAATCCGCATGATGCTGGCCAAGTTGATGTCCTCCGGCCTTCGCCGCAGCAAATACCCCCCACCCCGCCCCTTCCGGCTATCCAAAATCCCATGCTGCTTCAGCTCGCGCAAAATGAGCTCCAAAAACTTCTTCGGAATCCCCTCCCGCTCCGCAATCTCCGCAATCAACATCGGCTCCGATTGCTCGACCGACGCGAGCAAGGCCAAAGCCTTGAGCGCGTACTTCGTCTTCATCGTGAGCATCGCCGGTAGTCTACTTAGCCGATAGACTAGGGAGAGGCACGCGCTTTGGCCGATTTGCGGTGCAGTAGCGCGCGTGCGGCCCCATTTCGGCGCGCTTATCGTGACCGCCGTTCAGGGGTGGAAAGGCGCGCGCATGCGTTAGAAGCGAGCGACGGCGGGGCGAACGGGGATGCGGCGTGCGGACTTCGGCTGCGACTGACTCGTGGTGCCGCGCGGAGTCGCGAATTTTATTTTGGTTGGGTGGCTCTGCTCGGCGAAGTGCGCGACAGCGCCCACCGTGCTGGGCGGCGCAGACGTTTCGCGTGGCGTGACGCTCGGGCGCGAGGCGTCGCGGCGAGGTGGGCGCTCGATGCGCGGCCTACGGCGCGGGATGCTCGCGCGCTCGCATTGTAGTCGCCGAGTAAACACCATGCGGTCGTGAGCGAGCGCGTTTACAAGCGCGGCTTCGCGGCCCACACGTTGCGAGCCGCAGACGACCACCGCTCGGCTGCCCAGCCGAAGCCCCCAGCCAGCGGATCTGGCAAACTATCCAGCGCAAACCATTAAAATCACAAATCAAACCCGAACCCTTGACACCGCGTCCGCCGTGAGTACTTTACGCCTCCCTGACGCGCGGTGGAGCAGCCTGGTAGCTCGTCGGGCTCATAACCCGAAGGTCGGAGGTTCAAATCCTCCCCGCGCAACTGACGAAAAGCCTGCTTCGACAGCAATGTCGAGGTGGGCTTTTTCTTTTTGCGGACACGCCTAGCAGGTGGAGAGCAATCACTTCGCCCGAAGCGCAAGCCAGTGATCGGGGGTCGGGATTGGAGCACGCGAGGGCTCGGGCCGTTATGTGTTGTCGAGCGCCTTCACGTCGGCGACGTCTTGTGGTCGCCCGGCCGCGCGCTTGTTCTTGACCCCCGCACCTCGACCAATCACGGGTATTCTGCACCCTACTAAGTCGAAGCTTTCGCCATCGGCGATGGCTTCGGCAAAGGTGATGCCGTCTGCGCGATTGATGATGTCGATCCGCCGGGGTGGAACACCAAGCTGGAGAACGCCGTCGTACGACGCGAAATCCTCGACCCCCACTTCGAACGCGGAGAGTGGCGCTCCGAACGCCGCGAGCGCGCGTCGGACCACGAAATGTCACCGGCTGCTGCGACGAGACTCCGCACCTGGTCTTCGACCGCTCTCTGCTTGTCGTGTTGACGGCGGGGCTCCTGAATCGTGGCAACGCTTTGGCGCCATCGCATGGGAGCACCCGTCCCGCTGTTGGATTGGGCGAGCTCGGTCATCGAAACATCTCCTTCGCTTTGGCGGTTGACCCCTTTGTGAATTCTGGGTTGGGTGGGTGCCCTCGCCGCGGGCGTCGCGAACGACCGGCGTGCTCGCGCTACGCGCTGCGCGCGCCGGGCCTCCCCGGCGTCGGCTTCGCCGCCACGGGAGCCCATCCGCTCTACGCGCGCCCTCACTCGAGCTGCGAGGTGCGCTGCGAACCCGCGAGCGCCCCTTCTGCTTTGCGAGGCCCTTGCCGCCGAACGAGATCGACCAGCTACGGGTGTGCTCTGCTCGCCGGCAGTCCAGACCGTCAGGCGATCGAAATGAGGAGCGGACGGAGCCCGCCATTTCAGCGCCGGCGCTGTGCGTGTGACGGCGACCAGCTCATTTGCCCATGCTATTGCTTTGAGCGTCGGGCAAGCTCCCGGGATTGGCGCTCGGCGCGAGCGGGCCGTGCGAATGGCCCGGACTCACGATATTGCCTGAAGGGCCGCTCGTGCTCTCAGTGCCCGTCTCGGCATCGCTGCCTTTTTTGGAGGAGGTACCGCTACCGTCGGAGCCGTGACCCATGCCGTCGGGGCCAATGGTCAGGTCGTGCTTGTCGGTTCCGCCGCTCGGATCATTGGCTGGCTTGTCGCTGCTATTGGTGCAGCCGGCGAGCATCGCCATGGATACGAGAACCCCCGGCATCGAAATTCGGCTCATCTTCATCTCCTCAATGTGCGCCGCGCTGAAGCGCACGGCCGCGCCGAGTCAGGTGCAGATCACGTGCCATACTGGCCGCGCCACACAGTCGCTGTCCGAGCGGCTGCCCATGTACGAGTGGAGGCTTGGCTCGAATGCCCGTTCGGGCAACGCTTGCGGGGGCCAAAGCAATGTGCCGTCGAAGCGTTTGCCCCGAAGAACCAGGGTGGCGAATGGCGAGCGATGCGTCGCGAGCTCGAACAGCTGTGACGTGCGCGGTTGCACTTTGTGTCATAGCTCACGGCGGCAGCCAACGCAGTTTCGCCCTGAATCCCGCCGTATAGAGCTCGTCGCGCCTTTCAGCCGGACCACAAATCGGCAAGCCGAATCGGCGGTGCTTCGAAGGGTTCACACTGCACGACGGCTTCTGCGCGCCACGCGCCGATGAGGCGATATTTAGCGCCGTCGAGTCGAAGTACGTCCAGGGTCTGAAGAAGCGGATGGACGAGCCACACGTGCCCAACACGCTCTCGCGCATAGACCGGGAGCTTCTCGGTGCGATCAATCGAC
This sequence comes from Myxococcales bacterium, assembly GCA_903642325.1. Lineage (GTDB taxonomy): Bacteria > Myxococcota_A > Polyangia > Polyangiales > Polyangiaceae > PMG-095. The sequence continues at coordinate 4,763 of CAHJWM010000087.1, read as the reverse complement.
GCGGTGGATGGGGATAGGACTTCGCGGACCCAGTCCGGCGCCAGTTCTAATGCGCTCGACTTCGGGAGCGCCGGCATGCGCTCGCGGACCGCGGTCGAAGGGACCATAAAGTTCACCTCCCCGGCTCGAGGCGGCGCGCGCGTGAGGCGGCGACGGTCGGGGACTGGCGTGAAGCTCTCCGTTCAGAATCTCGGCCACGCGATGAGCGGGTGCCGCTCGCAGGTTGTCGTACGTGCCACGGCGCCGTGCTGGATCGGCCATGGTGAGGCATTCCAGCCAACTCACGAGACTGGCGCCGAGCCTGGCTAGATGCTGAGCTGGAGCTTCGATGCGCGTTATTCTCTTTTCACCGGGATGTTCACCATCCAGTCGATCTGGAACTTGTCTGTGACCGCGCCAAATGTGTCGCCCCAGAATTGCTTTTCGAGCGGGATGCGTACCTTGCCGCCGTCCGCGAGCTGTTCGAAGATCCTACGCATCTGTGTTTCGTCCTCGCAACTGAGCGAGAGCTCCACTTTGGCCGCCTTGGCGCTGGCCTGCGCCGAGTCGCTCCCCATGATGCTCGCGGCACCGCCGTTCAGAGATGCGTGCATGATGCCCTCTTCGCTCGCGCCGGCCGGACGCGCGCCCGCGGGAACGCTGCTCATTTTCTGTACGGTGAGCTCGCCCCCAAAAATGCCCTTGTAAAATTCCATGGCCTCGGCGCAGTTGCCCCGGAAGAAAAGGTACGGCGAGAGAGTGATTGTAATCATGTCGGGACCTTTCGCGGTGAGACGACCTTTACAACAATGGGCAAGTGGCAAGCAACGCTAACGACTGACAGCGGGCGGCAAGGGCGCGTGCACCGAGGTCGGGCGAGGCAGGCTAGATGTCACTTCTCCCTAGCGGCTGATGGACTTTTTCACCGGGCGGCTCAGCGTCTGCCTCGCGTGCACCTTGTTCCCCGCAGTTAGCGCCTTGAGCGCCACCGCCGCCTCGCGGATGTGGGCCGCGAAATCGCGCGGCTTTCGCTCGTTGACCCAACGCTCGAAACCAATCTTGAAGACGGCCATGCCAGCCTCGGCAGCGAGGCTGGCGGCAGGCTCGGCAACCCCACGCGCATGGAGCGCCCGGGTCACCCCCACCGCAAGCGCGGCGAGCTTGATGAGCTCGCGTTCTTGGATCTCAGCGTGCTGGGTAACTAACGCATAGCGCGCGCGCACGAAGCTTAGACCACGTTGGTCTTGGAGCTCGGCCCCTGCCGCCTCCAAAGCGCCGACCACGACGTCGAGCGGGCCCGCCTCGCGGGCCGCACTCTCGATGCGAGCGATGATGGACTTCTGGAGCTCCTTCGACCCGGAGAAGAGCACCTCCCGCTTGTCGGCGAAGTAGCGGAAGAATGTCCGCTCCGTGAGGCCGGCGCGCGCGGCGATCTCCTGGACCGTTGTCTCGACGTAACCTCGGTCTTGGAAGAGCTCCATTGCCGCCGTCTCCAGCCGTCCACGCGCGTCAGGTTCCCACCGTGCCATTTTCTCGAGCTTACCTGATTGCAGACACCGACATCACATGTTACGGCTATGTCAGTTGCTGACATCAGGAGGTTTCATATGCGCGTTTTCGTTACTGGTGCATCAGGTCACATTGGTCTCCCTGTCGTTCGCGACTTGCTGGCCGCGGGGCATTCAGTCGTCGGTCTCGCGCGTTCCGAGGCATCGGCCAAAACGGTCGCATCGACTGGTGCCGAGGTGCGGCGCGGCGCCCTCGACGACCTCGAAGGGCTCAAGGAGGCCGCGAGAGAGGCCGACGGCGTCATCCACCTCGCGTTCAAGCACGACCTCGCCCTGGTCAGCGGTGACTTCATGGGGGCGGTGACGGCCGATCTCCGTGCCGTCGAGGCCATTGGCGAAGCGCTCGCCGGCTCGGAAAAGCCGTTCGTGAACACGACCGGCACGATGCTGCTCGCGCACAGCGTGCGCGGGCGCGCAGGCACCGAGGACGACGCCGGACAAGAGGGTGGAAACCCGCGCGTCGCTTCCGAAAATCTCTCACTCGCATTCGCCAAACGCGGCGTTCGCAGCTCGATCATGCGCCTGGCCCCGACGGTTCACAGCTCGCTCGATCATCATGGCTTCATCCCGATGATCACGGCGGCGGCGCGCAAGATCGGTTTCTCGGCATACGTTGCCGAGGGTTCAGCTCGTTGGCCCGCGGTCCACACGCTCGACGCTGCGCGCCTTTACCGCCTAGCCCTCGAAGCGGCTCCTGCGGGCTCGCGTGTCCATGCTGCAGCAGAAGAGGGAGTTCCCTTCCGCGCGATCGCGGAAGCTATCGGTCGTGGCCTGAACTTGGCGGTGAAGAGCATCGCGGTCGACCAAGCAGCGGAGGTCTTTGGCGGCTTTCTGGGCATGGTCGTCCAGCTCGACAATCTAACGTCGAGCGCACGCACGCGCGAGCGCCTGGGGTGGGAGCCGACGCACGCGGATCTTCTATCTGACATCGCGGACGGCCACTACTTCGCGTAAGTGCGAGACACTTTCCGAAGTAAAGAACGCGTTTTGGCCATTGTGTTCAACGTGGCGGGTCCACCCGCGCAACCAAAAGAGAATGGCCCCTGTGCAAACCGGGCCTTTTCACTGTAAATAAAAGGAGTCGACCGCGACCTCGGCGGGGCAGAGGTCGACCTCGGGCTCGATGTGCCGCGCGAGGCTCGCTATCCGATGAGCGCGGAGACAGAGGCGATCAAGCTGCTCGCGATGGCAGAGCTCCGGCAGCGTGACGGTCGAGAAACGGCTCTCGTGCTCACCAGCGAAAGCGCATAGCCTGGGGGTCATGCACCGAAAGCTCGTGTCCCTGCTGATTGCTTGCGGGGTAGTTTGCGCGGGAACGCTGATCGCTTTGAGCTGGAAAGGAAGCCAAGCCGAGCATGAACGCGTGGCGACGGGTGCTCGCCCGCCGGCAGCGCCGGCGCCTACCAGCCCTTCGCCTGCTGCAGCGCAGATTCCGGCCAGCGCGGTGCCTCAAACGCCGGTAGCCTCCGACCCGGTGACGCTGCCCGGGCCGACGGGGCGCGTTCCCGGCGAGATAGAAGCCTGGGGCGTTGCAAAACACTTCGTCAAGGCGGCCCTGGCGTCGCCGAGCTCGGCGAGCTTTGGGGACACGTCGAAGCAGAGCCCGAACTGCGGTTTGATCGATGATTCTTGGAGTTGCTCTGGATGGGTTGACGCAAAGAACAGCGCCGGAGCAACGCAGCGAAACACTTTTATCATCGCCATCAAATGGACCGGCAAGGGCGACCGCGCGGATCCGCGCTCTTGGAGCATTGTCGCCGCCCCCCAGCTGACGGTCCCTTAATCAGAGCTCGTCACTTGGCGTTTGCGGGGGGGCGCGCCAACCCTCAGCGCATAGGCGCGACGGCGACTCTGGAACGCCATGCCGTCGAGCGATGGGGTCAGCGACCACCAACCCCTATCACTGAATCACGCTCTAGCTCTTCCAGATCCGCAAGCTCCTTGTGGCGTCCCGTCGACTTCCTGTTGGCTATGAGCGCGGCCTTACCGATATAGGGGATTAGATAACCTTGCGCGCTTGCCGTCGCCTCGCCATCGGAAAAATGTTACTCACCGACCGGAGGAGGAGACGAACATGACGCCCAAAAACGTGATTTGCCTTTGGTTCAACAAGGATGCGCTCGAGGCCGCGACCTTCTACGCCGCCACCTTCCCGGACAGTCGAGTGAGCGCCGTACACAAGGCCCCCGGCGACTACCCGAGCGGCAAGCAAGGCGACGTGCTCACGGTGGAGTTCACCGTCTTCGGCATACCGTGCCTTGGGCTCAACGGCGGCCCGCAGTTCAAGCAGAGCGAAGCGTTCTCTTTCCAGATCTCGACCGACGATCAGGAAGAAACGGATCGCTACTGGGAGGCGATTGTCAGCAATGGTGGCGCAGAAAGCCAGTGCGGTTGGTGCAAGGACCGCTGGGGCCTCTCTTGGCAGATCACTCCGCGGGTGCTCACGGACGCGCTCGCCGCAGGTGGCAGCGAGGCAAAGCGTGCCTTCGAGGCCATGATGCCGATGCGCAAGATCGACGTCGCGGTCATCGAGGCAGCGCGCCGCGGCTGAACGAAGCTCCGCTCTACTTGCCGGTCCTGGTACGCGGCGCCGGCAACGCGCGAGCTACGAACGACGCCGGCCAAGGTGCGCATCCCGATATGACGAACGGCTCTCCGAACGCGACGAGCCGTTCGCGGGCGCGGTACTCAGAAGAAATTGCCGCACGAGGAGTGCGACGCATTGGGATCCGCGGAGGTGGTGATGACGATGACATGCGGCGTCAGATCATCGGCCAACTGGCTGCCGACCGACCAGGACACGGCTGGGTCGCTGCCCTTGCGCGTGTAGGTCAGCGAGCCCTTGTTGTTGCTGCACGTGATCGTGCCTTTTTCGCCAATCAGGCCGCGTTTGCCATCCCAAACGCCTTTTTCCAAAGCGTCAGTGTCGCACGAGTAGCCGTCGCGAATGCTGAGCGAATGCTCGCCATTATTGCACGAGATTTTAACCACAACGGTGACGTCCGCGCCCGTTTGCGTGAACACTGCTGTCCCGCCGCTGAAGTTGGCGGTCGCCGTGTTGCCGTCTCCCTTGGGTGGGCCGCCGCCGCCGCCGCCCGCGTTGGGATCGAAGTGCACGACCATGCCCGGGTCGAACAACTTCCCGGAGTCAATCCCGCTCGCGCCGGCGCCCGCGGCGCCGCTCACATCGGCTGCGCCGCCGGGGCCCGCGCCAAC
>CAHJWM010000086.1 GCA_903642325.1 Myxococcales bacterium | reverse complement strand
TCATGCCGCCCGTGCTCATGCCGCCCACGGCACCGCCTGCGAGGCCTCCGGCGCCGGCACCGGGAGCGGCGCCGCCCACCGCACTGCCCGCGCTCGCGCCACCTTGCCCGAACGGCAAATTGCTCGAATTGCCGGGATCATTGCTCGAGCATGCCGCCAACAGCAAAAAGCCCATCTGTCCGAGTATGCCGGCCTGCCGTTTCATCATTTTACCTTAGCTCCCGGCGTCAGAGTTTCGTGGGCGAAGACGCTCTGTTCGATGTCCGGTCGCGCCCAAGATGTTGCGAAGAACGCCCTTCCGCCCAGCGCGGCGCGCCCCGCGCTTCCAAAGGAATCAGAACATTCCCGCGTCAGCGCTCGATTCGACACAATTGCCGAGCCCGCTTGGCGCGCTCCTGGTATACGCCCGCCGGTGCGCGGGCCGGAGTTGGTCGTCAGTGTCTCGGAGCTCGACCGACGTCTGAGGCGATCGGTCGAGGACGCGTCCGCGAAGTTGTGGGTCGAGGGCGAAGTCGCGTCGCTGAAGCGCGCCCCCAGTGGCCACGTTTACTTTTGCCTCAAGGACGAGGCCGAGGACGCGATCATCGAATGCGTGATGTATCGCTTCAATGCCCTGCGCGCGCGCCGGTTTTTGAACGAAGGCGCGCGCGTGCAGCTCTCCGGACAAGCCACCGTGTGGGCGCCGCGCGGCCGCCTGCAATTCGTGGCCAACGAGCTCCGCCCGGCGGGGCGCGGCGCGCTGCTCGAGGCGCTCGAACAACTCAAGGAGCGGCTCGCGGCCGAGGGCATGTTTGCGCTCGAGCGTAAGCGGCCGTTGCCTAGCGAGCCACGGGTCGTGGGCGTGGTCACCAGCAAATCGGGCGCGGCCTTTCACGACATCGTCAGCGTCGCATTTCGGCGCGGCGGCGTGAAAATCGTGCTCGCTCCGGCGCTCGTGCAAGGCGAGGGCGCGCCAGAAAGCATCCTGCGCGCGCTGGACTTGATCGAGCGCTACCCAGGTTTGGATGTGATCGTGCTGGGGCGTGGCGGCGGCTCGGGCGAGGATCTGATGGCCTTCAATGACGAGCGCGTGGTGCGCCGCGTCGCGCGCATGCTGGTGCCGGTGGTGAGCGCCGTCGGCCATGAGGTCGACGTGTCTTTGACGGACCTGGCCGCCGACGTGCGCGCCGCCACGCCGTCGCAAGCCGCCGAGCTCGTGGTGCCCGAGCTACGCGCGAGGGCGCTCGCGCAGCAACGGACCCAGGCCGCCCTCGAGCGGGCGATCTTGGCGCGCTTGCTGCGCTTTCGGACGCGCATCGAGCGTGCGCGGTCGCGGCTATCCGATCCGCGCTTCACGATCGCCGAGCGTCAGCAGGAGCTAGACGAGCTCAAAACCCGTTTACGGCGTGCCGCAAACGAGGCGCTTTCCGTGCAGCGCTCGGCGCTCGGCCTGCTCACCCGCCGACTGTACACCCGCCACCCGCGCGCCGTGCTGGCCAGCGCGCGGGCCGACCTCGGGCCCTTGAACGTGCGCTTGGAAAGTGCGGCGCGCCGAGCGCTGGCCCGCGCTCAGGGTCGCCTAGCCGAGCGCGCCACTCAGCTGCAAGGCCTATCACCGCTCACGATTTTGGGGCGCGGCTACACGATTGCGACGCTCGCCGACGGTCGAGCCCTGCGCTCGGCGGATGAGACGGCGGTCGGTGATTCGATTGCGCTTCGCCTCAGCCGCGGGCAACTCTTGGCTCGTGTGCTCGAGGCGCACGTCGAAAGTGCGCCTACATTTTCGGCCGTCGACGGCCACGCCGGGCGTGAGCCGTGAAATCTCGAGTCGGCCGCCGCTTCGCATTGATCGGTCACCCGGTCGCGCACTCGCTGTCACCGGTCATTCACGATGCTGCGTACCGCGCGCTGGGGCTACCGCACCACTACGAGGTCGTCGATTGCCCCGACGCAGCCTCGGTCCAGAACGCAGTGGCGCAGTTGCGCCGCGGGGAGACCGCGGGGCTCAACGTGACCATTCCCTGGAAGCGCCTGGCGTCACAGTTGGCGGACGTGGTGACGCCTTCCGTGCAGCGCATCGGCGCGGCCAACGTGCTGTCGCGCGGGGCCGATGGCGCGATCATCGCCCACAACACGGACGTACCTGCCCTAGTCGAAGAGTTCCGGCGAATTTCCGGCAACGTGCGCCGCGCGCTCGTGCTCGGCAACGGTGGAGCGGCGCCCGCGGTCGTCGCCGCGGCGACCGAGGCGGGAGCGGATCGCGTATTTTTGAGCGCGCGTCGTTTCCTGATGGGAGAACCCGAGAGCGCATGGCCATACGCGGCAGAGTTCCTAGCCCAGGGCGCGCAGCTCCTGGCTTGGCCAGGCGATCCCCGGGCAAAACCGCGCTTTCGCGAGGTGCTGGCGCGCATTGATCTGATTGTCCAGTGTACCAGCGCGGGCATGCACGGCGCCGACGACGGTCAGGCGCTCGCTCTGCTCGTGCCGTGGGAGCACCTGCCTCAGAGCGCGCTGGCTTACGATCTGATCTACAACCCGGCGAGCACGCCCTTTTTGACGAGCGCCCGCGCGTGTGGGCTCAAGGCCGAGAACGGGCTCGGTATGCTGGTGGCGCAGGCGGCCCTGGCAATGGACATCTGGCTCTCGGTCTCACCGCCCCGGGCGCCGCTGCTGGCGGCGGCGGAAGCCGAGCTCGCTACTCGGAGGCCAGCCTGAAAGCGCGCGACACAAAGCGTGGCGACGGGCCCTGGCCATTCGTGGAGACCCATTCGGACCTGCAACCAGCGGAGCACGAATGGCTGCATACGAACGGCGCAGGGGCTTATTCGATGAGCACGGTCGCCTTGATGCACACGCGCCGTCATCATGGCGCGTTCGTGGCGGCGCTCGCGCCTCCGCTCGGTCGCCACGTCATCATGAGCCACGCCGAGACGAACATCACCGTCGACGACGATCGCCGGACGTATCGTTTGGCCACGCATCAGTTCCCGGACGTCGCTCCGACTCCTGGTTATCGTCTCCTCCAAAGCTTCGCTCAAGATCCAGTGCCGCGCTGGGTTTTCCGCCTGGGTGCTCATACCCTGGAGCGCACGATGTGCCTGGCCCGCGGCCGGAATGCGCTGATCGTCGGTTACACTTGGCGCGGCAAAGTTCCGGCACGGCTCAGCATGCGGCCGCTGATGCCGATGCGCCCGGTCGATAAATTGGTAGTCGAGCACGGCGCCATGAACCAAGTCGTGATGCTCCGCGGGGGCTCGGTGGAGGTGCAGCCGATCGCGGAGCTGCCGCCAATCGCGTTTCGCCACGACGGCGTGTTCATGGGCTCACCCGACTGGTGGCGTCGCTTCGAATATCTGGAGGACCGAAGGCTCGGCAAGGCCTTTCAAGAAGACATGTGGACGCCGGGGGTGTTCGAGCTTCACCTCGAGCCGCAGCGCCCGTGCTATTTGTTGGTCGCGGTCGGTGCCCTGCCCTCGGAGTCGTCCGCCGATCTGATGGCGGAGACGCGGGAGCTACTTCTCTCCGAAGATCCTGGGCCGTCGCGCGCTCGCAGCGTCCGGCAATTGTTCGTGGCCGCCGAGCAGTTCTGCGCGGATGCGGTGCCGCATCCGGTGATCCTTGCCGGCTATCCTTGGCACGCCGTGTACACGCGTGATTTGGTGTCGTCCGTGGTTGGATTGCACCTGGTGCGCGGGCGCATGGACTTGGCGCGCCGCTCCCTCGGTACTCTGCTGTGCGACCTGCGCTTCGGACTTTTGCCCGAAACACTGCTCATTCCGGGCATAAAACGGGCTAAACCCGTGCCCGACGCGACCTTGCTTTTGTTCGAGGTGGCCCGCGAGCTTCGTCAGCACCTGCCCGCGAGCGATCCCCTGTTGCGAGACCAGCTTTACCCGGCCCTGGTGCGCGCGTTTCTGCGCGTTCGCTCGCGGCGCAAGCGCGTCGTTTGGCTTTCTGCGGATGGCCTGGTCGCCAACGGCAGCAGCACGGTGGCGCTGACTTGGATGGACGCGCACGTGGGCACCGCACTCGTCACGCCCCGGCGCGGTATCGCAATCGAGCTGCAAGCCATGTGGAGCCAAGGCACACAGACCTTGTCGGGTTTGGCTCGGGAGTACGGTCACGAGCGCCTCGCTGATCTCGCCGAGCGAGCATCGCTCATGGCACGAGCCGCGTTTCGCTCGCGCTTTTGGTGTCACGAGACCGACTACCCTTATGACGTCGTCAGTGAGGCGCGGGACACCGCCGAAGCCTGGGCCGATCCGAGCGTACGCCCGAATGCGCTGATCGCTTTGGCTATCGATCCCGAGCTATTCGAGCCTTGGCAGGCGAGCCGCATTTTGGATCGCGTGCGCAGCGACTTGCTCACGCCGCGCGGCATTCGTAGCCTGTCGCCAAGCGACAACCGCTACATCGGCAACTTTTCGGGCTCGGCTGAAGAGCGCGAGCTCGCCTATCACCAAGGCAGCGCGTGGGCGCACCTGCTCGGGCATTACGTGCGCGCGTCCTTACGCTTTGCGCCCGACGATCTCGACCTACCCGGCGAGCTCAGAGCACTCTTGGAAAAGTCGCTCGAAGGCAACGCCCTGCTCGGCCAGATTTCCCAGCTGGCCGACGGCGAGAGCCCATGGCGTTCGCGCGGTTGTCCAGCGCAGGCGGCGAGTGTCGCCGAAGTGCTACGCTCGTTGGTCGCCGATTTGCGTTTGTGAGAGGGGCAGGGGCGATCTCAGGTCCCGCAATGCAGGCCCGAATTTCGGCTCGACGCTCGTTTGCCGGCTATCGCGTTCGCGCTTCGACGCCGAAGGCTAGGCCGGTTGCCCCGATGGCACGTGACCATTCCCCCATCCAAACTTCAGCTTCGCTTGGCGAACGCGGGTCGGCGCGTTGCTCCACCGGCTATGCAGCTTCCCTCTGTGACGGTAGCGGGGCAAGCTTTGCCTCGGTAGAGTGAGGGCGCGCATGGCATCCCGAGACACGACCCCGCTCGGTTATCGCCGCATCGTCATTCTTTTGGTTTCGCTGGTCGTAGTCCCGTCTTCACTGCTTCTCACCTCCGGCGTAGTGCTGATATTTCTGGGGGAGGCACGGCTCAACTTGTTGATGGGCATCCTCGTGATGGCGCTGAGCGGCGCGGCGGTCACGGGCGTGGTTTTGGTGTGGGTTTTCGTGCGCAGGCAGGCGAATCTATCTCTGCTGCAGAGTGACTTCGTGTCCAAGGTCTCGCATGAGCTTCGCACTCCGCTGACTTCGATCCGCCTGTTTACGGAGACCTTGGAGCTCCGCCGAGGCGACACGGTGGCCGAGCGAAAATGCATCGAGGGCCTGGCTCGCGAGAGCACACGGCTCCAGGAATTGATCGATCGTTTGCTGGACTGGGGCCGCATGGAGAGCGGCCGGCGCGAGTTCACATTTCGCGAGACTGATCTCAAGTCGGTCATCTCGACCGCGGTGGAGGCCTTCGAGACAGTACGCCAGCGTCGATCGATCGAGCTCGAGGTCGAGCTTCCGCCCGCATCTCTGCTCGTGCTTGCCGACCGTGGCGCAGTTTCCGACGCGCTCTTCAACTTGTTGACGAACGCCGACAAATACGGGGGCGATCCGGTCCAGATTCATGTCTTCGTGACCTTCGACGAGCGGGAGGCGCGGCTCACGGTGCGAGACAATGGCGCGGGTATCCCAGTCGCCGAGCACAAGCGGATCTTCCAAAAGTTTTATCGTCTGGACGACCGTTTGTCACGCGAGCGCGAAGGCTCTGGGCTCGGCTTGGCGATTGTAAAGCACGTCATGAAAGCCCACCGCGGGCGGGTCGAGCTCGCGAGCCACCCGGGCAGGGGCAGTGAGTTCTCGCTCGTCTTACCGGTCGTGAAGCACTAGATTGAGAACGCCATGGCTGCCAACGGCAAACGGCACATCCTCGTAGTGGAAGACGACCCCAGCATTACGCTTGGCCTGCAGATGAACCTGGAAGCCGAGGGTTACGACGTCAGCATCGCGATCGACGGCGAGGACGGCCTGTCCCGTGCCGTTTCCGCCGGCGTCGATCTCGTCATCCTCGATGTCATGCTGCCCAAAATGAACGGCTTCGAGGTGGTGAAAGCCCTGCGCAGTCAGCAAAATCACGTGCCGGTGGTCATGCTGAGCGCGCGTGGCGCAGAAATGGATAAGGTGATGGGGCTAGAGCTCGGGGCGGAAGACTACATCACGAAGCCTTTCAGCTTGGCGGAGCTCTTGGCACGCGTCAAAGCGGTGCTGCGGCGGGACGGCATCGCGCGCCAGGCCCCGGAGCGGGTCGTCCGCGCGGGAAAGCTGGAGATCGATTCGGCGATGCGTCAGGTGCAGCGTGAGGGCGAGCTCGTGGCGCTGACCGCCACTGAGTTCGACGTGCTCTGGTGCCTCGTAGAAGCCTCCGCCCGCGTCCTCACCCGCGAGGATATCTTGACCCGCGTTTGGGGGCCGGGCCACCACGGCACGCTGCGCACCATCGACAATTTTTTGCTCCAATTGCGCACCAAGCTCGAGGCAGACCCCGCCGACCCCGAGCACCTATTGACGGTCCGGGGTGTGGGTTATCGCTTCAAGCGTTAGTGGCGCGTGGGCGCACGCGCAGCCGTCGTCCCCAATTTAGCGTTAGCCGGCGCGGTCACGGCCGTTTCACGACACCGCCCTGTGTGCTAAACCGCGCCTCCTTGGATCAAAATCTCCTCCGCTCCTACTTTGCGACGGTCTATGAGCTGCCTACCGAAAGCGGCTTGTTGCGCGTGTCCATGGATGGCGAAATCGTCAAGGATACGGAATCATTGCCGCCCTTGTTGCGCTCGAAGTTCGCGCTGCTGACCGCGTATAATCCGCGCTCCATGTTGCTGCCGCGGCGCGTGAACGACGGGCGCCACCAGGTCATGCGCGACATGCTGATTCTGGGCTGCTTTCGCGTAGAGCATTGCGTCGGCTACGACGAAGAGCCGGAGGGCGTATGGCGCGAGCCGGCGTGGCTCGTGCACGGTATCGAGCGGGACGAAGCCCAGATTTTTGGGCGCACCTTTCGGCAAAACTGCGTGCTCTACTGCCGTGACGCGAAACCCGAGCTGATTGTCACTGACCCGACATGCGATGACATTGGCCGCACATTCCCCGGCAACTGGCGCTTGCGCACGTAGCCCGCGTGGTATCCTAGCCCCGTGCCCCCAGTGCTAGCCCCGCCTCATCCTCCGCCCATGTGGCGTGGGTTTCGGCGGCCATTGGCGCTGGGTTTGGGCCTTCTCGCCATGCCCGTCTTGTCGCGCTCGTACGCGGACCGGCTCGCCGATGCGGTCGCCGCGGAGTTGTCCCGCGCACTCGCGCCCTTGCGCGCGACCGTGCGGCAGGTAGGAAGCGACGCCCCGCGCGACGAAGAGGCCATACTGAGCGAGACGCCTGCGCTCCGCGCAGCGGTACACGATGCTCAAAACGCACGTCGCAGCCCGCGGCCAAGCCGCGCGCCGGTCGCCCGCGGCCTGCGAATTTCCCGAGCCCAGGTGCTGGCCTTGGCCGCCCGCCACGCTATCCCGCAGGCCGTACCCGTGAAGGCGACGGCGTATCACCCCGCGGGTCTCTTGTTGCGCGGCGTGTCGGCGCTGGGCGTTGGTCTGGAAGACGGGGATGTGTTGACGGAGGCGGCGGGTCAAAAGGCCTCTTCCGTGGGCGTCGTGATCGGCATCGTGCTTGCCGCGCGGGCACGTCAAAGCCCCGAGATCAGCGGTCGCATTTACCGCGCGGGCGCCCCATTTCAAGTGACGGTCGAGCAGCCGTACCCCAAAGCAACCATTCCGGGTTGACGAGGGCCGAGTGAGCAGGGAAGGTGCCGAGTCCCATGTCGCGAACCGTTCAGTGCGTGAAGCTAGGTCAAGAGTCAGAGGGGCTCGACAAGCCGCCGTTCAAGGGTGAGCTCGGGCAGAAGGTGTTCGACACCGTGTCCAAGACCGCGTGGCGCCAATGGCTCGAGCACTCCAAGATGCTGATCAACGAGTACCGGCTCGACGTGACGAGCGAGTCGGGCCAGCGCGTCTGGATGACCGAGCTAGAGAAGTTCTTCTGGGGCGAAGGGGCCAGTAAGCCGCCTGAGTTCGTGGCCCCCAAAGACGATGGCCACGGGCACGGCCATGGCCCGGGAGGGCACGGTCATGGTCACTGAGCTCCCGTCAATCGGGGATTGAGACCGGTCCTCGACTGATCGCGTGCCGACCCGGGCGCGATGCTTCTTGCCGCCCCGGCGCTGAGGACCCCTGAGCCCTCCGCGCGCGCAATGCGCACGCAGTTGCGGCCCGCGCCCTTGGCTTCGTAAAGCGCCGCATCTGCCCGCGCGAGCCAGCTGGAGCCGGAGTCGCCGGAGGACAAGGCGGCGAGCCCAATCGAGACCGTGCCTTGAATCTTTCCCTTTGCGCTGTCGATCTCGAGCTCCGCGAGCGAGTGCCGGACTCGCTCCGCGCGCAGCTCGGCGTTGTGCAGAGACGAGTCGGGGATGACCACGACGAACTCTTCGCCGCCGTAACGGGCGACGAAATCCTCCCGGCGCAAAAAGTTACGAACCAGCATGTCCGCGACACGCCGCAGCACCTCGTCCCCCGCGGCATGGCCGTAGCCGTCGTTGATGCGCTTGAAGTGATCCACGTCGATCATCAAGATGCACGGGCTCGAGCTGAGTAAAAAAGCGAGATCGGCGACGCGGTCCAAATGCGCGTCCAAGGCTGCGCGATTGAACAGCTGAGTCAGCGGATCGAGGGCCGCTTGGTCCCGCACTCGCTGCAGCTCTTCGCGTAGCTCGCTCACGTTTTGGCTGAGCTCGTTCAGCACTCTCTTTTGGCTCTCCGCGCGCTCGGCCATGACCGCTTGTACGACGGCGACGATGCCCTCCGCTTCGTGGCGAATTGCTTGCGAGTCATTGGATTGAAATGCTCCGACCAGCCTTCCAAGCTGCGCGCCTACGCGTTCGTCCGACGCGCGGTCCTCGGCGACCGTGGTGGTCAGGCAGCGTGCGAAGGCATGTACGGCTTCGCGCAAATTGCCTAAGCTGCGGCCGACGAACTCGCGTTCGTGCGAGCGCTGAGCGGCGAAGTAATTTCTTACGCCGGCAAAGTCTCGTTTGAAGGACTTGGGTCCGTGCTCGTCGCCGGCTTCGGTTTTGCCGTCGCCGACGGTGATTCGTTTGGCCCAGCCCTCACATTCGGAGCGTGTGTCGTGGGCACTCACGTTGTCGGTGTCGAAGGCGTTTTCACCGAAATTTTTCAACAAGCTGGCCACCACGTCCAAGGCCATGTCCTCGGCGCTCGCGACGGCCGGCACCGGCTCAGGCGCCGCGGTCCCGCTCGGTTTCTTCCAAAACATCGCTCTTCGCGAATGTACGGTCGCACGGGGCCGATCTTGAGCGCACACTTCGGGGGTTAGCACCCCCGTTCGCTGGATCGACCGTCGCTGCACTTAGGCCGCTGCGGAATGGACCGTTTAGTGTGAAGACGCTGCGCATCGCCTGTCATGTTTCCAGACCCGACCCTTGAAACGCTGCGGTTCTCCACGAACCCGCCCATCGCAGAACGGGCCGGGCGCATCCTCGTTGTCGACCCCGATGAATCGCGGCGAGCGCTCATCCGCGCGATGCTCGACTCTGAAGGCTACGAAGCGGTGTACCTGCCAGACGGTGACGAAGCGTTGCGACTGACCTCGGAATACGAGCCGGACCTGATCTTGTTGGCCGAAGAGTTACCGAGCGGCAGCGGGCTCGAGTTGTGCGGCGAGCTTCGAGCCAGTGATCCGCGCCGCCACTACCCGGTATTGATGATGGGCGACGACGGTGAAGAGCACAGCATGGCTCGCGGCCTGCTTGCCGGCGCAGACGATTTCATGTCGCACCCCATTCGTCCTGTCGAGATGCGAGCGCGGATACGGGTTCAGCTCCGAAATAAACGTTTCTACGACGCGCTCGAGCGTTTGCGCGACGAGCGCGACACGCTGCGGCGCGACGCGCAGATCGACCCGCTGACCAACGTGCTCAACCGCCGCTCGCTCGAATCGACGGTACGTCAGCGCTGCTTGGCCAGGGAGCGCTTCGGTGTGCTCTTTTTGGATCTCGACCACTTCAAGCAGGTCAACGACCGCTTTGGCCACGAAAGCGGCGACCGGGTGTTGATCGCGGTCTCCAACGTGATCAAAAACGGGCTCCGTCCGGGCGACGTCATCGGGCGCTATGGCGGCGAGGAGTTCGTGGCTATCGTCGCGGGCGCCGGCCCGGAATCGGCACGCTTGGTCGCGGAGCGCTTGCGCCAAGCCGTAGAAGAAATGCATCCGCCGGTGCCCGGGCCATCGCGCATCACGGTCAGCATCGGCACCACCGTGTTCGACCCGCGGCAGCTCGACGAAACGCCGCAAGAGCTGGTGCATCGCGCGGATTTGGCGCTGTACGCCGCCAAACGTGGCGGCCGGAACCGCGTCGTCATGGTCGCGGCTGGCGAAACATTGCCCGAGCTCGAGGGCAAAGAATTGCCGCATCAGCCTCGGCCAAGCCCGCCAGGCCCGCCGGAGCCGCCGATTTTGATCGGTTGGGAGAGGCGGTCGGGATGAGCAGCAGCTTTTTGGAATTCATGCCCAGCCAGGCGCCGGCGGGCGAGCCCCCCGTTCCGTCGATCGTGCCGTTGGTCACGGTCGAGCCGACGCCGGAGATGTCCGAGACCGAGCGTGAGTTGGTCAAGCGCCTTCGCACCGGACGCGCGGCGCTGCCCGTATTGCCCCAGGTTGCGGAAGCCGCGCTCCGCCTGGCCAATGATCCGGACGCGCGCATTACGGATCTCGCCGAGCTCGTCGACACCGATCCGCCGATCGCGGCGCGCTTCATGTCCGTGGCCAACAGCGTGGCTTACTGGCGAGGTTTGCTGACCTCTTCCACCCAGTCGGCGATTGTGCGGCTTGGCCTGGCCAACACGCGTGATCTGTTATTTCAAGTGGTGTATGCGGCTTCCTCCGGCGGGTTGAAGAAGTATCAAATGCAAGTGCAGCGCTCGTTCAAGCGCAGCGTGATCGCAGCGGTGGCGGCGCGCACTGCGGCGCGCGAGCTTTCGCTGGTCACCGAATACGATTACATGAGCGGCCTGCTCCACGACATCGGCGAGGCGCGCATCTACCGCATTCTAGATGCCTTACCCAGACCCGACGACCCGAAAATCGTGGCCGATCTCGTGCAGCGTTATCACACGGCCGCAGGCGCCGAGGTCGCCATGGCCTGGAAACTGCCTACCGAAATCGTCGATGCCTGCGCCGCTCATCACGACCCTCAAGCCATCGGCGTGCCCCATGTGCGGTTGGTGATGATCGCAGACGCTGTGTGTGACGCGTTGGACAGCGCACGATCGCCCAACCTGCAACGTTTCGAAAGCCTGCTCGTGGACGTGAGCATCGCTCGGCGCATCATCGATCAAACGAAAAAGGCCGCACAGATGAGCGTGCGGCCGTAATCGGCAACGGCCTCGAGTTAAACTGACTCGGAAAATTCATCGGCCTCCTCCAACTCCGATCATCGCTCGCGAGCGCAGCGACTTGATTCGGGCCAATATTTTCGCCTGGTGATTCGAGCTCGAGACTCGGCGTCAGACGAATCTGCGCCCGAGGGTCGGCTTTCGTGGACACCCCGATTGGCGCGACGATGCGCCTGGAGTGGACCATGGACAAGAAGAAGAAGCGACGTAAGCGGCGAGCGTTCACGCCGGAGTTCAAGGCCCAGGCGGTTCAGCTCTGCGCCGTCGGCGAGCGTAATATTGCACAGGTCGGCGACGATTTGGATCTGACCGAGAGCGCGCTGCGCGGGTGGGTGCAGCGTGCAGAGATTGATGCCGAAAAGGGTCCGCCCGACGCGCTCAATACAGCCGAGCGCGAGGAGCTGGCGAAGCTTCGTCATGACAACAAGCGGCTAACGATGGAGCGAGACATTTGAAAAGCAGCGGCCACGTTCTTCGCGAAGGAGAGCGAGTGAAATTCGCATTCATCGCGGCGAGGGACGTGGCCTTCCCGGTGGCCGCCATGTGCCGTTTGCTCGGCGTCACGCGCAGTGGCTTCTATGCCTGGGTGAAGCGTCCGAACCCAGCACGCGCAAGGAGCGATGCGCAGCTTGCGGCGACTGTCGCTGCTGTTCACCACCGCAGCCGTCGCACGTGGGGCAGTCCCCGCGTCCACCGAGAGCTGCTTGCTCGTGGGATGCGTGTTGGCAAGAAGCCGGTCGAGCGTTTGATGCGGGAAAACGGCATCTAGGGTTGTGCGAAGCGCCGATTCAAGCACACCACTAACTCCAACACGGCGGCCCCATCGCCCCCAATCTGCTACGCGAGTTCCAAGTCAGCGAGCCCAACCGCGTTTGGGTAACCGACGTGACGGCCGTCGCTATGGGCGAGGGATGGTTCTATCTGGCGCCGATGCTCGACTTGCATGCGCGTCGAGTAGTCGGTTGGTCCGTCAGCGAGAGCAACGACACCGCGCTCGCGGTCGACGTGCTCAGAAAAGCTCTGCGAGCACGACAGCCGCCGCCAGCCCTCCTGCACCATTCCGATCGTGGAAGTCCATACGCAAGCGACGACTATCGAGCGGAGCTACGCGCCCGAGGCCTGCGTCGAAGCATGAGCCGCAAAGGCGATTGCTGGGACAATGCCGTCGCTGAGAGCTTCTTCGCGACCCTGCGCGCTGAGCTTGTCGAGCACGAACGGTACGCCACCAGAGATGCCGCGACCAAGTCCGTCGGCGACTTCATCGAGCACTTCTACAACGTCGAGAGGCGCCACTCTCACCTCGGCTACCTCAACCCCATCGAGTTCGATTTGCGATCACAAATTCTATAACAAGTGGCATAGTCATGCTGTCCAAGGGAACGTGTGACGTCAAACCGTGATCCGCGCAGCCAAAACCAGAGATCAAGCTCCGGCTCGAGAGCGCGCGCCGGCAAAGTCCACCGAAGCCCGGGCCGTGATCGAACCGAAGCCTGCCACTCGCCGAAGCGCTCGCCTGGACCGATATGCTGATCTGAATCTCGCGCTCGGGTCGCGCGAGCCCCTTCATTCGTTATCCCAGTCGCCAGTCCGACTCTCCAGGTTCACCGTCTCGCACGTGGGCGACCCCGTTCACCCTGCTCCGAGCTCACCGACGCCGCTACTCGGGTTTCGGCCGCCCTCCCCCGTGGCGCGCCCTGACTGGAGCCGCGGCGAGGCGCGCTCGTGCAGCCTTCGGCACGGCGTTTGCTCGCCTTTCTGCCTTCGGCACTTCTGACTCGCAGATTAACCCGTAACGCCGCCACCCGATTCGGAGCAGCCACGTGTTAGCTCGGGCGACACACGGGGGCTCGCCGCGGCGGCACGCGGTTGGGATCCGAATTGGGTTTGCGAAGCCGTTGAACCAGCGCGCGGAGGAGAGCTCGTCGATCTTGCCTGGCGCGCTCGGGACACTGGCCGGGCGATCGCTGATCACACGCATTGTCGAAGCGTTTGCGTGCTTGTGAGCGTGCTTGTGACGATTCTTTAGCACGTAGACGAGTGCGTTGCGCACCTCACGCGGGCTTTTCAGAACATGGCCATGCCAGCGATCCGCCCAGAAGCGGCCGCGGCGCAAGAGGAGCTGGTTCACCCGCCGCGCCACGCGAATTGCGAGCCCACGCAGCCCGCTGGAAAGTGCAAATTGATTTTCTGCCTCAACGATCAGGTGCACGTGATTGTCCTGCACTGAGTAGTGCGCGATTCGAAATGCCTTCTTGTGACTGTCGCGTAGGGCGCGCAGCACGGCGCGCGCCACTACCTGCTTCCGCAGCGAGTACACGAAAGCGCGGAGCGTGACATGCACCGGATACGCCGCCTGATGCTTCGGTCGAGCCCGATGCGGCGTACTACTCAACCCCGCGGGCAATCGTTTTCTGCCTGCCCCTTGACGCGAACCGCCGCGCCCCGGCTTCGAGAACAAAAGCCCTAATTGCTCCATGTCGCTCACCCCTTCCAAAGAACAATATAATAATTGATGTACAGATTGCAAGGGCTACTCTGTTAACATGAGATTCCTAGTTCGTGTTCCGTAGTCGGTCGCGCGCGGAGCGCGAACATCTATCCCGTGACTCGCGCCCGGCCGTTGGCGGTTATTGTATTTCCACGCGAGGCGCGTACGGCCACCGTTCGCTCGCATCGCACCTCACGCCTTACATGTCCGAAAAGCCCGCAGCGCGGTTTTTCCGGCGCGCACATCGTCGTGTCACTGTGCGGCCGCTGCCCACACGAGCAAGAAGATAGGCGCACCCTTTGAATCAGGCTAATATCTCGAGCGAGGCGCAGAGGGAGCTTGATCGAGCGGCCGTCGCAAGAAGCAATGAGCCCACTGTCAGCGACGCGTACAGGGGGGATCAGCTCGGGTTGCAGTATCAGAAGCAACTAGGTCGACTGAACGCGACGCGCACAGGAGATGCCAATTCCCAATCGGTTCGCCGTAACAAAAACGGAGATTCCTAGTTCGTATTTCGTAGTCGGTCGCGCGCGGAGCGCGAACATTTACCCTAGACTCGCGCCCGGCCGCTGACGGTTATCGTATTTCCACGCGAGGCGCGTACGGCCACCGTTCGATCGCATCGTAAACGCTGCACGGAGCCCATCTTTATGGCCGCGCGGCCGCTGCTCAGGCGGCTGGGATTGTGAACGAGCAGAG
>CAHJWM010000085.1 GCA_903642325.1 Myxococcales bacterium | reverse complement strand
CACTCTGCTCGTTCACAATCCCAGCCGCCTGAACGGCGGCCACACGGCCATAAAGATGGGCTCCGTGCAGCGTTTACGATGAATAAGGCTCTGGTAGCACGCCAGTTGACGTGATCACGGGCCAGAGCTGCGCGTGGTCCTGCATGAATCGCGCGGGATGCAAGAAGCTGTACTCCATGCCCGACGAGAGCACGGCTTCCTCCACGGGCGCCTTGTCCCGATGGTTCACGAGCGCGCTCAGAATCGGATGAATGACTCCCGAGAAAACCAAGCGCCGGACGCCCGCTCTCTTCGCCGCCTCCACGACCCCCGCTCCCATGCCGGACTCGTCTTCGGAAAATGCCGGCGCGATGTAGAACATCCGGTCCACCCCCTCCAACGCGGCCATCATTGACGATGGGTCCGAAAGGTCACCCACAGCCGTTTCAGCGGCGCCTTTCTTCCGAACCCCCTCCGCCTGCGAAGGGTGTCGAATGAGAGCACGCACGAGAGCCCCTCGACGAGCGAGCTCGGGAACCACGAGGCCCGCGAACGGGCCGGCGGCTCCAACGGAGAGGATGCGCATCGGGTGGGTCATCGATCGGACACATCTCTACGAACTAGATCTAGGCGGATGAGGGTGATGGTGATTCAAGCGAAACCGCCGTTGACGCGCAGAATCTGACCGTTGACCCACGCGCCGTCGGGCCCCGCGAGGAAGGAGACTGCTTTGGCAATATCGAGTGGCTCGCCCAGACGCTCCAAGGGAGCGGCCTTTGCCGCTGCGTCTATTTGTTCCTTGCTCTTTCCTTTCAAAAAAAGCTCCGTTGCCACCGGGCCCGGCGCGACGGCATTGACGCAGATTTTACGACCGCGCAGCTCGCTGGCGAGCACGGATACCAGCCCTTCAACTCCCGCCTTCGCAGCAATGTAAGCTCCATACCCGGGCGCCGACTTGGCAATCACGCTGCTGGAAAACGCGATGATCCGTCCGTCCTCCTTCAAGTGCCGAACGGCTTCTGCTAAAACGACGAACGTCCCGCGTAGGTTGGAACGAATCGTTTCGTCGAACTGCTCGATATCGCCCTTGGCGATCGGCGATAACAGCAGAGAGCCGGCGCAATTGACCACCACGTCGACACGTCCGAATGACGTCATGGTCGCGGCAAAGAGCTCTTTTACATCTGTCGGCTCAGCGACGTTTCCGGCGATTAGGAGCGCTTTTGCCCCCGCAGCCGACACAATGTCTGCCGTTTCGCGCGCTTTGGCGTCATTGCCCAGGTAGTGGATGACGGTGTCGAACCCATCATGGGCGAGTCGGCCTGCAACTGCGCGACCAATTCCGCCCGAAGCGCCCGTTATAATCGCTATCTTTTTCATCTGTTCGTGCTTCCGCTGGCTTCGAAGTTCCGCACGAGAGTGTCACGCGGCTCACCTATGCGTCCAATGCATAAACCTGATATCTATTATGCGCTATACGCACTCGCCCCGGTGAGCACGCGCCGGTCGCGTTCATTCATCAAGTTGTCGCGCGGCCGACCCCTCCGTCCGACGCCGCGGCGACCGAGCCCACGCCTCGCTGTGCTCAAATCAACGCAGCGATCTTCTTGATCTCTGCTCGCAACCACTGATGGCCGGCGTCCGTGGTCAAGCGCGGATGCCAGACGGTGTAATAATCGAGGCGGGGAAACTCCTTGGGCGCCGCGATAATGCGAACGGACGGATCGTGCCGATACTGCTCCGCGAACTTTGCTGGCACCGTAATGACGAGCTGGTTTTTTCGATCGATTTTACGGCGGCCCCGAAATAGGGAGTCAGCAGGCGCGACCTTCTTTTGAGTCCGAGTTTTCGCAGTGGCTTGTCGGGCATCGTCTGGTCCACGCCGAGAATCGAGATGGTCACGTGCTCCGCCGCCGCATATTGCTCGAGCGTCATCCTTTTCTTGTAGACGCTTTCACGAGCCACCATGCAAACCAGCCAGTCTTGGTAAAGAAAGTCCTTGTTCATCTGTCCGCGAATTTCGCCGTCGTCGATATGGAAAAGCATATCGGCGTGGCCGTGGTCGAGGTCGTGGTGCACGTCCTCAGACCATCGCTCGAACTCGATCGAGACTCTGCTCTCGGGAGTCAACAGATTGCGCACAATGCGCGGCCCAAAGAGGGCGGCCGTGCAGTCCGTTGCCAGGATCTTGAACGAGACGGTTTCTTTATTTGGATCGAATTCACTTCCCCGCAAGAGCACGTCGAGCAGCGGAAGGATTCTTTCCAGCTCACGCATCAGACGCATTGCATGAGGAGTAAGCTCGTAACCATTCTTCGAACGAACCATGAGCTCGTCGCGGAACATCGACTGCAGGCGCCCGAACCCTCGACTGACGGCGGGCTGACTGAGAGAAAGCCTCTTCGACGCCGTCGAAATGCTGCGCTCCTCAGCCAATACGGCAAACACGACGAGGAGGTTCAAATCCGCTTGCCGCAATTGCGTGATGTGCATATCAGTTCTCTCGGTTATGCGCCGTACGCATGGCGCCGTCCAGCGACGGCCCAGCCGCTAACGCCGCGTGGATTGCCCTTTGCTGAACACCTGAGCCTCGCCCAGATTCACGACGTATGCGTGGCGGAGGACGTGGCGAAAACGAAGCAGCGCGTCCCATTCGGCGAGCCCTTCGGGCGAAAATAGGGCGGGGCGCACACCGGCAATGGCCGCGTCCGCGAGGAGCGTGATGTGCCAGCTCCCTCGAGTTCGATCGGGAAGGCCAGCCCCACGATCGAGGCGCACGAGGATCGTCTCGAACGCCTGGTAAGCATGATCGACGACAACGCGACGAGCGCGGCCTCGGCGTCGCCACGGGCGGGAGCTGCGGCGCGGGCGCGGGATAGATGCGTCTTGACTAGTGCCCAGTCGCGACGGCACTCCGCGCACAGCGAGTGATCGAGTGATCGGCGTCATAGCGGCCCGCGTCCGAAACGCGGCGCCGAAGCGACTCGGGCGCGTCGGACCAATCCACGACGTGACTCGGTGTTCTCTCACATCAACGGTGTCTCGCGCGAGCGCGCCGATGAGCGAATCTCTGTGGCGCCACCCGGGAACGGGCGCGCTCCGCGGCGGAGAGCGGGCAGGTGGTCTCGGTGCGCAGCGCGATCGCGGCGCTGCGGCCGCGCCTGCGCTCGTTGTAACAGCTCCCTGAGGAGAGCCGGGACCCTGACCGGAACGCGCCACTGGAGGCCCGACTGGCGACTGCGGACCGGGAGCCCCGCTGTCGACCTCAGCGTTTGACGAGCTTTAGGTCGTCGACCCAGAGATCGAAGTCTTGGTCATCGAGCTCGGCGGAGGGTTGGAAGGCGATGGCGTTTACGTCAGTCCACGACGGGTCCAGCTTT
Organism: Myxococcales bacterium; assembly: GCA_903642325.1. GTDB lineage: Bacteria > Myxococcota_A > Polyangia > Polyangiales > Polyangiaceae > PMG-095. The sequence continues at coordinate 11,830 of CAHJWM010000085.1, read as the reverse complement.
TGGCCCCAGTTGGGCTGATTGAAAGTGCTTAAGGGGAGCTCGAGCAACGCCCACGCCGCCGTCACTGGGAAGGCTACGCTCGGGAAAGCGTAGTCATGCACGGCTAGGCGATGCAGAGATGCGGAGTACCTCTTACCATCGCCCTTGGCCCAGAAGCGCAGGCTTTGCACGGAGCTGAAGTCCGTGGCTTCGAAATCCGCGATTAGCGCGGCGAACGGCCAGGGCGCGCGGTTTCTGCCGAAATGGCCCCACATGTGCAGCGCGTTGCCGGTGTGGCCGCCTTTTGCCCAGCTGATTGGCTCGGGGTTGAAGGTCGTGCCCAGGGAGTTCTTGTCGTAGCTGGCTGACCAACTGCCGCCGAGCGCATCCGCGAGGCCGGGTTGGTCGAAGTTGGCAACACTCAGCGTGGGGCCGGTGAACACGAGCGCGTGTCCGTTCGCGGTGGGCACGCTGGCGAGGGCGCGTTGCACGTCCGTGCGTAGGACATCGAGTCGTGCGAGCTTTTGATCTACGTCTGCGATGGCGGCCGCGAGCGCTGCGGCATCCGCGTTTTCCGGCAGCGCGGCGGGTTCGACGTTCAGCGTGCCAAACCGTGCGCGAGCCGCGGGGTTTGCGCCTTCCAGATCGCGTAACTCACGGTTTATTTCGGTCGAGAGGCGTTGCACCTCTTCTAACTCTGCGACGTACGACGCGCGTTGGAATGCCAACGTGGGTTCCGGGCTAGGCAGGCCATAGGTGTGCTCGAGCGAGCGCTGCAAAATGGGCACGCCGCGCACCAGATCCGAGCCCATGTACCAAAACATCACTCCACGCAGCTGATGTTGCGCCGCGTACACGCACTTTTCACCGATGGCGCGGGCGTCATCGTAACTGACGGTGTGACCGCCGCCAACCCGTTCGAGGTAGGGCACGTGCGCGCCTTCGTCCCATTTTTTTTGATATTCCGGCGTGGTCGCGAGCCGCGCGATCTCGGCGTACTTCAGCTCTTCGCCTTTGTAGCGGGCCGCGGGCGGGAACGGCTGGCCCATTTTGTCTGTCGAATACTGGGTGCCGTAAAACGCCAAGCCAAGCACTAGTTTGTCGGGGGAAACGCGGTACGTGTTGGTGAGGCCCTGCAACATCACGTCGATATCCACGCCGCTTTCGAGGTAGCTGCTCGCGGGGAACAAATTCGCGTTGTGCCCGGAGTGGCCGCTCCAGGGGCCTGCAAAGGTGTAGGTCATCAAATTGATGAAATCGACCGAGGCGGCGAGCTGCTGCCACGAAACATGGCGCGCCCACCAATCAGAAGGCGTAAGGGCGGTGCTGATCTGCCAATGTGGGAAGCGTTTGCGAAGGCTGACCATGAATGCCGTGTAGGTTTGTTGGTCGGCATCAGTGAGCGCGGAAGGCTCCCAATCGATGTCGACGCCGTCGTAGTGGTGTGCGGCGATCAGCGTGTCGAGCGCGCTGAAGAAGCGTTGCTCGGCCGCCGCGTCGCGAGCCATGCCTAGCCACTCCGCAGCGGTTTCCGCCGAGCCACCAATCGAGGCGAGCAATTTGACGCCGTGTGCGTGCGCTTGCTTCTCTAGATCATCGTTCCAAAAGTCGCTGCCGAAGGTAACGCTGCCATCCGCATGCGGGGCTAGGAATGAGCGGGCGATGTGCGTGAGCCCGCTGTAGTCATAGTCGGCGGGCGGGTATGCGCCGTCGTTCCATGAGGCGGAGTAGCCCAGAATGACCGCTGGTTTTGCGGCCGTAGTGGGCAACGCAGCTAGCGCCTTGGGTGCGCTCGGAGCGGCCGCTGGCGCGGTGCTCTTTATGGAGGTTGCGGTTAGACAGCTTGTTGCTGCCGCTAAGCAAAGCAGGGTGAGTACAGGCGAGGGAAGGCAGCGCACGAGACACAAGATAGCCAATAGGGCGCGGGGCCTGCTGTTGAAATCTGCTCAGAGTCCGCGTTCCGAAGGCCGAGCTCTCTAAAACACGCAAGCGGTGGCGATTGACCCGCTACGTGGGACTACCGCGCGCCATGAACCAAAGCGGTATTCCTCCCACCGGATCGCGCCGCTTCAAGCTTCGAACGTAGTGGGCTTAGCAGCGATCGCTGGCTCGAAGCCGCGGCCTGTGCCCTAGGTTCAAATACTAGTCGATTGTTGTTCGACTGCATGACCGCTCGATCGAAATGAGGGTTCGGGCCATCCTCTGCCTGATGAGTGGTGAGACAGCGGTTGCAGGATGAAACCATGCCGAGCTCGAGAATTCGGTCGGACCTGGACGAAACGCTGCATTCGCGCGATGCAGCGTTTTGGAGCCCGCGTGCTCGGGGCAGCACCTTCTTGGCGGTGTATTAATGAGCTAGTGTGACGAGGAGTAATGTGAGCACACATCGGCTAACCCCTCTAAACTTCCGCGATTTGGGCGGCGCTCGCGTGCCCGGCGGCCGCGTTCTGCGCAGGCGTCTGTTTCGAACCGCGCACCTCTCGGACATCAGCGAGGAGTCGGCAGTTCAGCTGCGGGAGACGCTCGGGATCGAGACTTACATCGACTTTCGGCTTGACCGCGACATCGTTAGTGATGGTGAGCCGAAGGCGTTGCTTGCGCGGGGTGTGCGCTGGCAGCGTCATCCGTTCGATATCTCTGACGCGACTTTCAACGCGATCGCCGTTCCGCTTCCGGCCGATTGGCGAGCGATGTACGGCCGCGGTTTTCGTCGACTTCGTGAAGAGGTGCGCGGCGCAATCGAGCTGATCGCTGCGGCCGAAGCACCCGTAGTGTTCGGCTGTTGGGCGGGCAAGGACCGCACCGGAATCGTCGCCGCGCTACTCTTGTCAGTGCTTGGCGCAGACGACGCTTGGATCGCCGACGACTTTGCCAAAACGGGCCCGGCGCTGCAGCCCGGCAAGGGCCGTTTTTCTTTTATCTGGAAGAACCGGCCACAGATCGAGGCCGAGCTGATTCGCGCGCACTTAGGAACCGACCCCGAGACCATCATCGGCTTCTTGGACGACGTACGCCAGCAGTTCGGCTCAGTGAGTCGCGCGCTGGACCTGCCGGCATCGGTCCTGAGCGCGCTCTCCTCGCGGTACCTCGGAGCTCGCTCACGCGTCCCGGATGGGCGCTGAATGAGGTCGAAATAATCGTGCACCCGCCGCGTATTAGTGAGACCGCGCATCGCTACGCGGAGCTGTCCGCGGATTCAGCGCGACGGCACGTCTCGTTGATTTAGGAACGCCGTCGCCTCGCCCCACCCGAGGTATCGCCTCAAAGACGTTCGACATCCTCTAGCCGTGCACGCACCGGTGTTGACTCAAGAAAGCGAGTCGGCTAGTCGAACACTGAGTTGGGCTGTCGCCACGCTGAATCACCTGTTGCTTACAGACCGCGTGTGGATGGGTCGATTCCTGAATACTCCGCTGTAGAGTGATTGATGGGACCGGGCGGCATTCGATGTCTCGATCAGGAGCTGTACGCGGACTTCGCTGAGCTGGAGGCCGAACGCAAAGACGGACGACGAGATTGAACACTGGGCCGCGACGCTGACCGCGGAGCGTCGCGGGCTCAGGGTACGAAGGCTGACGGTAACCACGCCGGGCGTGGCGGCGGTTGGCCGGCGAGCAGGGCCGCCCAGTCTGGATCGGCGAGCCGCTCAAAGTTATCGGTGACGCGTTCGTAATAGCTGGACGCGAGACCAACGTACGCCTGTGCGCCCGTGCAACCATCGACCGTGACCACCATCAGCTCCGGCATACCGGTACCCACGTGCAGCACGTGGCCCACGGGGGTGCCAATCTCGTCCGTAGGCTGGGTATGCACGTCCGCGACGATCGGATCCAATGCGACCGATTGGAAGGGATTGTAAAAGAGCGCGCCGTACCAGCCATCGGCCGAATCCGGCTCGCCGCAGCCTGACTTGATGTGCACGGCCTGGTTCACGAACGCGAGGTGCTCGGCCGACAGCGGCTTTCCCGCGCGTTGGTCTTGCGCCATGTCGCGCAGGGTTCCCGCGGTTTGGGCGAGCCGCCCAAAGTACGACCCCGTGCTAGCCACTTCTGGAAGCGGAGCTACCGCCGCCTGTCCGTGCTCGGCCAGCGACACGATCGCCGAGAACACTTCGGGATACGGGTCGACGTAGGCATCCGGGAAACTGCACGTCGAAACGACAGTGTAAGACGCCTTGGCGTATAGCACCGTGTCGTGGCGGAGCTCTGCCCAGGAAGCGAGCTGCGTATCGAGCAAACGTCGGCCCCAGGCGTCCGTCAGGGCGACGGTTGGTAGCCCGGACGCCTTGTCGATGCCGACCGGCGAGAGCGCGCGAAGCGCCCCGAGCCAGAGGTTGTATAGGTTAGCTTGCCAGTAGTCGTCGCCATGGTTGTCGGCGAGCACACGCATATCGAAGAGCTCGGGCGCGTAGCCGTACTTTTCGAGCTCGGGCGCGAGCAACATGCCGGCTTGATCGTTGTTGAGGGCCGCATAAGCGACGTCTAGCGGGCTCGGCATCATGCGCTTCGGCGCATTGCCGTGCAGCACTCGATCGTAGACGACGTTCGAGAAGACTTGGCTGTCCAACACGTAACGTTGTCCCATGAACGCGAAGCTCCGCGCCAGGGGCAGCGTCTTGGCGTGGGGGCCGCTGATCACGATCTGGCTTGCGATGCGCTGCGCGCCAAAATTTCCGTCGATCACGGCCTGCGCGAGCTTGGCGTCGGATACGGCGCTCAGCGCGGCCACATCGGCGGCGCCTAGGTTGCCGAGCAGGCCGTCGATCTCTGGCGGTGTCATGTCGTCGTGCTCACCCACGAAGCCACCGATCGCCGCGTCGATTTCGGCCCATGTCGCTCTGCTGGGGGCGTCCATCAGCTGTCTCAAGGCGACCGCGCCCACGAGCTGCTCGCGCTCGAACACCAGCCCGCCAAGATCGGGGTTGACGTCGATCACTCGCAGATCGACGCGCCCAAGCCAAGTCAATGCGCGAAAATACTGCTCGCGCTTAGGAAAGTCTGCGTAGCGACCGCGGGGCTTGAACTGCGAAAAGTCGACATCGCGCTTCAAGCCGAAAACGCTGACGGAGACGATACCGTCGGCCGCACTAGCCAAGTCGACCAAACGCTTCACTTCCGCCTCGTTCTTACTGAACACCGGCGGAAGCAGCTCGCCCGCGAGCAGGCTACGCGCCGTTGACAGGTACACGTCGGCCTCCGCGCTCAGAGCCGGAGCAAACTTTGCGGATGGCAGCGCCGCGTGCATGCTTTTGAGCAGAGCATCGAACCTGGGAATGAGCGCGGAGCTTTCCACCTGCGCGAGGATGTAATCGTAGGACTCATGCACCGCGTTCAAGATCGAATCCGCCGAGATAAAGAGCGGCAAATCCTGCGCGTAGATGCTGGCATAACCATAAGCGAACGATGGAAATGGGTGCCGTTCCGAGATGACGAAGCCGTGCTCGGACAACGCGCCGAGCTCCTTTTCGTTCAGCGCCAACGCAGACTTCTGAACGAGCTCCATACCGGTCGCCAAGGCCGGGTCGTAGCTGCCGAGGCGTGTAAACGGCACGGCGGTGTTGGCCGCGAAGCCAGCCGCGTCGAGTGACTCATTCCCCGCAAGCTCGGCTTGCAAACGATGAAGCTCCTGTTGCGAGGACATCGCCGGTGCGAGCTCCACCGCACGACCGCCCGGATCATTCGATCGCGCTGTGCCACCGCCACAGCTGGCACAGCTCAACAGGGGCCAACAGATAATTGCTATTTGGCGGCAGGCCCTCGTGATTTCGCTCAACCGATTCGACTTCTCGATGACCATGGCCGGAAGCACTGCAGGCAACGTGCCGGAGCGGATCGTGCCCGGCAAGGTTGCCTACCTACCCGGCGCGAGCGGCCGATCGACGGGCTGGGAGCGTCAGTGCGGGCTTACCGCCGCGACCCATCGCTGTTCGCCTCCCCAGGCCTCTGCACGACCGAAGAACGCGCGCCGTCGAAGCGGGCTCTGCTCGCCTGTTCCGTCGACGCGATGCCGCCATGGCTCTGATCGCCGAGACTCTCACTCATCTCGCCGCCGCCGCCGCCGACACGCGGGTCTGAATCACGATTTCATCGCTAGTTGCCCGTAATTGTTGCCTCCCCAACCCTTCGCCGTTCCGTCGGCGACCACGGCGCAGGTGAAATTATATCCCGCTGCGATCCGCAACGACCCCTGCCAATCCGAGGAACAGTGGTTGAAGTTGCAGAGGTCGTGAGCGTTCCGTTACTAAGTTGGCCGGAGTCATTGGGTTTCCCCAGCATTTCGCACCACCACCCGTTGCTCTACGTCTGAGGTTTGCCTAGGACGAACCATGCCAAAAGCTGGGTGGCTTTGGTTGCCTGATGTGTTGCGCCGGACCGGCTTCGAGCTGGCCGAAGTGGGTCTGGCGGCCGCGTTGCGCGTTCGCGCCCTGCCTTCGCACCATCGCAATCCCTTCGATCGCTTGCTGGTCGCTCAAGCGGCCGAAAATGGCTATACGGTCGTCACGAGGGATACCGCGCTCGATGCGTACGGCATTCCGATACTTAGAGCTTGAGCTCTGCATCCGTCCTTTTGCTTGGCGGCGCCGGCAAGTCCTACGCCGCACGCGGGCGCGATCGCGTGCAAGCGGCAAAAGGCACGCTACTTACGGATGAATCTTCTCGCCCCGTTCGAGCATGGCTACGAGCTCGCGAATCTTCTTGGCGCGTGTCTCTGGCTTTTTGGCCGCCTGAATTCGAAACAGAATCGCGTACCGGTTGCGACCCTCGAGCGCTTTGAAGAACGCGGAGGCGCGTTTGGATTTCGAAAGCGCCGCGCTGAAGTCCGGCGGCACCTGGGCATTGCTCGGCGAGTCGTAGGCCGCTTGCCAACGCCCGTCTTGTTTGGCGCGTTCCACCTGCGAAAGTCCCGGCGGTTGCATCTTTCCGGAAGCAATCAAGGCTAAGGCTTTGTCGCGATTGATCTTGGACCAAATGCTCTTCGCGCCGCGGGGCGTAAATTTACGTAACCATGAGCTCTCATCGTGAGCCTTCAGCTGGCCATCGATCCAGCCCCACGCCAATGCGACATCGAGCGCCTCCTGATAACTCAGCGTCTTCAAGTCACCTGCTTTCTTACCGAGCCTCAGCCATAACCCCGCCGAAGCCGCGGGCTGTGCTTTGATCCACGCCGCAAACATCGCCGGCGTCGCGAAGGAGAGCATCGGGAGCTCCGCCGCTGTGGCTGGCTTGGCGGTCGTTTGAGTCTGTTTCGATGCTCGTTCCGTTCGTGCGGGGGTCTTTTTCTTGGCGCTCATGGTCCCAGGCTCAGTGCGCCCCAGCATAAGGCGACGCTCAAATCCAAATCCGGGCGCTCCGCCACGATGGCGTGCGCACGCCGCCAAAACGGCTCGAGGCGTTCCACCCATGCTCGCTGTTTCGGGCTCGGGCGTGTACCATGTCTTCCACGCGCTTCGAACCTAGAACGAACGCCCCTCGTGCTCTCGGCCATGCTCGAAGTAGCGTTCGGCGGCTGAGCGCGAGCTCTTTTTCAGCTTGAATGAGCTGTCCGTACCCTACCTCGTGGTGGGGCTGAGCGCGGCGGTGCTACAGGGCGCGGACACTGCGACCTTGGAGATCGATATCTGGTTTGGCGGTCGTTCGGATCCACGAATCGCCCTCGCCGCCCGGCGAGCGGGCGGAGTCTGGATCCCCGGCCACGTCGGAACGACGCCGCCCATGCTGGGCGGAGAGGCCCTGGGCGATCGCCTCGATGTTGTTTTACCCGCTAGTGGCCTCCAGAGCTTCGACATCGAGTACCGGGCCGCGCTATAAATCGAGGTCGACGGGAGCTCATTGTCCGTCCTGCCCTTTGGAGCGAATCATCTGTTCGAAGGGAGCAGCCGGGCGCCTCAAAGATCTCGCCGCCCTTCCGCCGCTCGAGGCAGCGTTCGCCGCCGCGCGAAGCGGCTGACCTCCCGCATCTCAAAGGTCCGCGTCGGTGAGCTGCGCGCGCGCTCCGCGGCCGGACAGGGTGAACGTTTGCCGCGCCTTTTGCAGGTTGTTTCATCGATGTTTTCGAGGCCGCGCGAAGAAGGACTGACGCTCGAGTTGATTCGACGCGCGTCAGTAGCCTTCGCTCTGCTTCACAAAATCGATCACGACTTGCCGAGCCTTGCGCACGCCTACGAAGTCGAAAATCTCTCCGCTCGCAAGGTCGACTTGGAACATCCTTGGGTACCAAGACGGGCTGAAGCGTATCCAGGGCAGCTCGCGGACATCCACCACTTGCGCCCAAGGGATGAAGCGCCGCGCCGGGCCGGAGCCTAGCTCCAAGCCGTTCGGCGTAGCGATGACCGGCTTAGAGCGGAACCACAGCAGCAACACGAGCGCGGACAACAACAAAATGTGGATCGACGCTTCGAGCGCCGCGCGAAACAGCCCACGTTGCGCGGCAGCTCCGACATCGGAAATGAACACGCGGGACATGCCGATCCCCAGCATGACCGCGACAATACGTACATAGAGCGTGAAGCCGCTCGAGTGTAGACGCTGGCGCCCATGCTCATCGGGTAGCGCGAGCAGGTAGTAAAAAAGGCGCGACGGTTCAGAGCTCATCGCACTCGCCGAGCGTGAAAGGACCTATCGAAAGCGCGAAGCATCGTTCAGGAATGCCGTCGCCGTCGATGTCGCGCCCCTCGCCCGAGCTGACGTAGCCCCCGAGCGACGAGGCGATACCGGCCGTGAGACTCCAGCCCTTGTATTCGGCCGTGACTTCTGCGCCGTAAAAGGTGACGCCGACGCCCATGTTCTCACCCTTGCTGCCGTCGGCGTTCTGAGAGCCGAGGTGCGCATCGACGTCGAATAAGTCGACCGCCCCGGTCACATGCACGCCCGACAGTGTGGCATGCGCCTCCAGACGCGGAGTGCCGCCGTGGACGTCGATTTGATCCCAGGGTTGGACTTGCAGTGCGGCCGCCGGCTTACTCAGGAATTTCTGTGCCAGGGCCGAGCTGGCAGCCGTAATGCCGGGGTCTACGGAAGCTGCTGTGCTTGGGCACGGGCTCGCCGTTTGTGCCGGCGAAAGTGAAGCGGCAGCCTCCGTGAGCGGCGGGTCGCCATTGATACGGCAGATCAGTTCTTGGGGGACGCACGATGAAGAGACCGGATCGGGCATATCGAACCTCCGCTCTCCAATCGGTACGCGCGCGCGCCAGTTGCGCGCCAATCGCGCGTTTGCGATACAGATGGGCGCCGAGCCCGGCTAGAGCGACTACCTGGCTGCGGTGGCGTTGCGCGAGCTCATGCGACGTTTCCTTCTCGTGGAACGCTCGGAGCCGAAGAACGTTTCCTCAGGAAGGTCGTCGCCGGGGCGAAGGTCCGTGGGTTCGGGTCGCTCCTCGAGCACAATTGGCGACGCGTGAAGCTATCTCGAATCGGTAGTTGGCGTTGGCCACAACGCTTCGAGCTCGAGCTCCATCGCTCCGAATGGTTCGAGGCGAACGATATCGGTTCCTCCGCGCGTCACCACTAGGCGGTAGCCGTCGCCGTCGAATCGGTAGACTTCGATCATGCGTTCGAGCGGGTCGACTAGCCATACATGCGAGACGTGCTCGCGAGCATAGATCGGCAGTTTGCGCTCGCGATCAATCCGTTCGCTGCCAGGTGAAACGACCTCACACGCCCAATCGGGCGCTAAGTCCAGAAAGGGTGTAGGCGGAACCGCAGGGAGTCGAGAACGCAGCCACCCGGCAAGGTCGGGCACCAAGATGTCTCGTGCAAGGTGGAGCTCTGGCTCAAACAAGATGATCCATCCGCCGGGCCCGCCCCGGCCTCGATGAAAAGCGCCGCCCAGGTCCATCCCGAGCACCGAGGCAGCCTCGGCGTGTGGCCCCGCCGGCCTGGGGCTGGTGTAGAGGTCGCCGTTTAGGACCTCGGCCAGAGTGTGCTCAGGAGCGCGCAGCACGTCGTCGTAGCTCGCTTGGCGACGCGCAGGATCGGCAACCATCGGCATTACTTTACCACGCTGGGCCTCCGGCGCAGCCGCCGTAGAGTCTGGCTACGCTTGACCCGAGACCAAGAGCGGCGGCTGGAAATCCCTCGGCCGTTTCTTCTTTGGGCCGAGCGCTCTCGCAGGCGCTAGCCATGAGGACGAGCCAACATCGGAGTAGCCGGCCGGTGGTAGTTTTCAAAAAGCGTTGTCGGCCGCGTAGACTAGCGTCGTAGCGGTCCTCGCTTCGCGTCTCCAACGTTGAAGGTGCAACGGGCGGTCCGACGACGAACCACCGGGCCCCACGTCGCTAGCCCGTCCCGAACAACCCAATAGATCAAGAGCTCCAGCAACATTCGATAGCGCCCTCGGGATGAAGGGACAGTCAGCGCTCGTCGGGGATGATTGGGTGGGTGGTCACCGAACACGGTGACAGCCGGCAGAGCCTTCGGCGTCACGGTCCTTGCCTGCGGGTATCGAGTCACGGTGCGGCGGGGCAAACCGAAGAGCTCCCGTCGTCGCGGCTACCAGGGTGCTCGAAAGACGACTGGCGAGCGGCAAACAATTTACAATGCTTGTCGCTGCGCAGCGCTTCCTCATCCGCGCCCGCAGGACGAGCCTTGCACGAGAGGTCTGCGCGCGTTGCATCGCACGTTACCGTCATTCGAGATGCACATCGTCGACCAGCAAAGAAGGGGCCGGATAGTGGGGGCCGTTCTTGCCATAGGGGCCATAGTCCGAAGCCCGGGCGATGAGCTCCACCACCACGTCCGAGCCAGCGTCGGCCAAAGGCACGACGATCGAAGCGGGAGCCGACGCGGTTGGCCAGCTGCTGGTTGCGGTGGGGTGGCTGCCTGTGATCGGGCACGGCGAGTCAGTGCGGTGGGTGCCGCCGATTACGGCCGCGGTGACGCAGGGCTGGCGATCGCTGGCAGGCTGAGTGCCCTGCGGGATCAGCGTGACGACTGTGAACACCAGGCGGCTCTGCGCGGCCGTGCGCTGTAAATGAAGTACGGCCGTGCTACCGGCCCCAATGAACAAGGAACGATCGCCGATGAGTGGCGCGAACGCGAAACTGTCGTCGATGACTCCCGAATAGTTGTTGACGGATTCCGAGGCTCGGTCGTGGAGGAGCGCGTGAACCGGACCCTCGAAACCGTCTTGGGCGAACAAGCCTGGGTCTGAAACTGTCGTCACGGATTGGTTCAGACCGAGCAGGTTACCCGCAAAGTCGCGGCCCGCGCCGGTAAGGTGCCAGTCTCCCGAAAAGGGCAGCACCTGATCACTCGCTAGTTGAAGCCGTGGATCAGCGCCCAAGGAGCCGTCGGCGGAAAGCGGAACCGTGCTGCTTCCAAGCAATGATACGGTCGCAGCGGCAAGCGCTTCACTAGCGTGAACGACCAGACGATCGGTCGGATTGAGCGCTACCGACGGTACTCGGAGCGTTGGAGCGGTCGAGTCTGGTGCGCCAGATATCGCAATATCGATATCTTCATCGGAATCTATTTGGTCATCGCCGTCGTCGTGGTGCGCGACGGCGGTGCCCGCCCCTACGAGTCGTCCATCTTCGACATGCAAGACTAGGTCGGAGATTCGAAAAACGGTGTTTTGGTCAGCGGGCAAGAACAGCTGTTTATCTGCGGCTTGCCGCATTGACCCGTCCGATTGGCGGTCGAGCGGCAAGACGGTCACATCGCCCGGCTGAGAGGCGATGACCTCCGGCGCGCCGTTCGTGGTTGGGAAGGCGAGCGTGTACGGCCACCCGTCTCCCCAGCCTTTTTCATGGGTCGTTTTAAGGACGGTGTGCACTTGGACATCCCAGGGATGATCCCACACCGGTGTGAGCCGCGGCGCCGCGGGCACGCCTGGCGCCGCGGGCACGCCTGGC
>CAHJWM010000084.1 GCA_903642325.1 Myxococcales bacterium | reverse complement strand
GGCCGGCGGCAGCGCGGCCGGCGGCAGCGCGGGCATGTCGGCTAAGGGCGGCGCTGGCGGCGCTGCGCCCGACAAGTGCGAGGTGCCGCCAGACGGCTCGCTACGCAAGGCACCCGCCTTCCCGGCCACTGCCATCCGCAATCCAGTCGGCATTTTATTTCGCTTCATGAACAACTGTCCGATCAAGCTGTGGGTAAACACCAGTAACCCCGCCTATGCATTTCCCGGTGGGGCAGTGGAGCTCGCGCCCAAAGCGATCAAGGAATTCGATATGCCGAACGGCGTATCGCAGCGCGTTCAGACGTACAAAGGCGCGGCCCCTGGCCAACCCTCGGCCATTCAAATCCAATTCATGGAGATGAACGCCGCAAAGAATCAAGCGCTCAACTACAACCTGTCGGGCGTAGACTGGGTGGGGCTACCCGTAGAGATCAAGGGCATCGGCACCGCGAGTGATTGCGGAGTCACCGGCTGCTACAAACCGCTGTCAGATTTGCTCACGGGCTGCCCGCCGCAGCTTCTGGATACGGCAAAGGGCGAGTGCGTCGCGCCATACCACTACTGCGAAGATTCGAAGCACGCGACCGAAGCCTTCTGCACGGCATTGGTGCCACCAGCGCTAAACGTACGCGCCAACGATCCAGACTGCAAAGCGCCCGGTGGCACCAACAGCCCCGCGGACATCTTCGGCTGCGCGGGCGGATTCTGGGGCTCACAGCCCGCATGCTGCGCCAAGGTGCATCGCGGGGTCACGGACGTGAACGCGTCCATGGCCAAGGACAATTGTAAGTATTACAAGACCGCGCCGTTCGACACGTACTCGGCATGGTCCCACGCGCAGTGCCCATTCATCTACTCGTTTGCGTACGATGACGTGCATGAGCAAAGCGGCTTCCACACCTGCACCAAGGGCACAGAGCTCGACATCACCTATTGCCCAGGTGATGCGCCTTAACGGCTAAGCCTGCGGCGCGCGACGCCTGCGCCGAAATACCGCGGCAGCGCCGAGCAATAGCCCGATGTACGCCCGGCCGCGCTCATGCGAAACGCCAAACGAGCAGCCCGCCGAAGCTTGCGCCCCGCTGTCGGAGCTTACGCCGCTTGCCGCCACGCCGGCCGGCGGCGAGGCTTGTCCGGGCGCGCCGCCCTGGCTATCGGCCCCGCCGTTTTCGCCTTCGCTCGACGTACTGGGGCTTCCGCCGCTGCCCACGCTGCTGGCACCACCGGAGCCGGAGCCTGCGCCAACGCAATAGCCTGCGCGGCAGGTCAGCCCAGGGGTCTTGCACAGTTCTAAGTCCGTGCCGTTGTCTTTGACGCCGTCGCAATCGTCATCGAAATCGTTACACAGCTCGGCCCGCGGTGCGCCCGGCGTGCAGGTAGATGCGCCCTGACCACAGCCTTCCGCGTATTTGGCGCACCAACCGACGCCACACGTGGTGCGGGCGCCTTCATCGATCTGATTGTTGCAGTTGTCGTCACGACTGTTGCAGAGCTCGACCGCGCCTGGATAAATTGTGGCGTCGGCGTCATTGCAGTCGTTGTCGCAGATGCCCCAACCTTTGCTCGCGCCGCAAGCCATCATCGTCGCTTTGCCGCTGGCGCCGTGCCCGTCCCCATCGGCATCCGTGCAATACAACGCGAATTTCTGGCCTTCGTCGATCTGGCCGTCGCAATTGTTGTCCTTGCCGTCGCATATCTCCGTTGCCCCAACGAACACCTTCGGGTCGTTGTCGTTACAGTCGCCCGCCTTCGCCGAGTAATATTGAGGCAGCGAGCAGGCCATGGTGTAGCCCGAATCTACCGAGCCAAAGCCGTCACCGTCGTAGTCGTGATAATACTTATTGCCGGTGCAGCCGAACGCGGCGCTGAAAAACGCCGTGCCTTCGCCGTCGCCACGCTGTGAGCCATCTCCGTTCGCGGAGTTCGCCCAAACGAAAAAATCAACGCCGCCGGGTGCGGCGGGCGCGGTCCAAGCGACCTTGAACGTGGTGACGCCGCCACTGCCCGTGCGCGGCGCCGTGTGCGTCACCCCGTTGCCCGCGAGCTTGGTGCCAGAGTCGGTAATGCTGAATACACCGGGGCCGTTCGACTCCAGAAAGAACCCGGCCACCGGCCCATTGGTCTGTGAAATACTGACGGTCAGGTTGATCGTCTGCCCCGGGTTGAACGTCATCAGGTCGGGAGTGATCGAGACCGTAGGGGCCTTGCCGCCATTGCCGCTGTGACACCCGCAGCCCTCGCTGGCCTCGCCGTTCCTATGCGCTTGCGCGACGGCTGGCAGACACAAAACGATCAACGCCCAGAGTAACGCCGCACCGAAGCGGGACCTCGACCAGGCCGCGACACGCGAGGCGAGGAGGGAGCCGCAGGGGGCGGGCGGGGTTGGCGGCAGAGTCATCAATGCACCTACTATGTGTACGTAACGAAGCTACACCGCTCAACTCTAGCTCAACATTTCGCTCATCGCGTTGTTTAAGCCGGCTTTGTGGCGAGTTGCCCTGCAGCGTTACCCGAAATTACGCGCGCTGCTGGTCCGAACCGACGCGCGGGGTAACATGGAACGATGGGCGCTCTCGTGTTGGTGGTGGACGACAGCCCCGGCCTGCGTGCTCAGATCCGCAGCGTGCTCCAACAGGTCGAGGGTTTCGACGAGTTCATCGAAGCGGGCGACGGCTTACAGGCCTTCAAGTTGTTGGTCGATCGGCGGCCCGATCTCGTGGTGTGCGACTTGATCATGCCGGTCTTCGACGGTCTGAAATTCTTGGCGTTACGGGCGACGCGGCCAGAGCTGCTGCACATCCCGGTGGTGATGCTGACCGCCGAGGGGGACGCCAATCGCAAGGCCGATGTCTTCGATCAGGGCGCTTCGGATTACGTGACCAAGCCCTTCAACGACCGCGAGCTCTTGGCGCGCGTTCGCGTGCACTACCGCCTCAAGGTGCTGCAGGACGAATTGCGCGAAGCCAACAAGCGTCTAGAAACCTTGGCCGACACCGACGGCCTGACCGGCCTGTTCAATCGCCGCTACTTCGACGCGGCCCTACTGCGGGAAGTGCAGCGCACCCTGCGTTACAAGACGCCGCTCGGCTTGGTATTACTCGACCTCGACGAATTCAAGCGGATCAACGACAACTTCGGCCACCCAATGGGCGACGAAGTGCTGCGTAACGTCGGACAAATCGTAGCCTCGAGCGTGCGCGTGACCGATGTTGCGGCGCGCTACGGGGGGGAAGAGGTCGCTGTCCTGTTTACCCAAACTACTGCTCAAGGCGTGTCCGAGGTGACCGAACGCTTGCGCCTGCGGTTAGCGGAGCGCGAACACGGCGACCCAGCGCGTGCATTGCACTGTACGGCGAGCTTCGGCATCAGCGTATGTGACGGCCGCGGCCTCAGCACGCCCAGCGCGAAAGAGTTGGTGGAGCGAGCTGATCGCGCCCTTTATCGCGCCAAACATACGGGTCGCAATCGCGTCGTGCTCTGGACACCCGAGCTCGAGCCCTGACATCCCATGAGTGACGCCGAGCTTCGCCGTGGCCAGCGCCGCGCTCGCATGCCCGCAGGCCAGGCGCCTGAGCCGCACCTCGATCGGCGCCTCGCGGCTCGGCTTTTGCTCGTGTCGGCAGGGTTCGTGCTCAGTTGCTCGACGTCGAAGCTTACGCCGGGCGCGGCGGGCCCCACCGCGTTGCGCTCGGCGCCAGCGCTCGTGTCGAGCGTTCGACCGCCCGTGCATGAGCGGGGCATTTCTTGGCGTTATGAAGTGAACGTCGAGGCGGGGCGTGAGCTCGCCGTCGAGGCGACGTTCGAGGGCAACGATGGCGCGCTGCACGCCCCGGATGAGGTCGCGCGCTTCGTGCGAAAGGTCGAAGTCGCGGGCGGCTCCGGCTGGGCGTCTGTCGCCGAGGCGGGCGGGTCCTGGCCGGCGCCCTGCAAGGCGGGCTGCCGCGTGCGCTATCGATTCGCACTCGGCGAAGCGGCCGACGCCGCCCAGGAACCTGAAACGGCGCTGGCCGCTGGCGACGTACTGATTGCGCCCGCTTCGACCTGGTTATTACATCCCGAAGCCAGCACCGACGATTCACAATTGGAGCTACACGTGGAGCCGGGGCCCCATGGGCACTTCCTGACGGCCTTTCATGCGGCGCCCGACGGGCATGCCAACACCTACCGCGCTGCTACCAGCGCTCTTGACGATGCGGGCTTCGCAGCTTTCGGCGGTCTGCAAGTCGCGGAAGTCCCCGCCGGCGACACCACGGTTTTGCTCGGCGTCGCGCCGCACAAGCTGGGGTTGACCGAAGCCCAAGCGAAAGCATGGGTCGCCGCTTCCGCGGGCGCCGTCGCCAACTACTATCGAGGTCATCTTCCCGCGCGGCGCACGTTGCTGCTGTTGACGCAAGGGTCGGGTCGAAACACTCACGGTGAAACGCTCAGCGGCGGCGGCCCTGCCATCGTGGTGCGCGCCTCCGAGCTCGTGAACGCAAACACCACGAGCACTGACTGGGTGGTCACACACGAGCTCTTTCATGCCAATTTTCCCGACGTGGGTCCTCAGCACGCTTGGCTCAGCGAGGGCCTGGCCACTTATCTCGAGCCCATCGCGCGCGCGCGCGTGGGCCTGGTCAGTGAGCCCACCTATTGGCGTGACCTGATTGACGGCTTACCTCAGGGCCTACCGGCGGCGGGTGACCAGGGGCTCGAGCACACGCGGACCTGGGGCCGGACTTACTGGGGAGGCGCGCTGTTCTGCCTAATGGCGGACGTCACGTTGCGCGAGAGAACCGGTAACCGGTACTCGCTCGACGACGTACTACTGGCGATTGGCAAAACCGGCGCAACGGACGAGACGTCCTGGAACATTCAGCAGGTCCTGGACGTTGGGGATCGCGCCACGAACACGCGCGTCCTCCACGAGCTTTACGAGGCGCTCGCGCAAAAGCCGGGAACCGTTGATCTTTCAGGTCTATTCGGGCGCCTTGGCGTGCGCGCTCGAGGCGGCACCGTGGTCTTCGATGACTCCGCGCCTTTGGCGAAAATCCGTCGCTCGATCACGGCCGTTACGACGGACTGAGCGCGTTTCAGGCGTACCTTTACTGATCGTTAAGTTGACCGGGAGCGTGGGCGGCGCGAGTCTTCGTTGTCGCTCGAAGAACCAGGCCGTGAAACGCCACGGGCTACGAGACCACCGTGCGTCGAAACAGGCGCACGCTGTTAGCTAACTATACAAGGGCATTTAGTAATGAATTTCTCCAATACACTGATGGCAGCGGCTATTTCTGGAATCATGGCGGGCGTGACGGGCTGCGGCGGTTCTACCCCCCCGCCCGATGCGCCGGCTCCCGAGACGGGCGCGGCTCCCGCTGCCGCCGACAGCGCCTCTCCCATGGATCCGACGACGGCGCCTTCGGCGAGCACGTCCATGGCACCTGGTGCCGACACGGCAACGGCTGCCGAGCACCACGCCTGTGCCGGCAAGAACAAGTGCAAGGGTCAAGGCAACTGCAAGACAGGCAACAACGGTTGCAAGGGCAAGAACGACTGCGCGGGTAAGGGCGGCTGTAAGACGACCTGATCAGCCGGGTTTTTGCACCCGACACGCAAGCTACGTCGGCCCTGGCCCGGCGTAGCTCGCGTTCGAGGTTCGCTCGTTTCTGTGGCCGCGCTCAGACTCAGCGGCGATGCTGTACGTTTGAAAAGGCGACGAGAGCCCAGATCATGGCCAATAAGTTTTCGCTACCGAACCTCGGGATTGGTCTCGGGCTCCGAACCGCGCACTATTCCACGATTACCGCGGAGAAGCCGGCGGTGGACTGGTTCGAAATCATCAGCGAGAACTACCTCGGAACGCAGGGTCGGCCATTGGATTTCTTGGACGAGATTTCCGCGGCGTACCCGGTGGTGATGCACGGTGTGTCCCTGTCGATCGGTTCGACTGACCCGCTTGATTTCGACTATTTGCGCGAGCTCCGGGCGCTACGCGACCGCGTTCACGCGCGTTGGGTTTCGGACCACTTGTGTTGGACCGGTGTCGCGGGCAGGAACACCCACGACTTACTCCCCATGCCCTACACCGAAGAGGCACTGGCCCACGTCGCACAGCGCGTGCGCGCCGTGCAGGACTTTCTGGGCGCGCCCTTAGCGCTCGAAAATCCCTCGAGCTACGCCGAGTTCACCGGCGACTCGATGCGGGAGTGGGAATTTCTGGGCCGCCTCGCCGAAGACGCCGACTGCGCCCTGCTTCTGGACGTGAACAATGTCTATGTCTCCAGCAGGAATCACGGCTTCGACCCCATCACCTACTTGAATGCCATCCCCTTCGAGCGGGTGGTGCAGTTCCACGTCGCAGGCCATACCGATCACGGCACGCACATCATCGATTCGCACATCGGGCCCGTGCTCGATCCGGTGTGGCAACTGTTGGCCGAGGCCCACGGCCGGACCAGCGGGGTGCCCGTATTGCTGGAATGGGACGCGGAGATACCGAGCTTGGCCGAGACCCACGCGGAGGCGCTGCGCGCCCGGGCGTTCATCGGGGCCGCCGCGTGAATCGCGAGCCGACCGCCGACGCGCTCGGCCTGCATGAGCGCGCCAGCGCGACCCCGGCGCGCGCCGAGTTTCAACCCGCTTCACGCCTAGGTAGCGCGCCCGCTTGGACGGAAGGCACGCTGGGCCTCCGTGCGCAGCAGGAGTGGTTCGCGGCCATCGTCAGCACCGCCGAAGCCGAGCCCGCGCCAGTCGACGAGTGGTCGGCGGCGCGCCTCGTGAAGCCGAGTGCCACGCTCAGCGCACTGGCTCGGATCGAGATCTATCGTCAGGGGTATCACGCGCGCCTGATCGAGTGCCTGGTGGACGACTACCCGGTGTTGCAACACGCGCTCGGTGAAGAAGCCTTCGAAGCGTTGTGTCGGCGGTACATCGCGCGCCATCCGTCGCGCGCGCCGAGCCTCAATTATTTTGGTCGGCACATGTCCGAATTTTGCCGCGGCGAAATTCTGCCGAACCCGGTTTTCGCCGCCGATCTCGCGTCGCTCGAGTGGGCGGTGGTGCTTGGGATCCACGCGCCGACCGCACCGGCTATCGGCCTCGAGGCTCTCGGACAGGTTCCCGCCGAGCGCTGGCCGGACGCGCGATTCACGCTGAACCCTTCGCTGCAAGTGCTGCACTTGACGTACCCCGTGAACGCCTACCTTCAGGACTACCGAAACCACGCGCTCCCGGTGATGCCAGAACCCCGCGCCAATGTTGTGGCCGTGTATCGGACTGGCCGCAGCGTGTGGCGTTTGGAGCTCGAGCCCACGCTGCTCAAGCTGACTGAATCACTGAGCGCCGGGGCAACGCTCGCCGCCGGGCTGGGCGAGGTGCAGGCATTACTTTCGAATCACAGCGAGGAAGAGGCCGCGCGCCTGGTGACGCGCTGCTTTCAGCACAGCGTCGCGAGCGGTCTTTTCTCTGCGGTGACCATTTAGACAACGACTGCTGCGTAACCCTCGTGGCAGACCCCGCGAAGGCCTCCCGGGGATTTCGTTACCGTCTCCGCTCGTCGAGCGCCACCGCGCCGGGTTATATTGGCCTTACCCAGACCGCTTCGCGGTCGCGAGCGGATGTAGGCGGACGACCCCGTGCTCCTGAAGGATGCGTAACTTCGTGCGCGTTGCAACAGGCAGGCGCTCGTAGTCGCTTTCCGTCACTTCATTCGGGCCGCGGCGAATGGCGATCCCATCAGAAGCTTGAAAATATTCAGTAGATTCGATCAGCATAGCGATCACCAGCCTGGGCGCGAACCGTGGATGAGTGCGCGCCGCACTACACTCACGTGAGGAGTGGGAAGTGACCACTTCAGCCTCCGGCCACGATAGATATTCCCGTACCCGCCAATGAGCGTGGCGGCAAAGCCTTGCCGGTCCGCACGCAGTGGGTTCGACATGGCCACATGAAACTAGTGTTCATCGACCTTAAAAAGCGTTTACAAAAGAGCAGCCTCATTGATCTGCCGTCAGCACCCTCTCCGTCCCTCTACTGGCGCGGCGTCGACCGCGAGCACGTGCCTGGGCTCGGCGAGCTCCAATGACCCAGAAAGCTCGTACAGCAAGGCTTGAATAATTTGGAAGTGTCTTGTTTCGAGCGCGGGCCAAGTACGCCGGCTCGCTGACGTGCTATTTCCGCCTCCCGTTCGCTATTTCGCGATCCTCCGAGCAATTCATGTCGGCAAGCAGCCTCGAATCCCTCCTCTCCGAAGGCGTCATCAGCGAAATTTACGGTCGCCTCAAGAGCGGTAAGGAGGCCGACGTGTACGCGGTTTGCTACGGGGACGCGGTGGTTGCCGCCAAGGTCTATAAAGACCGAGGGCAGCGTAGCTTCAAGAGTAACTCCGCGTACAAGGAGGGCCGCTCGGTGCGAAACACGCGCTCGCAGCGGGCGATGGATCGGGGTTCGAAGTTTGGTCAGGAGGCGGCTGAAGACGCTTGGAAGTCAGCCGAAGCGACCGCGCTTTACAAGTTGCACGCCGCCGGAGTCCGCGTGCCCACCCCGGTCATGTTTCTGGAGGGCGTGCTGTTCATGGAGCTCGTGCGCGGAGCGGACGGGCAGGCGGCGCCCCGGCTGATCGACACCGACCTAAGCGCAGAAGAAGCGCGGCGTGCCTATCTGGACATGCTTTCGCAACTCGTGCGGATCTTGTCCTGCGATCTGATCCACGGTGACCTATCGCCGTACAACGTGCTGTGGGCGGAGTCGGGCGCCACGATCATCGACTTTCCGCAAATCATTTCGGCCGCGCAGAACAGTAACTCCGAGTCATTTTTCGTGCGCGACGCGCGCAATATCCTCGGTCACTTCGCCGCGATCGACGCCAGCCTCCGCTCCCGTATGCAGGGCGATGTGCGTGAGATTTGGCGCGCCTATGTGCGTCGTGAGCTCAGCCCCGACTTTCTGCCAAGCGGTCGACCGCCCCCCGCCGAGCATCGCGCCCCGCCGCCCGATCGTGGTCCGCCGCAGGATCGTCGCCCGCAACACGATCGCGCTCCGGACCAGAACCGCAACCCTCGACAAGACCTCGGAACGCAGCAGAATCGCGCTCCGCAGCCGAACCGCGGACCTCACCAGAACCGCGGGCCTCAGCAGAACCGCGGCCCAGAGCAGAACCGCGGGCCTCAGCAGAACCGCGGTCCTCAGCAGAACCGCGGCCCAGAGCACAATCACGCTCCGCAAGGGAATAACGGAGCAGAGCAGAACCGCGGTCCTCAGCAGAACCGCGGTCCTCAGCAGAACCGCGGCCCAGAGCACAACCGCGGCCCAGAGCACGACCGCGGACCTCAGCCGAACCGTGGACCTCAGCCGAACCGCGGTCCTCAGCCGAACCGCGGGCCCCAGCAGAACCGCGGGCCCCAGCAGAACCGCGGGCCCCAGCAGAACCGCGGGCCCCAGCAGAACCGCGGGCCTCAGCAGAATTATGAATCGCGCAACGCGCAGGACTCAACGCAGCGCAGCGGGTTGAGGCCTGCGCAGGGCACCGACTCAGGCCGGCAGCCTTTACACATGGCGTCTGCGCGCGCGAATATGGCATCGCAGTCGGCGGGCCCCAGCCGTCGCACTCCGCGCCCTAACCGCGGCCCAGAGGTGATCGTTCTAGCGCGCCGCGCGGCGGAAGTCCCCGCGCCAAGGGTCGAACGTCCGGAACAAGCCGTGACTGCGAACGAACGGACAACGGGCTCTTCTGGCGAGGTGCGCCGTCGGCGTACGTAGCGCGCGTGGAGGCGCCTTCGAGCGCTCAGGTGCGTGGCGGCCGCCCAAAGGGACCGCGCGCGCCACAGGACTTGTGCAAGGGGGCCGCTGCGAGGCAACCCAAGCAAGACGACCACCACGCGTCATTCTTCGACGGTGACTTGGAATTTGCGTCCCTTGATCCGTCCGCTGCTCAAGCTGAGCTGAGCATCTCGGCTGACGGTTTTGCTGACGGCAACGTAGGCAAAGTGATCGTGAATTTCGATTTTCCCCACGTCCCCGGCGTCGAGCCCACCCGCTTCCCCGGTGAGGGCGCCGAGTATGTCGCCAGGGCGAAGCTTCTCTTTACGTCCACCTGAAATGCGGAGCGTGGCCATCTTGGCCTCGCGCTCTAGGGCCGCGGCGAGCAACGCCTTGTCGGCGCGTGGCACGGCTTCTCGCTCTACGAGCGCGAGCTTCGTACCGGTAAATTGCTCGATTGCCGCGACTTTGCCAGCCTCGCGCGCGGTGCGGAGCGACACCGCGACGCCGCTTTTGCCGGCGCGGCCCGTGCGCCCGATGCGATGCACGTAAATGTCCGGCTGCGATGGCAGATCGAAATTCACCACCAAATCCAGATCTGCGATGTCGATGCCGCGCGCCGCAACGTCCGTGGCGATGAGCACGCGCGTACTGGCGTTGCGAAATTTCGCGAGCACCCGATCGCGTTCGTACTGCTCCAGATCGCCGTGCAGGCTGTCCGCGGCTACGCCGGCCTCGGACAACACTTTGGCAACCTCTGCCACCGTTATTTTGAGATTGGCGAAGACCAACGCCGACTCGTGCGGATGAGTCGCCAGCACCCAACGCAGCGCGCCGATTTTTTGTTCGGTCTCCGCCAGCACCAACAATTGGCGGATCTCCGCCGCCTCTTCCGGTTCGCTCTCGACCTTGACGAAGACGGGCTCACGCTGGTGCTTGGCGCACAAGGCTTCGATCGAGCTTGGATAAGTGGCCGAAAAAAATACGGTCTGGCGATGCGACGGCAACGCCTTCAAAATCTTTTCCATGTCATCGTGGAAGCCCATGTCCAGCATGCGGTCAGCTTCATCGAGCACGACGCTGGCCACGGCATGCACGCGCAGCGACCGCCGCCGCAGGTGATCCATCACGCGGCCCGGAGTCCCAACCGCGATGTGCACGCCCTTCTCCAGCGAGCTGCGCTGTCGCCCGAGCGCCTCCCCGCCGGCCAACACGAGGACCGATAAGCCTGGATGCTTACGCCCCAGCCGCCGGATCTCCCGCGCTACCTGCGCGCTGAGCTCGCGCGTGGGGCACAGCACGAGCGCGCTCAGCTCACGCGCGCCCGGCTCGATGCGCTGCAGGATGGGCAAGGCAAAGGCCGCAGTTTTACCGCTGCCCGTGCGAGACTGACCCACCAAGTCTCGGCCGTTCAAGAGCGCCGGCAGAGTCTGGGCCTGAATCGGCGTCATCTTTTGGAAACCGAGCTCTGCCACCACCGCCAGCAAGGAGGGTGACAGCGATAGCGTGGAAAAGTCGGTATCCATGGCCCCGCAGCTTAGCAGCCTTGCGCGGAGCCGCGTGGGTGCTGGCGAATCGACGGCGGTGCCGCGCCCTTTGAACGACGAACGTCCGCGTTTCTCCGCGTCGGAATTCTTCGCTGCAGACGCTAGTGGGGGGAGGAAAATCGGATTTGGCGCGCGGCGAGCTCGGCCTCGCTGAAGCCCGGTGCCCGCGGAAAAAATGCGGCGAAACGCTCTGCCAATGCGCTAATTGTCAAACTTGGATTTACGGCCAAATTACCTGGCACCACGCTGCCGTCGCACACGTACAGGCCTGGGTAGCCAAAGACTCGATGTTGCTCGTCGATCACTCCGCTTTCGGCGTCGCGGCCGATGCAACAACCGCCGAGGATGTGGGCGGTTGCAGGAGTTCTCAGCAGCACTTCTGAGATGATGTTTTGCGCTTCGCCTTTCAGCTCGTCTGCCAACAGCTCTGCGGCCTGCTGGGCAATAGGTAGGTAACTCGGCACCGGGCGATCGGTCGCGGTGTCTTGCAGCTGGCGTCCGAGCAGGGATCGACCCAGGCGCAGCCGCAGGTGCTGATCGACGGTCTGCATGACCAGTAAGATGACGGTGCTGCGCGCCCAGTCCGACACGCGCCAAAGCCGTAAAAATCGCGGCAAACGCGCGAGCATGCGGGCCAGCATTTTCAGCGGCCGGGTGAAGGCGGTGCCGTCTGGCGTTAGCGGCACACCCAACAGGCGCATCGCGCCCGAGCCGCTCGGATAGCGCACGCTCTCGATCTTGGTCAACGAGTTCGGGTGGAAAGCAGCGCCGATGGCGATGCCGCGCGACAGCTCGCGATGGGCGTCGAAGCTAGTTGCGCCGAGCAAGCTCTCGCCATTGGTGCGCACGAAGTCGCCGAGGCGCGCGGAAAGCGCCGGCAAGGTCCGGTACTGGTCGCGGTTTCTGAGCAGTAGCTCTACCGTGCCGAGCACGCCGGCGGCCACGATCACGCGCGAGGCGCGTAAACGCGGCCCGGCGACGCCGAACAGCGCCGTCGTTCGTTCGGTCTCGACCTCGTAGCCGCCGGCCACGGGAATGAGGCGCGTGACCTTCAGCTCCGAGAAGATACGAGCTCCCCACGATTCGGCGAAATAGAGATAGTTTTTATCGAGAGTATTCTTGGCGCCGAAGCGGCAGCCCACCATACAACCGCCGCACAACGTGCAGCCCGTGCGGTCCGGCCCCGCGCCGCTGAAGTAGGGGTCCGGCACGGTCAGGTTCGGCTTACCGAAGAAAACGCCGACCTCCGTAGCCTGGAATGTATCGGCAGAGCCCATGCGCGCGGCGACGCGCTGGAGCGTGCGCTCGCCCTCCATCAACGCGTGATTTTCCGTGACGCCCAACATGCGACGGGCAGTTTCGAAATGGGCCGCGAGCTCATGCTCCCAACGCACAGCCCCGCTCCAGGCGGGATCGTCGAACACGCTGGGCAAGGGGCGCATCAAGGTATTGGCGTACACCAGGCTACCACCGCCCACACCCGAGCCGTGGAGCACCATCACTCCCTTGAGCAGGGTGATGTTCTGAATCCCGAAGCAACGCAGCTTGGGTGCCCACAAGTACTTGAAGGCATTCCAATTGCTCTTGGGAAAGTCGCTCCCCGCCCAGCGCTTGCCGGCTTCCACGACCGCTACGCGATAGCCCTTTTGGGCCAGGCGCATTGCGCTCACGCTGCCCCCGAAGCCGCTGCCCACGATGATGAAATCGAAGGGCTCGTACGCTGAATCCGGCGTCGACACCGCGTTTAGCTTGTGGCTCGCGGCTCGGCTACGCAAGGCGTTGCGCGGTCGGAAAGGCTACGCTCGAAGCACTGCCGCAAGCTAGTGCACGGCTAAGATGTAATATCGACGACCGCAAGCGATTGTCCGCTTCGCGGTAAGCGGCGCACTCGGCTGGCCTCAGATGGCGCGAATAGCTTGCAGCGTCTTGGTGACTGCCGCCCAGTCGAAGGCGCTCAGGTTGCGCTCGTTCATTTGTTCGACCCAGGCCCGGCTGACCTTTTCCAAGGCCTCCCCGCGGGTCGAGCCCCATTCGGCGATCACGGTTGCGTCGCCACCTCGGCGGTCCTGAGCCGCAACCCGCCACTCGCCGCCGCTATCCGACTCTTGGCGCGGCGTTACATGCACGTCCAACAGCTTGCCAGCGCTCTCCAGCTCGAACACTTTGCCCGCACCTCTTCGGTACTGCATGGTGACTTTGCACAGCGGAACGGCCTCCGGAGCTTTCATTCGTCACCATCGTCGTCGTCACCGTCAGCGGAGCGCGAGCCCTTCGGGCGCATGTCACGGGCTGCGGTCAGCCAGTCGCGTTTAGCCCGTTGATACGCGGCGCTCGTCGCTACCGAAAGCTCTTCGATGCTGAGCGACGGCATGCGGCGCCGCTGCAGCTCTCCGCCCAAATGTCCTTGAACGCGGGCCCGCGCTTCTGCCAGCGTCCCGGGCCAGCCGCCGACCACCAAGCGGCCATCCGTCTGCATGCTTTTGCACCAGACCCGCGCCCAGGTCGAACCGAGCGCCAAGGGCTCCGCGTCCAACAAGGCCTGGCGCTTTTCCGAGCGGTTCAGGCGCTTGCGAGGCTCGAGCGAGGGCTCATCCGACACGACCAAGGCCTCGGCGTCGGTCATGACAGCCAGCCGAACCGCAACAGGCTTTCAACGGGATGGCGCAACTGGCGACCCGCCCCAACGGCGAGCGATATAGATTTTTTCATCCAGCGTGACTCATACCATTGTCGGCTTCGAACCGTCGGCATTTCTCGGGCCAAGAAGGGCGCACCGGCCTCGATAGCCGCACCGTGGAATTCCAGCCTTTGTGTCCCCCTGGCGTCATTTGGCTGACGATGACTTTTTTGTGCGCGGTCCGCGTAGGGTGCGGGCGCGCTCGGGCGTCGGATTGAGCGAAGGAGACAGAACGCACATGAAAAGCATCAGCACTCGTATTGGTCTAGGTCTTTCGGTCCTGGCTTTGGCGGGTTTCGCCTCTTCCCTCGCACTGGCAGACGGGCGCGATGGCGCCGCCCACCCGCAGTGCTCGGGTGAGCACGGTGACAAGCAGTCAGAGGGCGATCGCGCTCAACACGCAGCCGAACGCTTCAAGCAATCGGACAAGAACAACGACGGCTTTTTGACCCAAGACGAAGTCGGCGAAAAACGCTGGGCTCATATCCAGGTTGCGGACGCCAACAAGGACGGCAAAGTGTCGCAGGCCGAGCTCCAGCAAGCCCACGCGGACGGTAAGCTGGGCCACGGCCGGCACGGGGACAAGAAGCCGGCGTGAGCGGGGTAAGCGCCATTCCGCAGCAGGGCGTCGCGGATCAGCAGAGTTACCGGCGTGAAAGCTCGCCGCCTCTGACCGTGGTGCTCTGTGTTCCGGCGCGCTTAAATTGTCCTGAGCGGCACCGGGTGCCGCGTATGCGTCGAGCACGCATGCGCGGCACCTGGCGCTCGTCGCCTCGAGCCTCGTCGTGGTTTGCTCTATTGGCCGGGCCACGCGCGATCAGTTAAAGTTGAATGATGACGTTTCGGCACGTGCCCACGGGTTTGGGCATCGTTGGGCTCTTCGGCCCGCACGCGCTTGCCGCGCCGCGTTTTCCCACGCACGTCGCCTGCATTGGAGACAGCATCACGTCCGGTGCGGGCGCCAGTGTTCCGGCGAAGAATTATCCGTCGGATTTGCAGGGTTTGTTCGGCAGCCAA
This sequence comes from Myxococcales bacterium, assembly GCA_903642325.1. GTDB lineage: Bacteria > Myxococcota_A > Polyangia > Polyangiales > Polyangiaceae > PMG-095. The sequence continues at coordinate 561 of CAHJWM010000084.1, read as the reverse complement.
GTGCAGGTCAAAAACTTCGGGCACACCGGGACCACGATGTTGTCCAAAGGCTTCGGGGACTATCCCTACGTGGACGATACCGAATACGGGGACGCGACGAAATTCGTGACTCAAGCCGGCGCGAAGGCGGTGGTGGACGTGGTGATCATGCTCGGCACCAACGACTCCAAGCCGTTCAATTGGTCGCCAGCGGGCAAGCCGAAGAATGACCAGCAATATTTGAAAGACTATCGCGCCATGGTCGAGCACTTCTCGGCGCTAACGCCCAAGCCGATGGTATTTTTGGCGCTGCCACTTGCGACCGGCCCGAACCCGTGCTGCTCGATCGATGGCACGGTGATCCACGATCAAATCTTGCCGTTGATCAAACAGCTTGCCGTTGAAAAGCAACTGCCGACGATCGACCTCAACACGCCCACGGCTCAACACCCCGAGTACCTTGGGGACGGCGTGCATCCCACCGACGCGGGTTACGTGGTCGTGGCAAAAATTTTCTACGATGGGCTGCTGCAGGATTTGCCCGGCGGCGGCGCGGGCGCGGGCGCGGCCGGCGCGGGCGCG
>CAHJWM010000083.1 GCA_903642325.1 Myxococcales bacterium | reverse complement strand
GCGCTCTGGGAAGAAGGCGACACCGATCACGCCCACATTTTGCGGGGTGCCTAGGCGCGCCGAGTAACTCTCGCCCGGGCTCGTGAAGCGAAACGCCGCCACCTCTTGTAAGCTGCGCCGGAAACCTGCCACGACGAGCGAGCCGTACGCTTCGATGACGTAGCCTCTCTCAGCCACGTAGTTGCCGGGTTGCCCGCTGACCGCATCTCGCCCGTCCACGCTGACCACCGCTTCTACACGCCGTGGCGTTGGATTCCGTACACGGATGCTGTAGCGAAGGCCGGGCTCCCCGAGCAGGAACGTGCGGCCATCCTTGACGAAGGTCGGCAACGGCTCGCCCTGTTCGTCTTCGACCGAAAATGAGTAAGGCGGAGGGGGCGGAGAACGAAAAAATGGGCTCCGGGCGTCCGCCCGAGCCATCAGCGAAAGCGACGCTCCGCCAACGCATAGGGCAAAAACCAGGTAACGAAGGCCGCGCGGGCTCAAACTACGCTCCGAACTTCAGGCATATTCCAGCTACGCCCAGCTCGTCCAAAGGATCTGCCCGTGCCGAACATGAGCCACGGAAAAGCTCAGCCAGCCCGCGCCGCGACGATCAAAGCCAGGGCAATGAAGCCAAGGCCAATCGCGAGCAAGCCCACGATCAACGGCAGCACTCCGCGCGGCGCGATACGGCGCGCGGTTTGGCGGTCCATATCGGAACGTAAATGCTGGTCGATCTGTCGATCCGCGGCGCGCACGCGCACGACGAGCAAAGCGACACTCAGTCCGAACGCCAGCGCTATGAAGGACGCCGTGAGCCAACGCACGCGAGATCGGCGCCCCTGCTCGCGCTCGAATGCCACGGGCAAGCCATCGAGCAGGAGCGCGTCGCGCACATCGAACGTCTGCGCGGGCTCGGCCCCCACTTGCAACGGCCAGCCAATGGCGGCGGCGCTGTTCAGGTCCACCTCACTGGAGACGACGAGCCACGCTGGATACGGTGTCGACGGGAGCCGCGCCGTCGCGTACGAGCCACCGCGGCCATCCGGGGTCAGCTTCAATGCCCCACCCGTAATGCGACTGCCCTCGGCTACCAGGCTGAAGTAAGCTTCGGTCCGCGGCGTCGACGATTCGATACGGACACCACCAGCGCTGGTCACCACATGGAGGCCGCCGGGAACTACGGGCACCCCGCTGTCGATGCCACCGGATTCACCATCTTCGGCCTGCGCGTCCACGCGCAGCGTGGGGTTCAGGTCGACTGGCTGGAAGCGCACTCGCGCGCGACCGCGGGCATCGGTTCGGGCGCGGTCGGGTTCGTCGATCAGCGCGCCATCGGCCTTGACCGTGAGCCGTACGGCCGGCGCCGCATCGCCTTTTCGTTCGACGCGAATCAGCAAGGGATCCCAAGCGCCAACGACGAACGCGCCGCGCTCGGGCGCGATACTCACTTGCAACGCCTCGACCGAGCGACCGCGGATCCATGCGCCGCGCCGCCGCGCATGAGCTGCCCAGTCTACCACGCGGAGCGCGATGTCGCCTTTCGCCAGTGACACGCCCGACGCGTTCCGGAGCTCTAAGCTCACCGGACTTCGGACGTCATTCGCAAACTCGAGCTCGATATCGGCGACGCCGTTCAGAGCCTCCGACACGCGCACCGAACGCGCGGCGACGCCGCCGGCGTGCGCAACCACGACGAGTGGGCCGTCCCAAGCGGGCATCTCACGCTCGCCGTCGCGCAGTACGCTTTCTACGCGGAGTGACAGAGTACGTTGGCCTTCGGTCGGTCCTCCGTAGATCCGCGCCCCGGCCACGCGCCGTGGTACGCCCGCGACGAGCAAAGCGTACAGAACGACCAAGACGGTCATGACTGGCAAGGCCAGAGACCACGCGCGGCTCATCGACTTGCCATCTCCACGGATATGCTAGCCTGCGCGCAAAAGTCATGGCTAACGTCAAGAGATCGAACACGAAAAAGCCGGCGCAAGCCAGGCGCGTTCGTAAGGAGCGCCGCTTCGAACCGGAGCCCACGTACGCCTCGCGCGTATCCATCGGCGGCGGCATGCTCGGAGCATTGATCCTGGGCGCCGGGGTCTACAGCCAGTGGCTCAGCGACAATCCACGCGCTATCGCGCCTTACCTGTTCGGTGTCGGCGCCGCATCGCTGGGCGCAGCGCTTTGGTTCGGAGACGCCGGAGCAGTGCCCGTGCGCGTGGGAGACGCGGGCGTGGCCATCGAAAAGGGCACGGAGCTCACGCGTCTATCTTGGTGCGATATGGAGCGCGTGTTCAGCGAGCGGGGCGAGCTCGTGGCCAAAGGAAAAGAGCTCACGCTGCGCATTCCGATCGCAGCCCACCGTACCGCCGTAGCGTGGATCTTGAGCGAAGGCATCAAGCGCTTGCCTGCCGTGATGGACGTCAAACGCCAAAGCTTGCAACGCTTGCCAGAGCCGCAAGACAACGACGGGGACTTCGTCCCCATCGAGGGTCTGCAGGTCGCCGGGCGCCACTGCGCGGCGAGCGGCAAGCCGATTTCCTTCGAACGCGACGCGCGCCTGTGCCCAGTGTGCGCGCAGGTCTATTTGAAGGACCAAGTGCCCAAAAAATGCGTCACATGCGACGCGGAGCTCGGGGCGCGCGCGGTCGAGCTCTGAGCCCAGCTCAGTTGAGCGCAATCGTCTCGACTTCGACGATCGGCCGAGTGCCGGACAGATCCTCCAGCTTACGGCGGGCGGCGCGGCGCACGTATTCGACCAGGGCCAGGCCCCGGCCGCCGCGGAAAGTCTCGAGCGCGCGCGCTATTTCCTTGGCCACGGCGCGCAGCGCGACGTCGTCGTTGTCGACGAGTGGCACGCCGCGGGTGCGCACCGCGGGCGGGGCCGCGAGCCGGTCGTCTCGGCCGAGCGCAAGCGAGACGAACGCGATGCCCATTCGGCCAAGCTCCACGCGTCGTTGATGAGTGCCGCTCGACAGCTCCTCACCACCGACGGCGATGGCAACGCGCCCATGACGGACAGGGCTGTTCTTCCACAGCTTTCGGCCATCGCACACGATGGGCGTGCCATTTTCCACGACTGCCGTTTCAGGGACGCCAAGCTCGCGAGCGAGCTCCTCGTGCCGAAGTAGATGGTGGAGCGTGCCATGGACCGGCAAAAAACAATTCGGCCGGCAAAGCTGAATCATTCGTCCTTGTTCGCTGCGCCCGGCGTGGCCGCTAGTGTGCACGGAGGGGTCGCTGAAGCGCGTCTTCAAGACCACCCCTTGACGCAACAGATCGTTCATCATGACGAAGACCGGCCGATCGTTGCCGGGAATGATGCGGCTGGAAAAGATCACGGTGTCCTCTTCGCCGAGTACGAGCCGCGGGTGCTGACCCAGCGACAACCGTTTGAGCGCCGAGTTGCGCTCGGCTTGCGTGCCGCCCGCCAACACCAGCAACCGTTCGCGCGGCACGCTCGCCGCTTGCTCGCTCGACACCAAAAGGTCACTCGGCCAAGACAACCGCCCGATCTCGCGTGCGACTGCGCATTGCGTCTCTAGACTGCGCCCGAACAGACACAACTTACGTTGCGTACGTTGCGCGATTGCGCCAAGTAAGATCAAGCGTTGCACGTTGCTCGCGAACATGGCGATCACCACGCGCGCGGGGGCGGCCGCCACGAGCTCTTCGAGCGCCCGCCCGACATCGCGCTCGGACCCCTGGCGTACTGGCACGTCGATGTTCGTGCTGTCACTCAGCAGCAACGAAATGCCCTGGTCCCCGAGCGCGCTCAGGCGCGCCTCGTCGGTTGGCTCGCCGTCGGGCGGATCCGGGTCGAAGTTGAAGTCGCCCGTGTGTAAAATGCTGCCAGCGGCCGTGCGCACGTGGAGCGCGCTCGCTTCGACGATCGAATGCGCGACCCGCACCGGCTCGACCGTGAACGGCCCGACCTCGTATTCGCGCCCGGCGTGGGCCTCACGCAAGTCGAGCTCGCCTGGCCCGAAACGATGCTCGAGCAAGCGCTTTTTGGCGATCCCGAGGGCATGCGGCGGCCCCCAAACGGGGACGTCTAGCTCCGAAAGCATGTAAGGCAAAGCACCGACGTGATCTTCGTGGCCGTGGGTCAAGAAGATGCCCAGGACGCGCTCGCGCTGCGCTAAAAGCCAACTAAAGTCCGGGTGCCAGACGTCGATGCCCACGTCGTCGTCGGCGAACGCAGCGCCGCAGTCGACGACCACTATGCCGCCTTCCTGCTCGAGCGCGAAGCAGTTCATGCCGATTTCGCCGAGGCCGCCGAGCGGGACGATGCGGATCTGATTGGGCTCGAGACGCTGAGTCATGGCATGTGTTCAGGCAGGCCGAGCCCTGCGGCTCGGCTGCGCCCAGCCGCTCGGAAAGATCGACGAGAGCTTCCGTTCCGCTGTTTCTGTCCTAAGAAGAGAGTGGCGTGTATCATACCCAGCTCATTTGTCTGTCCCGATGGCGGTGGTCCAAGCGCCCAGAGATCCGTTCCGTCCGTTAACCTCTATAATCGGTCTATATTGCCGGAGTGAACATCAACGTGGCAGAAACAAAACCGGTGACACCCACAGAAGCAGCAGAATTACTGAGCCAAGGCTCCGTTTATGTGGACGTGCGGAGCGAGCCCGAGTTCGAAGCGGGCCATCCGGAAGGCGCGTTGAACGTGCCCCTGCTCGAGGCGGGGCCGGTTGGCCTCCTCGAAAACCCGAGCTTTCTCAGCGTGATGCAAAGCGCTTTTGGCAAAGACGAGCCGCTGATCATCGGTTGCAAAGCGGGCGGCCGCTCGAAGCGCGCGGCCGGCATCTTGGCTCAGGCTGGTTTTTCGCAACTCGCGGATCAGGTCGCGGGGTTCGACGGCGGCAAGGACGCCTTCGGTCGACCGCTGCCGGGCTGGAGCCGCACTCCGGGGCTGGCGGTGGGGAAAGGAAAGCCCGCCGGGCAAGCTTACGCGGACGTGAAGGTCCGGAAGCCTCGCTGAGCCGGGTCACGCTGGCGGCACGCGCCGTCCTCTGTTAGGCACCGGCGCGAGATGATTGCGCGCTACACGCCGAGGGCATTCGCCGAGCTCTGGTCCGATGAAACCCGTTACGGTATTTGGCTCGACGTCGAGCTTTCGGCCTGTCAGGCGATGGAAACCGAGGGCCTCGTGCCCAAGGGCACCGCCGCCAGTATTCGCGCAAAAAATATCGCTCTCGACCCGAGCGTGATCGACGAGATCGAGCGCACCACTCGGCACGATGTGATCGCGTTCCTGACCCACGTGGAACAGCTCGCGGGAGAGCCCGCACGCTGGCTGCACCGTGGCATGACGTCGAGCGACGTGCTGGACACGAGCTTCGCCATTCAGCTGGCGCGCGCCGCGGACCTGCTCCTCGAGCGGACGGACGGCTTGATTGCCGCACTCGCCGTCCGCGCTCAGGAGCACGTCCACACCGCGCAAATAGGCCGCTCACACGGCATCAGCGCGGAGCCCGTCAGCTTCGGGATCGTGCTGGCAGGCCACCTCGCGGAACTAAAACGCGGTCGATTGCGCTTGGCGCGCGCGCGCCAAGAAATCGCCGTTGGAAAGATCGCGGGCGCCGTCGGCACGTATGCGCACCTTTCGCCCGAGCTCGAGGAACGCGCGCTGTCGAGCTTGGGCCTGAGCGCGGAAACGGTCTCCACGCAGATCGTCGCTCGCGATCGTCACGCCAGCTTCTTCGCCGCGCTTGCGCTGCTGGCCGCTGGCATCGAGCGCTTCGCAACCAACGTGCGGCACTGGCAACGCAGCGAAGTGGGCGAAGCCGAGGAGCGCTTTTCAGTCGGCCAGAAAGGCTCTAGCGCCATGCCCCACAAGCGGAACCCCGTGCTCAGTGAGAACCTGTGCGGCCTGGCGCGGGTGGTGCGTGGAGCGCTCGCGCCCGCTCTGGAAAACATCGCGCTTTGGCACGAGCGCGATATTTCGCATTCATCGGTGGAGCGCATGCTTGCGCCCGATGCGACCGCAACGTTGGGCTTCATGCTCGAGCGATGCACAGGCTTGGTCGAAGGCCTCGTCGTTTACCCGGAAAATATGAAACGGAATCTCGACCGCAGCGGTTCGCTATTCTTCAGTGAGGCAATCCTGCTAGCGCTGATCGGCACGGGTCTCGGCCGGCAAGAGGCGTACGTGCTCGTGCAGCGCAATGCCATGAAGGCCTTTCAGGGTGAAGGCGGCTTCCGAACCCTGCTTGGGGAAGACCCGGAGGTGGCCGCCCGCTTATCGGCAGCGGAGCTCGACGAGGCCTTCGACCTCGAACACTCACTCCGCTTCGCTCAGCAGATCGTCGATCGCGCCATCCGCGCTTGAGGGCAACGCATGCCGGCCACGAAGGGTGCGCTCACGCAGGTAGCGCCGGACGATCAGGCCGAGAATGCTGAACGCGTGCCATGCACGCACGCCGCTTTGCTCGTCAGCGTACACCGGCCGGACGGGCACCTCGAGCACGTCTAGCCCACGTGCTGCCATCATTCCGAGCAAGTCATTCGGGTACCCGAAGCGTGGCCAAAGGTCGCCGAGAGGCAAGCGCAACGCCGCGGCTCGGGAGATGGCCGTATAACCACATTGGCAATCGTCCACCGAGAGGCCGGTTGCGATGCGGGTAGCTAAAGCCAGAATGCGCCCGGCAAAGCGGCGCGCCAGCGGCATCTCCGAACGCCGCGTGTGGCGGAAGCGATTGCCTTTTACGTAACTGGCGTGCCCGAGCGCGACCGGTGCGACGACGCTGGCCAAATCTTCGGGCGCCATCTGCGCGTCGCCGGCCATGACTGCGAGCACGTCGCAGCGGGCCTGGAGCGCGGCTCGATAGCCGCTGACGATTGCGGCGCCGACCCCGCGATTTTCGTCATGTATCACCAGCTGAACGCGGGCATCGGCGGCCGCTCGCACGACCTCGGCGGTCCCGTCATCGCTGTCGTCATCGACCACCACGATCAGGTCCACGAAATCCGGAATGCCGGAGAGTGTGCGCTCAATCAAGCGCGCTTCGCGAAAGCAGGGAACGACGACGGCGACCTTCGCCGATTGCCACATGCCCAGTCGGGTAACATTTTCCGGACGGGCTGGATAGCGCGATCCGTTCTAAGCTGGCGCTTGCATGCCCGCGCGCCGCTCACTCACGATCGTGCTTGCCGGAATCGGCGCAGCGCTACTTCTCGCGGTGGTGTACGCTCATCTTTCGTTTCCGAGCGACCGCACTCCCGAAGGCGCCTATTTGCGGGTGGTGATCGCCGTGAACCGTGGTCGACCGCAAGACTTTTTCGCCTACACGGAAACGCGTGCCCAACACGCCTGTTATACGATTCGGGATTACCGCAAGCAAACGCGCGAGCGAGTGCTCGCCTCATTTCCCGAGCCGGAGCGGTCACGGCTCTCCGCACAATATTCAGAGGATGCGGGGGCGGTAGACGGGGCGGACATCTTCGCGATCTATGCCAAGCACAACGGTTGGATGAATCGCCTCCGCAAAGACATGTCCGGCATTGCAACCGTGAACATTCAAGGCGAGCGAGCAACCGTTCAAACGGCGCACGGAACTCGCTACCCGTTCCGAGTGCGTGAAAACGGCATCTGGGGTCTCACCTCGTTCACCGCTGAGCTGAGCAGCGAAGCCGAAAAGGCCGCTCGCGACTTGAGCCTGATCGGCAAGGCCGCCGAAGACTACGAGCACGCCGCCAAGTCGGAGCCAAAATGAACCGCCGGCTCGGCATCTACCTGGCCTGTTCCACGCTGCTTTCCTGCAGCGGCGGTCGCGGAAAACCCACTTCGCATCCCGGCTCCTTGCTCGCCAGCACGTCTCTCTCGGCAAGCTACGTCAGCCCGGCAAGCTTCCGCTATCACCCTCCCAAGCAAGCGCTCGTGCAGGCGGAACACCGCTTGGCAGACGGGCGCATACTGACCGCTGGCCAACGGGGCGAGCGCTGGCTCCTCGACACGAAGGCGCACCGGCTCAGCTCAGCCACGAACCTTGCGCCCGAAGATTTGATCGCGGTGCTGGAAGGCGATGACAACTATTGGTTCATCGGTCAGAGTGGCACGAATTACGAAGCGCACGAACCGCTCGCTAACTTCTTGCGCTCGAGCGCACCGCTCGAGCCACTCGTGCGAGTCAGTGCGGCGCGCCGTTCGATCATCGGCATCCCGGCTGACCGCTCGCTGACCCGCAGCGCGGACGGGGGCGCTTCCTTCCAACGAGTGGGCCCCGAGCACGTGGCTTTTGCAGACGTGGAGCTTGCAGGCGATGGCACAGGCCTAGCGCTTGCGATTCCGGAAGCGCTCTGGGTCACGCGAGATGAAGGCGCGAGCTGGGCGCTCTTACCCGACAAGAGTCATGGCGTATTCGCGCTATCGCGCGATCGCGAGGGGCACGTGAGGGTCGATACGGTCTTCGGACCTTTTCGTTTCACTGACTCGCCGCCGCGCATCGAGCCTGGGGTAGATGCCCTGACCGCACAGGATTTGGAAACGACGCCGCCGCCGCGAGGGCCCGACGCCGCCGCATTGGCGGACGGTCGCGCGGTGGTGGTCGATGGGCGTTACTTCGAAGTCTCGGCGCCAGCCGCTCATCCGAGCGACTACGAGCTCGTTCAGGGGCCGCTCGACGGCAAACTACGAACCAGCGCCGTGCCGGAGCTGAAGGATTGTCGCGGCGCGCGCATCGCAGGCTTCGAGAGCGTGCTGGAGCTCGCCTGCTTTCGCGGGCCCGGCGATACGGGCAGCGTGCCAGTCGCTTTCTTCCGGAGCGATACGTCAGCCCGCCACTTCGAGCTCGAACCGTTTGGCAGCTTTGCCACCCCCGCGAGCTTTCGCTTCGCGTCCGGCGCGGGGGGCAGCCTACTCGTCACCGGCTTGTGCGGCCTGCCCAGCCCGGGCTGCAGCACCGGCGGCGTGTTCTTCCGCCGTGAAGCGCCGTCGGAAGCGCCGTCGAGCAAGCTCAAAGTTGCCGCTGCGCGTCCGGCGCAAGCGCGCTACGAGCTCGTTTCGGCAGCCGCGCCGACCCTGGCCGAGACGGCGCTTGGCGTCACATTTTCGCTCGACGGGCGCACGGGCTACGCGGTCGGCCGGCGTTCGAAGACCGGAGCTTTGGCCATCTTCGTATCGCACGACGGTGGCAAGAGCTTCGAGCCGCGCGATCTCGACCTAGTGCGCGCAGATTCCGAAGATGAAGATTTATATTGGGAGCACAGCCGGGCTGCCCTAAAGCTCGAGTCTTTTGCGGCTGGAGAAGAGGGCTCGCTGTCCCTGGTGATAGCGGATCAGCGAGGACGCACCTTGATCGTCGCGGACGAGCAGGGGCGCTTGCTTTCGGGCTCGAAAGCACCCGAGGAGCAAGCGCTCATGGCGTCGGTGGGAACGCGCGCCTTTGCTCTTTCGCCCAGCACGCGGAAGGCGTGGGAGTCCATGGACGGGGGTGTCAGCTGGCAAGCGCTTGCTCGCTTCCCGTTTTCGCTTTGCAGCGTCGAATCGGAGTGCGACGTGAAGCTGCGTTGTGTGCCAGGGGGCTGCGTGATCGGGAACGAAGTGTCGCGCATCGGCTGGGCGGGTCAGAGCGAGAGCGATAACGGCTCGTATCCACCGCCCAGCCGTGACCCGAGCCCGCTCGCCGAACGCAAGCTACGCAGCTCCCTTTCGTGCAGCCTCGACGACACGTCGTGGCAAAGCCTGCTCGGCGTGAGCGAGCTTCCGAATTCGCACGACGCGGCGTTCGGCAAAGTGAGCTTCGTCGCCGTGTCCATCGACACGGCGCACGCGGCGGCAAGCGTCATTCACGGGGTCGGCGCGCCCCGCCCGCATGTAGAAATTGTCCGCTTGCTGCAACCCGTGGAGCGCCCCAACCAGTATGCCTTCGAGGTGCTCGACCAAGTGGAGGGCGCGGCGGCGCTTCGTTACAAATTGCCCGATGACCCAGCCAAGGACAACCATCTCCGCAACGTGGAAGTAGCCTGGGACAACGCCCTTGCCGGTCAAGTCGGCCGCGCTCGTCTGCCAGATGGCGGTCTCGCGGCGCCAGCTGATTACGGGCGGGGCGATCCCGCGTGGCACGCCGATCCTGACCTTTTGAGCATCGGCGAGGGCGGTCTCTACCTGCGCCTGCACCACGCGGCGGGGGACGAGCAAGACACTTGGTATTTCGATGGCCACGCGAGCACGCTCATTCCGCCCGTGAAATGGCCACTCGCGCCCAACTTGCGTGGGCGGACCGAGATGGCCCGCAGTGAAAATTCGCACCTAGCCTTGATGCTGTTTGGTCATGGTACCGCGGTCGCGCGCGCGCGGCGCGTGGGCGCGGGTTTCGAATTCGACGCCCGGACGGCGGCGTTGCCCGATCCGAGCGCATTTGGGCAGACCGTCACCAGCAATTTGGCGTACTCGGGCCGGGCTTCGGGCTTGTACGTGCAAACCGAAAGCAACACCGGCGGCGCGACCGCCGTGTACTTTCCGTTTCGACCGAGCGGCGAGGTGCTGGGCCCTGCCGTCCCCGTGCCCACGCAACAAAACTTGGCCGACCGCCCCGAGCGCTGCCGCCCCGCCGAGCTCGCTAGCACGCCTCGCATCGATGCAAGCTACGTCCCGGGCGTGCGCCACCCCATCGTGGTCAGCGATGCCTCGGATCCACCGCGGCTATTTCTGAGCACTAGCGCGGTCATGTACGGAACGCCGGACGCCGCCTGTGCGACCGCGCTGGACGCCGATGAAGTCGCAGTAGACGCCGCTGCCCTGCGCCACGAGCGCGTGCTCGTCTTGCTCGACGACCTGGAACACTCCTGGCTGTTCAGAAAAACAACCGACGCCAACGGAGCCACGAGCGTTCAATACCGCACGATGAAGTGCCACTTCGACCCGGGCGCCGAGGTGCCGAGCGAGGTCTACAAAGCTCCCGGCACGCTGGTCGAGCGTCGCTGACACATGCTAGAAGCGGCCCAATGATCGACCACACTGGGCTCGCGGTGAGTGATGCCGGAGTGAGTCGTCGCTTCTACGAAGCGGCGCTTGCGCCTCTCGGGTACGAAGTGTTGCTAGAGGTGCCTACCGAGCACACGGGTGGCATCGTGGTGCTCGGCTTCGGAGTGCCACCGAAGCCCGACTTTTGGCTACGCCAGGGCGCCCCGCAGAAGCCCCCCATTCACATCGCTTTTCGTGCCGAAAATCGCGCGGTCGTCGACGCCTTTTATGAAGCCGCGCTTGCCGCGGGCGGCATAGACAACGGCGCGCCCGGACTGCGGACTCACTATCACCCCGACTACTACGGCGCGTTCGTGCGCGATCCCGACGGTCATAACGTGGAAGCCTGCTGCCACACGGCCTAGTTCGCGGCGGCAGGGACGCAGCCGACGCCAGCTCTTCGCGAGGCAAGCCGACCACGCCTCCCACGTGGCCTCGCGCTCGGCCGTCGGTGCCGTGATGAGTGCTTCACCCTTGGCAATTTTTCTGACCCGTTGCTTCGGAAACCGCGACGTTAGCTGCGAAACTTTGCGTGCGGCCAAAGTTTGACGATCTCTTCGCGCTGATGCTGTTCAGTGAAGTGTTCCCAAACGACGCCATTGACGTCGGTTGATTCACCCACCACCTGCGCCTCGTCGTCCTCGAACCCCAAATGTCGCAGGCGCCCAGCGTCGGCTGACTTCACGGTGATGGACAGGTTCAGCTGGTCGGTGCGCCACAGAGCATACGTAGCATCGACGGTGCAGCACGCGGCCACGCCCAGGCGCGCGCTATATTCTCGAACAGACGCGTCGAAGTCGGTGACAGCGAGCGCAATGTGGACTCTCTTCATGGTCGTGGGGTGGCTTCAATCGGCCAGTTTGCTCGAAGGGCGGCGCCCCGCCCTTCGTTCTCGATTCGATCTGAGCGCAAAGTAAGCCAATGCGCCTCGCTTGTCGCCGCCAATTTCTTTGCGAACAGACCGGCGCCTAGACGACAAAAAGGCCCGAGCCCGAGGATCTCGAGAGGGGGCGCTCGCGCGCCGGCATCGCACCTCTCAGCCCGACGCCGTCCCCGCGCTGTCGATCGAGCGACCCGGGCGGCCGCGGCGCGCTACTGATGCCTCGCGCATCGCGTGACCGGCGCACGGCGTGCTCATGCAGTCGCCGCACACCGGAGCGTGATCAGCGCGATCTCGGGTGGCACGGCAAGCCTCATGGGAGGCCCGGTCGTCCCTAAGCCCGCGTTCACGTACATCGCAGCTTTGCCCGAAAAGTATAGGCCGCGTGAGAGCTGCCCGGTCATTCGAGCCAGGTTATAACGCTGGCTGAGAAAGGGCACGCCAAGTTGCCCGCCGTGAGTGTGGCCAGTGAGCATGAGGTCTGCGCCTGCGCTGGCCGCTGCCTCGAACGCCCACGGGTAGTGCGAGAGCAGGACGAACGGCGCGCCGGTGGCAAACTTTGCGACGATGCGCGCGACGTCGGAACGAGCGATGCGGCCATCCAAGCCCGCCACCACGAGCGAGGCCGCGCCGCGCTGGATCACGCGCGAATCGTTGCGCAAAACCGTGGGCCCGCGCGCGGCAACCAGCCGACTCAGCTCGTCGTTGTGGGCTTGATCGTGATTTCCCATCGAGACGAAGACGCCATCTTTGGCGCGCAGCGTCGCGATGGCATCCGCCACGTCCACGTAAAAAGCGGTGCCGCTCGTCACCAGATCACCGGTGACGACGGCCAGGTCCGGGTTCAGCGCGTTGCTGAGCGCCGCCCATTGGAGCGCGCGCTTTTTCGGGTCGAAGCTGCCCACGTGCAGATCGCTGAGCTGAGTGATCGTATAGCCGTCGAGCTCCCGCGGCAGAGAGGTGATCTCCACATCCATCCGCCGCACTCGGACAAAGTGGCGTTCGATCCAGATTGACCAAGCGGAAAGCGCGAAGCCGAGCAGATAAGCCATGCCCAGTGCCGCGCGCCACGACTCGAACACGGCGCCCTGCGCGACCGCCGCGAACAAGCAGAGCGGACTGACCAAAGCGGCGAACACGCTCGCGCCGAAGTGCGCAAAAAGTGGCTGGTCGAGGAGCACGGTGATGAAACGCGGTCGCGGCCGATCCCGCATCTGCGCCATGAGGCGCGAGAACGTGGCGCCGTACAGCGCGGCGGCCAAGCCAACGGCAAACCACGCCGAGACGAAGCGGCTCAGTGCCACGCCGAACGTGGCATGCGCGAGGGCGAGCACTCCGACGGGAATCCAAAACCACCGCGGACGAAAGCGCCGCGACGCGCGCGCGCCCGCCCGACGCACAACGGAAAGCTGCGTCACGACGATTGCCCTTGGCGATGACCCAAGCTCACGGGGGTTGCGCCGCTCTCTGCCGGCTGGCGAGGTGGGAACCGCGCGCTTCGCCAAGCGCGAAGCGCGTCGGTCGTAGGCGACAGCCGTTCAGAACGACGCTCAGACCTTCACCAGCTCCGTGAGCTTGGCTTTGGTGGTGAGCCCAACGTGCTGCGCCGAGCGCTCGCCATTTTTGAACACCATGACCGTGGGCACACCGCGCACGCCCAACTTGCCTGCGGTAATGGGAGAATCGTCGATGTCGAGCTTGCCGACCTTCACCGTGCCTTGCAGGTCGTCTGCTAGCTGGTCGACGATGGGCGCGAGCGCCTTGCACGGCCCGCACCAAGTGGCAGTGAAATCCACCAGGACCGGAAGGTCTGACTTCAGGACCTCCTGATCGAAGTTTAGGTCGTTGAAAACATGAACCTTATCGGATGCCATTGGGGACCGCTCTCCTGAGCTGTGATTGACTGACCTCGGCAAGATAATGCTTGTTCGATGGTCAGGGAAGTCCCCTCGCCGGTCCGCGGGGGCTCGCCCGCCGCTTCGAGCTCGAGCTCGAAGCCGTAGATTATAGAAAAACCGTTTTGAGACGCGCAAGTGAAGAGGTCGGCAGCGAGTTTGCCGAGAGTCTGCCCGGTGAGCCGTGGCCGGCGGGGTGGACGGTCGAAGCGGTGATCCGGACGCTCGAACCGCTTGCCAGTGACGAACGTCAAGCTCGTCTTCGGACCGTGATCGAGCGCCGGCTGGGCAGTGTAACCGTGCTGCTGGACGCGCCCCATGACCCGCACAACGGCTCGGCGGTGATGCGCACCTGCGACGCTTTTGGAATCCCGACGGTACACGTCTTGCCGCGCGTAGAAGCGTTCATGATCGCCCGCCGCATCACAAAGGGAAGCGAGCGCTGGCTCGAGGTCCAGCAGCACGTATCTCCGGAAGCGGCTGCATCGCACTTGCACGCGCAGGGTTACGAGCTCGTCGCAACACATCCCAAAGGCGAGCTCACGCCCCCCGACCTGGCGGATGTGCCGCGCCTTGCGTTGCTCCTCGGCAATGAGCACGAGGGCATTTGCGCAGAGCTGCGAGCGTGCGCTCAGCGTGCAGTGCGCATCCCCATGCGCGGCTTCGTCGAAAGCCTCAACATGAGCGTGGCGGCCGCCGTCCTGCTCTCGGCCGCCACCCACGGGCGCCCGGGGGATCTGCCCATTTCCGAGCAGCGCCGCTTGTACGCCCGCGCGCTGTTCCGCTCCGTAGCTCGCGCCCGAGAGATCCTCGCCGCGCGCGCGCCGTCCCGCCCAAACGGCTAAAACCTGAGCGAGCTGTTCCCAATCCCCGCCCGCCGTACTAGCTTTCTAGTCCTTCGATGCCCCGTCACTCTCCGGAAATCAGCGTAGTCGGCGCAAGCACGCGCGTGACCGGCCGCATCAGTGGCAGCGGGGCCTTGCGGGTCGAGGGCAGCGTCAAAGGCGACGTGAACGTGAGCGGTGAGGCCGAGATCACCGAGGGCGGCAGCCTCGAAGGCAATCTGCACTGCGACGCCGCGGAGATCGCCGGCAGTTTGCTCGGAGACGCCTCGGCGCGTGGGGCGATCGCAGTGCGTGCCAACGCCCACGTGCGCGGTGAGCTGCGCGGCAGCGAGGTCTCAATCGAGGCGGGCGCCCGCATATCGGTACGGCTGGACACGGAGTTCGAGCTCGATTTGGCCGCGCCCCAGCGGCGGCGCTGAACCCTAACTTAGCATTGAGAAGAGGCGACACGGATGGCAGGCACGGTGATTGGCGAAGGTCTGACAGTAGAAGGTGACATCACGGGCGAGGAAGAGATCGTGATCCACGGCAATCTGCGCGGTCGTCTCACGAGCAGCGACGCCGTGACCGTGAGCGGCACCGCTATCGTTGGCGCAGACATCACGGGCGCCAGCTTGAGCGTCGCTGGCCAGGTGACGGGCGACGTCACGGCTTCTGAGCGCGTGGACATCCAGGCGGGCGGCAAGCTCGTGGGTGACATCAAGGCCGCTCGCTTTACGATTGCAGACGGAGCCTCCTTCAAGGGCAACGTCGACATGGAGCTCTGAGACCATGGTCGACTCTTCGGTGATCGGCGCGAGCACGGTCGTCAGCGGGCACATCCGGGGCGAGGGAACGCTCGAGATTTTGGGGCGCGTAGAAGGCGACGTGAACGTCACGGGCGACGTCGTGGTCGGGGTTTCTGGGCGAATTCGGGGCCACATCAGCGGCTCGCGGCTCACGATAGCGGGCCAGGTCCAGGGTGATTTGCGCGGCACGGTTGCGGTGCTGCTCGAGCCAGGGGCGCGGGTGGTAGGCGATATCTCAGCGCCGCGCGTGGGCATTGCGGCGGGCGCGTTGGCGCGCGGGCACGTGCAAACCGAGGGTGAGCCGGCCGCGACCGCGCG
>CAHJWM010000082.1 GCA_903642325.1 Myxococcales bacterium | reverse complement strand
CGGGTGGCGGGTGGCGGGTGGTCGAGTAGTCGAATGTGCGTGAGCCGGGCATATTTCGTTCGAACGTCCTCTCGCGCGAACGCGAAATGCGACGTGTCGAACGCGAACGCGAACGCGAACGCGAACGCGAACGCGAACGCGAACGCGAAACGCGGAGGACGTCACCGCATGCGATGCGGAGCCGCGGCCGAGTTTTGGAGGAAAGGCCAGGCCTGCGCGTTGACATCGGCCGCGATCCGGAGTCCGATAGAAACGTTGCGATGAGGTCCCCCGCGTTCGACAGCCGCTCGCTCTCGGCACAGTCAGACGATACATGCAGTGACACGAATAGTGTCGTTGCCCGAGCGCAGCGCTCCATCGGAGAGTTGCTTGGGCCACACGTACACGTGCGATTCGAGCTGTCTTCGAACGCAACGCCGGTTGGCGTGCCCACCCCCGAGCTCGAAAAGGTCGTGCTCGGTTTATGCCGTGCCGCGAGCGGGAGCCTCGCCCCCGGCCGCCGGTTGTTGGTCGAAACGCGCGGCACGAATGACCCCGCTTTTTCGGCGGAAGCAGACGCTCGGCAAGAACGACGCACGCGCATCATCGTGCGTCCTGAGCCTCACGGTGGCTCCTCAGCGCGCGCCGGCTCGAGCCCGCCCCGTGACCTCCTGTTCTGCAAGCTCGAACATTCGATGGCTCAGTTGGGGGTGCAGCTCGAGCTCGTTCAGTTCGTCGGTCAGGGCATCGCGCTGATCGCGCACTTGCCCGCCGCGCCACTGGCGAGCTCGGCGCGCTTGGCCGTCGCCGCACCCCATGAGGCGTGTTTGATCTTGCTGGTCGAGGACGAGCCGCAGGTACAGGCCGTGACAGCCCGCATCCTGCGCGCGTTCGGCTACGAAGTGGTCACCGCCAAGGACGAACCCACCGCGCTCGCCCAAGCCGACCAATACGGCTCGGCGATTGGCCTGGTGGTATCGGACCTGTTGCTGCCGGGCGTGTCCGGTAAAGACCTCGTACGCCGGCTTCGTACGCCGTGCGAGCACGCTGGAGTTCTATACATCTCCGGCTATTCGCCCGAGCACGTCGGGGCGCTCGCGAACGGCGCGCACTTTCTACGAAAGCCATTTACCGCACAAGAGTTGTTGCGCATGGTACGCGGGCTAATGCAGGTAGCCGCGCGTTAAGGCGGGGAGGGCTTACCAGACGGCCCGCGAAGCCTTATAAGGCCGCGGTCT
This sequence comes from Myxococcales bacterium, assembly GCA_903642325.1. Taxonomy (GTDB): domain Bacteria; phylum Myxococcota_A; class Polyangia; order Polyangiales; family Polyangiaceae; genus PMG-095. The sequence goes on along the minus strand of CAHJWM010000082.1, from coordinate 14,744 downwards.
GTCGGCGACCTCGTCCCATCCACCCCGCCGGCCATACTTCCGTGGCCCCCGCGCCTCACGCAGTGAACACCGTTAGCTCCTCGAAAGCGTCCGCGATGCCCGTTCGGCTCATGGGGCAGTTCTACCGGCATGCCCCGCGTTATGGCGTCGGCATGCTGCTGCTGGCGCTCTACCAGTTGTTCCAATGGTGGTTCGATACGCGCATGCGCCGCGCCATCAACTTCGCCACGAGCGGTGCCAGCGCGCAGGCGATTCAGCTCGGGCAATGGCTCGTATTGGCCGCACTCGCCGCGTTCGTGGTGCGCGTGCTTTCGCGCATGGCGATTTTCAATGCGGGTCGCATTGCCGAATACGAGCTTCGCAAAGAGATCCTCGAGCGGTTGCTAAAACTCGGCCCTTCATTTTATCGAAAAATGAGCACGGGTGAGATCATGAGCCGCGTCACCAACGATCTGGTGCAGGTCCGGCTGTTACTCGGCTTCGGTGTCCTGAACATCATCAACACCGGCTTTGCACTGGTTAGCGCGTTGGCCGTGACCATCCCCATATCGCCCAAGCTCACGCTGGCGTCCCTTTCCACCTTGCCCTTCGTGCTCCTGATCACGCGCGGGTTCTCCAAGCACTTCTACACCCGCACGAGAGACAACCAAGATGCGCTAGGGAAGATGAGCTCGCGCGTGCTGTCTAGCATCGCCGGTATGCGCGTCATCCGCTCCTTCGCGCTCGAGGCGGAAGAAATCGCTGCCTTCGAGAAGACCAACCAGGCGTACCTCGAAAAGAGCTTGGCACTGGCCCGCCTGCGAGGCGCTCTCGGCCCGATCCTACAGGCCACGATGTCCCTCGGGGTGCTGGTGGTGTTTTGGTACGGCGGGTCGATGATGCTGCACAAGCAGCTAGATGCCGGTGGCTTCCTGTCGTTTTATCGTGCGCTCGGGCGTTTGACTTGGCCGTTGATCTCGCTTGGGTTCGTGATCGGCCTTCTGCAACGCGGGCGTGCCGCATTCTCGCGGCTGACCGATATCTTCAGCGCCGTGCCGGACATCGTCGATGGCGAGCAGGCGTTGCCAGCGGTCGCCACCGGGCGGCTGGAAGTGAAGCAGCTTTCTTTCGCGTACAACGGGCGTAGTGTCCTCGATGAAGTCAGCTTCGAGCTGCCTGCCGGCAAATCTTTGGCAGTTGTCGGGCGCACGGGCAGCGGCAAGTCCTCGCTCGCGGTGCTGCTCGCGCGCTTGCAGCCAACGCCGCGCGGCAGCGTGTTCCTGGACGGCGTCGACGTCTGCGATCTGCCGCTCGCCACCGTGCGTCAAACCATCGGCTATGCGCAGCAGAACGCGTTCCTGTTCTCCACCACCGTTGCGCGTAACATCGCCTTTTCGATAGACCAGCCGGACGAACCGGAGTCGATCGCCAAGGTGGAGGCGGCCGCTCGCGAGGCCTGCATCGAAGATGAAGTCTTGGATCTTCCTGACGGCTTCGACACCGTCGTCGGCGAGCGCGGAGTGCAACTCTCGGGCGGTCAAAAGCAGCGCGTGGCGTTGGCGGCCGCCTTCGCGTCCGAGCCCAAGGTTCTGGTGCTGGACGATCCCCTGAGCGCCGTCGACGCCCGCACCGAACAAGCGATCTTGGCGGCAATCGATCGCCAGCGGGCTCGGCGCGGTTTGATTCTGATCACGCACCGGGTGTCGGCCGCTGCGCACTGCGACCAGATCATCGTGCTGGAGAAGGGCCGAGTGGTAGAGCGCGGCACCCACGAACAATTGACGCGAAACGCAGGTATCTACGCAATTTTTGCCGAGGAGCAGCGGATCGAGAGTGAGCTGTTGAAGCTGGGCGGCATCACGCCGGAAGATCAGCAGGTGGCTGAATGACGCCCGCTCCCACCAGCGCGGATGCGGAGCCCGCCCGGGCGGACGTTCCGCGGTCGGACGGCCGTCAGCAACGCGGGCGCTCAGACAAGGCGCGCACCGAGCGGATCTTGAAGGCGTTTCACGAGGAGGAGCGCTTCGGTAAAGCGTACGACGCACGGCTCACCAGGAGATTGTGGCGCTACCTCACGCCGTACCGCTGGTTACTTTGGGCCTCCATGGGGGTGATCCTCATCACCTCCACGGGAGCCATGGTCCGGCCCTTGATCATGCGCCAGGCGATCGATGGCGTCATCCAAACCGGCGACCGGTCGGCGCTCTTCAGAGGAGGGGTCCTGCTGGCGTCGGTGCTTTTGGTCGAGCAGATCCTGGGGCTAGTACAGATGTACGCGGTGCAGGTCGCGGGCGCCCGCGCGGTCACGGACATGCGGCGCGAGGTGTTCACATTCGTCCACGACTTACGCCTCGGCTTCTTCGATAAGCAATTGGTCGGGCGTTTGGTGTCGCGCGTCACGAACGACACGGACGCCATCCTGGAAATGTTCGCGTCGGGCGCGCTGAATGCCGTCGGAGATCTCGCCCGCTTGCTCGGCATCGTCACGCTAATGCTGATCCTGGACTGGAAGCTTTCGCTGATCGCCTTTGCGGCCGTCCCGCCCATGGCGCTGCTCGTGCTTTTCGTTCGGCGCAACATTCGCGAGGCATTTCGGGCCATTCGCGCCAAGACGTCGCGCATGAACGCGACCATGAACGAGCAGGTCACGGGCATGACCCTGATTCAAGCCTTCAGCCGACAGTCCGCCGCCGCGCATGAGTTCGACGAAAGTAACGAGTCGTATCGCGATGCCAACATGAGCGCGATCAAATGGGACTCGATTCAAGACGCGGCCATCGACACGATCGCCGCGGTCTGTCTCGCGCTCGTGGTCATGTCGTTCGGCTACCGTCCAGTGAGCTTCGGCACGCTGGTTGCCTTTACCGCTTATCTGGCGCAGTTCTTCGAACCGATCTCCACGCTCGCCCAGCGCTACACGTTGTTGCAAGCGGCGATGGCCGGCGCCGAGCGGGTCTTCAGCCTGCTGGACGTAGTCGAGCCCGACGCCCCCGCTCGAGATGCCAAGCCTCCCGCGGACCCGCAGTACGCGGTCGCGCTCGAGAACGTCGACTTCAGTTACAAGCCGGGCACACCGGTATTGTCCGGAATCAGCTTCGCCGCGCGGCGCGGCGAACGAGTCGCGTTGGTCGGCCCGACCGGCTCCGGCAAGACCACGATTACGGCGCTCTTGTTGCGTTTATACGAGCCGGATAGCGGTACCGTGCGCGTCAATGGCGACGATGTCGCGGGTCTCGAACGCACCGACCTACGTTGCCGGTTCGCGGTCGTGCCCCAAGACGTCGTACTCTTTCCGGGCACGGTAGCGAGCAACGTCGCGGCTTCCGAAGAACCGGACCGGCCGCGGGTGGAGGAGGTGCTGCGTCGCATCGGCGCGCTCGACCTGTTCGCCGCGCGGGAGCGCGGCATCGATACCCGCGTCGACGAGTACGGCTCGAATTTCTCGACCGGCGAACGTCAGCTGATCGCGTTCGCGCGTGCGCTGTATCGCGACGCACAGATCTTGATCTTAGATGAAGCCACGGCCAGTGTCGACAGCGATACCGAGGCTCGCTTGCAGCGCGCATTGGAGGAGCTCATGCGTGGTCGTACAGCGCTAGTCATTGCTCACCGCTTGAGCACCGTGCAGAAGGCAGACCGCATCCTGGTCTTGCGCAAGGGCCACGTCGTGGAACAAGGAACCCACGGCGAGCTAATGGCGCAAGGCGGCCTGTATGCGCGCTTGCACGAGCTACAGTTTTCGCGCGCCGAGCAAGAGTCGGCGTTGCGAAGCGCCTTGCAGTGAGGAATTCTTCGTATTCTCCGCCTGCGTTGGAGCTGATTTCCGTCCCGGCAACGCCGCGGGGTACCCTGTGTTTTACGAGAATGCCCGTCGGTAAAGTCTATCTGGTCGGCGCCGGGCCCGGCGACCCCGATTTGATCAGCGTGCGCGGGCTCGAGCTCCTCTCGAGAGCAGACGCCGTACTGTATGACGCGCTGGCTCATCCCGCCCTGCTCGACGCCTGCCCAAACGCGGAAAAGCGTCCCGTGGGCAAGCGCTACGGCGAGGAGAGCGCGACCCAAGCCGCGATCAATGCCGAGCTCGTGGCCCTGGCCAAGGCGGGCAAGCGTGTGGTGCGACTCAAAGGTGGCGACCCATTACTGTTCGCACGCGGCGCCGAAGAGCTTCAGGCTCTGCGCGAAGCCGGCATTCAATTCGAAATCGTGCCGGGCGTGGCGTCCGCGTTTGCGGCCAGCGCTTACGCTGGCATTCCCCTGACTCACCGCGACCTGTCGTCCAGCGTGACGTTCATCACCGGCAGTGACCGCGAAGGCAAGGAGTGGTCCCCGGAGTCTTGGCTGAAGCTTGCCACCGCCACCGACACGATTTGCGTCTTCATGGGCATGCGCCGGATCGAAGAGATCATGAGCGCGATCATCGCCGGCGGGCGTAACGCAGCGACGCCCGTGGCGGTCGTTCAATGGGCGGCCCGGCCGGAGCAGCGCGTCGTGACGGGAACGTTGGCCAACATCGCCGCTCTCGCTCGCGCGGAAGACATCAGTAACCCCGCGGTGATCGTGGTCGGCGAGGTGGTGGCTTTGCGGGAAGAGCTGCGCTGGTTCGACAACCGCGCGCTGTTCGGCAAAACCCTGCTCGTGCCGCGACCGGCCGAACAGGGCCGGGTCACCGCGGCTGCAATTCGCGCGCGCGGCGCGAGCGCGCGCTTACTACCGGCCATTGAAATCCGTGCGCCCGCGGATCCTGCGCCGTTGACGCGTGCCATTGCCGAGCTCGGGCAGTACGACTGGGTGTTGTTCACTAGCGCAAACGGTGTCACCCGGTTCATGGCCGCTCTGGCTGCGGCAGGGTCGGACGCGCGCGCCTTTGCCCAGGCTAAAATCGGCTCCATTGGGCCAAAAACGGCGTCAGCTCTGCATGGCTTTGGCTTGCGCGCCGACGCCGTGGCGGATGAATTCGTGGGGGAGGGCCTGGCTCGCGCGGTGCTTCTGAAGGGCGTGCCAAAGCGCGTGCTTTTGGCGCGCGCGCTCTTGGCACGCGACGCCCTGCCGGACTTGCTTCGCGCGGCCGGAAGCCGAGTCGACATCGTGCCGGTCTACGAAACGGTGTCCGCGGACTCTGGCGAGTCACTGCGCGCGCACTTCGAGAAACGCGAGATCGATGTGGCGCTCTTTACGTCGAGCTCCACGGTCAACGCCGTGGTCGATACACTCGACGATCGCGCGGTCGAGCTCTTATCGAGCGTAACGGTCGCTAGTATCGGGCCGATTACCTCCAAGACGTTGGCAGAGCGAGGCATTCGCGTTGACACCGAGGCCACCACCTTCACCGTAGACGGCCTGCTCGACGCGCTGGAGCGTCATTTCTCCGCTCGTTGAATCGGCTACCTACGTTCGTGTTGGTAACCGGCGCTCGCCGCGACGACGCCGCGAGCACGCCCTGCCAACGTCAGCACTTCCAGCGGTTGCCGGCGCCGCGTTCCTTGAATGAGCCCGCGAGCTGGAGGTTCTCCCGCTTCAGCCGTAACCTCAGCCCGGTCAGCTCCGACAGGACCGGATTTTCTAAACAGGGCGTCCGCCTCACTTTGCCGGCAATCCGACGCTGGGCGACGAGGATGTCGTTCGAGCTCGGCATGCTGTGGCGGTGAAGACGCCGATCCTGCCACCCTTGCCGCAATTTCGCGGGCACGGAGCAAAGTTCGGAGGCCGGGCCGGCTGAAACACGCCGCGCGCGCGCTCGGAGTGGCCCGCCCATACGTGCGCGACGAGAGACCCCCCGCCTTGACCAAACCAGCGATATCGCGTAGGATTTGAGCATCTCGGAGGCATCGGGGCGAGCGCCGCAACCGAGCCCACGCTTGTCCGAGCCGGCGAAAAACGCACGTGCAGCAAATCGACCGCGAGAAGACCCTTCAGGCGGCCCAAAAGTACATCGAGAAAAAGAGGTACGACCGGGCAATCGCGGAGTACCAACGGATCGTCCAGGATGATCCTAACGATGCGCGCACACTTCTAAAGATCGGCGACCTGCAAGCGCGCCTCTTGGCGTATCCCGAAGCCATCGCTACGTACGATCGAGTTGGCCAGTACTACTCGTCGCAGGGCTTCGCGCTCAAGGCTATCGCAGTCTACAAGCAGATCCGTGAGCTCATCAAAAAGCACGCGCCCGAGCTCGCGGATCGCTACGGGCACATCGTGCCCAAGCTCGCCGAAATTTACACGCAGCTCGGCCTGACCAGTGACGCACTCGCGGCCTATGACGAGGTAGCGACCCGCTTGCAACGAGCAGGGCGAGATCGCGAAGCAATCGAAGTCTTCAGCAAGATGGTCGGGCTCGACGCGCAGAACCCGTTACCGCATCTGCGTCTGGCCGAGGCTCGGTGCCGCGTGCAGAGCCTGGACGAAGCCATCGAATCGTTCTGGGCGGCAGCCGAGCTATTGCTGAGCCTCGAGCGGCGGGACGACGCCCTCAAGGTGATCGAGCGCATCCTGCATTTCAAGCAGGACCCGCGCTACGCGTGGGTCGCGGCCGAGCTTTACTTGAAACGCGGCACACGCGAAGACGGGCTGCAGGCCTTGACCAAACTTCAGGTCTGTTTTCAAGCCGACCCGAAAAACCTCGACACCCTCGGGCTCCTAGCCCAGGCCTTCACCACCATCTCGCAAGAAGGCAAAGCCATCGAGGTCTACAAGGAGATGGCGCGCATCGCGCGGGACAGCGAGCGTCGAGACCTGTTCGAGGAACTTCTGGCCCACTTGCGCCAGGTCGCGCCCGATGACGAACAGGTACGAGCGCTGCAAAGCTTGCCACCCATGCTGGCTGGTGCATCTCGACCGCCGGAGTCGTTGCCTCCGGTCAGCCTGGACGACGTCGACGTCGAATTCATGGATACGGCAACCGATCACGGTCCGCTCGAGGTCGCTCAACCGGAAGTGACGGCGCTTTCTCTTTCACGGCCCATGCTGGCGAGCGCGCCAGACGTCGTCGTCGTGGACGACCATTTGGTTTTAGCCGAAGAATTCCAGAACGGGCCAAGCTCCTTCGATGCGCACGCCCACGCTAGCAAAGCCGTCGTCGACGCCGAGTCTTTTCGCAAGCTGCGGCTTTACCCGAAGGCCATCGAGGCCCTGCACATCGCCCTCGAGATCGATCCGCGATCGCTGGAAATTCGCCAGAAATTGCGGGAGCTCCTCGTGGATTCCGGCGATCGAGAGGGTGCCATCGCCGAGACGCTCAATATGGCGTCTTTGCAGCTCGACAACGGCGATATCGTTCAATCCGAAGCCTTGGTGTACGAGGTGCTCGAGATCGAGCCTGAGCATCCGGAGGCACTCGCCATGCTCGAGCTGATCGCTCCGGGGCAAACTGCCGACGGAACGGCGGACGAAAGCAGCCTGCGCGGGCAAGCGCGCCATGACTTGGCGGCGGCGCCCCCCCATGTCGACAGCTACGACCCCGAGGCACCGCTGCCGTCCTACGACTTGGAAGAAATCGGCGCCGAACGAGCCATGAATTCCGAAACGGGCCACTCGTTCTCGCGGCGCCACGGTTTCGACGTGCCAGACGACCCGTTTCTGGCCGATCAACCGCTGCCCAGCTTTCCACTCGGACCCGAGTCGGAGCCGCAAGGCTCGGACGCGCGGCCCCTGGACGAGTACGAAGAAGAGGTACTGGAGGTATCTTCGGTCGAGGATTTCGTACCGGCGACGGCGGTCAGCGGCCCGCCTCGCGTTTCGACCGACAGCCTCGAGGATGTGCTGGATGAAGCCGACTTCTTTGCTACGCGCGGTTTGTACGAGGACGCCAAAGCGATCTTGATGGAGCAACTCGCGCGCACGCCGCATCACCCTCTAGTTTTGGAACGGTTGCGCGAAATCGACGCGTCGTTCGACTCGTCCGGCGAGAGCCAGACTATCGAGCGCTCGCAACTCGACAAAAATCAGGAAGAAGAGCTGGACTTCGACGTTGCCAGATCACTGGGAGCCTTGGACGAAATGGTTTTCCCCTCCCAGGGCGTCGCGGCCATGGGGCCGCGGGCGGCCGGGGAAGTGGATGTCGACCAGGTGTTCGAGAAATTTCGCGCCGGCATCCGCTCGCATGTTTCTGAGAACGATAGCGCCACGCACTACGACTTAGGCGTCGCGTACAAGGAAATGGGACTCATTGCGGACGCGATTCATGAATTCGAGCTTTCGGCGCGCGACGCGCAGCGCGAGTGCAACTGCTTCGCGATGATCGGCATGGTGCATTTGGAACAAGGTGATCTAGAGGGAGCGGCTGAGTCCTATGTGCGGGCACTCAGTGCTCAGGACAAGACGGTCGAGCAAGAGATGAACCTTTATTACGATCTCGGGGTTGTCTACGAGATGAAGGGGGAGCCGCAGGACGCCTTGTACTACTTTCAGAAGATCGCCCGGCGCGACCCAGGCTACCGAGACATCGCCGAGCGCATTACTGGGCTTCAACCGGAAATCCAGCCATCTCCGGTCGCCTCGAGCGCCCGCGCCGTCGGCGAGCAGGACGAATTCGAGAGCGTCTTCAATGACCTGTTCGAAGGCGGCGGCAAAGGCTCGCGTTGAGCCGCCGAGCGCTGATCCTCGAGACGCCGGGGTAGGGCCCTAGCGCTCGCGATCTACGATAGACGCCAGAAGCTCCCCCTGCGCGCACAGCGTGCCTTCCACCGTAGCCTCCCCGCGTAGCTTCCAGACGTTCGAACGGTGCTGGATTACCTCGACGTACAGGTCCAACTTGTCGCCCGGAGTTACGGTGTGACGGAACTTGGCTTTGTCGATGCCCAAAAAATACATCAGGCTTTGCGAAGCGTCGAAGGGCTCGGAGGCGTATGCCAGGATACCGCCGATCTGCGCCAGCGCTTCGATGATGAGCACGCCGGGCATGATCGGTCGAGTGGGGAAGTGGCCCTGACACCACGGCTCGTTCGCGCTGACCATCTTGTGGCCTCGAATGCTCTCGCTCGGCACGACATCGGTCACGCGATCGACGAGCACGAATGGATAGCGGTGTGGCAAGATCTCCAAGATCTTGCCGATCTCGAGTCTGACGCTTTTCCGTGGATTCATGCTCGAATAACCTCCCCGGCAAGCGAGCTCCGGCCCCCCCGGCGCAGGCTCAGTTCTTCGGCATGAGAGAGGGCGGAGTCGACTGCGGCATGGTGAGGGCGGACGGCGTGCTGCTGGCGGCGCCCTTCTTGTCGGTCGGAGTCTTCGCCCCCTCGTCCCCGGCGCCTTGGTTGTACAGCGTGATGATGCGGTCGGTGACGTCTAGATCGCTGCGCACGTAGGGCGCCGCTTGTTTATCGACGACCATATCCAGACCTTCGGTCGTGGCTAGCCGCCGGATGGCGCCCATGATCTTTTGCACGATCGGTTGCGTCAGCTCGCCCTGCTTTTTTTGCAGCTCTTTGTTGTAATCGACGAACACGCCCTGCAGGGCCATCATCTCGCGCTGCCATTTGTCGACGCGCTTGGCGAGCGCTGCCTTGCTCAAGACGTCGCGCTGCTTTTCGATGTCCTCGCGCTCTTTCTGCAAGTCTTCCTGCTTCTTGTCGAGCTCGCGCTGCTTGTTGTCGAAGATCTTCTTCAAGGAGGCCTGAGCACGAAGACCGTCCTCGGTTTCCATGATCGCACGCTGGGTATCGACGACGGCGATTTTGGATTGGGCATGGGCGTCGCTGGCGCCGAGAAATACCGCGCCGGCGGCCACCACTACGGCAACGAATCGAAACGAGCTCTTCATGGGGCCCCGGCTTAGCGTTCGGTCCTGGCCCGGTCAAGCATCTCCAGCCTTTTGCGGCCGAAAGGCAGCGGACACGCGGTGCTGGGGCGGCATACTGAGTCGGCGCAAGATGCCCACTCACGCCCTACGTTTGCGTCGGCGGCGGTGGCCGCGTGCTCCGCGTTGGTCGCTCGCGCTATTTGCGACGCTCGAGCTGTGCGGAGCCTACCCCGCGCGAGCGACCGAATCGTGCTCGGCGTCGCGGCCGTGGGCAGAGCTCGGCACGACCGGCGCGAACTTCGTCCAGCCACTGCCGCTCTCATTGACGGCGTTGGCGATCGCGACGCCGTTCGGCTTTGCCCCGACGGGGCTCGATCAGCGCTTGCGCGTGGTGGCGCAGCACGATTTGCCGGGTCGACCGGACCTCGAGCCTGTCAGCGTTTGGACGCCGTACGTGCTCGCCGGCGGCTTGACGATTGGATATGCAGTCAGCGAGGTTCTCGACTCCTGCTCGGGCAAGCGTCTGATCTCGCCCGTCATTCAAGCCGGCGTTTTGACGTACGTTGGCGTCGGCGCGCTCAAGCTTGCGGCAGGCCGGCGTTGGCCGAACGGCGGCGCCAATCCAAGCGCGCCGGACCGCTTGCAGCATCCCGAAGGGGCGCACGACTTCCGGCCCTTTCAGCGCGGCTTCGCCGGCTGGCCTAGTGGCCACACCGCTTTGCTGGTCGCCGGAGCATCGGCGTTTCGGGCGGCGAACCCGGCTCTAGGCTGGACGGCTTGGCTCGGCTATCCGCTGGCGCTTGGGGTAGCGGGCGGCATGTGGCTCGGCGATCATCACTACGCCTCGGACATCGTCTCCGGGGCCCTGTTGGGCGAGGCCGTGGGCGGCAGCGTGGGAAAGAGCTTCTCGCGAGCGCTAAACGTCCCCGGTGAGGTTTCCTTGGTGCCGATTGGGCAAACCGGCTTTGCCGTGCAATGGCTCGGTCCGTGGTGAGCGCGGAGTTTAGACAATCACGAAGTCCTCGGGCTCCGAGGCCTCCTCGGAAGCCATGGTGGTCGTCTCTTCGTCCCGTTTGACGGCTAGCTCATACAGGTCAACGAACACTTTGGGGTGGGCCCGTACGAGCTCCATCAGTCGGTCATGCGCCAGAAACAGGGTCACCGTCGGGTGATGGGCGACGACGTCGGTGATCGCGGGGCGGCGTAACACGAGCGCCACCTCGCCGATGACCTCACCCGGGCCGAGCTGGGCCACGATCGTGCTCTCGCCTTGATCCTGATGCACCACCGCGACCTCACCGAGCGCGATCAGGTGCAGGCCTTCGGCGCGCGAGCCTTGGGTTACGAGTTTTTCGCCGGCTTCGAAGGTGCGTACCGAAAAGCGCTCGACCAGCGCCGGGCGTTCGGCAGGGCTCGCCGCGCGCAAGATGAAGTTCGTGCGCATCAAATTTTCGAGCATGCGGCGGCGGCAAAACTCGGCAAACTCGCGGCCCACGCCGGGTGCGTCCTCCACCAAGCGGTCGAGATCCGCCTTCTTCGCGACCAGCACCACGCTGGGCACGGCGGCGACGACCGTCGCCGTGCGCGGAGCACGGGAGAGCAGCGCCATCTCCCCGAACAACGCACCGCTTCCGAGTCGCGCCAAAGCTGTCGGAGCGCCGCCTTTGCCCGAGCCTTTTTGCACATCCAGCTCGCCACGGGCGACGAAGAACGCTTCATCGCCCGTGCTGCCCTCTGCCACGAGCACCGTGCCGCGCGCGACCACGCGCATGTCTAGGATTTCGACCATTGCTTTTAGGCCATGCTCGTCGAGCGACGAAAACAAAACCTGCGCAGACAACTTGGGCGGTGAAGCGCTCGCGCGGTCGGCTTTGAATGCCGCGCCGCTTTCGTGCAAGGCCGATACCGCTCTTCTGAGCAGTGGCTCACCTTCGAGGGACTCCGGCCAGGGCGTAAAGCCCGCGGCCACGCCCGGGAGTTGGGGCGGCGCGCTGCGCTTTTCCAAGAGCCGCGGCGAGCCTTTGGCGAACGCGCCGGCGATCAAGGAAAGGGCGGCGCTGCGGTCCCCCCCGAAATCGCGCAGCTTGCAGCTGGCCGCCACGGCTAGCGCTAAATTTCCGGCATCGACTGCGCGTTCCAGCGCGACTTCGAGCCCGCGCTTGGCGTTCTCCCGGTCGCCGAGCGTGCCCACCATCCAAGCCGTGACCAAGAGCCGCAGCGCCGCGCGCGGATCGACCTCCAGCAGCGCGCCGCTGTAGCGCAAGGCCGCTTCGATCTCGGAAGCCTCGGCGAATGTCAGCGCTTGGTCGATGGGCGAGCCGATGGGCATTGCTCGATGATAGGAGGGCTCGGGGTGTCTGTCTGCGCAAAAAGCGCGGCGGTCATTCGTCGCGCGATTGGCGCTTGGGATCGCGCAACCTGAGGATCGCCGCGCTCATTGCGTTGGCGGTCGCGCCGACCAGCGGCACCACGAACGGATAGTCCATCCGAGTCGGGCCGATGATCCCGACGGCACCGCCCGGCTCGCCTCCCTCTTCGCGATACGGCGCGGCCACGAGGCTCACGGGGAAACCGACCATTTCCTCGGCCTCTTCGCCGAGAAATACGTTCACGTGCTCGGACGCCAGCGTGCGATCGAGCAGGGTGAGCAAGCGTTCTCGATCTTCCAGGGCCAAGAGCAAGTCACGCACGCGCTCGACGCTGCCGAACTCCGGGCTTTGGAGCAAGCGTGACTGGCCTTGAATCACGACGTCCACGCCGCGCGTCGCGTTGTCGGTGGCCGCGCGCACCAAAGACAAGCTGAGCTTTCGAAGCGTCGCGATCTCGTCCACGTGCTCGTGCACACCGGCGGCGAAGTGCTCGCGCAAGGCCGAGAGCGTTCGGCCCTTCACGACTTCGCCGAGCATGTTGTGCACGCGCTCGAGCTCGTGCTCACTCACCGATTTTTCGAGATGAATGAAGCGGTTCTGGACCGTCCCGTCCGAAAACACCATGACGCTGAGCAGCTCGAAAGCACGCGTCGGGATGAAGCGTAGCGTGAGCAAAGTTCGGCTCTCGGTGCGCGCGCGCACCAAAACGGCGGGCGCGCCGCTCAGCGCCGACAAGAATTTCCCGGTTTCGCGCAAGATGTCCGAGTCTGAGTTCAGCTCGCCGAAGTAGTCTTTGATGCGCGCCGCGTCGATCTGCGACACCTCCCGCACTTGCATCAAGGCGTCGACGAAGATCCGAAATGCGGTCTCGGTAGGCACGCGACCCGCGGAGGTGTGCGGCTGGGCGAGGTAACCGGACTCCTCCAAGTCGGACAGCTCGTTGCGAATCGTGGCCGCCGACAGCGAGAAGCCGTATTTTCGCGTCAGCGTACGGCTACCGACGGGCTCGGCAGTGGCGATGAATTCGGTGACGACCGCATACAGCACCGAGCGAGCTCGTTTGCTAAGCGGCGGCGCATTCGACGTGGCCAACTCCTGGATCTTTTGCCCTTTGTGGCCCTCGGTCAAATCTGTGCGCCCGACCGCGCAACTGAGCCGCTGATTTGGCCTCCTTGGCGCTTCGGGTCAGGCTCCCTGGGTGACGTCGGGTTTCGCTTTCATGACCGCGCTCGGGTTTGCGCTGCTCGCGCCGGCGCCGGCCCACAAGCTGCGCGCGAAGCCCAAGCCACCGGCTCGCTTCTATCATGCGGGGAAGCGAGCGACACACCGGCCGCGGCCGACTCTCCTGCGCGCCCCCGGATCGCGCGCCGAGGTGTACGCCGCGTTGTCACCGGCGGCCTGCCTCGCGGCCTTGGCCGACCGTCATATTCCGTTCGTGCGTGAGGAGCCGAAGCGCGGCGTAGAAATCCCGGTCCGGCTCAGTGGCAAGATGAACGGCGTGCTGTTTCGAACGGACTACCCCGACGGCGAGCGCAACCGCGTGCCCTGGGAGGTTTACGATTGTCGGCTCGTGCTTGCGCTAGATGATTTTGCCGAAATCTTGCGTGCGCATTCCATCATCGAGGTGCGCATTTTTTCGGCTTGGCGTCCGCCCGCCGCGCGCTGGCCAATGACCGAATGGGCGCGTCGCCACCAGGGCGCGCTCGCCGTGGACGTGCGTGAGCTCCGTAAGGACAGCGGCGAACAGCTCGATATCCTAGAGCAGTTTCACGGCCGACTAGGCGCCGTCCAGTGCACCCCCGACGCTCCGGCACCCGCGCCCGACTCGCCCGAAGCGCGCGAGCTCCATCAGCTCGTCTGCCAGGCCGCGGACGCTCACATCTTCAACAGCATCCTGACCCCCAACTACGATCCCGCGCACAAGAACCACTTCCACCTGGAAGTCACTCCGGACGTGGACTGGTTCATGGTGCGCTGAGCTCGGTTCATGCAGGCTGGTCGCTCGCGAAGCGCCCTTGCATCGCGAGCGCGCCAGCGTACGGGCGGCCTCCCCCGTGATCGAGGCTTCGGTTGGGCGCCCGCGGCAGTCGCTGGCTCAACACGGAGCGGCAACGCAGCGCAAAAAACTTGCCACAAAGCCCACTTATATACCCGCGGCGAGCCCGACTGGCCGGCAAGCTTGGCGAAATCCTTGACAGTTTTTGGGTGGCCCCCGATGATCGCGTCTCGTCCATACGTCACTCGGAGGACTCGTGACCACCACGTTGTTGGCTGTCGATGACAGCAAGACCATGCGCAAGGTGCTTGAAATCACCTTCGCTGGCGAAGATTTTCGGACCGTCCTCTGCGCGAGCGCTGACGAGGCCCTGGGCAAGCTCGCGGAAAACCCGCAGGTGGCTCTGGTCGATGCAGGGCTCGATAATTCCGCAGGCTACGACCTGTGCCAAAAGATCAAGGCCAACGCGCCGAACATCGCGGTCGTCATGCTTTCGAGCAAACAGCAGCCCTATGACCGAGCGCGCGGCTCTGCCGCAGGCGCCGACGATTTCATGGACAAGCCGTTCGACACGCAGCAACTGCTCGAGAAGGTGACGACGATCGCTCGCCGCGCGGCCAGTGCTCCCGTGCTCGCGGCCGCCCCGGCTGCCGCGGCAGTGCCCGCC
>CAHJWM010000081.1 GCA_903642325.1 Myxococcales bacterium | reverse complement strand
CGTGTGCCGTCTTCCCATGCCCACCTCATGACACCCGCGCCGCCGCCCATACAGATGGGCTTCGCGCAGCGCTTACTATTCATCCGACCGCCGTATGAGCTGGGTCGACTACCGGGATGTCGCCGAGGTGGCTGCGATCGCGTTGACCGAAGATCGGCTAGTCCACGGCACGTTCGAGCTATGCGCGCCGGGTGAGCCGGACCGTCTTGAGGTCGCGTCACTCGTGAGTCAGGTGCTCGGGCACCCCGTTCGTGCCCACGCGCCGGGCTTCGAAGATTGGGCGAATCAAGTCGAGCTGCCCGCCAACGGAGCACAACGCGCGGGACGCAAGGCGATGTTCGACTGGTACGATGCCCACCCGCTCTTGGGTAATCCGCTGACATTGAAAGCGATCTTAGGCCGTGAGCCCCGAACACTGCTCGAGTACTTCAAGGGGCTCTCGGAATTTCCCATTCGCTGAACCGGCATCACCCCGGAGAAGGAACCGGCCCATGTTGTGAGCGGTGGCGCGGGTTCGGACGGGCCGCGCTGGGGCAATGTTCAACCGAAATTAAGCCGCCGATACACCCCAGGGGTGATTCCTCGGAGTTGTCGATATTGCGTGGTGAAATGGCTTTGGCTGGAGAATCCCGTCGCGAGCGCGATATCCGCGACGGTTAGGTTGCGCTGTCGCATGAGCTGCTCGGCTCGCTCGATCCGGAGGCGCAGCGTGAAGCCGTGCGGGGTTTCACCCGTCGCGATGCGAAACGCGCGAGAAAAGTGATAGACGCTCATCCCAGCCACTGCGGCAAGCTCGACGACGCGGATTGGTCTTTCGATACTGCCTTCGACGAACTCTCGCACACGCGCGACGACCAATGCCCCGAGTGGCTTATCTCGGCTCGTTCGAGATTCGGTATGCTGGTAGCCCGACTCTCGAAGAATTTGAACTGCGAGGAGCTCGGCCGCGGCATCGACGAACATTTCATCGGACTGTTGCGGGTTGCGCACGCAGCAGGAGAGCGCTCGCACGAGCTCGGTCATGAGCGGATCTCGCAAACCAACCTTTGGGTGCAAGTGGAGCCCACTCAATCGCGAACCGTTTTCGCGTGCGACCCGCGCCACGAGACTTTGTTCGAGATAGACTTGCGCAAACTCGGGCGCACTCGACTCCGGCGCGCTAGTCCATCCGAAGTCGAAGTCCGGTTCGCCCGCGCTGCAGATGTTGATTTCTCCCGGCAACATCTTGACCGCGTTCCATCGTTGCTGCCCGACATCCCGCTTCAGAATCGTCGGCGCGCCTGCCACGAGCAGCCAAATATGATGGAGTGGCCGCGACGCGATCCGAAACGGCTCGCGAAACATGGGATCCTTCGCGGAGCGCACCGTCACTTGAGGCCACTCGAAGCGCGCTTCGTCGAGCTCGGCGTCCATCGACGGTTGTTAACGTGAACGCGTGCGTGCCGCAAGACTGTGCAAAGCGGCCGCAGGTTCACGGAAGAACCCGCGCGCGATTTAGGCCATCCTCGAGCAGGGTCGTTACGAGATTGCGCGTAGTGGCTCTGATCCGCCCGGCGCGCGCTCAAGCAGAATTGCCACAGACAAGAGACTGAAAACAATAAAAGCTGTCAGCTCGATGGTGTTCGTACGAAATACAAAGGGCACTTCGACGCGGGGCAACACGACGATATTAGGAGCAACGAAGCCAGCCGGGATGCATCGGCCGCGAAGAGGATCGACTAGCCATTCGAAGGCCCTTAGTTGCGTGAAAGGCGATGCAGAAGGCGTTGTCGACATATGACGGTGACCCGTCGATAAGCGTCGCAAGACCATGCAACGTGGACCGCCGTTTCATGGAAGACCGCTATGGAAAGCATTCCTACAGTCAGCCCTACAACGAGGAACCATGACGACCACATTTCGAATCGATCGAGATGATACGACCACGACACTCACGCTGAAGCGTCCGTATTGTCTCGACATAGCAGGAAGCACGAGCTCACGGTCGCATTCGCGCAGTTCGGTCGCGACGAAACCGTTCGCGCGCTCATTCTCACGAGTGAGCACCCAGCCGCGATGCTCGTCGATGTCGGCGAACTTGTGGACATGACCGCAGCCGAGGCTCTTTCCTTCAGCCAGAGCGGGCACCGACTCGCAGACGAGCTCGCCGCACTTCCGTTTCCCGTGATCGCCGCGGTCGATTGTGCGGCGCTCGGCGGAGGCTGCGAGCTTGTTTTAAGCTGCGACTTCGTCATCGCCGGCGCCAAGGGGACGTTCGGACAGATCGAGGCGAGTGGAGGCGTGATTCCGGGCTTCGGCGGATGCTGGCGCTTGGCCCGGCGAGTCGGGTTCCAGCGCGCGTGCGAAATGATCTTTACAGGAGCGGTCATCGACGCGCCGACCGCTGCGTCGTACGGACTCGTCCTAGAAACATGCCCCAGCGAAGCGTTGATGAGCCGGTGTCACCAGCTCGCCGAGCGCATCACCAAAGTCAGTCGGCACTCCGTGGCAGAAGCGAAGCGCGTGCTGGTGAGCGCCTGGGGGCTTCCTCCCAGCGCGGCCAATGCAATGGAGCAGGGGGCGTTTGTTTCGCTTTTTGGCAGTGAAGATCAGCGCGCGCGGATGCAGGAGTTTCTCGCGCAGCCAGGAGAGCGGTGAACGCCTTGAAAGCGACCATTACAATCGAAGGCGATCGACCGCTGACGACCTTCGTGCAGACGTGGACGACGAAGTCGCTCAGTGATCAGGAATCGTTGCTCGAAGTCATGCATCGGCGCGCCTTCGCCCTCACCGGCCAACCCGGCTTCGTCTCCCTGTCGATTCATCGAAGCCGCGACGGAAAGCAGGTCGCGGTCTATGCTCAGTGGCGCAGCGAAGGCGAGCTCCTGGCGGCAGTGGGCTCCGCAGCCGCGAAGGCCGGCCACGCGGAGCTCGTTCAATGGGGCGCTCCCGACGGGGGCGCCACGTACGCTGTCGCGGAGTTCTTTGGTCCGTCAGTCAACGGCGGGGGAATGAACACGGTTCCCGATCCAAAGGACGCCATGCTCACTCGAGCGCAGGAACGATGGGCCGCGCGAGGGTTTCGCACACGCATCGTCCGCGTAAATGGCGTATCGCTTCACGTCTGTGAAGCGGGAGAAGGCGAGGCCGTCTTTCTACTGCACGGATATCCGCAGTCCGGCGAAGCATGGCGCTTGGTTGCTCCGGAGCTGGCCAAGACGCATCACGTCGTCGTTCCTGACCTCCGAGGGATGGGCTTGTCGGAGGCCACCGAGACTGGCTACGATTTGGAAACCGTCGCCGAAGACATTCATGAGCTCGCGGCAGCGCTGAGTATCAGCTCCGTGAAGGTGGTAGGCCATGACTGGGGCGCCTCGGTAGGCGCGGTCTACGCTGCGCGCCAGCGCGCGGAGGTTACCAAGTTGGCTTTTCTCGAAAGCGCGCTTCCCGGCGCAGGCTTCGAGGTGCTTTGGAACTTCAGTACGCGCAACGACCTTTTAACGTTCATTCCATTCCTGTTGATGGGCGAAGGCGACGCCGTGGGCGACACGACTGCGCAGCTGATGGCAGGGAACGAGAGCGAGTACCTCCATCATTTATGGGCGTCTTTCACCGGAGATCGCGATGCCGCTCCGTTTACAGGGTGGGCGCCTTACGTCGAAGCATTGTCGAGACCCGGCATCTCTGCTTCGACCTCCCGCTACTATCGTTCCGCCTACCGGTCCGCCGAGCAGGTAAAGGCATGGATCGCGCAGAAGGTCGAGGTTCCGGTTCTTGCGATCGCGGGAGAACGGGGCATCGGTCAGCATCAGGAGCCGCTGGTGCGCGCGTTTGCATCGAACGTTCGAGGCAGCCTGATCGTGCCAGGCGCGGGCCACTTCCTCCCGGAGGAGCGACCGCTGGAAATCTCGTCGGCACTGACCGCGTTTCTATCTTCGTAAGCGATTGCGACCGTGTGAGGAGGTATCGATGAAGCCGTGTGGTTCGAAAAGAAAGGGCCCGCTTCCGACGTTCTCCAGTACGGAGACATGCCGAAACCCAATCCTGGTCCGGGCGAAATTCGTATCAAGATCTACGCTTCCGGCGTGAACAGAGCCGATACGAAGGACCGCGGGTGTGTGGCTGTTCGAGGCGCAGCGTGGTCGTCCATTCGGTACCGCTGCCGAACATCACGAGATAAGACAAGCACCTACGGATTCGTCGGCGTCAGTGAAATATGATGACCTAATCGCGACAATTCTCCGCTGCCGCGCACGAAACAACCAAGATCAGATCGTCGAGATCGTCACTGATCGGAGCTCGAGCCGAAACCTCAGTTACGCCCGGCATGGCTTCTCCGCGTTCTACTCGTTCGTATATGCATATCGCGAGAGAAGCCCAGGCCGCGACGCCAAACGAATCGCCTCGTGGCCATCAACCAAGAAAAACGGCCACCCGAGTTTCCTCGAATGGCCGCACTTCACTCCGTTTACTTCCCATGTCGGAAGCAAACTCTTCACGTCACTCGTCGCCGACCGCCACCAACTCCGCCGGAGTAACCCGCACGAACGTCGGAGGCGCATAAGTCGGACTCTTCTCATCCAACACCACCTGCAGGCGCTTGTACGCCGGCAAACCGGTTCCCGCCGGGATCAGCCGACCCATGATGACGTTCTCCTTGATGCCGCGGAGATCGTCGGTCTTGCCGCATATCGCGGCCTCGGTGAGCACCTTCGTCGTCTCCTGGAAGGAAGACGCCGAGATGAACGACTCCGTCGACAGAGATGCCTTGGTGATGCCGAGCAGCATGGGCTCCGCGACCGCGGGCTGACCACCGCGTTCCATGACGCGACCGTTGTCGCGTTCGAAGACGTACTTCTCGACTTGTTCGTCGACCAAGAAGTTGGTGTCGCCGACTTCTTTGATGCGTACGCGGCGTAGCATTTGGCGGACGATGGCTTCGATGTGCTTGTCGTTGATGCCGACGCCCTGCAGCCGGTAAACCTGCTGGATTTCGTTGACGAGCCAAGCGGCTAGTTCCTTTTCGCCCTTCACGCGCAGGATGTCGTGGGGGTTCGCGGGTCCGTCTTGCAGGGGGTCGCCGGCCCGCACGTGGTCGCCGGGTTGCACTTGGATGTGCTTGCCTTTGGGGATTAGGTACTCGCGCCCCTGATCGGGGAGCAGGCCACCGTCGATACCGAAGGGCGTGATCACGACCTTGCGCTTGCCTTTGGTGTCTTTGCCGAACGAAACCACGCCGTCGATCTCGCTGATGATGGCGTGATCTTTTGGCTTTCGGGCTTCGAAGAGCTCGGCCACGCGGGGCAAACCGCCGGTGATGTCCTGCACTTTGGTGGTGTCGCGCGGGATCTTGGCGATCGCTTCACCGGGGGTGATGTGCTCGCCTTCCATGCACACGATGTTCGCGCCGACGGGCAGCAGGTAGCGCGCGTCCAAGTCGGTGTTCGGGAGTTTGACCGGCTCGCCCGTTTCCGCATCGATGATCGCGATGCGCGGGCGGAGATCCGCCGCGCGCGACTCGACGACGATCTTGCGAGACAGACCGGTGACTTCGTCGACCTTCTCGATCACCGTGACGCCTTCGACGAGATCGCCGAACTGCACCACGCCGCCGACCTCGGTCAGAATCGGAGCTGCGAATGGATCCCATTCGGCTACGATTTGCCCGGCTTCCACTCGCCCACCGTCCGTGGTCTTGAGCACCGCGCCGTACAGCAGGCGGTGATGCTCGCGCTCGCGACCGGTGTCGTCCATCACCACGAGCTCGCCGTGGCGATTCATGAGCACGACGCTGCCGTCGTGCTTTTTGGTGAGCTGCGCGTTCTTGAGATGGACCGTGCCTTCGGTGCGCGTCTCGAGCGAGCTTTGCTCGATCTTACCGCGCGCCGCCGCACCGCCGATGTGGAAGGTGCGCATCGTGAGCTGGGTGCCCGGCTCGCCGATCGATTGCGCCGCGATGATACCGACCGCTTCGCCGATGTTGACCCGATAACCGCGGGCCAAGTCGCGGCCGTAGCACAGGGCACAGACGCCGCGACGCGTTTGGCAGGTGAGCACCGAGCGGATGACGACCTCTTCGATGCCCGCGTTCTCGATCTGATCGACGCGCGCTTCGTCGAGCTCGGTGTTGCCTTCGACGATGACCTCGCCCGTGAGGGGGTCGACCACGTCCTCGAGCACCACGCGACCCAAAATGCGGTCGCCAAGCGGCTGAATGACCTCGCCCGCTTCTTCCAGCTTGGCCACGCGAATGCCATCGAGCGTGCCGCAATCGAACTCGGCCACGACCGCGTCCTGCGCCACGTCCACCAGACGCCGGGTGAGGTACCCGGAGTTGGCCGTCTTGAGCGCCGTATCGGCTAAGCCCTTACGAGCGCCGTGGGTCGAGACGAAGTACTGCAGCACCGTGAGGCCTTCACGGAAGTTCGCCGTGATGGGCGTCTCGATGATTTCGCCCGAGGGCTTGGCCATCAAGCCGCGCATCGCCGCGAGCTGCCGCATCTGCTGCGGGGAGCCTCGAGCCCCCGAGTCCGCCATGATGTAAATCGGATTGAAGCTCGAGTCTTCGACTTGCTCCTTCGTCTCGGGGTCGGTCATGGTTTCACGGCCGATGCCGCCCATCATCTCCTCCGCGACGCGGTCGGCAACGCCAGCCCAGATGTCGATGATCTTGTTGTAGCGCTCACCGTCGGTGATGAGGCCCTCCTGATACTGATCGACGACCTTCTCGAGCTCGGCCTGGGCCGCGTCGACGAGGTCCTTCTTTTTGGCTGGAATGACCATGTCATCCATGCACACCGAGATACCCGCGGTGGTGGCGAAGCTGAAGCCCAACGTGCGTAGGCGGTCCGCGAGCAGCACCGTCTCCTTGTTGCGATGCTTCCGGTAACAAATGTCGATCAAGGAGCTCAGGGCCTTCTTGTTCAAGACCTTGTTCGCGTAATCGAACGGTAAGCCCTGGGGCAGGACCTCGCTGATCAGCACGCGACCGACGGTGGTTTGCACGAGCTTGATGTCGTGATTGCCGTCGTCGTCGATGTCGGTGATGCGCACCTTGATCGACGCGTGCAGATCCACGACGCCGTTGTCGTAGGCCATGCGCACCTCTTCGGGCGA
The DNA here is from genome assembly GCA_903642325.1 of Myxococcales bacterium. GTDB lineage: Bacteria > Myxococcota_A > Polyangia > Polyangiales > Polyangiaceae > PMG-095. The sequence goes on along the minus strand of CAHJWM010000081.1, from coordinate 10,026 downwards.
GCTGAATACGCCGCGCAGATGGCCGACGAGCGACTTCTGCTTCTCGTCGTATTTGAGCGTGTCCTCGCGGTGGCTGCCCTCTACGAAGCGGCGCATGCGCGTCGCGTAATAGAGACCGAGCACGATGTCCTGCGTCGGGTTGATGATCGGGCGGCCGCTGGCCGGAGAGAGGATGTTGTTCGTGCTCATCATGAGCACGCGCGCCTCCATCTGCGCCTCGATGGACAGCGGCACGTGCACCGCCATCTGATCGCCGTCGAAGTCGGCGTTGAACGCCGCGCATACCAGCGGATGCAGCTGGATCGCCTTACCCTCGATCAGCACCGGCTCGAACGCCTGAATGCCCAAGCGATGCAGGGTCGGGGCGCGATTCAGCAGCACCGGGTGCTCGCTGATCACCTCGTCCAGGATGTCCCACACCTCGGGGCGCTCTTTTTCCACCATCTTCTTCGCAGATTTGATGGTGTTGACGTAGCCGCGCTCTTCCAGCTTGTTGTAGATGAACGGCTTGAACAGCTCGAGGGCCATTTTCTTTGGCAGCCCGCACTGGTGCAACTTGAGCGTCGGTCCGACTACGATGACCGAGCGGCCCGAGTAGTCCACGCGCTTGCCGAGCAAGTTCTGACGGAAGCGGCCTTGCTTGCCCTTGAGCATGTCGCTCAAGCTCTTCAACGGGCGTTTGTTGGGACCGGTGATGGTCTTGCCACGGCGGCCGTTGTCGAACAGGGCATCGACCGCTTCTTGCAGCATGCGCCGCTCGTTACGGATGATGATTTCGGGCGCGTTCAACTCGAGCAAACGCTTGAGGCGGTTATTGCGATTGATCACCCGGCGGTAGAGGTCGTTGAGATCGCTGGTCGCGAAGCGGCCACCGTCGAGCGGCACGAGCGGCCGCAGATCCGGCGGCAAAACCGGAATCACCGACAGCATCATCCACTCCGGGCGGTTCCCGGAGCCGCGGAACGCCTCCACGACCTTCAGCCGCTTGGCGTACTTCTTACGCTTCGCCTCACTGGTCGAGGTGCGCATGTCCGAGCGGAGCTGCTCGGCCAGCGAATGGACGTCGACCCGCTTCAGCATCTCGATCACGGCCTCGCCACCCATGCCGGCTTCGAAGCGCTCGTCGCCGTACTCTTCGAGGAGCTGGGCGTAGCGATCCTCGGTCAGGAGCTCGCCGCGCTCGAGCGGCGTGTCCTTCGGATCGATGACGATGTACGCCTCGCAGTACAGGACCTTTTCCAGGTCCTTGAGCGTGATGTCGAGGATATTGCCGATGCGCGAGGGCAGGCTCTTCAGGAACCAGATGTGCGCAACAGGAGTGGCTAAGTTGATGTGGCCCAGGCGCTCACGGCGCACCTTGGACTGAATCACCTCGACGCCGCACTTCTCGCACACGATGCCGCGGTGCTTCATGCGCTTGTACTTGCCGCAGATGCACTCGTAGTCCTTTACCGGGCCAAAGATCTTGGCGCAGAACAAACCGTCGCGTTCCGGCTTGAACGTGCGGTAGTTGATGGTCTCCGGCTTCTTGACTTCACCGTGCGACCACTCCCGGATCTTCTCCGGGCTGGCGAGCGAAATGCGCATGGCCGAGAAAGACAGCGGATCTTTCGGCTTCTCGAAAAAAGAGAAAATGTCACGCATCAGGGGGCTCCTCGTGTCGGAATTTCGGAGAAAAACTAAATTCTTGTTGGGGGGAGACCGGGTTTATTTTCTGGGTGGCTCCAGATTTGACCCGTATGCCTCGCCGGGGGCGCCGCTGATCACCATCAGCGACACCCACCGTGCTCGCTCAATCTTCCGCGGCCGTCGCTGAATCTTTCGCCGAGGCTTCGATCAGCTCGACGTTCAGGCAGAGTGACTGCAGCTCCTTGATCAACACGTTGAAGCTCTCCGGCAGCCCGGCCTCGAGCGCGTACTCACCCTTGACGATGGATTCGTACATGCGCGTGCGGCCTTGCACGTCGTCGGACTTCACGGTTAGGAACTCCTGGAGCGCATACGCCGCGCCATAGGCTTCCATCGCCCAGACTTCCATTTCGCCCAGGCGCTGACCGCCGAACTGCGCTTTGCCGCCCAGCGGTTGCTGAGTAACGAGCGAGTACGGTCCGATTGAACGAGCGTGGATCTTGTCGTCGACCAAGTGGTGGAGCTTGAGCATGTACATCACGCCCACGGTCACATCCTGATCGAAGACCTCGCCCGTGCGGCCGTCGAATAGGATCGACTGACCGGAAGTCGCGCGTCCGGCGCGGGACAGCATCTTCTTGATGTCGGATTCGGCGGCGCCGTCGAATACGGGCGAGCCGAAGAACAAGCCGCGCTTGAGCTTGCGGGCGAGAGAGAAGACCTCCTCGTCGTTCATGCTCTTCATCAGTTTGATGAACTGCTTGTCGTGGTCGTAGCAGTCGATCAGACGCGTCCGGATCTTGTCCGCGCTGAACTTCTCCTCGAGCATGGTCTCGATCCCGCGACCGATCTCACGTGCACCCCAGCCGAGGTGCGTCTCTAGGATTTGCCCGACGTTCATGCGGCTCGGCACGCCGAGCGGGTTCAGCACGATGTCGACCGGTGTGCCGTCTTCGAGATACGGCATGTCTTCTTCCGGCAGGATGCGGCTGACCACACCCTTGTTGCCGTGACGACCGGCCATCTTGTCGCCCACTTGCAGCTTCCTCTTGATGGCGATGTACACCTTCACCATCTTGATGACGCCGGGGGGCAGCTCATCGCCACGGCTCAAGCGGTCGATCTTCTCGTGGAAGTGCTCTTCGCGGTCCTTCAGCAGCTTCTCCAAGTCGGAGAGCAGCGTGTTGACCTCTTCCGTACCGTTCTCGATTGGGATCTCGCCCCAGTGCTTGCGCGGCACTTCGTCGAGCTGCGCGTCGTCGAGCACGACGCCCTTGTTCAAGAGCACCTTGCCCTTGTCATCGACGAGCTTGCCGGAGGTCGTCTTGCCCCCGAGCACGCGCTTGATTTTGCGGAAAAACGAATCGCGCAGGATCTTGATTTCCTCGTCGCGTGACCGCTCGAGCTTGGCTCGCTCCTGATCTTCGATGGCTTTCGCGCGCTCGTCCTTTTCCGTGCCCTTGCGCGAAAAAATACGAGCGTTGATCACGATGCCGGTCACGCCCGGCGGAACTTTGAGCGAGCTGTCCCGCACATCCCCCGCCTTTTCACCGAAGATGGCGCGCAAGAGCTTCTCTTCCGGAGAAAGCTGACTCTCACCCTTGGGAGTGATCTTGCCGACCAGGATGTCGCCGGGCTTCACCTCGGCGCCGATGCGCACCACGCCCGCATCGTCCAGGTCCTTCAGGGCCTCTTCGCCCACGTTCGGGATGTCCTTCGTGATCTCTTCCTTGCCGAGCTTCGTGTCGCGGGCGACGCATTCGAACTCCTCGATGTGAACCGAGGTGTACACGTCGTCCTTGACGATGCGCTCGCTGACCAGGATCGAGTCTTCGAAGTTGTAGCCCTGCCAAGGCATGAACGCGACGACCACGTTCTGCCCAAGCGCGAGCTCACCCATGTCCGTTGCCGGACCGTCCGCGAGCACGTCGCCCTTCTTCACCGTCTCGCCAGGCCTCACGACCGGCTTCTGGTTGTAGCAGGTGCTCTGATTGGAGCGCTGATACTTGGTCAGGTGGTAGATGTCCGGCACCTGATCGCCCTCGCCCGAAGTGGCGCGGACGACGATACGCTCGGCATCCACGCCTTCCACGATGCCCTCGCGACGTGCGATCACGCACACGCCCGAGTCCATCGCGACGCGACCTTCCATGCTCGTGCCCACGAACGGAGCTTCCGTGCGCACGAGTGGGACGGCCTGACGCTGCATGTTGGCGCCCATGAGCGCGCGGTTCGCGTCGTCGTGCTCCAAGAAGGGCACGAGGGCCGCGGCCACGCTCACCATCTGGTTCGGCGCGACGTCCATCAGCTGGATCTGATCCGGCACTGCCATGCGGAAGTCGCCGTTCAAGCGGGCGCTGACCAAGTTGTCGACGAACTTTTTCTTATCGTCGAGATCGGCGCTCGCCTGGGCAATGTACTTGCCTTCTTCTTCGAGGGCACTGAACCACTGCACGTCCTCGCTGACCTGACCGCCGCCGACGGCGCGGTACGGGGTCTCGACGAAGCCGTACTCGTTCACGCGGGCGAAGCAGGAGAGCGACGCAATGAGACCAATGTTCGGACCTTCCGGCGTCTCGATCGGGCAGATGCGGCCGTAATGGGTGGCGTGCACGTCGCGCACCTCGAAGCCGGCGCGCTCACGCGTGAGACCACCCGGGCCGAGCGCGGACAGACGCCGCTTGTGCGTCACCTCGCTGAGGGGGTTCGTCTGATCCATGAACTGCGACAACTGCGAGCTGCCGAAGTACTCTTTGACCACCGCGCCGACGGGCTTCGCGTTGATCAAATCATGCGGCATGAGCGTGTCGATTTCTTGCGACACGCTCATGCGCTCTTTGATGGCGCGGGCCATGCGCACGAGGCCGATTCGATACTGATTCTCCATCAGCTCGCCCACCGCGCGCACGCGGCGGTTGCCGAGATGATCGATGTCGTCCACCGAGCCGCGCCCATTCTTGAGCTCGATCAGGTGGCGCACCGTCTCGAGGATGTCGCCGGGCGAGAGCACGGTCTGCTCCAGGCTCGGCTTCTGCTCGTCGGGCATGTCGCGGTAGAACTTGTAGTTCAGCTTGAGACGGCCGACCGTCGACAGGTCGTAACGCTCCAAGTTGAAGAACAAGTTGTGAAACAGCTGCTTGGCCGTCTCGAGGGTCGGCGGATCACCCGGACGCAAACGCCGGTAGATTTCCATGATCGCGTCCTCGGTGGTCTTCACCTTATCCGCGATCAACGTGTCACGCAGGTACGGGCCGACGTTGAGGCCGTCTATGAAGAGGACCTTGAACTCGGTGACATCCGCTTGGCGCAGACGGTCGAGGGTGACCTCGGTCACCTCCTCGTTGCACTCCAGCAGAATTTCGCCGGTTTCCTTGTCCACGACGTCTTCCGCGCTGACCTTGCCGATGAGATCAGCGGTTTCCGACGGCAAGCGGTCGAGGTCTGCTTCCTTCAGCTTCTTGATCGCGACGCGCGTGAACTTGGTGTTCTTCTTGACGACGACCTCGCTGCCGACCTTGATGTCGCGCGTCGCGCGCTGACCGGGCAATAGGTCGTACTCGATGCTCTTCGAGATCTTGCCGCCCTTTTCCAGGTACACGGTCTCGGTCGAGTAGAAGTAGTTGAGGAGCTCCTGCGTACTGTAACCGAGCGCGCGAAGCAGCACGGTCGCGTGCATCTTGCGACGGCGATCGATGCGCACGTACATGATGTCCTTGTGATCGAACTCGAAGTCGAGCCAAGAGCCGCTGTACGGAATGACGCGCGCTGAATAGAGCAGCTTGCCGCTCGAGTGCGTCTTGCCCTTGTCGTGGTCGAAGAACACGCCCGGACTACGGTGCAGCTGCGACACGACGACGCGCTCGGTACCGTTGATGATGAAGGTGCCGGTATCCGTCATCAGCGGGATTTCGCCGAAATATACCTCTTGCTCCTTGATGTCGCGGACGATGCGTTCGCCACCCTCACGGGTGTCATAAACCATCAGCTGAGTCGTAACCTTGATCGGAGCCGCGAACGTCATGCCGCGCTGGCGGCACTCATCGACGTCGTACTTTGGCTTCTCGAGATTATAGGACACGTACACGAGCTCGCTCGTGCCGTCGAAATCCTTGATCGGGAAGACGCTGCGGAAGACCTCCTCCAAGCCGATCTCTTTCCGATCCCTCGGAGAAGTGTCGGATTGCAAGAATTTGTCATAGCTCGACTTCTGGATATCGATGAGATTCGGGATCTCGACAATCGACTCCACACGGCCAAGGTTCATCCGATGTCGAAAGTTCGACTGGACTTTTGACGCCATGCTTCAGTACCTCCAAAACACACCTTCGCGGATACGGGCGCACCGGCGCCCGTCCCGCGAGGCGCTAACCGATCACGCTCGCTACGAGAGTATCCGGGCCACCGAAAAGCGGCCCGAACACAGAAGTTGAATTAGCTGGCTGCGACAACGGAGGTTACTTGACCTCCACCTTTGCGCCGGCGGCTTCGAGCTTCTTCTTGATGTCCTCGGCCTCGTCCTTGCCGACGCCTTCTTTGATCGCCTTGGGCGCGCCCTCGACCAAGTCCTTGGCTTCCTTGAGGCCAAGAGCCGTGATTTCGCGAACCGCCTTGATGACGTTGATCTTGTTCGCTCCGGCATCCGCAAGGATGACGTTGAACTCGGTCTTCTCTTCGACGGCGGCCGCCGGAGCTGCAGCGCCACCGCCACCGGCGACGGCGACAGGAGCTGCGCTCACGCCCCACTTCCCCTCGAGCGTCTTCACGAGCTCGGCGATCTGGATCACGGGGAGGTTCGAGAGGTAATCGACAACTTGTTCGGTAGTAATGTCAGCCATTTTTCAACTCCATCGGGCTAGCCCGAAAAAACGCCAAACACGAAGGGGGCACTCCTGCGGGCTTTGGCAAAATCTAATGCTTCTAGAAACGTTGGTTCGTGGGCGTGGGTGAATCAGCCGCCATCCTGGCGCTGCTTGGCAGCGAGGACGGCAGCCATCTGGGTCGCGGGCGCATTGAGCAAACGAACGAACGTCTGCGCGGGCGCATTGAACGTAGCGAGCAACATCGCGCGCGCTTCATCCTTGTTGGGCAAAGTGGCGAGCTGATCGGCGACCGCTTTCGGGCCGAGCACCATGCCTTCGAGAAGGCCAGCTTTGACCTTGAGCTTCTCGTTCTCCTTTTGGAACTCTTTGACCGCACGCGCTGCCGCGCTCGGCTCCTCGAAGCTCCAAGCCACGCCTGTCATACCGCGGAGGGCGGTGTCGAGGCCTGACGCCCAGCTGTGATCGGCCAGCGCTTTCTGCACCAGCTTGTTCTTCACGACCTTGTATTCCACGCCCTTGGCTCGGAACACGTCGCGAAGCTTGCTCACCTCACCCACGGTCATACCCGTGAAGTCGAGGAACACGGCCGAGGTCATCTTACTGAACTGGGCCTTGAGGGTCTCGATGGCTTCGGCCTTTTGTGCGCGTTCCATCAGGATTCATCCTCCGACTTGGCGACGACGGTGGTGGGGTCGACGCGGAAGCCGAGCCCCATGGTCGACGAGAGCGTGATGCTACGTAGGTAAATGCCCTTGGCGGTCGACGGCTTCTTGGCGAGGAGCTCACCGATCAGCGCCATCGCATTCTCGGATAACTTCGCAGAATCGAACGATTTGCGACCGATACGGCAATGCACGACACCCGCCTTGTCGACGCGGTACTCGACCTTACCGGCCTTGGCCTCGCGCACCGCGTTCTTCACGTCGAACGTCACCGTGCCGACCTTGGGGTTCGGCATCAGACCACGCGGACCGAGCACGCGACCGAGCTTACCGACTGCGCCCATCAAATCGGGCGTCGCGATCACGCGGTCGAAGTCCAGAAAGCCCTCCTGCACCTTGGCCACGAGCTCGTCGGCGCCCGCGATGTCCGCGCCGGCCTCGAGGGCTTCTTTTTCCTTCTCGCCGCGGGCGAACACCAGCACGCGCACGGTCTTTCCGGTTCCGTTGGGCAGCACGATAGCGCCGCGCACCATTTGATCGGCGTGCTTCGGGTTCACACCCAAGCGCACCGCGATATCCAGACTCTCGTCGAACTTGGCGTACGCCGCCGACTTCACGAGCGAGACCGCCTCATCGACGGTGTAGCGCTTGCTCAGATCGGAATTGGCGAGCGCGGCCGCTCGATTTTTTTGTGTTTTTGGCATTATTTGCGTCTTTCGACTCCTGGGATCAGTCAGCCTCGCGAGTCAAAGTGCCGCACGAGTCGCTGTCCAGTATCTGTGGTGTAGCCGGGCCGGGGAGGAAACGGTCGCGCGCGATCAGGCGACCACGTCCACGCCCAGGCTCTTGGCCGTGCCGGCAATGCTGCGCATGGCGGCTTCGATGTCGGTCGTGTTCATGTCGTTGAGCTTCTCTTTGGCGACGCCGCGGATTTGCTCCATGGTGATGGTGCCGACTTTGATCTTGTTCGGTTCTTTCGAGCCCGAGCCTGGCTTCTTGCCGGATGGCAAGCCGAGCGCCTTCTTGATGAGAACGCTGGCGGGCGGACTCTTCATGATGAAGGAGTAGGAGCGATCGGCGTAAACCGTGATCACCACCGGGATGATGGTGTCCCCCAGCGGCGCGCTGCGCGCGTTGAAGTCCTTGCAGAACGCCATGATGTTGACGCCGTGCTGACCAAGCGCGGGGCCCACCGGCGGCGACGGGTTCGCTTTGCCTGCCGAGAGCTGAAGCTTGATGTAACCTGTGATTTTCTTTTTGGCACTCATGACGTGTGTCCTTGCGAAAGGCTTCGATTCTGCCGGGGATGGGCGCTCTTAGCGTTTCTCCACATGTGAGAAGTCGAGCTCGACCGGCGTGGGCCGGCCGAAAATGCTAACCATGACTTTGAGCTTCTGCTTGTCCGGCTTGACCTCTTGCACGGTCCCGGAAAAATTCGCGAATGCTCCGACCACGACCCGAACCTCGTCGCCTTCGACGAACTGGTGCCGCGGCTTGGGTTTGACCGCACCTTCCACGATGCCTTTGCGCAGGTCTTCGATGTGCGGAGGCTTCACTTCCTGAGGCCGCTGGTTGCCGATGAACCCGGTCACCTTCGGTGTGTCCTTGACCAAGTGCCAGATGGTCTCGCTCATCTCCATCTCGACGAACACGTAGCCAGGGAAGCTCGTCTTCGTTTTCAGGCGCTGCTTGCCGTCCTTGCCCGAGTCGGTGACGGTCTCGGCGGGGATCATGATCTCGCCGAACTTGTCCTCCATCCGATGCTGACGGATGCGCTCCTGAAGCGCAGACTTCACCTTGTTCTCGTAGCCAGAGTACGTGGTGACGACGTACCACTTCTTTCCGGCCGACGGCGCCGGCATTTCCGAAGAGGCGTCAGCCATGGAAGTTTCGAGTTCGGTAGTCATGCTCCGTACACCCACGTCGTGAGAAACATCCAAAACTTATCGAGAACCGCGACGTAGACCGCGGCGATCGCGCTGGCGACGATGACGACGACCGTGCCGTTCATCACGGCCTCGCGATTCGGCCAGCTCACCTTGGAGAGCTCGGTGGCCACTTCGTCCGCCCAGGTACGAACGCCTTCGCGACGATACGCCTGTAGCACGCCCACGGCGCCGAGCACGGCGCCCGCGACTAGACAGTAGGTTTCCCGCTGTTCCTCGGAGAATGCAACCAGTTGCGGCACGGCGCGGACCGCCGCTGGCCACTCGGTCAGGCGTGTCCACACGCCGCCAAACATCTTGCTGCCAAGAAAAGCGGCCAGAATTCCCACGGCAAAGAATGCCGCGTGCACATATTTAGTGGCGCCCAAGCTGCCGGCGGAGCCGCGCTCTTCGACGTCGTCCGCGTGGTCGCCCTTGGCCGCCCCCAGGGCGATCTGACCGGGCACCTCTAGCTCGGAAGGGCCCGCGGACAAATCGAGAGCGTCCGCGGATTCGGCTTCCGCGCGCTCTTTTTCGTCTTTTTCGTCCACGATTGCCATAAAACCTCTGAGAAAACCGTCGAACCGATCGGGCAGGGGCGGAGAGACTCGAACTCCCGACCGGTGGATTTGGAATCCACTGCTCTACCAACTGAGCTACACCCCTAGGTTGGGCGCGTTTTTACGACGCCCCTCGGGTAAACCGCCCGAAAGCTTACTTACCTTCTACGTGCACCGTATGTAAGTTGCAGACATTGCAGAACTTTTTGAGTGTGAGGGCGGTGTCGTCGGAGCGCGGCGACTTGGTCGTCTTGTAATTTCGCGTCGAACAGACGGAGCAGCACAACGCGATGGGAATGCGGCGGACATGCAGCTCCTTCACAGAGCGTTTGTTCATGGCCGCCTGCACGATCACTCGATGATCTTGGTGACGACGCCGGCGCCGACGGTCTTGCCGCCTTCGCGGATGGCGAAGCGCATTTGCTCTTCG
>CAHJWM010000080.1 GCA_903642325.1 Myxococcales bacterium | reverse complement strand
CGACGATGCTGCCGCCGTGGCGAGCTAAGGCATCGGCCAAGACGCGCGACACGGTGCCCATGCCGCCCTGCACGATCATCCACGTGCCGTCGCTGCCCGGCAAACGACACATATTGTGGACCAAAAAATTCATCCCCGTCCCCGGCGAATCATAGCCGCCGTAGAGCCCGGAGAAGCCGTCCGTGACGGCGTACATCGCTTTGACCAGGTCGCTCTTGAAACCGAAGCGGTCTAAATACGCGCCGATGGAGCCGCGGCACAAGCGCACGAATACTTCGCGCAGCGCGGGTCGCACGTAGCGCTCGGCGGTTTCCTCGATGCTGAACGGTTGTGTCATCCAAGACGGCGAAACGTCATCACGAAGCGCGCTCAGCTCGGCCTGCATGCGCTGGTGTGCCTCGAAATCCGCGCGCGAGAAAAAAGTCACGAACTGCTGCTCGAGGCGAGCTTGATCCGAGCCGAAGAGCAGGTAGCCGTCACGCTCGGTGGGTAGAAAATAATGCGGATCCCGTCGGAGAATTGGGATCTGCACGCCGAGCTTCACGAGTAGCTCCGGAGGCATCAAGCCCAGCAGGTAAGCGCCGGTGGATTGCGGCAGGTCCGGGGCGTGAGCGAATGGATATTCGGTGCGCGTGGCGCCGCCAATCACGGGCGCGCGTTCGACGACCAGCACGCGCAGCCCGGCGCGGGCGGCACACAGCGCCGCGACGAGCCCGTTATGGCCCGCCCCAACCACGACCACGTCGTAGCTCTTGCCGTGCAGCGTGCTGCTCGAGGGGACCGCCGGGTGATGAGCGTTCATGGTTCGACTGCTAGCGCAGCCGAGTCGGTTGGAACAGGGACCGGCTCAATTGTCGCCGGAATTACGGTGGCCGCGCTGACTGCTTGCAAAGCTTCGAGCTCGGATATCAAGAACGCCAGCATGCCGCGAAGCAACCGTGCATGCTCCTCCGCTTGATCGTAAAAATCTTGCTGTGAGACGCGAAGCACGACCGCGTCGCCGGTGGCGCGGGCCGCATAGCTTGGGAGAGCATTGCAGAACGAAGCTGGACCCCCCACGAGATCGCCCACGCTGTGGGTAAGCCGCAATCCCGAGGCATGCGACAGCTCGATGCGCCCGGCCGCCACGATATAAAAATGGGCGCCAGCGTTGCCGGCTTCGAACAGCCATTCGTGATCCCGGAGCCGCACGGGCTCCGCTACTGTCGCCAAGCTTGCTACCGCTTGCATGCCCACGCGCTTTAAAAACGCCGCCTGACGCAGAATCAGAATCTTGTCGTAATTGTCGAGCCTCTCCGGGAGTCTGACCGGCGCGGAGTCGCTGGGGCGCGGCAGGTCCTGCGCCCGCGTGCGCCACGACTCATGCAGTTGAGTCGCGAAGTTCCTGGTCGCCGCTCGCGCGATCTCCGCGTTGTCCTCGAGCATGTCGAACCAATCGACCGTGCGAATCGCCAATGCTTTGCTTGGTTCGAGCGCTCGACAGGCGCGCACACGGGGACGGTCGAGCACGGCATCCACGACACCGATCACGGAGAAGCCGGAGAATTCGAGCGAATTTTGGCCCTCACTTTCCAATGCGACGCGGCCTTCGGTCAGAAATAGAAAGCGGTCCGGTGGGTCACCTTGCGCGAATGCCATCTGCCCCGTCGCGAGCTCGACGTCGTCGAGCAGCTCGATGAAGCGAAGCTGCGCGGCTAGCGGCATGCTCGGAAACAAGGTGCGTAGCAGCAGCTCGCGTTTTACCCGTTGCGCGTCGCTGATCGTCATGCAGGTCGCTCCACGAGCTCTAGCCGCGTCGATGAATCGGGGGTGCGTGACCTGTCCAAGGAGGGCAGGGCATGTCGGGCGAGCTCGCGCACGATGTCGTCCGAATCGTTGAGCAAGAGGTCGAGGGTGCTTCGGGCATCGGAGAAAACACCCACGAGCCCGGCGGCGCGCCGCGCGCGCTCGGTTGCCGGCAATTCGTCGACCACGAGCCGGAGCAGGGCGGCGGCATCGTCGGAATCGCGCCCGAAGCCGCGGATCAGCGCGTCCAAGAATTCGATCGCACGCCCCCGTTGCCTTCGGTCCGTGCCGCTGAGGGCGGTGAAGATGGTGCGAATGTCGTCGCCGCGATGCATGATCTGTAGCAGCCGCGACAGCCGATCGAACGACTGCTGAATTTTGTCGTCCAAGAGCTCCACGACGAGCCGCACGGCGAGCTTGGAGGCGGCGCTCGCGTCGCTCTCGATCGCCGTTCTAGCGGAGAAAAGCCGTAGATACTCGAGCGCGTTGCGCTTGAGATCATCCCTTAGGGGCTGAAGCTCGATGCTCAGCGCAGTCTCCCGGGCGAGTTGACCGAGTCCGCGCAAGGCCTTGTAACGGACCAGCCCCTCTTGGTCGCTGGCCATGATCTGGAGCAGCGCGCTCACCGCGGAGGGTGTGGCGAAAGCCGCCAGCGTGCGCGCGATGTGGATGCGGACTCGCCGTTCGGTAGCGGCATCCGTAAGGGCCGCGTTCAACGCTTCGAAGGCCGGCGGCCCGAGGCGAACCAGGCCACGGCGGGCCGCCAAGCGTTCGTCGGCAAATTGCAGGCGGGTGATCAGGTACGGAATGCACGACTCGTCCCCGACCAGCCCCAGCGACTCCGTGACGGCACGCTCCAGCGCCGGTAACTGAGCCAAGCCGAGCAGGATCCGCGTGGCGTCGGGCGGCGGGTGTGCGGTTAGTGTCTCGATGAACGCGAGCTTCAACGTCTGCTCTGGGCCATCCGTTCTGAAGAGCTCCCACGTGAGTGGGTCGTCCGGTAAGGCCTTGCCGCCGAGCTGAGCCAAGTAAAGCGCTGAAAAGGCGCGCAGAGCGGGATCTACGTGCGTGGTCACTCGCTCTAGCACGGGCGTACTGCCGGCGAGCGCAAAGGCGCGAACGGCCGCCAACCGCACCCGCGCGACCGGGTGTTCGAGCAGACGCTCACCGAGCGCGAGCCAATCGGCGCGGCTCGAGCCGCCGAACAGCTCCAAGGCGCGGATCAGCACTTGCTCGTCGTTGTGATACAGAATAAGCGCAGGAATCAGCCGATCGCGTTTGCGCTCGGCGAGCACGTTCATCGCCGCGATGACCTCGTTCGCGTCGGGCCTGGACAGCGCTTCGACGAGCATCTCGAGAGACGTCAAATCGAGCTCACTTGGCGTGAAGTCTCGCTCGACGCTGCCGCGGCTGAGCGCGAGGCGAAAGCGGTCGATGTAAGGCGCGCGCAGGCCCAAGCCCACGAGCAGCCACGCGCCAGACAGAACTGCAGCTGCAATCGCGAGCAACACGGGAGAGAAGTGGCTCGACATCGTAGCGCCCAGTAAGACCACGCCGGCCAGGGCCTGGGTCACTCGCGTCACCAGCAGCTCGACCAGCCCGCGCCCGCGCGCCTGATTCTCGACCGGTGCCCAAAGAAGCTCCGAGGATACGCGCCCAAGAGAGTTGCGCATCGCCGAGTCGGTGGCTTTGAGCATGACGACCACTGCGAATGACGCACCGGAAATCGCAGACAACGTTCCGCCAAGCGTGAGCAAAGTCGGCGCAGTCAGCGCCAAGCCGAGAACTCCGACGCGCTGCACGACGCGGCTCGTGACCGTCAATTGCAAGAGGAGCGAGCCGATGTTCAGGGCCAGTTGATAGCGAGCAAAAAAAGGCCCGAGCTGGTCCGGGCGCAGACTCGTCGCGACTCGGGCGCGGTACAGGTAATCGATGGCGATCGAGGCCGCGATGGACAGCGCGGCGATCGCGGCGAGGCGCCACAGAAACGGGTCGCGTCCGAGCTTGCTGAGCTCGGGCGTGATCGGTGAGCGGGCTTGTTCCGTGCCCAGCGTGGCCTCGTCCAGCGGAACTTTACTGCACAGCCAGGCCGCCGAAAAGTAACCCAGCACGGCTACCGAAAGCAGCGCCCTGACCGGCGCAATCTCGAGCAATAGCGTCGCGGCACCCGCGCCCGCAATGGCGCCGATGACGCCGCCAGAGGCGAGTGGCCCAAACAGGCGCCGGCTTTGGGCGGCGGAGAACAGCGAGCCGACGAGCAACCAAAACTGACCGATCAGCAACGTCGCAGACAGCGTCCCGAACACATACAACGCAAACACGACCGTAGCGGATGGGGCACGCGTTCGAAACCAGGCGGTGGTGAAAGCGGCCAGCAGCAATGACACCACGAGCGCATTGCGCCCGCCCGCCCGCCGCGTGAGCCGCACGTTCAAGGGCGTGATCACGAGCATGCCGACGGCCACGCACACGTAGACCAAGGTCAGCATTTTCGCCGGCAGCCTGGCCAGAAACAGAGTATCGCGGGCGGTCTCGAGCAGCGTATGCCCCGCGATCGTGAGCATCAGCACGAAGAAGACCCGCACGAACAATCGCAGCTCGCCAGGGCGCACGTCGAACAGCCGACTCGGGGCGAACACGTTCACCTACCCATCCTGACAAATATCGAGCGCGCATGCGACGACGCCCTTGCCGAGCCCTAGGCCGGGGTCTAAATTCTGCACGATGTTGGAATGCCGCCAGCGGAACCTGGGTGGGCGGGCGAGCAATCAAGCGCTCCGCTTCGGTGTCTTCTTGGCCGGGGTGGCTTTGGCTGCGTTTTCCCTGCTCAACGAGCTAGGGCGACTCCGGCAGCTGGGTTGGCTGATGGCGGTGCCCGTGGCGGGGGCGGCATACCTGCTCATCTCGGGTGCGCTCGGGATTTGTGTTTTCAACGGCATGCAGGGCAAACGTCACGACGATCATGGCCGTGAGGCCATTTGGGATCCGCAGCATCGCGCGCAGATGCGCAATCTTGCGTTGATCGCCGTGTCGGCGAGCATTGCCATCGGTGTAGGCTTCGCCGCGGCGTTCTTGGTCCGGAGCTAAGACGGCGCCTCTCACCGTCGCGGAGCCGCCAAAGCCGCGCATCGTGCCTTGTTAGAGTCGCCGAGCAGGGTAAGGTTCGCCCATGGGCGGAATGGACCTCCGAACGCGAACTTCGCTTTTCTGCGGGGTGCTCGCATTGGCGATCGCCGTCTCCGTTCTGTTGAAAGGCAAACCGCGGCTCCCCCAGCTGTTCTTTACGGGCTTGGCGGGCGATATCGGGCTTTGGTACTTAGCTCAGTGGCTGTACCACGTGGGGCGCAGCGACCTGTGGGCGCGTTGGACGGCGGTCCTGGCCGTCTTGCTACCGCAGTTCGCCGTGCACCTGTTCGAGTCGATCGTTCCAGAGCCTGGGCGCCCGTCGCCGCTGAAGCGCGTGGCGGGCATCCTGATGGTGCCGATGCTCGTCTTGGTCTTGACCGAGCGGCAGCATGGCCTGGTGCGTGGGGCGGTCATTCTGTACGTCTTCGGTTTGATCGCCGCGGCCCTATGCACCCTCGTGATGCGAGGCGAGCGGAGTGGCTCTCGCGCCGTGCAGCGCCGCGTGCGCTTTCTGGTGTTCATCGGCGCGCTGGCCGCAACCTTCAGTCTCGCCGACTTCCTTTGGTTCATCGGCGCTCCCTTGCCTCCGGTGAGTGCGGTGCTGAGCATCGTGTTCCTATTCGTCTTGTCGGAGTCGCTGACGCGTGAACGGCTGGTCGATCTGTACGATATCCTCGGCCAGCTCCTGGTATCGACCGCGTTGGCCTTTGCGTTGGCCGGCATCTTCTACGTATTCGTAGTGCTCTTCGGTGGTTTCGAGACCATGTACTTGGGCGCGATCTTGGCAGCGATCGTGATCTTGGTACTGTTCGAGCCTCTGCGCAGCAAGATGGAGAACTACACCCACAAGGTGTTCTTCCGCGAGCGCGTTGATTTGGAGCGGGCAATTGGGCGGGCGCGCAGTGAGCTCGTGCACGTGCTCCAGATCTCGGAGCTGCAAAGCGTGGTGATCTCCGCGCTCGAGGCTTCGCGTCGCGCAACGGGCGCAGCGCTTTACTTGCCCGACCCACTGGGTTCCGACTTCGCCTTGGCTTCTTCCTTTGGCCCGGCGGCGGCCCTGCGCATCGACGTCGTCACCGCCCGTCCGCTGATCGAGCGGCTGATCGCCAGCTCGTCAATCGTGTTGGAAGAGGTCAGCTATAAATTTGCGGAGAGTCGGCGCATGGGCTGGAGCCCGCAAGCGGAGGCGGACGAACGCCTACTCACCGCGGCCGAGGTGCTCGGATCTTTTAGGCAGGCCGTGTGCCTCGGCATTCACGGCGAGCGCCAGCAGTTGCTGGGCATCTTGCTGGTGGTGGACGACCGCGTGCGGGACGCCTTTTCGCCCGACGAGGTGGCGTTGCTCGAATCGCTCGCCGTTCAAGTCGGTGTCGTGATTGAAAATTCCCGACAATATGGGCGCATGCAAGAGCGAGATCGCTTGGCCGCGCTCGGTCAAATGGCGGCAGGCCTCGCGCACGAGATCAAAAATCCGCTCGGTGCGATCAAGGGCGCGGCCCAGCTGCTCGGCGACCCCAGTCATGATTTGAAACTCGGCCAAGCCGACTTGGAGTTCGTAAGCATTATCTTGGAAGAAGTGGAGCGGCTAGATCGCGTCGTTGGCTCCGTGCTCGATTACGCCCGTCCGTCCAAGGGCGATTCCGGCGCGGTAGACGTGAACGCGGTGGTCAAGCGCACTCTAACCGTCCTGGCCTCCGACCGAACGGAGGAGTGCGAGCTGCGCGCAGACCTCGCCGATGACTTGCCGCCCGTCCGTGCCGATGCCGAGAAGCTCCGGCAGGTATTGTTCAACTTGATCCGCAACGCCGTGCAGGCCATGGGCGGCCACGGCACCGTGCAAGTCACCACGCGCCGCCGCATGGAACGCGTCTCGTCTTCGCTCGGGCGAGACAGCGTGCTCGCGTCTTCGGATTGGATCGAGATCGCAGTGCGTGACGAGGGACCGGGCATCGCCCCTCAGGTGCAGAAAAACCTATTCGTCCCATTTTTCACGACCAAAGATCGTGGCACGGGGCTCGGCCTCGCCATCAGCCAGCGCGTGGTCGAGGACATGGGCGGTCGGATCGAGGTGGTCTCGCGTCCGGGCGCTGGATCCACATTCTCACTGGTCCTACCAGTGGGCACCGACACACACTTAGGGCAACGGCCCTCGTCCGGCCCCGCCCCGATACGGGAAACACGCGAAATGCGGCAAATGGTGGACGCTTCGTCATCCTCACCGCGGCTGAGCGCGAGCACGGAGCTATCTGCGCGGCCGGGCACGGGGCGTGCTTGACCGGTTCTTCGAACGGGACTTATGATTTTTCGCTTCGACCAGGTACTTCCCAGTCTCGGCCTCGAGCTCTAGCCGCCCTCCGATCATGACTAAGCGTTTCGCCCCGAAACCGAGCGGCTACGTGCCGGGCTCGAGTGAACTTTGTTTTGGTCTGCGTTTCATCTCCGGCAAATACCAGGGCGGGGAATATGCGCTGGCCGAGGGTCAGGAGATCGTGATCGGCCGATCGAGTGAGCTCGACATGGTCCTGGTCGAGGAAATGGTTTCGAGAAAGCACGCTCGCATCGCGCTCGCCGAAGGCGTGATCAGCATTGCGGATTTAGGCTCCACGAACGGCACGTTCGTGAATGGCGAAAAGGTCGATGAAGGCACGCTCAAGGAAGGTGACCGCGTGCTGATCGGCACCAACATTCTCAAAGTCATTTCCCTCGCGCAGGACAGCGGAGAAAAGCTCGATCTGAAGGCGGTTGCCGCCGGTCGTGCCACCGCGCGGCAGCAGCCCACGTTGAATCGCAGTGGCGATGAAGCACCGCGCATGTCGGGCAGCCTGGAGGAGATCCCGTTGCCCGATCTGCTCCAATTGTTCGGGACTTCGAAGAAGGATGGCGTGTTGGTCTTACGCTCCGGCAGTCGCGAAGGGCGTATTTACCTAAACGAGGGCCGAGTGCGCTTCGCCGTGATCGACGACATCGTGAGCGCGCCCTCGTTGAAGGCGGTGTACCGCATGCTCGAATGGCGCCGCGGCATGTTCGCGCTGGACCCACCCGACACGCGCGAGTTCGACGAGCGAATCGACGCGAGCGCGCAAGAGATCCTGATGGAGGGCTCTCGTCAACAGGATGAGCTCAACGCAATCCGAGGGCGATTGCCGGCCATGACGGCGGCCTTGAGCCTGAAGACGCCACTAGAGCCCAAGTTGCGTGAGCTCAGCCCGGGCGAGCTCGATCTGCTCCAGGTGGCCCTGAACGGTTCCTCCCTCGACGCCGTATTCGACGCCGCCAGCGGCACCGACCTCGAAACGGCAAAAGGCATCATCGCCTTGATCCAGCGTGGCTATTTGGAGTCCGGCGGCTGAGGCCGTCTTCCGCGCGGCAGGCCGCTCGCGGCAAGCTCCGTCAGGCTCCGTTTCAAATCCGAATCCGCTTCGAGCAAGGACGCTTCCCGGATCAAGTGATCCAGTAAGGGCCATTGGGGGTGCACCGCTCGCAAACCCTTGACCGTTTCGAACGCCGCGCGCCGCACGCCCAGAGGCGCATACTCCAGGTAAGCGCCCAAATCCCTGACGGAGTCTCTCTCCAGCCGCAACGCGAGATTCATGAAGTGCGTGGCCGGGCTTTCGACGAGCTCGAGCGCTTGCGGCTCATGACCGGCGACGCGCGGATCGCGCTTGGAAGAAGTTGAGTTGCTGACGGGATGGCCCCCGCCCGCTGTGCCGGCGTCCCCGGTCGTGCGGCGTTCGCCGATATCGACGAGCGACTGGTAGCGCGCGCGCTGGGAGAGCCGCGCTAGAGCCAGCGAGCTGTTCGACAGAACGCTCAAGGTATGGTCCAAAGGCGCGCTGGGCTCGAGCTGCTCGATCTCCGTGAGCGCCTTCGTGGCATCCGCGCACAGCTCGCGGTCGCCGGATTCGCGCAAGACCTTCGGGCAATCCTCTAGGCTGGGCTTGGCGCGAAAGCGATCATCGGCGCGCTTCTTTTCGACCGCGAAGTGATCCGCGCGCACGGCGTCCGCGACGCCGCTCACCGCAGAGCTCGGTGGTTTCGGCGTTGGGGTGCCACGATGGCTTCGACAAGCCTCGAGCGTGACACCTAATCCCAGAACGAGCGCCGCGCCGGACGCAACGTGCCGCCGAGCTGTCAGAAAACGCCGCGCCACTGAGGACCATAAAACCCGAGCGCGCCCGCGACCTGGTGCATGTAATCGATCACGCTCTTGTAATTGGTCACGCGAATCGTGAAGGCGGCGTCGGCTTGCATTGGTTGACCAACGCAGTACGTGACCCCGGCTGGACACGCACTATTGTCGGCATAGCGCTTCACCGTCAGCTCGCCAGTGGGGTTCACGACCGTATCATCGACGACATAAGCCTTGGCGGTGAGCGTGTTCATCCATTCGAGCACGCGGGCTGCGATACCGCGTTCCACGGTCTTTCCGCCGATCACTTCGGTGCCGTAGCGGTGGGCGACGAATAGTTGGGCGCTTTGCGGATCCCGCCAAGCGATGGTCTCCGCGGCCGGGAAGCCAGGCGTCGTGTCCACGCCGACCTGCCAAACGCGCATCATGTCCACCCAGTTCAGCTTCCAGCTCTCGGGCAGATTGAGCATCGAGAATACGGTGGTGAATTTGCTGATTTCGAAGCCGGCTTCTGAGTCGACGGCCATCGACTCTTTCGGCGCCCCCGAAGCGTCTACCACCGTGCCACCGGGGAATTCCGAACATTGCAGGCGCCCATTAGCGGGCCAGCACTGTTGCGGTGCATCCTTCGGCCACCAGGCGGTGAAACCCATCGGCTGCGCCAGCGCGCCGGCGGCATCTACGTTTGGCTTGCCATTGGTCGTGGCCACACGCCAACCCTTGACCTCGTCGTCCTCCGTCAAGGAGTTCGCCAACAAGCGACGTATGCCTTCGGGGAACAGGGTGGCAAAGCTTGTATTGCGATAGCGGCCGTCCACGAAGTCGTCTCTTGATTGGCTGACGAAACGGTCCTCTGAGTCGGTGAGCATATCGATTGCGAGTGTTTTGTCGTAGTACGAGCCGACGTTGTAGTCGTAGTCGACCGAATAATAACCTTTGGTCTGGTCGTAGCTATTGTTCAATAGTCGGCCGCCCCAGGCCACGTCTTGACCGATGCCCGTGGAGCCGTCCGGGATCGAAAGACTGATGGAGCTTGCCGTGCCAACCGCCGGCAACTGATCAGTGGAGCGCAAGACCATGTCGTTGAACGGGCTGAGCGCCGTGTCGCCGAAATGGGCGCCCGAGTTGGGACGGGTGAGGATGCGCGCAAAGTGGTCGAACACGAGCGTCGATGCGAGAGCACTGGCCTTGAGGACGCCGTCCGAGGAGGCGTAGCGGTCGAAGTTCCCCGTGCCTTGGAAAAGCTCGTTGTAGAGCGCGAAGGATTTCGTAATCTCCTTCAGCTTGTCGTTGTAACGGCTCACGCCGCGCATGAAGGCGTTCTTTTTGCTGAAAGTCGTGCGGTTCCGACGGTAGTCGTCGAACACGTAGCGATCCTCGTATTCATTCATGAGGTATTGCGTGACCTCGTACGCGTCGGCGCCGTTGTCATGGCGGAGCACCGCCACGTTGCCGACGTCAGCGTAGTTGTCACTGCCGAACATGTACGGTCGCCGGACCCGGCCCATGGCGTCGAACTTTCGTTGCACCCCGTCGCCGATGGCAGGCTCTTGAACGAAGCCGCCGCTGTCCGGTTGGAGCTCGCGATAGGGCACATAATCGGTGGGAATGCCCGTGCAGGTCATGCCGGAGACGATTTCCCCGTCGAACTCGGGGTTATAGACGCCGTCTTTGGCCTCGTCCCAATTCGCGGGCGGGCTCGTGTCCGCCGCCTTGCAGGTGCCGAGCACGTTCATGCGCGCGTTGAGCTGCGAGTAGTGAAAATCGGTGTTGTTATCGGTGTAGAAGGGGCCGGTTAAGCCGCCGAAACCGTCCAGCAAGGAGTGCAGCGTCGCGCCCTTGCTCGAGCAGCTTGCCGTATCGCCGGACGCTCCGAGGCTGATCCCGCTACCGGTGGAGGGCTTGCAGTGCGCCGCGCTGTCGTCCCAGACGTCGGCAACGTCGCCGTACCCCATCCTCACGGCGGCCCGGTCGTAAGCGCCGATGCCGAGGGTGTCCACGGTCAGATCCCCCGCGTAGTCCATGACGCTCGTCTGCTGCCATCGCCAAATCAAGCCAGCTTGTTCCGCTTTGGTGATGGGATCGTACCAGCGCGGGCCGACGCAGGTGGAGCCGTCGGTAGTGGCCGACGTGCATGCCTTGGTCTGAGTGCCGTTTTGTGTACGGAGCTGCCAGTATTGCGGGCGGAAGTTCAGTGCATCGAAGGATGAAGTGAACTGATGACGGAGGCCCATGGAATGCCCGAGCTCATGCGCCAGCACGCCATAGGTCAAGTGACGGCGAATGTAGTCCCGCCATTTCTCGTTGCGTGTGGCGATGCTTCCGGCCGCCGCCTGCACTCCGGGCGCCTTTGAGTCCTCGTCGGCGAGAGGGAACTTCTTATCCAAGATCGCCGCCCAGTTCGCCATGTTGTTCGGCTCGGGCGCCTCCTCCATGCACGACCCGGCGCCCGCCAGTCGGTTTTGACGCTGGCGCTCGAAGTCGAGCAAAAACTGGGCAAAGTTGCCGCGCAGCGGCGAAGCCATGTTGGTGCCAACGTCGGTCGGTTGCACCTTCGGGTCCAGGCCCGCCAGGCTCACGTACGGCGCAGTCATCAACTGCGTTTCTACCGGCGTGCCGCGCAGCGCGAGCAGACGGCTATCCATCGCCGCATTCCCCGAGCCGAGTACGTTGCTGCCAAACTTTTGCCGGGTCGCCGATTCCGCGAAATCAACCAAAGCACGGGCGCCCACGCTGACGGGAGGCAACGCGACGGTGGTACCGTCATTGAGCCGCGAATCGAGCGCCGACAGACGCGCCTTGATCGACGCGTCGTCGAGGATGGGCATGCCGCCGTTTTGCGGCTGCGGGATGCGCACATGCGCGCCCACGAGGTCTTTCAAATAATTGCCAGTGGTGATGTCCGTATTCGACAGCTCGCCCAGGTACCAGCGCATGGTGTCGACCGCGCCCTGAGAGGCGATGTCCGTGACCGCGTTCCAGACGTTGACGCTGGCCGAGACGACCTCACCGGTGAGCGGATCGACCGCATCCACCATGATGCCCCAGGGCGAGCTGGTCTGCGGCTTCTGAATCAGATTGATCATGTGATAACGCAGGTCGCCCACGCGAGCTACGAGGCCTGGTTTGCCGCACGCCGGGTCATCGCCCGGCGTCATGCCGTCCGTCGACGCCGCAAGCACCGGGTTGTGGCACAGCACGAACACCTTGGGCATGGCCTCCTGGGCCGCCTCGAACGTCGGCGAGTACTGATTTTTACAGCTCGCGATGACGCTCGCGGTCACCCCGCCCGACGTCCGAATGCACTCGGTATAGCGCGCGGTCTGTGCGGCATGGCGCAGGGCGCCGTCCCATTGTGAGAGCGCTTGTGACGAGGCATCGAAGAGCGTCACGTCGCTCTCTGGACCAAAGTAAAACGGTGTGGTTTTGATGCTTCGCTCTCGGTAGGGCAGCGTGCACGCGTGGCTGAACTGGTCGCAGCGCGAGCCCGCGCCAGCGGCTTGGCACTCGTCGTCCGTGCCATCGGGGCCCTCCGTGCCATCTCCGGCGTTGTCGCGGGTGGGCAGCGTGCCGACCGGCGTGGTCTTGTCCGTGAAGCAGGCGACGACCCCGCCCGAGGCGTCACGCGCGTGACTCTGCGCCCAAATGTTGTGGCGCGAGGCGAAGCGGTACCACTTGTCGTCGACCACGCCATAGTTGCGGTCGTAGCCGAGCCGGTCCGGGTTCACGGTGCCAGTGGTGAACATGCCGAACATGTCCATGCGCTGACCGTCCCAATGCACGGGCTCGTAATCGTCGTTTAAAATCCGACGGAACGACAAGCGCACTTTCAGCTCGGTCGGATTGCAGTTGCCGACTGGAGCACTGCCACCGAAATAGTCCGGGCTGAAAATACAAGCCGGCACCGATCCGAACGGCGTATTGACCTTCTGCGGGGTGACGAACACCTTGTTCGTGATGTCGAAGTAGCCGCCGTTCCCGTCGAAGACTGGGGCATCGGGGTCGCCGGGCTCGGTCGCCGAATACGCCACGGGCTCATACAGGAACGCGTCGTCGTACTCGCTTATCGCGGCCAACGTATCGAGCTGATAGGCGTTGGTGATCAAGTTCTGCGACCAGTCGACGCGCATGTACTGGCGGGCGTACCAGGGGCTGTCGCCGGTGTTTTCCTCGATCACGTTGAGCTCTTCACCCGTGGTCGGGTTGTAGCTGCGCTTGACGTCGAAGTGACTTTGGATCTTGAAGGCGGCCACGATCTGCCCGCTGTTCTGATCGGGCGACGTGGGCGTCCCATTGCCGGTCGAATCGGCGATGCGCTCGTACGTCAAACGCGCGACCAGCAAGTCCTCCGTAATCTCGAAGCTGACGCGGGCAATGGTCTGCGCGCCGCTAGCCGTAAACAGCTGGTCCCCGCCCGCGCCGTAATCGACATCGACGATCGTCGGTCGATAATAAAACTCCGGATTGTCGCTCGGGTCCGACAAGCTCTCGCCGACGAAGAAAGATTTCTTCAGCGCGTCGGCTTGCACGCGATTGATCGGAGGCCGTTCACTGGCGCAGCTGGCTCCGCCGAGCAGCACCAACACCGCACACGTCATCAGCCGTCGCATAAGGCTCGCGGTCATCGACTCTCCTGGATATTACGGAGGACAAAGGGCTACCAAAGATATAGCCCGGGAATCGCCAAGTGCAGGATGAGCACGCAAAAAGCGTTGGCAAGTGTGCGCGATGCAGATATGCGGACCCGCACAAATTTGCGCGTTTGCGCGGGGTATTTGGCGCACTCGGCAGTTCAACTATCGGCCTCCAGCCGAATCCAGAGCCGTAATCGTGCGCTGGGGCTCTATTTCGACCGCGATTAGCGTCCGCTTGACACTAAAGGTTTCGTTACCGTCCGGACACAGTGCGGAATTCTACGGCACGCGCGTGCGCTTCCAGGCCTTCCGCTCGCGCGAACGCCGTGATCTTGGGGCCCTGCTCCAACAATGCGGCTGCCTCGTACGCGATGATCGAGGTGCGCGAGACGAAGTCGTAAACTCCGAGCGGCGCGCCGTAACGGGCCGCGCCACCAGTCGGGAGCACGTGCGAAGGCCCCGCTAGGTAATCCCCGGCCGCCTCTGGCGTCATCGCCCCGACGAAGATGGCACCCGCGCGCAGAATGCGATCGGCGAGCTCACGCGCGCCCGCCGTGTGTACGGCGACGTGCTCGGCCGCGAGCTGATTGCAGACTGCAATCAAGCCGTCGCGGTCCTTTACCAGCAACGCCGCGCCGTTGTTCCTCACCGACACCTCGGCAATCGCTTTGCGTGGCAGGTCCGACAGCTGACGCGCAAGCTCGGCCTGAACGAGCTCCACGAGGCGCGTGCTGTTGGTCACCAAAAGCGGATACGCGGCTTCGTCGTGCTCGGCTTGGGACAGGAGATCCGCCGCCACGAGGACGGGGTCCGCGGTCTCGTCGGCTACCACCAAGATTTCGCTCGGGCCGGCGATGCTGTCGATGTCGACCTCACCGAATACCAAGCGCTTGGCCGCTGCGACATAAATATTGCCGGGGCCGACGATCTTATCCACCCGAGGCACGGATGCGGTCCCGTACGCTAGGGCCGCTACCGCTTGAGCGCCGCCGGCGTCCAACAGCGCGTGCACGCCCGCAAGATGACAAGCCGCGCGGACCTCCGGGCTCGTATCGGGGCAGGCCACGATGATGTCCTCGACCCCCGCAACCTGGGCGGGCACGGCGCACATCAACACGCTCGAAGGATAACGAGCCTTGCCGCCTGGCGCATATACACCGACCCGCGCCAGCGGCGTCACGCGGCTGCCCAAGGTGACGCCGTCTTCCGTGTACTCGAAACCGCCCAAGGCCTGGGCTTGGCGCTCGTGATAACGGCGAATCCGCGCGGCCGCTTCGATCAGCGCCTCCGCGACCGGTTTGGGCAAGCAGCGCAAGGCGGCTTCGCCACCGTAGTCGCGCTCGACCCAAGCCTTCGGCAAAGGTCGTTTCTCGAAGCGGCTCACGTAACGCGTCAGCGCCGCGTCGCCCTCGCTGCGCACGGCCGCCAAGATCTCGCGCACGGCGGGCTCGACGCGGTCCAAATCGCTCTCCCCCCTGCGCGCGAGTGCGGAGAGAAGCGCTTCATACGAAGCGGTCCCCTGAGTGACGGCGCGCAGTGCGGCCCCGCCGGTCATGTCCAGTGTCCAGCTTTGAGCGCTGCCGGATCGTGCTCTCGTATCTTGGGGCCCAGGGCTTCGCGGAAGACCTGCTCGTCGTCCATATCGATGTCGTCTTCTGAAAAGCCCTTGGCGACGTCCATCGCTACCGCTAAAATGCGCAAAAACGTGGCGAAGCTCGAGGCGCATAGGCGCGGCTTCCACGTGTCGGTGCCGGTCATCGCCGTGTACACCGGGCAGTCTCCTTCTGCGTCCGGGCTCGACACGTCCAAGAAGTACGGGTCACCCAAGAGCGAGCTGTGTGCGATGATGATCCAACCTGCGCGCCAGCCATTTCCGGCGGGGCCCGAGCGAAGCGCGCCCTCGACCAAAGCGAAGCCGGTTTGCTCCTCGGCCAAGCGTTGCGCCGGGATCAGCTTGACGCGCTCGGCTGGAGTGCGCGTCTCGACGTCTTCGGGATTGGCGTTCAGCAAAAATTCGCGGAAGCGCCGGGGAAGCTTCAGCTGAGCCTTGAGCCGTTCTACCGCTGCCGGCTCTGCCTTGCCGAACTTGACCCGAACATGCCGCTCTGCAAACGCAGCACGCAACGCTGAAATCGATTCGGCCAGATCGCTGTCCAATCTCGCGAACCTTCCGTAAAAAGGCTAATGAATACGCCTTTTTCTACTCGCACCCGCGACGAAGGCAAGTAGGAAAGGCCGAGCGACCCGAAAGCGCTCAAAATGTGTAACGAATGGAGGCCCCCGACACCCAGGCTAAAGGGGGTTGGTTGCTCAAGTCCCGCTTGAACGTGGCGGTGTAGTCACGGACGCCGCCGTGAAGAGCGAGCGCCAGGTGCGGGCTGACTTGGTACCATTCCACGCCTAGCTCACCGGCAAAGTAAAGGTTGAAGCGGTCGGCGTTCGGATAGCCGTAGATGCTAAGCACGTCACCCGTGACTTTCGCGCCGCCCAAGCTGCCCTGCAGGTACAGGCCGACACGGTTCGTGGGCTTGACCGTGCCCCGTAAGCCGGCGCCCCCGCCGAACAGGGCATAGGTGCGCGGCTCCGGCGGTGGATGCGCGTAAGACGTGCTGGACAACATCAAGTCGCCCTCGGCGAACACCATCAAGAACCGGAGGGGCTCGTAACCGAGCTGCGCATGAAACCAAGGAGCGATGGGTGAGATATTCTTCATCGCGCCGATCTGACCGAAGGCGCCGATGCTCGATTCTATGACGAAGCCTCTATGCCGCGGCGGTGGGGGCGGCACGAGCTCGTCGTCGGCCGGGCCGTCGTCGACGGCGGGGCGACCATCGGCGTCGAGCCACGACTCGACTTCGCTCGGCGAGAGGGCCCGCGAGCTCGCCTCCTCCGCGGCGTGTAATGGCGCGCTGATCAGCAGCGTAGCCACTCCCGCCAACAGCGCGCGCATTGTCTCAGATTAGCCCATGAAGTCTGCGCGCGTCGACAGGCTATACAAGGGGATGCCCGCCGCGCGGATCGTTTCCGCGCCGCCCTCTTGGCGATCCACGAGTGCGATAATGCCCACCACCGACGCGCCCGCTTCCTTTAGCGTCTCTACGGCGTTCAAGCTCGAGCCGCCGGTGGTCACCACGTCTTCCAAGAGCGCGACTCGCGTGCCCGCCGGCAGCGATTTGTCGCCTTCCACGAGCTTGCTCGTGCCGTGATCTTTGCGCTGCTTTCGCACGTACAAGCCGGCCAGCGGCCGGCCCTTCTGGAAGCTCACCAACGACACCGCGCTCGCGAGTGGACAGCCGCCGAGCTCTACTCCCGCCACCGCGTCACATGCGGGGAGCTCGGCGAGCGTTTGGAACATCAGCTCGCCGACCAGTGCATGCCCTTCCGCGGTCAGGATGGTTTGCTTGCAGTCGATGAAGAAATCGCTCTCGCGGCCCGAGGCGAGCCGCACACGGCGGCGCTCGAAGCTGAGCTCACGAAGCAGTTCGATGAGACGCGCGCGCTGAGTCGTGTCGATCATGGTCGAAAGGTACACCGACCCAACCGGGAGTAGCGGCTTCAGTCGTGCGCGCGCTTCTTTTTGGCTTTGACGCCTTTGCCCAATACCGGGACGACCGGCGGTGGTGGCCGGCGCGCCTCCTGTCTGATCGGACGTACCGGCACGAATTCAGGCTCTGCGGGCGCTGCGGAAGCGGTCGGCCGCGATGGCGCAGGGGCGGCCGGCTTCGGCTCGGAAGGCCGCACCGGTTGAGGCCGCGTTGGTTCAGCGGGCGCTTCAGAGCGCGGCGGGGCCTTGGCAACCGAGGGTTGAATGGGAGGATTGGGGCGCGCTGGCGCAACGCGAGCCACCGCGCTCGGCGCAATACGCAGAGCCGGCTGGGCGACGCGCGAAGCCGCGGCCGGCGCGCGCGCG
>CAHJWM010000079.1 GCA_903642325.1 Myxococcales bacterium | reverse complement strand
CGCGGGCAGCGGCAACTCCGACGCCGCGCGCGGCGGCAACGCCGGTGCGGGTGAGGAAACGGGCGGCGCGCCCGGCGCTGGCGCGGACGATGGCGGCATGGGCGGCGTGGTCGGTTTCGGTGCAGCGAATGAGGCCGGGCACGCGGGCGGCGCGCCCTGAGCGTGCGGTCGCGGTGCCCGTTTCCGCGCCAGCCGGGGGGTTTGCCGATCGCGTCGAGCGCGCGTTACGACACTTCGCATTCCGGGACGCCGCGCCCAGCCTCGTCCGCCAGCTGGTCACCTATTGCGACTTGGCAGTGACGTGGGGGCAGCGTCTAGATCTTACCGCCGCGCGCACTGCCGATGAGCTCGTGGATCTGCTGTTCGCGGACGCTCTCGCCATCACCGGTGCGCGCGCGCCTTCCGCGGGAGAGCGTTGGCTAGACGTGGGCAGCGGGGTTGGAGCGCCTGGCATCCCGATTGCGCTGCTGTCCAGGGCAAACATGACGCTGGTCGAACCCCGTGAAAAGCGCGTCGCCTTCCTGCGCACGGCAGTGGGCACGCTAGCTCGTCCAGATATCACCGTGAGCCGGGCGCGCTCGGACCGCCTAGCGCGTGCGAGCTGCGAAGTGGCGGTATCGCGCGCTACCCTGCCGCCGCACGAATGGCTGACGGAGGGGGCACGCTTGGCCACGGACTGCGTGTGGCTGCTCCTCGCCAAAGCTGCGCTGCCCGAGCACACCTCACACAGTGTGCTCGCAGATATTCGATACCAGTGGCCCCTCACGGGGGCCGAACGCCGGGCGGTCTGCCTGTCGGCCGGAAGCGAAGCCGGCGACGGCCGAGAAAAAACAATCATTTCCGCGCCCGGTGTGCGCTAACGAATTGCGCTTCGCCCCGAACCGCGACAGAACCGTGTCGACCGGACACGGATGAGGCTCAGCCTTCAACCGCCGCCGGAATGACTCCTCCGACCCGACGCAACCCGCAACGAGCAGCGAAATTCTTGAACCTTTTCGGCATCCGCAGATCACCTCAAGGCGTTCAGTGGTGCCCCTTCGTTGCTCTGTTTTGCCAATTCGGCAGATGAATAAGGAAGGGTCCGTCGGCGTCCCACGTAGGACGGTCAAGTAACCCACCCAATCGAGGAACCGCACATGAAAGCCCGTAGCCGCTTCGCAATCATCACCACCACCCTCGCCGCGCTCTCGCTCTCAGCGATCGCTTCTGCCGATATGAAAAACGCCGGCGGAGGCGGGCTGGAGTTCAAGTTGCCGGGCGGTACCGCAAACCTGACCATCGAAGGCAAGTCCACCGAGGTCACCGCCTCCGAGACCGGCGGGAAGATCGTCGTCGTCGCCAAGTTAGACTGCGGAGAGACCAGCTGTCTAAAGACGGGCATCGACAAGCGCGACGAGCACTTGTGGAAACATCTGGAATCCGGAAAATATCCGACCGCGACCTTCACCGTCGACAAGAGCAAGCTGACCTTGCCGGCGGACAACGCCACGAGCGAGGGTGAAGTAGCTGGCGAGCTCAACTTCCACGGCGTGAAGAAGACCGTGAAGATCAAATACGGCGCCAAGCGCACCGGTAGCGATTATCACGTGCACGGCTCCACCTCGATCAACTTGGCCGATTTCAAGATCGAACAGCCGTCGTTCGCCGGCGTTCACACCGGGATGGTCGCGGACGTGAAGGTCAAGTTCAAGCTGCGCGAGTGATCGCGTTCGTATAGGTCTGTTCCCCTCGCAACGATCTTTGACGGTGTTGCTGGTTACTTGAACACTGACGCTGCGAGCGGCGAGTCGCCGAACGCGGATCCCGAATCAGGGTCCCGTTCGGCGCGCGTCATTTAGCGCATCACCAACTGCCAATCGGAGTGTCACTAAACAAAACTCCGTGTTGACTACGCTGCTACTGCGAAGCAAGCTTCCGGCATGCTGAAAGGCAGCGGCACACGCAAGCTCGGCGGCCGCGACTCGTTGCGAGCGTTTCAACGCGTACTTGCTTGGTCAGTGGTGGCGCTTTTCGTCTCGTTTTATCCGAGCCGCGCGCATGCTTATGCCTGGATGATCAAGCACAGCTATGCTGGCTGCGCGGTGTGTCACGCGGACCCCTCCGGTGGGGAGCTGCTGACTGCCTACGGTCGCGCGCAGAGTGATCTGCTGTTGCGCATGCGCTATGGCAAGCCGGGTGGCAGCTCTGCCGCTTCCGAATCCGCCCCCTCCTCTGGGTTCGATTCATTCGACGACGACGAGGAAACGAAGCCCTCCGCACCGGCTGCGCCAAAGACGGATGCCAACTCCGGCGCTGACGACGATGAGGACGCGGCAAAGCCTGCCGCTAGCGAATCGAGCGCGCCCACTCCCTCAGCCGCCGCGGAGCCCGCTCCGGCCGCCGCCGCCGCGTCTAAGGAAATGAAGATCGACGACAGCAGCTCGCTCGACACTTCCGGCTTTCTGTGGGGCCTCGTCACCCCGCCAGATTGGCTGTTGCTCGGCGGCGCGTATCGGCAGCTCGCGGTGTATAAGCCTAACGCCGGTTCCTTTACGACCTTCCCTATGATGGCCGACATCTACGGACAAGTGTCGGTTGGGCATCTCCGGGTCGAAGGAAGCATAGGTGTGATCCGCGTCGGCATCGGGTCCCCCTATGGACGCTCAGCGCAGATCACAGGCAATCAGGGTGATCAGTGGAACTTGCTCTCGCGCAGCCACTGGGTTGGCTACGACTTTGCTGACGGCCAGATTACTGTTCGCGCGGGCCACATGAACCTTCCTTTCGGAATTCGAATTCCGGAGCATACTATGTGGGTGCGCCAATCGACGCGCACCGATCGGGAGTCGGCTCAGCAGGATGGCGCCGCCTTGGCCTACAACGGTGAAAAGATCCGCGGGGAAGTAATGGCGATCGCCGGCAACTACCAAGTGCGGCCTGATAAGTACCGGGAGCGCGGTTATAGCTTGTACGCGGAATACCTGACCAGCCCGCGTACGGCGATCGGCATCAGCTCACTGTTCACGCGGGCCCACGAAGATCGTGTGACGCTCGACCCACTAGCTCATCGACAAATTCACGGCGCGTTTATACGCACCGCTTTTTCCGATAAGGTCACCCTGCTCGCGGAAGCGGACGCCATGTTTAATACAAATCATGAGGCGGGCTACGTCGGGTTTGCGCAGCTGGATTACGAGATCACGCAGGGGCTGCATCTCATGGGCACCGGTGAAGTCCTAGACCAAGGCTATGATCAACTGCTGGGTGGCGTGCGCAAGACCGGGGCTGGCCAGCCGGCATTCGGAGGATGGGGTACTATCGATTGGTTTTGCCTGCCACACGTCGAAGTGCGAGTGGATACGCTGAGCCGTCAGAACGACGAACTCACGGTCCTTGGCCAACTACACGTTTTCTTATGAGGCCAGAATGACGCATGTCTCCAAGCTGACGTTCTACGGTTCCGCACTGCTCGTTGGTGCCGGTTTGCTCGGATTGACAACCAGCGCGCAAGCGTCGGCGACGTACCCCCCTAAGCTCCAGCTCGCGTTAGAAGCGCAGGTCGGAAAGCCCCTCTGCGTGCCTCAGTGCCTTGCCTGCCACCAAACTAACCTTGGCGGCATCGGCACACTGAACGTGTTCGGACAGAACTTAAAAACTTACGGTAAATTGATGATTCGCGAGCCAGACAACGTGGGAGCCAAGGTAAAGGCTTACTTCGACGCGGTGAAGGCTGCGGAAGGTACGGGCAAGATGCCGAATGGCGACAGCGACGGCGACGGCATGTCGGATGAGATGGAAATTGCGAACGGTGACTCACCATCGGTCGCGTTCCCCGGTGGAGTCAGCCTTTTTTGTCCAGACATCAAGTACGGCTGCGCTGGCGGCCGAATCGCAGCCGTACGACCCCCTCGAGACGGCATAGGTCTCCTTGGCGGCGCGTTAACCGCGTTGGGCCTCACAGCGACCCGTCGTTGGCGTCGAGCCAGAAGAAATCAGTCTCGATAGCGTACTTGCGTTGCGTGCGTAGTCAGCTTTAACTCGTCTAGTTACAGGGTTGACACCGGGTTAGACTGGCGGAAAGGTGCGGTCATTGGGTTACTGATGATAGCCATGTCCGCCGAACGGAAGCCCAGTACACGCCGCACCGAGGGCGTGCGCATCAAAGGTCGGGCCGCGCGTGTGGTGTCGGACGTGCTGACGGCGACCGCTGAGGAGCTCAGCCGGGTCGGCTACAGCGCGCTGCGGGTCGAGGATGTCGCGGCGCGATCTGGCGTGAACAAGACCACGATCTACCGGCGTTGGCCGACGAAGCCCGAGCTCGTGGGCGCCGCGCTGCGCGCGGTTTGGGAGCCGCCGGACGTGCCGGATACGGGCTCGCTGCGCGCGGATTTCGTCTCTTCTCTGTCCAAAACCGCGGCTTTTGCCATGTCACCGATCGGTCGCGGTTTGACGCGGGTGATTCAGGTCGAGCGCGCACATCCAGAGCTCGAGCCGATCGCGCGATCGCTGCGTGCAGATTACCGTTCCTTGCGTGAGACGCTCGTGCAACGGGGCATTGACCGGCAAGAGCTCCCGCCCACGGTGGACGCGCGCTTCGTCCACGACATGATGACGGCCCCAATTTTCTCGCGCCTGTTTACCGAAGGCGAACCCATAGACACGGCGTTCATCGAGCGGGTGGTCGACGTGGTACTTTCTGGTATCCGTCAGTGTCTAAAGCCCAGTCTCTAGTGTCTTCGCGTCGCCCGCCCTCCGCCCACCCGCGGTCGTGGCGCGCGCCGCGCCCCACGAGCATTGCCCCATGACCACGCCTCCGCCGCCTTTCCAGAGTTTGACCCCGCTGCTCGAGAAGGCGCTCGGGGACGCGCAGCCAGCCATCGCAGAGATGGCCGGCGGCGCCTCGACACGCCAGTTTTTTCGCGCGCGCGCCGCCTCCGGTCAGACCGCGGTCGCGATGTACGTCCCCCTGCCCAGCCAGGAATTGAGCAAAGCCACGGAGAGTGGGCGGCGCTGGCCGTTTCTGGAGGTGCGTGATCTGTTGGAGGCGCAGGGCATCCGCGTGCCGAAGCTCTTGGCCGAGGCCTGCGACGCGGGCTGGTTGCTGGTCGAAGATCTGGGCGACACCTTGGCTCAGCACCTCGAACACACACCCCAAGACAAACCGGCCTTGTATCAACGAGCGGTGCGTGATCTAGCGCACGCTCAGCGCGCGCTCAAAGTGCTGCCCGAGCATTCGATCGTGCTCCAACGCGCGTTCGATCACGATTTGATGCGCTGGGAGATGGACCACTTCCGACAATGGGGGCTCGAGGCGCGAGGCATCGTACTGAATGCCGAGCAGCAGGCCGTATTCGCAGGCGCGACCGAGTATTTGGCCACTACCATCGCGTCTTGGCCGCGCGGCTTCGTGCACCGCGATTACCAAAGCCGCAATTTGATGGTGCTACCCAGCCACACCGGCGCGCACAACTTGGCGTGGATCGATTTTCAGGACGCAATGCTCGGCCCGCGCGTCTACGACTTGGTCGCGCTGCTCGGCGATAGTTACCAAAGTTTCGACCGAGTCTTCATCGACTCCCGACTGGTCGAGTTTTGCACCGAGCTTGGGTTGGATGAAAAAGAGGAGCGCGAGCTAGAGCGTCAGTTCGACATGGTAACGGTGCAACGGAAGTTGAAAGACGCCGGGCGCTTCGTGTTCATCGAGCACAAGAACGGCAATCCGAGCTTCGTCAAATTCGTCGGCCCTACGATCGAGAAAGCGCGCGCGTCGCTCGCGCGGTTGAGCGACGACCGCCAATTGAGCGCGTTTACTAGATTGCTAGACCAGGTGTGTCCGCCGACGTGACGTCCTCCCAGACCGACAACGGTCGAGGCGAGTCGGGGTAAACGCCGATCGACTCGAGCTCGAGGTAAGAGTCACAGAACAGGAACCACGAGCGCCGTGAAATGTCTGCTGCGCGCAAAGCCGGAATCACCTGTGAGCTCACACAATCGGGATCGACGATCGCCAGGTCCAAATAGCCGTAGCGAACGCCGAGACCAACACCGACCAACACTCCCTGTTCGGGCCGCAGCGCCGCGAGGATAGCCGCTTCGAAACGCGCTCTCTCCGCCAATCGCGCTTCCGCCGACACCTGGTCGGAGTCGTACTTCAGATAGACGAACAGTGCCCCGGAGGTCGTAAAACGGCCGGAGAAGAAGGACAGTCCGCGCAGAAAGCACTTTTTCAACTCAGGCACACGCGTGGAGCAAAAGACCAAATCATTCTGGGCGGCAAAGTCAGAGGCAGGCTTTGGCTCTAGCTCGAAAGCCACCCAATCGTCGCTATCCGAGCTTGCACAGGGCAAAGGTGGCAGGCCTGCGCGGAGGCCGCTGATCGCCGCCCGAATGCTCTCCGGTAGCAGCTGGATCGGCAAAGCATTCTGTTCTTCCGAATTGCTATTGATCACGGTGAGCGGTCCGCGGCGTGTCGCCGGAACCGTGGTTACTTCGCCCAGCCAGTGGTTGAAAATTTCCTCGCCCAGCAACAACACGATGAAGTCCTCGGCCTCGACATCGCAATCGCCTGCGTGCGTGCAGCCGGGTAGGTAGAGGACGATATCCAGTAAATGACCGCGGCCGAACCCAGCACGCGCGTGCGCCATGCTGAAGTCACGGCCCGTTTGGTGGCGTATCCGCTCGACCGCCGCCGGCCAAGGCAAGGCGGCAGCAAACTCGGCATCGCGGAGCGATTCGAATGCCTTTCGCATCCCTAATGTCTCTTGGTTCTTCCGTACGCGACGACTTCGGCTCGCACTTCCAATACTCCAGCCCGCAACATGCCCAGCTGCTCGGCCGCTGCCCGCGATAGATCCAAGATTCGATGCTTCTTGCCGTAGGGGCCTCGGTCGTTGATTCGCACGTAAACCGAACGCGAACCGTCGTGCCGAGTGACACGCAAGATCGTGCCGAGGGGCAGGCGACGATGCGCGGCCGTAAACTCGCGAGGGCGATACGGCTCCCCGCTTGCAGTGGAATGTCCGGCCAGGCCATCTCCGTAATAACTGGCCTCGCCCTCCAGCGTGGCAAGCGGAGGCACGCGCTGAAAATGGCTGACCAACGTGCCCTCGTCCGGCGTTGGCATCGTGCGTTCCAGCGCCACGCGCGATGCGTCCCGCGCGGGCGCGGCCGGTCCACCAGGCTGACGCGTGCACGCGCAGACCAGAAGCAGGAGCAGAGTAGCCACAGCGCGTCGCACTGCGGGTAGCGTACCAGGGTCTCGCGCGGGCGTTTCGAAATCGATTCTCTCGAGTTCGGTCGACGCATCAAACATGCGCTCGCACGTGACAGTGGCAGGGCGCCGCTGCCAAAAGCCTGGCAAGTGATGCTAGCTTCCGCGCGCCATGAGCGAATCAACCGAAGCGAAGCCCGCGAGCGTCAGCCTCTCGGAGCGCGGCCTTCGGCTCGGGTCACGCGAGGTTCCGTTGATCTCGGGCAGCGTGCACTATTTTAGGCTCGATCCACGCGAGTGGTTGGCCGCCCTCACCGGGCTACAGAGCTTGGGCATCGAGATCGTGGACGTGTATGTGCCCTGGGGCGTGCACGAGCAGGGGGATGGCAGCTTCGACTTCGGCGCCATAGACCCACGACTGGACGTGGTGCGCTTCTTGGAGCTGGCGCGCGAGCTCGGGCTCTTGGCCATCGTCCGGCCGGGGCCCCACATCAACGCCGAGCTGACTTACTTTGGGATCCCTGAGCGCGTGATTTGGAACACGGACTGTCAGGCACGCTCGCCGCGTGGCAAGCCCGTCGTGCTCCCCGTACCCCCGCTCGCTTTCCCCGTCCCGAGCTACGCAAGCACCGTATTTTTGGACGAAGCAGATCGCTGGCTGGAAGCGGTGGCTGAAAAGCTTTCTTACTTACTCTTTCCAGCGGGGCCGATCGTGCTCTGCCAGATCGACAATGAGGGCGCGCTTTACTTTCGTGACGGCGTGTACGATCAAGATTTTCACCCGGACGCGATCGCGACCTATCGCGACTTTCTGCGACGAAAGTACGGTTCGCTCGAGCGCTTGAGGGAGGTGCTGCACGATCCAGCAGCCGACTTCGATCGGCTCTTGCCGCCCCTGCGATTTGCCGCAAGCTCCCCGTTGGATTTGGCGCGCCACCTGGACGCAGCGGAGGCGCAGGAAGAGATCATTGCGCGCGCCTTCTTACGCATGAAGCGGACGTTGCAGCGTTCGGGCTTCGCGGGCATCCCCACCATGCACAACTTGCCCTTCGGCGAAGGCTCGACGCCACTCGATCCGAAGCGAGTGAACCAAGTCGTCGATCTGCTGGGCCTGGACTACTATCACGTCGCCTCGGAGGTGACGCGCGCCGAGATCGCGCGGCGCACGAGCGATCTGGCCGTGCGCGCGCACGCCCGAGGGTACGTGCCCTTTGCTTGCGAGCTCGGGGCTGGTTTTCCGCCCTTCTTTCCGCCGATCACCGAGGCGGACAGCGCCTTCACCGCGCTGTGTGCGTTGGCCTATGGCTTGCGCGGCTTCAACGTGTACATGGCCGTGGAGCGAGATCGCTGGATCGGCGCGCCGATAGACCGCCATGGCAAGCGGCGGCCTTTCGCAGATTTCTGGGAGAGCTTGGTGACCGCGCTCGTGCGAACCGACTTCTTCGGGCTGCACGTGGCGGCAGAGGTACACTTGGTCGTGCCACGCAACGTGCGGCGTTTAGCGCGCGTGATGCACGCTTTTGGGCCGGTGAGCCTGGCCGCCTTTCATGTCTCCGGCGGCGACGCGGAACAAGCCTGCTTCGAGGATGATTTCGGCCTGGGCCGCCCGGTCGTGATCGACGCGGCTCAGTTCGTGCGCCACATGGAGGCGGCGTTGGCGGCGGAACGCATTCCGTTCGCCGTAGTTGCCGGCGATCTCACCGAGCAAGCGGTGCAGCGAGGCAAATGGACGGTCGTCGCCTGCGCCGGCGCGCTGGGTGGCGAGATCCGCGCGGCCATCGAGCGCGGCGTGGCGGCCCACCACCCGTTCAGCATCGGGCCGCATCTTGCCGAACGCAACGCCATCTTCCAGCCGCTTCTTTCGCCGTTTCGGATTCCGGATCATCCCGGTGTGCCCGCGTTGCTCGGCCTCGACGCGGAGTCGTTACGAGGGACGGTTCGGGCCGCACGGCGGGCGCTCGGCTTGGGTAGTGTTCAATGCACGCCCTCGGCGGTGTTCGCTACCGTTCACCGAGACTCCGCGGGCCACGCGCGCGTCGCCTTCTTGATCAACCCATCGTCGCGCGCCTACCGCGCCGAGCTGACTCTGCACGGCATCGAGCGCGCGCTCGACGCGCTCGACGGAAGCGAGTTCCGTGCTAGAAGTGCAGCGCTCGAAGTGCCGGTGCCGGCCCTCTCCGTGCGGATGCTGCAACTCTTCGAATAGCTTTCGCCTGCCCTTCAGTCGCATGTTGATCGAGATCAATCCGGATCATCCGGAGCCCCGAAAGATTCGCCGCGCGGTCGACGCCCTCGAGGCGGGCGAGGTGATCGCTTATCCGACCGACACCGTTTATGGCCTCGGCTGCGATTTGTTCAGCAAAAAGGCCGTCGATCGCCTGTATCAGATCAAAAACCTCGCGCGCTCACAAATGCTGGCGTTCGTGTGTCAGGATCTGGCGGATGTGTCCAAGTACGCAGTGATGCACAACGACGTGTACCGCGTGCTGAAGAAGTACCTGCCCGGTCCCTACTGCTTCATCTTGGAAGCGACGCGGGAGGTCCCCCGGGTCGTGCAATCGAATCGCAAGACCGTGGGGGTGCGCATCCCCAAGCACCCGGTGGCTCTGGCGATCTGCAAGGAGCTGGGGCGGCCGATCATTTCCAGCACCGCGTCGCGCCACGGCGAGCCCGGCAATCCGGACCCAAGTGAGATCGACGACCTGTTTCCTGGTCTGGCTCTGGTGCTCGACGCAGGTCCGGGCGGCACGGACCCGACGACGGTCATCGACCTCACGGTGAACCCGCCCGTGATAGTCCGCCGTGGCGCAGGTGACGCGAGCCCATTCGAGCACTGATTCCCGCGTGACGCTGCCGGCGCGTGGCTGCGGCTCCGTCTCAAACGGCCATGAATTCAATCGAATCGGACCATAAGCGCCAGGGCGGGAGGGGGCACATTGATGACATGTC
This sequence comes from Myxococcales bacterium, assembly GCA_903642325.1. Classification (GTDB taxonomy): domain Bacteria; phylum Myxococcota_A; class Polyangia; order Polyangiales; family Polyangiaceae; genus PMG-095. The sequence continues at coordinate 8,700 of CAHJWM010000079.1, read as the reverse complement.
GAAGTGGGCTGTTTCGTGGCTGAGGCTGGGGCCAGCGCTTCTTCAAGCGTCACTGGCCTGCTCTGCGAATCACACCGGGTCGAGCAGCCCGCACGGCGCCGGCGCGGCAGGCGGCACGGGCAACATCAACACGGGCGCCGGGGGATCTCTGGTCGCGATCGACAATGGCGGCGGGGTCGACACCGGCAACGGCAGCCAGCCTAGCAGCGATAACCCGACCACGTGCGCCGATGCCGTCGCCAACCGAACCTATGTGGGTTGCGACTTCTGGCCCACGGTCGTGTACAACCCGGTGTACAGCGTGTTCGATTTTGCCGCCGTCGTCGCCAATGCCGGCGCCACGCCAGCCAACATCACGGTCGTCCGCGGCACGGCCACGGCTACGGCGGTCGTCCAGCCCGGTTCGCTACAGCAGATCAAACTGCCCTGGGTAGTGGAGCTGAAGGGCGCAGACTTCGACGCCAAAACGCTCGGTGCCCGTCCGACCAAGTCGGTTCGAGTCGACGGCGGCGCTTATCATCTGACGAGCGACGTGCCCGTCACGGTTTGGCAGTTCAATCCCGTAGAATACAAGAAGGACGCGGCCGAGCTGGCGAGCGAGATGCGGGCCTGTACCTATCCTCCCAATGCCTCGAACAGCGATGGCACGAACTGCGAGTCCGTCTCGGCCGATGCGTCGCTCCTGATCCCGAGCAGCGCGCTGACCGGCAATTACCGGGTCACGAGCAAGTCCGCGTTTCCGATCAGCTCGACAGATGGCACGGGCGTATCGGACGCCGCCGGCGGATTCACGATCACGGCGACTCAGGACTCCACACACGTGAAGATCCAGCTCGCCGATGCCATGGCCGCCGGCACGGGGGTTACTGCGGGGAAACAGGGGGACGTAGTCGAGTTCGACGTAAACGCGGGCGATGTGCTCGAGCTCTTGTCCCAACCCGCGCCCTACGCGGATATGCGGCACTCGGATATCTCAGGCTCGATCGTGAACGCCACGAAGCCCGTCCAGCTGATCGGCTTCAACCCGCTCACCTCCGTACCAAGCTCGCCGATTCCGATGCCGGGCTCATGTTGCGCCGACCACTTGGAAGAAACGGTATTGCCTGCCGAGGTGTTGGGCAAAGACTACGTGGTGGCCTCGCCCAGCACCCACAAGGGGACGAACGCCGGGCATTTTGTGCGTTTTTTTGGCAATTTCGACGGCACCACGCTCAACTACCGCGGGACGCCCCCCGTCGGCGCGCCCAGCACGCTCAGCGCAGGCCAGATCGTAGAGGTCGATACTTCAACGCCGGCCACGCCGGCCTCGCCAGGGTTCGAAGTGGTAGGGGACAAGCCCTTTGCGCTCACGTCGATCATGAAAAGCGGCACGGTGCAGAATGGATGCAACGACGGCCCCGAGTGCTACATCGGTGACTCGAGCATGAGCGACGAGGTCGCGGTCGAACAGTTCCGCAAGGATTACATTTTCCTCGCCCCCGACGACTTCGCTTTCAATTGGGCCGACGTGCTGGTTCCTACCGGGGCTACGGTCACGCTCGACGGCGCGCCCCTTGCCGGCATCAAGGAAAGCGTCACTGGTGATTGGTCGGTGGTCCGCGTCCAACTCATGGGAGGCACGACCAGCGGCGCACACCGGCTCAGCTCCAACCTGCCCATCGGGCTTCAGGTCATGGGCTACGGCCACGCCACCAGCTATTACTACCCCGGCGGCCTAAACCTCACCGTGATCGCCGAGGCGCCTGTCGTGAAGTGAAGCTTCTTGAGCGCCCGCGTGCGAGCAACGCGCAGCCGCCTCAAAAGCCCAATTTTTCCTTGCGCTCCTGTGCGCCCGGCAGCGGATCACCTTGCACGTTGATGACGGGCAGTGCCGGACTGCGCTCGGCGTTGATCGCGGTCCAGTGCTTTTGATTCTCTGGCACCTGCGTTTCGTCGAAGATGGCCTCCACCGGGCACTCGGGAACACAGGCTCCGCAGTCGATGCACTCGGCAGGATCGATGTAAAGCATTTCGCCGTCGCCGTGAAAGCAATCGACGGGGCAGACGGCGACACAGTCCGTGAACCGGCAGCCTTTGCAGTTGTCCGTGACGACGAAAGTCATGCCGGTTAGATAGCCTTAGGCCTGGGCTAGATCAATCCCGTTACACGATTCGGAAGCCTGCATTTCAGGGCGCGCCGAAGTTGATCGTGGCTCGACTTTGCACCTGCACCATCGGTCGCTGCGCCTTGGGCTGACCTGGAGCTCCGGCAGGCGGCTCATCGCCGAGCTCCGCTCCGACCAAAGACTGCAGATCGCCGCTCTTCGGGAATGCTTCGCCCGCCGCGATCGTGAGCTTACCTTCGGCGCCCGCGCGAAACTCGCCCATGACGTGGGGCGCCTCCGGCGGTAAGCCCTCCACGTCGAACGCCGACGAAGCGGCGTAACGCTTGGTATTGAGGCTGACTTCGACGGTTGCGCCTTCGACCTTCTCTACCTTGACCAAGCGGTAGGTCACGACGTCGAGGCCGATCACGGCATCGCGACTGGTGACCATCCAGTAGGCACCGACACCCACCGGCTTGCTCGGATAGGGGAGAGCAAGCACCGAGAGCGTGTCGCTCAGACCTCGCAACGCGTCTCGAAATGCCGGATCGACGGTCTTTGGAGCATCGAAATGAAAATTCGCGCCCGCACCGTCGGGACCAATTTGATAGTCGACGCGCGAACCCTTGAGCTTTGCCACCGCGCCCTGGAGGTCGGGCGGAACACCCGGTGCGTTGATGGTGGCACCGAGCACCCTGACTGCGACCAGTGTCGGCACCGTCGCGCCCGCGTCGCCTTCGACCTTGGCCTTTTGGCCTTCGATGCTGACGGTAAACGAAATCGGGATGGCTCCTTGTTGCGGATCGCTCTGCGAGGCGATTGAGATCGTTCCCGAGCGCTTGCTGCCCGGCTTCAGCGCCGGCCCGAGCTGCACGCGCGGCTCGGCGCCTTCGTTGCCCAACGTAAACGTGGCCGGCGCGCCTTTGGCGAGCGCCTTGTCCGCCTCGCCGGGGGCGAAGATGCCGCTCGGCGGCGGGCCCCCCGCCGCCGAGCCCGCGCTGCCTGGTCGAGCAGCAGCGACCGAGGCAACTGCTTGCGCCAAATCTGGCTCGTCATCGGTGGCGACTTTGGCCTTGGGCGGTGCGGCGTCCGTCTCCGTGTCGCGCGGTGCTTCGTGCTTGTCACACGCGCTGGCTAGCGTACACAAAAGGCTCGCGGCGGACAGAAGCAAGGCATGGCTGATGGTGGGGCTGTTCATGATAGGGACCCGGATTTACTTCGCCTTGGGCGGGCTTGGAAGCGGACTCGCGTGGGCGTCAGAACGGCGGGGGCGAAACCGGTGACGGGCGCGTTTCGTTCCCCGGGATCGCGCTGGCGTCTCGCTGACCCGCATCGGGTGGGCTTTTTGTCGCTTGATTCTCATCATCGGGCCCGGCATCGGCGAGGCCCGCGCCGGCGTCGGGCTTGGCAACGTCGGTCGGCACGGTACCGTCCAAGAACTCTTCTTCGGTCGCGTCCGTCTGCCCCGGGTACGGCAAAAGGCCGGTCGCCGGGTCAACGTCGACAGTGACGATCGTGCTCGGCTTTGGAAACTCAGTCGGGGGTTTGCCAAGGCTCGCGATCTTCATGAAGCTCACCCACGCGGGCAGTGCCGTAGCGGCCCCGGCCTCGCCCCAACCGAGCGGCAAGGCGTCATCGTAGCCAACCCACACCGCAGCGGCGACGTCCGTCGAGTAGCCGACGAACCAGGCGTCCTTCGCCAGATTGGTGGTTCCGGTCTTGCCCGCGAGCGGTCGATCGAGCACCTTGGCCCGCTGCGCCGTCCCGCGTTCGATGACGCCGCGCAGCAAGCTGGTCGTAAGATAAGCCTCCTCTGCGCTGAGGACGCGGCGTGCGGGTGGCGGCACGGGCAAGGCTAGAACGTTTCCGCCCGGTGCCACGATACGCGATACGAGCTTCGGCAGCTCGAGCTCGCCACCATCGGCGAAGGTGGCGAACGCGCTACACAGCTCGATCGGGATCACCTCGTAGGCACCGAGCGCGAGCGACGGGGTCGGCTGCAGATCGGTCATGATGCCGAGAGCGTGGGCCCACTCGACGACGTTCACCGCGCCTACTTCATCCAGCAGCCGGTCGGCCGCGGAGTTATCGCTCTCGGCGATCGCCGTCCGCACGCTCTCCCGATAGCTCTGCAGTTCCTTGCCGTTTTTGCGGGTCAAATCCAGAATGCTGGCGGGCGTGAAGCGTCGTGAATGCAGCGCGTAGCTATACAGAATCGGCTTGAAGGCAGAGCCGGGCTGGCGGCGCGCGCGGGTGGCTCGATCGAGGCCGCCACTGACCGCTTCGTAACTGCCGATCAACGCACGCACTTCGTGGCTGCGTACATCGAGAGCCACCAAGGCCGACTCCGGTCCGAGCTCCAAGCGCAGCGGCACCGGCGGCGCGCTGTCCGGTGGGCCGAGCAGCCCCACGCGCAGGGCGGCGCCGGGGCTGGCAAACTCGCTTGGCGGTAGGCGCTTCGCGTTGTACCGCTCTTCGGTATTCAGCGCGACGCGGCCGAGCACATCGCCGACCTGCACGTCGAGCGTGCCTTGGGTGTCGTTAACGGACACGACCCGCCCGACGTAGATCTTGTTTTGCCGTGGCACGCCAGTCGCAAGTGGGCCCCATGAGCGGCGGGTCGCCTGCGTGAATGGCGGTAGTATCTTTTGACGAATGGCGTAGCTGTCGAGATTCTCACGCACGGCCCGCCGCGCCGCCGCTTGCAGCCCGGGGTCGATCGTCGTCTCGATGGTGAAGCCGCCGCGCACGGCGCTCTCACCCGCGACATCGTCGAGCACCTTCTTCACGTACGACACGACCTCCGGTGCAAGCTCCGATTCGCCGTCGGAAGCGGGCGCAAGCCGCACCTTCGAGGCCTGAGCTAAATCGTGCAAATCCTGCGTGATGAAGCTCTTTTGGAGCATCTGGTCCAGCACGTAACGGCGGCGGCCGAGCGCCCGCGCTTCGTCTCGGCGAGGCGAATAACGCTCCGGAGAAGCGACCAAGCCCGCCAGTAACGCCGCCTCCGCAACGTCCAGTTCTTTGGCTTTTTTGGCGAAGTAATAGCGTGAGGCTTCTTCGATTCCGTAGCGGCCATGTCCGAGGTAAATCGTGTTCAGATAAAGCGCGAAGATCTCGTCCTTACTCAGCTCCTTTTCTAGGCGCCGCGCGAGGATCGTTTCCTTGATCTTGCGCTGGTAAGTGCGCTCGGAATCGAGCAGGACGTTTTTCACCACCTGTTGGGTGATGGTGCTCGCGCCTTGACGCGTGTGCCCGGCTCGCAGGTTGGCCGAAAGTGCGCGGAGCATACCGAAGTAATTGAGGCCTTGGTGCTCGTAAAATTGCGCGTCCTCGGCGGCCAAAAACGCAAGCTTTGCGTGACTCGGCACGTCGGCGAACGGAATGACGGTGCGCCGTTCCACGAACAAGCTCGCCAGCACCGTTCCGTCTCTGGCCAACACCCGCGTCACCTGCGACGGCTGGTAGTGAGTGCGCAAATCATGCACGTCTGGCAGACCGCCTTCATAGTGACGAATGACTAGCAACACGGCGAGGACGGTCAGCAGCGCGAGGCCCCCGCTGGCGTACGCGGCCAGCCGAGCGTAACGAAACAGCGCTTCCCGAGGCGGAAACCGCATCAGTGGCCCAGAAAGCGCATCAACATGACCGCCGACAAAACACCGACGATCAGACACAGCGCGGCCACGCCTAGCAAAAGGGCCGTGCTGCTCTGGCTCTGACCCCCCGCGCTGCTCTGCAACGGAGGCCTGCGCTCGGATGTGCGCGCCGGCTCGGGAGCACTGCTGGTCTGACCCGGTGCCGGCAAGGCCTGCGCCGCGGGCCCGCCGTACGGGCGCAGTGCTTCCGCAAACTCAGAGGCAGACTGGAAACGCTGCTCGGGTTTTTTCGACAGCGCGCGGGCCAGGACTTCGTCCAGCGCACTTGGGAAGCGGTGTTCGGGAACGCGTTCACTCAGGGGAATGATCGGCTCAGTGACGTGCTTCTGGATGTACTCCATCGGCGACTTGGCGCTGAATGGGAGCTTGCCGGTCAGCACTTCATACAAGATCACGGCTAGCGAATAGATATCGCTGCGGGCGTCGAGAGTCTTGCCCTGCGCCTGCTCGGGGGACATGAACTCCGGTGTGCCAAAGACCATGCCCTCTTGGGTGAGGATGATCGAGCCGGGATTCATTTGCCGCTCCGTCACCTTGGCCAAGCCGAAGTCCAACACCTTTGGGTAGTCATTGATGCCGCCCTGGCGAGCCAAGAAAATATTTTCTGGCTTCAGATCGCGGTGCACGATGCCGAGGTCATGGGCCTCCTGCAGAGCACCGCACACCTGGATCAGGATTGGGATTGCGCGCTCGGGCGGGATTGGGCCGTCTTTTCGCACCGTTTGATTGAGATTCCTGCCCTCCAGCATCTCCATCACGATGTACAGCGAGCCGTCTTCCTCGAGCTCTCCGAAGTTGAACACCTTGACCGTGTTCGGGTGGGAGAGCTGGCTCATGGCGCGCGCTTCGCGCCGGAAACGGGAGGCCAGATCTTTGCGATTCGCGAGCTTCGGGTGGAGGATCTTGATCGCCACCATGCGATTCATGGCCGGCTGGGACGCCTTGTAGACCGAGCCCATGCCGCCCGTGCCGATCTTTTCCAAGATCTGATATTCGCCCCCGAGGATGTCGCGGCCTACGAATTGGTCCTTGGGGCGCATGCCGTTTCAGAGATACCAAAAGTTACTGCCGGCTACGAGCACGGCGAACTTGACCCCGGTCATCCTGGCGAGTTGACGCCCAGCGCGGCCTTCCGCGACGGAAACTTGCAACAAAGGGCCCATGGGCCGCATGACTTAGCCATGAGTGATCGCGCTGAGCTCTTGGAAAGTGACCTGCTGCGTAAAGCAGGCTTCCGACATGCTTTCTTCACGAGGGGCGGAGGAGTGTCGGAAGGCGCGTACCGAAGCCTGAGCTTTTCGATCGCCGCCGGCGACACGGAGCTCAATGTTCGACGTAATTTGGAGCGAGCCGCCGTGCAGCTCGGCGTCGCTCCCGCTCGCGTCCATTTCTTGTCGCAAGTGCACGGCCGCGTCGCGCACGCCCTGAACGGTGACGAAATCCAGGCGCAGCTCATTCACGTCGAGGGGGACGCTTTGTTCAGCCGCGCGCCAGGGCTCGCGTGCGGGGTGCGCAGCGCGGACTGCGTCCCGGTTTTGCTTGCCGATCGCCGGAGCGGCGCGGTCGCCGCCGCGCACGCGGGCTGGCGCGGCGCCGTGCAAGGAATCGTCAGCGCGACGATCGCGGGCTTGCGTAGTCTGGCCCCGGAGCCCGATCTGATCGCCGCGATCGGTCCGCACATCTCGCTCGCCGCGTTCGAAGTGTCGGAGGACGTGGCTCGAACCATCGTGCGAGCATCGCTCGATCCCGAGATCGTGGATCGCTCGCGCGCGAAGCCGCACATCGATCTGCGACGTATGCTGCGTGCGGAGCTCCTCGCCAATGGTCTCGACCAAGCCGACGTCGACGACGTGTGGGGCTGCACCGTAGCGGAGCCAGAACGGTTCTTTTCTTTTCGGCGGGACGGCAGGGCGAGCGGTCGGCACTTGTCCGCGATTGTGCCCCGGCTGTAACAAGGCGCTCGCTTGCGGATGCGCGAGATCCGATCGATCCTTTCCGCCAAGGCTTAGCCGCGAGCGACGCGCCCGCTGATTCAGAACATGCCCTTCACCGTTTCATGCCCTGCCTGTGAGTCGCGCTTTTTGTTGGGAGACGACCTGTTTCGGCGCAAGGTGTCGGGCAATATCGTAACGGTCAAGTGCCGCAATTGTGAGGCGGAAATCTCGGTCGACGCGCGCAATGTCGACACTATGCCCAGGCCTCATTCGGCTCGGCGTCCCCCCCCGGCGCCTCCGCGGGCGAAGGGAAAAATGGGAGTGGCCCCGCCGGCGGCCGCGACGAGCACGCCTCGCCCGAACGACACGGGCTCGATTTGGGACAGCGAGCTAGCCGCCCCGATCGCGCCCAGATCAAACGACGAGCCGGAATCGGTCGACTTCGAAGAGATCGAGCCGACCAGGTTGTCGGATGCGCCACCGCTCGATGCGTTGACCCATGAGCCAGGGCTCGTGCATCCGCCTCGACGCAAAAAGCAGCTCGACGAATTCTTGGTCGGCCTGAACGCAGGCAACGGCGGGGACTTGGGCGCACCGACCATCGACGTGAGTGGCCTCGTCTCACCGCCGCCGCAGCCGGACGTAGAAGACTTCGAGATTGAGCCTCAGCTTGCCGCGCCCCGCGCCAGCATGGGCACGGTCCCACTTCACGACATGAGCGCGGTGCATCCCGCGGCAAGCCCCTCCGCAACCCTCGCCGGCCCGAGCGCCGAGCCGCTGAATACCGAATTCGGTCTTGGCGCGCCGCCAATCCCGGAAAGCAGCCCGTCGCGCGAGCGCAAAGACGTGGCCCCGCCCGAGGACGAGGAAGCAGCCTCCGCGCAGGCCGACCAGCGGTCGAAGCGCGGCAGTGCTTTCGTCTGGCTCGCGGTTGCGGCGGTGGCCGCGGCCGTGTGGGCGGTGGCCAGCTTGAGCGGCGGCACGCCGCGCGTCGTGGAGGCTGCTACCGGCGAGCCACGGACC
>CAHJWM010000078.1 GCA_903642325.1 Myxococcales bacterium | reverse complement strand
GACTCTTCCGAATTTCTTGGCTATCGCACTTTACCTTCCCTTTCGGACCAGCATCGCCTGGTCGCACTGATGGTCACGCGCGCGTTCTAAGCGTCAAAGCCTTCGGCGGCGCGGCCGTTCAAGCTTGCCTCGCCTGACCGGCGGTTCGCGTGCACCCATCGGGCAGAAGCGGTTTGGTATCTACTTTGTCCGAAGGGGATGCCGTCGGCCAAGAGCTGTTGCCCCCGCCTCGGCTGGTACGGGCCGACGGTGCGCGCAGTTGCGGCTCGGGCCCCCGATGCCGATCGTCGATTGGCGGCGGTACGAGCGGCGGCGCGCCTCGACCAACCCTGGTGTATAGCGCAAGCGGCGCTTCGGGGGCCGGCTCGCTAAGTCGGTCGATGCCGACAAACTCGGCGATCCGAGCTGCAGTCGGAAGCCTTCGCGCGACCGCGATGGTCTTTTTGGCCGCCATAGGGGCGGCAACGTGCAGACTGCGACGGGGCCGCCGAGCTGAACGCAGGTCGGGCACCGCTCGACAGCTAGCTCAACCAGGTGGAGAGTTGGTTCGGCGTCCTCACCCGTTCTGCTCTTGGCGCCGCTGATTCGCCAACGTGCGCGACCTCGCCGCCGCGATCTACAATTTCGGCAAGCGGGAACGATGTCTGCGCCGCGCCATCGATGGACCTACTCTGGCAACATCGGCGGTCCGGCCCCGTGCCCTTGTCTCGCGCGCTTCAGCCGCGTTCTTCAAGCCTGAGCGGCAAATACGTTACGACTTTTGGGACGCAGCACTAGTGCCCGGCGGTCCCGTTCGCTGTGCGCCATCACCAAGCTCGATAACAAGTATTTTTGCGAGCGCGTTCGGCGTAGAGGGGGGGCAGCGTCGGCATCGCTCGCGTCGACGATTCGAATGCTCGCCGAGGGTAGCCGGCTCCGTTTGCGCGCCCGCGTGCGCGCAAACGACGAGCCACTCACCGCGAAAACGCGAGGCACGGCCGGGTCTCGCTCCGGAACACCGCTTTCGACTAGGGCGATGCGTCGCTCTTTGGTCCCTCGTCGTACGCGCGCGGTCGATATTTCTTCTGTACGCCGCCGTTAGCAACGCCGTTGTACACGATGTCGCTGCCCAAGAATGCGAGCCAACTGCCAGGGTGCTTCTCGGATAGGGCGAGCAGCTCGTCCTTGTGACGGTCGATTATTTTTTCTTCCCATGCGCACTGCAGGCCAAGCGCAATCAGGTTCAAGTCGTTGGGCGCGAGCTCGAAGCCGCGAACGTAGTGGGGCCACGCTTCTTCCGCGCGTTTCAAGCGGCACAACGTGTCTCCATAATAGACGTGGGCCATGGGCCACAGGGGCGCTAGGCGCATGGCCTCTGCGTTGATTCTGAGGCGTTCGTCCAGCTGGCCCCTGGCCCCCAGCATCACCGAGTAGTTGAGCTGGGCTTTGGCACTGCGCGGCGCGGCGTTGTGGGTCGCGCGCCAAAAAATGAGATCGTCCGTGTAGTCGAAGGCATGTAAGCGTGCGGCAAACGCTTGAAATCCGAGAAAAGCGCACACCGCAAAAGGCGCCCATCGCCGGTGACGGCGAGTGAGCCAGCCGAATACCACGGCCAGGACGCAGGCCGAACCGAACGCCGGCAGATACCAAAAACGCTCTGCGCGGATGGTCGGGAGTAGTACCGGGATGTTGGAGTGCGGGAAGAACGCGACCGGCAACCAGACCAGGCCGATCGCCATCAACACGAGTGACCCCAAGCGCTCGCTGGCGAGCATCGGGCCGTTCTCAATCACGCCCGAGCGTTGCCGAAGTCTCCGCTCGCGAACCAGCGCCACCAGCCACAGTCCGATGCCCGCAAGGGGTGGGATGATCATGAGGGCGCCCCCGAGCACGCTCCCCGGGAAGACGACCCGCGTCGGGCTCGGCTCTTGGGGAAAGGAATAATCACCGCTCAAAGTCCACGGGAAAATAAGCTGCCCGATCCCGCTCGCGTAGACGCGCAGCGCCCCAGCCACGCGGTGCGGCAAATCCACGTCGACCAAGGGATTGTTGACGGGGTCGTGCGGCAATTGGGGTTGCTGAAACCAGTGCAAAAAACCGGACAAGGCTCGAGCCAGGGCGCCCGCCGACGCGGGTAGCGCGGCACCCGCGTCGACCTGTGAGATGACCGGGAAGAAGCGACGACGAAAGTACGTGTACGCAATCAAAGCTCCGGCCGATGCTACGAAGGCCGCCAGCGCCCGCAAGGCGCGCAAAGGCCGCTCGGGATGCAGGATCGGCGCGCTGACCAGGGCTACCCAGGGCAAGAGCGGAACGGCGACGAGCACGCTTTCTTTGCTGAGCAGCCCGAGGACGACGGAAAAAAACACGGCCACGGTCATCACGACGAGCCCGCGCCGGAGCAGAGAGAGCGCACCCAGCACGAAGAAACCACCGAAGACGTCCGCGATGCCGACCACGCCGGTGACGGCTTCCGTGAGCACGGCAGATGCCAGAAAACACCCTCCCGCCAGCCAAGCCGTCGCACGCCGACGGCTGATCAACAGCACGAAGCCGGCAACTAGCGACGCATTGACCGCGTGCACCAATACGTTCACCCAGTGGTGCAAAAACGGGCGATGGCTGACGAACCAGAGCGCACGCCACACGAGATCTGGCAGAGGGCGGTAGGAGCCAATGCTGCGGTCGGGCGGTAGGCCCCAAAAGTCTCGGGAGAATGCCCGCCAGAAGGGGCCCGCTTGACCGTTCACGTACGGGTTGGCAAGGAGCGCCTCTTGCTCGTCGAAAATGTAATTCGAAAGTGGGCTGCGCACGTAGAGCAGCACGCTCAGCCCGAACGCCGGCCCAAAGGCGGTCAAAAACGTGGGATCTTGCTGGCTGAAATAGGCTTTGAGCGCGCTGAACCAGGCGAGCACCCGTTCACGCACGGCCCAGTGCCGCGGTCGTGGAGCGTTGGGGTGGAGAGGGGACTCGCCGTTCATAGGCTGGCACTCTGCGTTCTAACGCCACGGCCGGGAAGTCTCAACGGCGAGACGAGTTGGCTCGACACCAGGCCGTTTTGCGATGTTAACGTGCGCGCCAAATGCCCCCAGCGGAGCGCTTCGACGGCTGCGAAGTCGTAAAAAAGCTGAGCACAGGGCCGATCACTGACCTCTATCATGCGGTTCAAGAGCCGCTCGGTCGGCCCGCGTTCGTCAAATCGCTCGGCTCGAGCATCCTGCCGTCCTCGCCTTTTGCGGCTTCGCTCGAACGCGAAGCGCGTTTGCTCGCGGAACTGAACCATCCAAACATTTTGAAGGTCTACGACTTCGTGCGCCGCGGCGAGCGCATGTGGCTCGTGCTCGAGTACGTGGATGGCGTCTCGCTGGACGAGGTGTTGAAAAAAACGAAGCGCTTGCCCGAAGCGTTCGCCTGCGCAGTTGCGCTCGAGGTGTGCCGCGCCTTGGCCCACGCGCACGCTCACGGCGTCGTGCACCGCGACGTGCAACCGAAGAACGTGCTGATCGCCGCGGACGGGGCACTGAAGCTAGCCAACTTCAGCGTAGCTTTCGATGAGCGCATGCCGACCGCGCCTGAGCTACTGGAGGGCGGCTCCGGGTACGGCGGCCCCTCGTATATGTCACCGGAGCAAATCTTGGGCGAGCGCGCAGACGGCCGCAGCGACCTGTTTTCGCTCGGCGTCCTGCTGTATGAAATGCTCAGCGGGGAACGCCCATTCGATGGTCCGGACGACCGCAGCACATCGCTCCGGATTCGGCGCGATCCACTGCCCGCGCTTGGCAAAAAAGCACCCGGCATCAGCGCGGTGCTGGAGCGCGTGACCCAGCGCTGCCTCGAAAAAATGCCGAGTGACCGCTTCGACTCGAGCCAGGAAGCGTGCAGCATTCTGGAGGCGGCCGCGCGCGAGCTGGGCGCCGAGCCGACCGCGCCCCTGCTGAGTGACACCCTAATCCGGGCTCGTCTAGTCGAAGGCAGCGTGCGGAAAGGCCAGGGTGCGCGGACCGCGCGGCCGCGTGAGGGAGGGGTCGGTCTTGCCGTTTCGGGTCTATTCCTGGCGCTCGCACTGATCGTTGGGGGCGGCCTTTCGATTCAGCTTTTGTCGGCGAAGACGGCGGGGGCTTCGGTAGCCGCAGCAGCCGGCCGAAGGCTGGAGCTATTACCGGCTGGGCACGCATTTTTGCGGGTAGTGGCCCATCCTTGGGCCCACGTGATCGTCGATGGGCAAGAGGTCGAAACTACACCTTTCGCGCGTTCGATTCCCCTCACGCCGGGCAGCCATTACGTGCGCCTCGAACATCCCAACGCAGCCGTGGAGCGGCGGACGGTGGAGCTCACGCCGGGAGAGACACTCCTGCTCGACGTCACCCTGAAAGTGATTGCGCCGAACCCACGAGTAGGCGGCGAGCCCGGGGCGAGCAACACGGCACCAGACTCCGACACACCCTGAAGCACCCACATCTGCGCCGGCCTCCGCGCTCGCCACGAGATGAGTCGCGGGCTCGCATCGTCGCGAAACTCGTGGCATAAATGTCGAGCGGGCCCGCATTGCGGTGCCACCTCTGGGCATGCACGCCGAACTTCAGTCAGGGTCGACACTCGGCCGCTACGAGCTGCTCACGCGCCTTGGTCGCGGCGGTATGGCCAGCGTTTGGGTCGCGCGCGAGAAAAAGAATGCCGGCGACACGCAACGCTTGTTGGCGGTGAAGGCGATGTTGCCGGAGCTGGCACGACACTCGGACTTCCGCGCGATGTTTTTGGAGGAAGGGCAAATCGTGCGCAGCATTGACCACCCGAACGTGGTCAAGGTGCACGAAGTGTCCGAGGCCGATGGCATCTTGTACATGGCCATGGATTGGGTGGAGGGCGACTCGCTGCGCGCCCTCATCAAGGAGGCCAAACGTCGTCGCGCCATTCCTGCAGAGATGGCCGTGAAGATCATCGCCGACACCGCCGCCGGGTTGCACGTGGCGCACGAGCTGCGCGGCTGGGACGGAGAGCTTCGAAATATCGTGCACTGCGATATTTCGCCGCACAACATTCTAGTGGGCCTCGACGGCCTAGCCAAGCTCGTGGATTTCGGCGTGGCGAACGCGACCGTGCACAGCAATCTCGACTCGGATGCCAAGATCAAAGGCAAATTCGGGTACATGTCCCCAGAGCAGGCCCGCGCAGGCAAAGTCGACCGGCGGAGTGACGTGTTTGCCTTGGGCATCGTGCTCTTCGAGCTGACCACCGGCGAGCGGCTCTTCCGCGGCGAGGATGCTGCGGGAACGCTGGAGCTCGTAAAAAATGGGCGCATCCCCGCACCCAAGGAAATTTATCCGAAGTACCCCGATGGGCTGGCCGCCATCGTTAAAAAGGCCTTGGCTCGGAACCCGAACGAGCGCTTCCAAACCGCCGCCGCCCTGCGCGACGCCCTCGAGCACTACCTCAAAGACGAGCGCATCATGGTCTCGCACGCGGGGGTGGGCCAACTGGTGAGGCGCGTCTTGGGCTCGCGCATCGAACAACAGCGCCAGGCATTGCGTGAGGCGCTCACGGTCGCGGACGGTGCGGTCTCGAACGGCCTGGTACCGGATCTGCCAGCCGCGCCGGATCGCTCGGCGTCGGGCATCTCTAGCTCTCAGTCGGGCGTGTCCCCATCTGAGGTGCTCGCCTCCACTTTCGAGCCTCCGACCGGCGCGTTGCCTGGATCCAACTCGGGCACGGGCACGCCGCGGCCTCCAATATTGGACCGGGGACGAGACCCTAAGCCCACCCTGCTCCCGCTTTTCGCTGCCATCGGCGGTTTGGCCGCGGCGGCAAGCTCGATCTTTTGGGTAACTCAGCGAGAGCTGCCCGCCCCATTGATCACGACACAACTCTCGACCACGCGCGCGGCCCCGCACGCGCCGGCGCACGCTGAATCGGCAGGGCCCCAGGGCGTGAATATCGATAGCCTACCAACGGCAAACGCTACGCAGTCGAATACGCCGAGCGCGGTAGACATGAGCAATGCCCTCACCGGCATCGGCCCGCACAAAAGCGCCCTTGCAGAAAAAGCCGGCGCCGCGCTGCTCGTTGCAACGAGCAAGCATAAAGACGACACGGAGCCGGCGGCGCTGCCGCCGGCGGACCGGCGTGCGCCCCTCGATCGCGGTGCGGTGCTGTCGACCTTGAGCTCAGCGGCCTTGGCCGCCGCGGGCTGCAAACGCCCGCATGGCCCCACCGGCGCCGGCACCGCGAACGTTACCTTCTCGCCTGACGGCCCCGTCAAATCGGTCAGCGTTTCATCTCCGTTCAACGGCACGCCCGTCGGTCAGTGCGTGGCTATTGTGTTTCGAGGCGCGCACGTCCCGCCCTTCCGCGGCAGCCCCCTTACCTTGCCGAAAGGCTTCCGCATCCCCGAGTAGCGGGGTCTACGCTGGTGCTTTCACCTCACGAGAACTTCGAATAAGTTGAAAGTGCCTCTCAACTCCAACCCGGACGGTACATCACATGGGCGACAAGTCTCCAAAGGCCAAAGACAAGAACAAGAAGCAGGACACGGCCAGCAAAGATCAAAAAAAGACGAACGCCTCGAACAAGGCGAGCGCGGCGGCGGCGAAGAAGGGTAAGTAACGAAGGAGCGCTTGGCGCAGGGTCGAGCGATTGACCCTGCGCGGCTCTGCGCGTGAGCGTAGCGGGCGAGCTCACTCGCTAAGAGAATGGCCTACGAACCAGCTGCGTCGGACTCCGCCAGCTGCTACCCGAAGGAGACACCGTGCCTTTCCTTTTCCGGCCCACTCCCAACCGGCGGAGTCCAGCCTCTTCATCTGACTGATCAGGGCAAAAGCCGCCCTACCCTTGATCCGCGGTTCGACCCGCAGAGGCGGATGTTCGTGCGTTTGCCCCGCACAAGGGCAGCAGAGCTGAATTTTTGCGGAACGTGGCCGCTCTTGCCCGTACAGGAGACGCGCGCGAGATGTCCAACAATCCGCTACCTCTAGCGCAACTCATCGGCGCCCTCAGCTACGCCCTAGATATCACCGAAGGTCAGCCGCCAGGCCATTGCGTTCGCTGCTGTTTGATCGGCATGCGGCTCGGCCATGCGCTGAACTTACCGGAGGAGTCGCTGTGGGAGCTCTATTACACACTGCTGCTCAAGGACGTCGGTTGCAGCAGCAACGCCGCGCGTATCTGCGAGCTTTATATGACCGACGACATCGAGTTCAAGCGCGATTTCAAGTGGGTCGACGGAAGCTTCCCACAAGTCGTGCGCTTCGTGCTCAGTCACACCGCCCTCGGCGGGGGCCTGCTGGACAAATTCAAGATCTTGCTTAGCTCTCTGAAGACACGCGAGGAAGCAGCGCAGGAGCTCGTCACCACGCGCTGTCAGCGCGGCGCGTCGATCGCGCGGCGCCTCCGCTTTCACGAGCGCGTGGCGCAGGGCATTCATAGCTTGGACGAGCAATGGAATGGCAAGGGTCGCCCCGAGCACTTGGTCGGCGCGGCGATTCCGATTTACTCGCGCATCGCCCTGCTCTCGCAGGTAGTCGACGTGTTTCACACGGCGGGAGGGCCCCAAGCCGCCCTGACCGAGGCCCAAGCTCGGCGCGGGACTTGGTTCGATCCGGAGCTGGTCGATTTGCTCACGGCGATCGCCGTCGACGATGACATGTGGAGTAAACTCGGGTCCGCGGACTTGAGCGAGATTGTATTTGCCGCCGAGCCCTCGTTACAGCAAATCGAAGTCGACGAAGATTATCTCGACGCGGTCGCCGCTGCATTTGGCGAGATCGTCGATTCGAAGAGCCCGTACACGGCCGGGCACAGCGGGCGCGTCGCTTTGTATACCGACCTTATCGCGGCCGAGCTCGGGTTGAGCGCGGAGCGCCGGCGCTGGCTGTACCGCGGCGCGCTGCTCCATGACGTGGGCAAGCTGGGCGTGAGCAATTCCATCCTCGATAAACCGGGCAAGCTCGACGCCGCCGAATGGGAAGCCGTGAAGAAGCACGCTGTCTTCACCGAGGAGATCTTGTCGCGCATTCCGCAATTCGCGGAGCTGGCGGTGATCTCGGCAGCGCATCACGAGCGGCTCGACGGCAAGGGGTACCCGCGCGGGCTCAGCGCCGAGGGCATCGCGTTGGAGACTCGGATCATCACGACCGCGGACATCTTCGATGCCATCACCGCGGAGCGCCCATACCGCGGCGCGATCCCCATCGACAAGACCTTGGCCATCATGGCCGACACCGTCGGCACCCAGCTCGACCCGGCGTGTTTCGACGCCCTGAAACGCGTCGTGCAGGTGATCGAAGCCGACAAGAATACGTTACCGCCGCGCGCAGCGTAGTGCCACCGCCGACGTCTCATCGCCGCATCCAGCACCTCTAATTCTGCTAACGCTCGTGCGGGCGCGTGTCGCGCGCCAAAGTCGTATTGACGACTCGTTACGGCGGGGCGCCGTCCGAATCGCTCAGCGCTTCCAGTAGCCGCGTTCGTCCTCGAAGGCGCGCGCCAGGCGCCGCTGCTCTTGGATCAGCGCACCGTACGCCTTGGGTACGCGCGTATCGCTCAGAAATGCCGCGAACACACGCAGGGTAGCTTCGGCGTCGGCGGCGGCGCGGTGGGCATTGTCGAGCACGATGCCCAACCGGCTCACCACATCGCCAAGGGCTCGGCTCTTCTCGAGCTTTTGCAGCTCGCGAGCCCAAACCAATGGATCGACCCACTCGACGCCCTTTCGAAATGCGGGGGGGGCCGTCGGCGGAAGACTCACCACGCGCGCGAGCTCCGACATCAAAATTTTGCGGTCGTACTCGGCGTTGTAAGCGATTGGCACATGACCTTCGAGACAGGCGTACAGCTCGTTTACAATCGCGGAAAAGCGCGGGGCATCGCGCACCGCGTCGTCACCGATACCGTGGATCTCGACGGCTTCTTGCGGGATGGGGCAGCCCGGGTTGATGAGCCAACTCTTCCGTTCGACCACGCCCCCGTCGCGCCAGAAAACGCACGCGACTTCCACGATACGATCGGTGAGCGGGTCGCGGCCCGTGGTTTCGGTGTCGATGGCCACCAGCTTGAGGCCGTGAACCGCGTGATCGGCCGCGAACTCGTCCAGCAGACCGGCCGCCACGATGCGCAACAGGTGCGCAATTCCGGGGTAATGACGCCCGCTGGGAAAACAGCCGAGATCGGCGCTGACTACTCTCAAAGAGCGCTGGCCTTGGGCTTGGCTGCTTTGCCCGGAGCCGGAGCGGGCGATGCGCTGGCGGGTGCGGAGGAGCTCGGCGCGCCGCTGGCCGCAGTTACCGGCGTGGGCACGGCGTTGCCACCAGCTAGCTTGATCTCGAGTGTCACCCAGTCGTCGAGGTCCTCTTTGAACTCACCCGAGCTCTCGAATTGCCTACCATTGATGTACATGGTCGGCGTCGCCGCGATCTCGAGTCGTTCGCCCTGCTTGCGATCACGGGCCACTAGATCTGCGACGGCCTCACTATCGCGGTCTTTGACGAAGCGTGGCATGTCGAGCCCGAGTGTTTTGGCGAGCTGCTCCACGTTCGATTGCTCCAGGCTTTGCTGATTGTCGAACAGTAAGACTTCCATCTCCCAAAACTTGTTCTGCTTGTAAGCGGCAATCGCGGCGCGCGCCGCCTTCTCGGCATATTGGTGCATGCTGAGCGGGAAGTTCTTGTAAACTAGGCGAATTTGGCCGTCGTAGCGCTTGAACAAGTCATCGAGTATCGGACGCGTTGCCGCGCAATGTGGGCACTCGAAATCCGCGAACTCGACGATCGACACGGGGGCACCCGGGGCGCCTTTCGTCGGCGAATCTTCCAGCTCCACGTTCTTGATCATGTCCATGGAGAAGCGTCCGCGATAAGCGGCTTCGACTTGGCCCCGGGTACGTCCGCGGCGCACTTGCTTCACCAAAAAAGCCGCCGCGGGCAGGCATTGCTTACAGCTTCGATTTTCCGACACACATTGGGCCAGGCTCACAGGCTGATCGGGACAAGGCGCTAGCAAATCGGAAACATAGCGAGACCAATCCGCCTTTTCGCGACCGGTAAGATCGCCGGTGTCGACGCCGACGAGCGTCACGTCCTTGGCCTCGGCATGCGTGGGCGCGGCTTCCGAGCCTCCCTCGCCGGGGGATCGACAGGTGGTCAATTGAGAGTTGAACAGGGCAAAACCAAGGGCTGCCCCAGCCAAGCGAAGGCTGAACATTGCGCCTCTGAGCGTAGTCTCCTCCCGGGCAGTCTTGAAAGGCGGATCGCGCGTAGGGCCAGCGGCATGCGTAGATTTGCCGCCTTTGTCGAATGTTTTTGGGCTTTTTGGCCCGGCGCTTCGAGCCTGTGCGGCCCTGAAGATAGCGAAGCCCGCGCGAGTCAGGTAAATCGCAGCCTCCGGCATGTCGGACTCGACGACGCCTTCCTACCCGCCCGATTCCTCACAAGGCATCGCTCCGCCACCTGGCGTGCGGCGTACCATCGCGGTCGGTGGTGGCCGCGGCGGGGTTGGTAAGAGCTTGCTCGCCGTCAATCTCGGCGTGTACGTCGCTCAGCTCGGTCGGTCCGTGTTGCTGATCGACGCCGACCCGGCCGGCGCTGCCTTACACACGGTGCTCGGTATTGAGTTTCCCAACACGCCGGACCCCGGTGAGGACACGGACGAGGACGAGCCCCTCGTCGCTCTGCCTACGCAAGTACCTGGCCTACAGCTCGTGCCTCAGGGTTACCGCATCGGCTCGCCGGTGCCGGTACGCCCCGGGCGGAAGCCGCGCTGGGCCCGACAGGTTCAAAAGCTCGACGTCGACTACGTGATTTTGGATCTCGGCGCGGGCACGAGCCCCGCGACACTCGACCTATTTCTCGGCGCCGACATCTCGATTTGCGTGGCGGCGCCGGAGCCGCCGGCAATCGAAGCCACGTACCGTTTCACGCGCGCTCTCTTTCAACGCACGATGCGGCGTGCACTGGGTAAAGATCGCTTCAAAATGCGTCTCTTGGAGCGCGCCGAGGCCGAGCTCGGTCCACTGCCAGCCCCCCAGGATCTGGTGCGCACGGTGGCGCGTTACGACTCGAGCTTGGGTGAGCTCTCCGCGTCCGAGCTGGTCAAGCTGCGGCCGCGGTTGGTCGTGAACAACGGGCGCCTGCGCGGCGACACCGAGCTCGGGCCGGCGATGTGCGACATGGCGGAGCGATACCTCGGGGTGCATTTCGACTATGTCGGGCACATCGAGCAAGACGACGCGGTTTGGCTCAGCGTCCAGCATCGTCGCCCACTATTGATCGATAGCCCGACCAGCAAAAGCGCTCGCAATCTGGAGCGCATCGCCCGGCGTGTGCTCGCGCTGTCGACCACGCGGGAACAGCCGCAACGCGCCCCCGCGCTGTCTTTGGTGCCGGGTGATCCGAACCTGTACGACGTTCTCTGGACCCACCAAAGCGCGAGCGATGAAGACCTGCGACGCGCTTACAAGCGACAGAAAGAGCTCTATCAACCGGGCAGCTTGCCTCTCACGTCGCTCATGCGCGGCGAGCAACTGCGTACCGAGCAGTCTCGCGTCGAGGAAGCGCACGACACCCTGCTCGACCCGCTCCGTAGGAAGGCGTACGACGCCTCTGTCTTTCCCGCCGAACGAACGGAAGCACCGAGGCGGAACGCCGCGCTCGATGGCGCGCTCGAAGCCGAGCGATCCATGTTGCAAAAAGAGCTCTCCCGCGAAATCAACGGCGAGACGGAGTTTACGGGGATACTGCTGCGAAAGGTGCGCGAGGCGCAGGGCATCGAGCTGAGTGAGATCGCCAAGCTGACCAAGATTTCTTCGAGCCACTTGCAGGCTATCGAAGCCGAGAAATTTTCCGAGCTGCCCGCGCTCGTGTACGCGCGCGGCTTCGTGCAACAACTGGCAAAGTTCTTGAAGCTCGATGCGACCCAGGTGTCCAAGACCTACCTGCGCCGTTTGCGCGAATGGCGCGCGCTCAACGACGGGGATCCAGAGCCTTGAGTGAGAGCTCAACGCGGGCGCCCGGCGCGCCCGGGGACGCGGCCTTTACGATCGCGGTATTCGTCGCCGCGCTTTTGCCGCGCTTGTTCGTGGCCATCGCCTGGGCCAAAGAGCCCGTTTGGGACGGTCATTACTATCACTTTGGCGCCGAGCGGATTGCGCGCGGCTTGGGCTACTCGGAGGACGTGCTCGCCCACGGCCAATTACTGTGGAAACCATGGGTTCATTACCCAGTGGGGTACAGCGCGCTGTTGGGGCTCTGCTATCGCCTGTTCGGCTCGGAGCTGGTGGTAGCCCCGGTCGTGAATGCAATCGTCGGTGCCGCCTTGGTCGCGATCGTCCACCGCTTCGCGCGCTACTACGTGAATCGAGATCGCGCCCGCATCGCCGCGACCCTTTCTGCGCTCCATCCCGGGTTGATCGCTTATTCCGCCGTCGTGATGACGGAGCCTTTGGCCGCCTTGCTCATCCTTTCTTCGGGTTTGGCGGCGCTGCGCTTTCGTGGGCACTGGCCGGCCATCGTGTATGCGGGTGGGTTATTAGGGCTAGCGAGCTTGGTGCGTCCGGCGAGCTTGGCGATTGGTCCGCTCTTGCTGTTCACGCAACCGCCTCCGTACCGCTATGCCGCGCTACGCGCTGCGGCGGCGAGCGCCGTGGCCTTACTCGTGGTGAGCCCATGGACATTGAGGAATTGCGCGCGCCTCGATGGCTGCGCCTTGGTCTCGACCAACGGCGGCTGGAATTTGGCGATTGGCGCGATTACGGAAACAGGACGCTTTCAAACCTTACGCGCCGCCGATGGCTGCGCAGTCGTGACGGGGCAGGTCCAACAAGACCGCTGCTGGGCGCGGGTTGGGCGAGCCAAAATTTCCGCTAATCCCCGCCATTGGTTGGGCTTGGCGCCGCTCAAGCTTTCACAAACCTTCGATCATGAATCGTTCGCGATCGAATATTTGCACGAAGCGGATCCCGACTCGTGGCCCGAGCCTCGGCGCGTCGCCGCACGAGCCCTACTCACGGGCTTTCACCGCGCCCTGTTGCTGCTGGCATCCTTTGCCTTGGTTGCACGGCCCCGTTTCGACGAGCCGCGGCGCGCCGCTTTTCACGTGCAAGTCGCCTTGGCCGCGCTGCTTTTGGGAATCAGCGGGTACCTGGTCGCGAGCGAACGACATCCATTTTATTGGCTTGCGCTGCTCGTACCGTTGCTCGCCGCGCTGCCGCTGCCCGGTCGCCCTCGGCAAGGCAGCGCCGGCCGCTACCTGCTGGCGCTGTTGTCCGTGACGGCGCTGACGCACGTCGTGTTCTTCGGTGAAGATCGCTATCACTTGGTGCTGACACCTCTCCTTTGCATACTCGCCGCGGCGGCGTTGCGCGAGTCAGGCCACGGTCACGGGCCCCTCGCTTTCCGCGAGTTGCCGGTGACGGCGCGCGAAGCCGAGCGTGACTTCACCGGTTCGCCCGCGCCCAATCGTTCGCCCATCCAGACTGCGCACGCCGATCACGCCCGCGCCTGAGCCGGTCAAGAAAACCTCGTCCGCCGCCAATAGGTCTCGCCGCCCCAATGAATGCTCCACGGCGTCGAAGCCCGAATCACGAGCGATCTCCAAAATTGCGGCGCGATTGATGCCCTCCAAACAACCATCGAGTGACGGTGGCGTGAACAGCGAACGCCCATGGAGCGCGAACACGTTGGCCACCGAGGCCTCCGCGACGCGCCCGCTCTGGTTCAGTAGCAGTGCGTCGTCGCCGCCGCGCTGACGCGCCTCTTGTTTGGCCAAGGCCGAGCCGAGGTAATTGAGCGTTTTGACCGCCACGTCTTGTACGTCGGGGTTCGGGCGGCGATAGCTCGACGTCAGCAGAGCAAGCCCCTCTGCGCGCTGCTCGGCGCTGAACAGAGCGATTTCCGCGACGATGCAGATCACGGTGGGGGTCTTGCATGTCGTCGGGTCGACGCCGAGTGGGCCCTCACCTCGGGTCACCAGCAGCCGTACGTAGGCCTCGCGCTGCCCGAAGGCGCGCACCGCGTTCGTGATGATGTCGTTCTGCGCTTGGTCGTCGAACGGCAGATCGAGACCGAGCACGCGCGCGCCAAGCCGGAGGCGAGCTAGGTGTCGCTCGATCCGAAAAATGCGGCCAGCACGAACGCGCAAGCCCTCGAACAGCCCATCACCGTACAGGAGCCCGTGGTCCAGCACGGAGACCTTCGCCTCGGCGTCGGCCACGATTTTGCCATCGATCGAAACGAGCTTTTTCATTTTAACTTGGCTCTACTCTCGCGTTGGTTAGCTTCTGATCGAGAACCGCTCATGCTCTCCGACACGCGCGCGGCGACACCGCAGGTGATACGGATTGCGTCTCGTAAGCGCGCGCCGCCGAGGCGTGCGGCGGGGCCGGCACACGTCACACACGAAACCAGCTCGCCGTGCGCCAAAATTGGGGCGGCCACCACGGTTAAACCGGGGATCCATGCGCCTTCGTTGACGTCATAGCCAAGCGTGCGTGCGCGTTTGAGCGCCGCCGCCGACACGCCGCGCGCGCTCGGACTGCCCGCCAGTAGGTGTGGCGCGAGGGCCAGATACAAGCGCCCGCTAGCGGTGACCGCGACGGGCACCTCCGTTCCAACATCCGGCGCGACGCGTAGCATGCCCGTGCCCTCGACCTTGCTCAGCACGACGAGGCGGCCTGCGCGCGCCTTGACCAGAAAGAAAGTTTCGCCGAGCTCGCGCGCGGCGCGCTCGAGCTCGAGCTCGGCCGCGCGCACCACGGGCACGAGCGCCAACGCCCCAAGCCCGAGCCGCACCAAGCCCAAGCCGAGCGCGTAACGCCCATCGGCTCCTTGCTCGACCACGCCCCCATGCAAGAGGGAAGCAAGCAAGCGGTGAGTGGTGGGCTTGGGGCTCTTCAACGCGCGTGAAAGCTCGGCCAGCCCAAGCGGGCCGCGCGCCGCGTGCAGGGCCTCGAGCACGCGTAGCGCCTTATCGACAGTTCCCGAGCGTTCCATTATTCGGAATTGCGTTCCGATACCAAGATAGCGCATAGAACGACCCTGCGCCAGGCCGCCGTCGTCGAGCGCGAGCGGGTCTTGGGTAGCCGGGCGGGGCGGGTGCTCTCCGCGGCTTCGTTCCGCCGAGCCGTACTCTTGCTCGCGCACGGCGGGCGCACGGCGGGCGCACGGGAGAGCCGGCGCTTGCAACGTTGTCGAGCCATTGATGGCGTGAGTACCGGGCGCTGACGGCGGTCCGTGGAAACGAAGCGGCGAAACTCCCTCTACGCCCGCGACGAGAAGCCCGCTTGTCGAGCAACGGCGCCCGGCCCGTGACGCCGAAGGCTTGGACGACCTACGGCGCGAGCGCGACCATCAACCAAATCCTCGAACGATGGTATTTTTTTAATGGTCACGCAGAGCGGCGAAGAGCGCTTAGCCTTCGGCGGCGCGACCGTCGGCGGGACCCATGCTCGACGGGCTTGTGTTCGCGGTCCCGGAGCATCGTTCGCTCGAACGGGTGCGAGTCGAGGCTCGGCTCGCACCCGTCAGCGGCTGTTGGGCACCGTCTTCATGGGGTCGTGCCAGCGGCTGCCGGGAGCAAGCAGGCGGTTCGCATCCCCAGGGCCCCAAGTGCCCATTTCGTATTCGTAGATCGGCGCGACGTTGCCCAAAATTGGTTCCACGATTTTCCAGGCGGCGATCACGCCGTCCTCTCTCGCGAACAGATTGGCGTCGCCCTTCATGGCGTCGCCAATCAAGCGCTCGTAGGCGCCCATTTCCGTGGCCATCTGATTGGACAGATAGAGCTCGACGTTGTCGCCAGACATCGCTTCGCCGGGGTGCTTGGCCCGCGCACCGATCGCAATCGCGAAGTCGGGCCCAAGCCGGAAACGAACGTAGTTCGAGCGCTCGGCCAGCGGCTCGCTGAATACCTGGTGGGGCGGTCGATGGAACTCAACCAGCACTTCCGTGGCTGTCACGGGCAGGTTTTTACCGGTGCGCACGTAAAACGGCACGCCTGACCAACGCCAGGAGTCGATATGCAAGCGCAGCGCGGCGAACGTCTCGACGGTCGAATCTTTCGCGACGCCGTCTTCGTTGCGGTAGCCACGGAACTGCCCGCGCACGATGTGATCGGGCGTCAGCGGGCGAATGGCCTTGAAGATTTTGGTTTTCTCGTCGCGCAATGCTTCGCGATCACCTGCAGGCGGCGGCTCCATGGCCAAGAAGGCGACCACTTCCAACAAATGGTTCTGAACCACGTCGCGGATCGCGCCCGCTTCTTCGTAGAACCGACCGCGGCCAGAGACGCCGAACTGCTCGGCCATCGTGACCTGCACGCTAGCCACGTAGTTGCGATTCCAGATTGGCTCGAAGAGCGAGTTCGCAAACCGGAAGTACAACAAGTTCTGGACCGGCTCCTTGCCGAGGAAGTGATCGATCCGGAAGATCGAGGACTCCACGAACACGCGGTGCAACGTGTCGTTCAGAACTTTGGCCGACGCTAGGTCTCGACCGAACGGCTTTTCGACCACGACCCGGGAACCCTGCGCGAACCCGGTCGAGCCCAAGAGCTCCACCACTTCCGGAAATACGCTGGGAGGAATGGATAAATAAAAGAGCGGGTGCTTGGCGCCGGCCAGCGCCTCCCGAATTTTAGCGAACAGCTCGGGCGTGCGGTAGTCCCCGTCGACGTAGCGTAAACTGCCGCACAACTTGGTAAAAGCGGCCTCGTCCACGCCGCCACCGTATTCTTCGATGCTGTCTCTCGCGCGCTCTCTCAGTTTTTCCAGGCTGGAGCCGCCGCGCGAGACGCCCAAAATGGTCCCGGTCGTGTGGCCGCGTTTGAGCATGGAGTGCAACGCGGGAAAGATTTTTTTGTATGCCAGATCCCCGGTTGCGCCGAAGAGCACGATTGCGTCGCTATTTTTATCGCTCATGCGCCGCCTTTCGGCGTCTCCGTGTGGCCGCCGAAGCCGAACCTCATCGCCGACAAGATCTTGTTCGCGAACTCTCCCTCACCGCGTGAGCTGAAGCGGTCGAAGACGGAGGCGGTCAGCACGTGCGCGGGCACGCCCTCGTCCACGGCGGCTTGGATGGTCCAACGCCCTTCACCAGAGTCAGCGACTCGGCCGGAGTACTCGGCGAGGCCCGGACTCTTGGCGAACGCGGCCGCGGTGAGGTCGAGCAGCCACGAGCTGATCACGCTTCCGCGCCGCCAGAGCTCGGTGATCTCGCCGAGGTCCATGTCGTACTGATAGTGCTCCGGGTGCTGCATCGGGCTCGTCTCGGCGTCGTTGACGCGCACGCCTTTGCCCGCATTTGCGTGCTGCAAGATACTGAGGCCCTCGGCATAAGCAGCCATGACCCCGTACTCGATGCCGTTGTGAACCATTTTCACGAAGTGGCCGGCCCCGACCGGACCGCAGTGCAGGTAGCCGTGCTCGGCCGTGCCCTTATTTTCCGGACGACCCACGGTCCGCGCCGCGGATTCCATACTGGGAGCCAACGTCTTGAAGATGGGGTCGAGGTGGGCGACGGTCTCGGGCTCACCGCCGATCATCATGCAGTAGCCGCGCTCACGACCCCACACGCCACCGCTGGTGCCGACGTCCACGTAGTGCAGCTTTTTTGCAGCGATTTCTTGCGCCCGACGAATGTCATCGTGATAGTGCGAATTGCCGCCATCGATGATGATGTCCCCCGGCTCGAGCAAATCGACGAGCTGCGTAATCGTCGAGTCGACGTGGGCCGCGGGCACCATGAGCCACACCGCGCGCGGCGTGCTCAGCTTTTGTACGAAGTCTGCCAGGCTGCTGCCGGCGACGGCGCCTTCTGCCGCAAGCTTCGTCACACTGTCGGGGAAAACGTCGAAGGCGACACACTGATGGCCATTGTCCATCAGGCGACGCACCATGTTTGCACCCATTCGACCGAGGCCTACCATTCCGAGTTGCATGCTCTTCCTCTTCCTCGTGGCACGCGAGCGCTGCCTGGCTGCGGCCGGTGGTCACAGTGGGCCAAGTCTCGGCGCTCGTAAAGCTCCGCGCGCGTTCAGCAAAACGGCGCACGCGGTTACGAAGGAGTGAGCGCAGCCGCGCCTCCCGCGGCCACCTGGCCGTGCTCCCGCGTGGCGCCGTCCGGGTCAGCCCGCGGCGGCGGCGGCTCAAGAAAGCGTGCGGCGGGTCCCACTTACTGCTCTGGCTGTACCGGCCGTTCGTAGCAAAGTGCCTAGCCGAAACCTCGCGGTCAGACCTGGGTGTTAAGATCATCCGCCACCATGAGAAGCGCGTCACGTAGCATCCTGCCGGGTCGAGCTTGACTAGCTCCGCGAGGGCCCTACGGGCCCAGCGCACGCTGCCGCCGTCGGGTGCGGGGCGCGAAGAGCTGCGCGTCGCGTTGCTCAAGCCGTACCTGCTCCGTCTGCGCGACGAGCGCGGGGAGAGCGCGGTTCGCACATTGCTCGCCACCGTTGGGGTGCCGCCGAACCTGGTGGACGACGATTCGGCGTGGCTGTCTCTCGCGGCCACGCGGCGCACCTTGGCGGCATTGAATGCGGCGCTCGGTAACAATGCATTGGCTAGCCGCGGTGTCTGGATGACCCATCCGGAAACGCTCGGGGCGTACGTGCGCATGCTGCGCGTCGCTTCCTTGCCCGAAGACGCGTATCGTTACCTAGCCGCGAATTCAGCAGAATCCACGCGCGTCGGCTCGTACGAGCTCGAGCGCTCGGAGCATGGCATGGCCGAGCTCGTGTATCGCGCGCGACCGGAGGTGGAGGCCGATCAAAGCGACGAGCTACTCTGCCAGACTCGACGCGGAGAGCTCAGTTCCGTGCCGCGAATTTGGGGCTTGGGTGAGGCCAGCATCGAGCACGTCGTCTGCCTGGCCAAAGGTGGCAGCGAGTGCCGGTACATCGTGCGTTGGCACGCGCCCCGACGGCATCCCGTGGTGCTCGGCGGCGCGCTCGGCGCGCTCACGTGCGGCGGCGCGGTCCTCGCCGCGGGCAGC
>CAHJWM010000077.1 GCA_903642325.1 Myxococcales bacterium | reverse complement strand
GCCCGGAAGCGCACCCGGCGTGCCGGGCACGGGTGGGGTGCCGGCCGCGGGTGGGGCGCCGGCCGCGGGAGCGCCCGGCTTCGGCATCGTGGGCGCATTCATCATGAGCATGGTGCCCTTGAACTTCGGGGCTGCCGCACCCTTTAGGTTGAACCCGCACTTCTTGCAGGTCGTCGACGCCTCCTCATTCTCAGTCCCACAATTCGGGCAAAACACTCAGCACCTCTTTAACGTGACGCGGGGGAGCTGCAGCCTACACGTCCTCTTGCCCAATTCTCAAGCGGGTCACGTGCGACACGCGGGAGCGCGTTGCTTTTGCGTCGCCCTTGACACCTCGCTTTCGGGGTCACTACGGTTCGCCTCGCCCGGGGTCCCCCGGGTAAAACCCCGCACTTAGACGACGCGGCTCGCGCTCCCACGACGGAGCACGCGACCGCGCACCCCTCGGAAATTCATGGCATTCGCCCTCAGCGCGGAAGCAGAGCAGAAGCTCAACGAAATCATGGCGCGCTACCCCAATAAAATGGCGGCGTGCATCCCAGCTTTGCATCTTTGCCAAGAGGCGAATGATAACTGGGTTTCGGACGATGTGATCGAGTTCGTGGCGCAGCGCTTGGAGCTCGGCACGGCTCACGTCAAAGGCGTCGTCACGTTCTACACGCTGTTCAACCAGAAGCGCCCTGGCAAGCATCAGCTCTGGGTGTGTCACACGTTGTCCTGCGCCATGCGCGGTGCGGAGGACATCCTGCATCACTGCGAAAAGCGTCTCGGCGTGCACGTTGGCGGCACGAGCCCGGACGGCAAGGTAACGCTCCGGACCGCGGAATGTCTGGCCGCTTGCGGCACCGCGCCGGTCATCCAAGTCGACAAGACGTACTACGAAAACCTGTCCATCGCCGACGTCGACCGCATCCTCGACGGCCTCGTGAAGGGCGCCTGAAACTCGCTGAGTTTCTGAAAACATCCGCGCAGTTTTGCCAAGCCGATGATCAAGCAGACCACTTACCTCAGTCACTCCTACGGAAAGCCCAACAGTTGGACGCTCTCCGCCTATGAATCCGCCGGTGGCTACCGCGGCGTCCGTAAGGCCTTGGCCCTGACCCGCGAAGGCGTGATCGAGGAAGCGAAGAAGGCTCACGTCCGCGGACGCGGCGGTGCCGGCTTCGATTGCGGCACGAAGTGGTCCTTCATGCCCAAGGAATCGAAGAAGCCGCATTACCTGGTGGTGAACGCCGACGAAGGGGAGCCCGGGACGTTCAAAGATCGCTCCATCATGGAGATGAATCCGCATTCGCTGATCGAGGGCTGCATCATCGGCTGCTACGGCATCGGTGCGCACGCCTGTTACATCTACGTGCGGGACGAGCTCCACCTCAGCAAGGCGCGCTTGTGGGGCGCCATTCGAGAAGCCAAAGCCAAGGGCTACTTGGGCAATAACCCGTTCGGCAAAGACTACCCGGTCGAGCTGTACGTTCACAGCGGCGCGGGCGCCTACATTTGCGGTGAGGAGACGGCGCTCTTGAACTCGCTCGAAGGTCGCCGCGGCGAACCGCGCCTCAAGCCGCCTTTCCCGGCGCAATACGGCGCATTCGGCTGCCCCAGCACGGTGAACAACGTCGAGACCTTGGCCATCATGGCCAGCGCCTTCGACATGGGCTGCGATGAGTTCAGCAAGCTGAGCGAGCTCCACCCATTCAACGACGGCGGCGCGCGTCTGTTCGGGGTCAGTGGCCACGTCAACAGACCGGGCATTTACGAAGCAGCCGTCGGGCTCACGCTGCGCGAGCTGATTTACGACTTGGGCGGAGGCGTGCTCCAAGGGCGCAGCATTTTGGGCGTGATCCCTGGCGGTTCGTCCTGCCCGGTGCACTTACCGGACGAGTTGCCGACCTTGCCACCGGACCCGCGCTACGACGCGTACCGCGGCAAAAGCATTTTGGACATTCCGCTCGGCGTCGACACCTTCCGCAGCGCCGGCAGCATGCTCGGCACGTGCTGCGCGATGGTGCTGAGCGACGCGGTCGATCCGGTGCTCGCCCTGCACAACGTGATGCGCTTTTATCGGCATGAGTCGTGCGGGCAATGTACCCCCTGCCGGGAGGGCTGTGGCTGGATCGAGCGCATCCTGAACAAGGTCGTCGAAGGCAAAGCCACCATCGACGAGCTCGATCGCGTGCACGAGATCGCCTCCAACATCACTGGCAACACCATTTGCGCGTTCGGTGACGGGGCCGCCCAGCCCGCGCTGGCGTTCATCAAACGCTACCGCAAGCACTTCGAGGACTACATCGTGAACGGCGGCAAGTCGCAAACGCGAAGGCTCACAGTATGACCGTTGGTAACGTTTTCTTCGCCGTGGCCAGTGTCGTGGCGTTGCTGGGCGCGTTCATGACCATCGCCTCGCAGAGCCCGGTGCGCAGCGCGGTCGGCCTGCTCATCACGATCGTGGGTATCGCCGCGCTTTTTCTGATGCTCAACGCGCAGTTCTTGGCGGCGATTCAGCTGATCGTTTACGCGGGCGCGGTGGTGGTGCTGTTCGTGTTCGTGATCATGTTGCTCGGCCCCGACGCTGGGGACGGCGAGGGCACGGTCGCCCGCGCGCGCGTTGCCCGCTACGGAGCGGGGGCGTTTTTCGCGCTCTTGGCTGCGGCCGCTGCTCACCTCGTAACCCGCGCACCGGACGCGGTCTTCACCCCCTTCGGCGCCGTCGATCCCGAGCACGGCTCGGTGGAAGCCATCGGGCGGCTCTTGTTCGGCAGCGACGTCGTGCCCTTCGAGCTGGCGACGGCGCTCTTGATCGTGGCCGTGGTCGGCGCCATCGCCGTTGCCCGCGGCAAGCCCCACGTGCGACGTCAATCCAAGAGCGCGAGCCCGACTGCGCGCATGTTCCACGGGCCGCTGATGGCTCGTGACGCGCAGCGCCCGCTGCCCACTAAGGCTGAAAAGGCCGCCAAAGCGGCAGGAGGCGCGTGATGAGCTCGCTCGGTTACGTGATCGAACAGTACATCATGCTCTCGGGCGCGCTCTTCACGCTGGGCTGCATCGGATTTTTGGTGCGCCGCAACGTGCTCGTGCAGCTGATGAGCATCGAGCTGATGCTGAACTCGGTGAACCTGACGCTGGTCGCGTACAACCGGATGCACACCGGCGATCTGAACGGACAGGTGTTCGCCTTTTTCATCATCGCCGTTGCCGCTGCCGAGGTCGCGGTAGGCCTGGCCATCGTGCTCGCCTTTTACCGGCTGAAGTCCAGCGTCCAGAGTGACGAAGCGGACCAGCTACGTCACTGAACCCTCTGGGGCCATCACTCATGCAAGCGATCCTGGCTTTGTTTCCCGCGCGCGATTACACGCTGCTTTCGTTGATCGTGCTTTTGCCGCTGCTCGGCGCGGCCGTGAACGGCGTATTCGGCAAGCGCCTCGGCAAAGAGGCGGTGTCCCTGCTGGCGCTGAGCGTCATCTTCATCTCGTTCGTGCTCTCCGTGCTGACGTTCTTCGCCCTCGGCCACGCCCAACAGGGTGAGACAGCGGCTCGCTTCTACTGGAAGGGCTGGGAGTGGTTCCACCTGACCCAGCAGAACGGCAACAGCACCACGTTGAACGTAGCGTTCTCGGTAGATGCGTTGAGCGGCACCATGGCGTTGATCGTCACGGGCGTCGGCTTTTTAATCCACCTGTATTCCGTCAGTTACATGGCGGAAGACCCTGGGTTTCATCGGTTTCTCACGTACCTGAACTTGTTTATCTTCTCGATGCTCGTGCTGATCCTGGGCGACAGCTTGCCGGTCCTGTTCGTGGGCTGGGAAGGCGTCGGCCTGTGCAGCTACCTGCTGATCGGCTTTTGGTTCGAAACGGAGAGCAACGCCGCCGCCGGCAAAAAGGCCTTCGTCACTAACCGCATCGGCGACTTCGGCTTGCTCGTGGCCATGGGCCTCCTGCTCTATTACACCGGGGCGCTGGATTGGTCGGGCATCGAGGGCGGTGCCAAGAACTTGCTCACGCCGGTTCAGGTCTGGCCCCTCGGCACGCACGTGCCCGCGGCGAGCTTGCTGCCCGCTGGCGCCGAGCACTGGGTGAACATGCCGCGCTACGTGAGCGCGGCCACGTTGGTGGGCTTGGCCCTGTTCCTCGGCTGCGCCGGCAAGAGCGCTCAGCTCCCGCTGTATGTGTGGTTGCCGGACGCCATGGCGGGCCCCACCCCCGTGAGCGCGCTGATCCACGCGGCCACCATGGTGACCGCCGGCGTGTACCTTTTGTGCCGCCTTTCATTCGTGATGGTGCTGAGCCCGGCCGCAATGGCCGTCGTCGCGTTCACGGGCGCGCTCACCGCGCTCTTTGCCGCGAGCATTGCCTTCGCTCAACACGACATCAAAAAGGTCCTGGCTTATTCGACCGTGAGCCAGCTCGGCTACATGTTCCTGGGCGTGGGCGTGGGCGCCTTCACTGCCGGCTTCTTCCACGTGATAACCCACGCCTTTTTCAAGGCCTGCATGTTCCTCGGCGCCGGCTCGGTGATCCACGCCATGCACGCTCGCATCCACGACACGGATGCGTCTCAGGACATGCGCAACATGGGCGGCCTGCGCAAATACATGCCCATCACGTTCTGGACGTTTGCGGCGTCCTGGGCGGCCATCGTCGGCTTCCCGCTGAGCAGCGGCTTTTTCTCAAAGGATGAAATCCTATTCAAGGCTTACTCGTCGTTCGTGAATTCGCCCGTGCCAGGCAACACGCTTACGGACGGTGGCATCAGCATGGAGCTCTTCACCTGGCCTACGTGGCTCGGCAGCGCGCTGTACGCCATGGGTTTGCTGACGGCGGTGATGACCGCCTTCTACATGACGCGCCTGTTCATCGGCATCTTCTTCGGTGAGTTCAAGGGCTGGAAGATCGTGAAGGGCTTCAAAGAAGCGCAGGGCCATGACGAGGCCGACCACGGTCACGGCCACGCCCACCACGACCCGGGCGTGCGTCTCGAAGGCCCCACTCCGCACGAGTCGCCCTGGCAGATGGTGTTACCGCTGGCGATCCTCGGCGCACTGGCGGCATTTTCTGGTTTCTTCAACGCCAACGCGGGTCCAATTCACATCACGCCCCTCGACTCTTGGCTCGAGCCGGTGTTCGCCAAGGCGAGCGGTGCCGTGAGCCTGGTCGCCGAATCCGAAAGTAAAGAGCCGCTCTTCCTCGGCCTCGCGTTCGCAGCCTTTGCCGTGGGCTCGGGCGTGGCTTACTGGGTATACGCGATTCAAAAGGGTAAACCCGCGCAAAGCTTGGTCAACGCCGCACCCGGCTTCCACTCGCTCGTGTTCGACAAATGGCGCGTGGACGAATTCTATGACGAGTACGTGATCGGCGCGGTCGACTCTCTGGCAGAGTTTTTCACCTGGGCCGACAAGTGGATCGTCGATTTCATTCTAACGCGGGTTTCGAGCTTCTTGATCGCGGCCAGCGGCACCGCGCTCCGCTTCATGCAAACCGGCCGCGTGCAAACCTACGCCGCCGTCATGGTGCTGGGGCTGGGCGGCGTCGGCTATTTCTTCGTCACCCCGCGCGTGGAAGCTGAAACGAAGAGCAACGACGCTTCGGGCGCGTATAGCTTGAGCGCGGCTCAAGGGCTCGGTTACAGCTACCGCTGGGACCTCAACAACGACGGCAAGTGGGACACCGAGAAATTCAGCAGCCAAACGCGAGCGTCACTCAAGCTTGCCGTCAAAGAAAACCGAACCGTGAGGCTCGAAGTGAAAAATGCGTTCGGTCGCACCGCTACTCGGTCCTTCGATTTTGCGCGCCCGCAGCCTGATCTTTCCGGCGCGCTGTCGCGGGGCAGCCCGGATCAAGTGCCGCTGCGCAGAATGCCGAACCTCCGTCAGCTCGTGAAGCAGGGGGCCGCGAAATGAATCCGGTCGCCTCGGGGCTGTTCCAAATCGCCCCCTACATCCTGGCATTCGTGGTGGGCGTGCTCGTCCCGCGCCGGCAAGGCGCGCCCGAACGCGTCGCGATCGGCATCGTAGCCGCCCTCGCACTCTTGCTGGTGCGAAGCCTTTGGCCGTCCGAAACCGCCGCCGTGGCCGACCCGAACGCGCACGAGTGGAAGTACCTGCTGAGCGTGATCGTGTTCTTGCCCATCTTGGGCGCGATCTTCGTGCTGTTCCTACCGCGCCAGTCGCCGGTGATTTTGAAGCGCGTGACGTTCCTCATCTTGGGCTTGGACGGACTCGTTTCGCTCGATCTGCTCTCTTCGCCGATGACGCGCGGCTGGCACTTTCAGCACATCGTGGAGTGGGTTCCCGCTTTCGGAATCCGCTATCACGTGGCGGTCGACGGCGTCAGCATGTGGCTGATTCTATTGTCTACCCTGACCACCCCGATCGCCGCTTACGTCTCGTTCGGCTCGTTGAAGACGCGAATCAAGGACCTGTGCTTCGCGTTCTTGCTGCTGCATGGCGCAATGATGGGCGCGTTCATCTCGCTCGATCTGTTCCTTTTCTTCGTGTTTTGGGAGCTGCTGCTAATTCCGATGATCGTCATGATCGGCGTCTGGGGCGGGGTGGAAAAGGTCAAGGCCGCTTACAAGTTCTTCATCTACACGATGGTCGGCAGCATGCTGATGCTCGCCGCGATCCTGTTCATGGTCTGGAATTACTCGAAGCTCGCCGGTTACCCGAGCTTCGATTACCTGGCCCTGCAGCGCGTGGTCTTACCGCGCACGGCGGCGTGGTTGTGCTTTGGCGGCTTCTTCCTTGCCTTCGCCATCAAGGTGCCGATGTTTCCGTTTCACACGTGGCTGCCGGACGCGCACGTGCAAGCGCCTACCGGCGGTTCGATCATCCTCGCCGCAGTGCTGCTCAAGCTCGGCGCCTACGGCTACATTCGCTTCTGCATGGGGCTCCTGGGCGGCGTCGCTTGGACGGCCGCGGCAACGCTCGCCGGGGTGGCCATCGGTGGCGGCATCGTGTACGGCGCGCTCGTCGCCTGGAAGCAAGACGACGTGAAGCGCTTGGTCGCCTACTCGTCGGTCGCGCACATGGGCTTCGTGATGCTTGGCCTGTTCGCGGGCACGCAGGCGGCTATGGAGGGCGCTGTGCTGCAGATGCTGAATCACGGCGTGTCCACGGGTGCGCTGT
This sequence comes from Myxococcales bacterium, assembly GCA_903642325.1. Lineage (GTDB taxonomy): Bacteria > Myxococcota_A > Polyangia > Polyangiales > Polyangiaceae > PMG-095. The sequence continues at coordinate 12,013 of CAHJWM010000077.1, read as the reverse complement.
TCCTCTTGGTCGGCGTCATTTACGACCGCCGGCACACCCGGCTGGTGCGCGAGTTCGGGGGCATCGCCAAGGTGATGCCGATTTATGCAGCGCTGTTCGTGATCGTCACCATGTCTAGCATTGGCGTGCCGGGCACGAACGGCTTCGTGGGTGAGTTCATGATCGTGATGGGCACCTTCGTTTCACAAACCCTCGGCGGGCAAGCCAGGCTACAGGCGGGGCTTGCTTCGGCTGGCGTGATTCTGGCCGCCGTGTACATGCTCTCGGTCGTTCAGCGCGTGTTCTTCGGGCCGCTCTCCAACCCAAAAAATAAGCATCTGCGCGACTTGAACGTGCGCGAGACCATCGCCGTTGCTCCGCTGATCGCGCTGATCTTCGTGATCGGCCTGTTCCCCAACCTGTTCTTGAGCCGCATGGGCGACGGGGTCAGTGCCGTGCTCGAGCGTTATCAAGATTCACGAAAGTCGTATCAAGAACAGGGCGACTCCGACACCGCCCGGCTCTCGGAGCGCCGCGGCGGAGCGCTCGAGCTCGGCTACCCCGAAGCCCCGCAGAAAAAGACGGATACGCAACCCGCCCAAGCCCAAGCCCTGAACGCGGAGGCGCCGTGAACTTCGATATCCTGCTCGCGGTCTCGCCGATTTTGGCCGTCGCCATCGGCGGCTTGCTCTTGATGCTGGCGGAGGCGTTCGGCAAACCAATGGTTCTGACGGGGCCCCAGGCCGGCCTCGTCTCCACGGACGCGGGCGCGGGTCGTTCCGACGAGCTCGCGCTGGGCAGCGCCGTGATCCTATTTGCAGGCGCGCTGATCAGCGTTGCTCTTTGGAAGGTCGGTCCAGAGTCGTTGCCGGGCGCGGCGGCCCTCGCGCCGTACCTGATCATCGATCGCTTCACGCTCTTCTTCTGTTTTCTGCTTTGCTTGGGCGGCGGGCTCGCTTCCTTGCTTGCCGGCGGTTATTTGCCCGAGCACAACCTGGACCGGGGCGAATTTTTCCCGCTCCTGGTGTTCTCCACGGTGGGTGCCATGGCGGTCGCCGCCTCGGGCGATTTTCTGAGCTTTTTCGTGGCTTTGGAGACCATGTCTCTGGGCGTCTACTGCATGATCGGCTTGCGCCGCGGCAACTTGCGGGCAAGCGAGGCTTCCCTCAAATACTTCCTGCTCGGTAGCTTTGCCGCCGCGCTCACCCTGATGGGCGGCGCGCTCCTGTATGGCGCTACTGGGCACACCGACTTCGTCGGCATCGGTCAGGGCATCGCCACGATCGGCAAGTCGACGAGTGCCGTGAACGCGCCGCTCGTGCTCGTGGCCGTGGCGCTCGTGATCGCCGGCTTGGCGTTCAAGATCAGCGCTGTCCCATTTCACATGTGGACGCCGGACGCGTACGAAGGCGCGCCCACGCCGACCACCACGTACATGTCCGTGGCCGTGAAGAGCGCCGCGTTCGCCGTGCTACTCCGCATTTTGGTGATCGGCTTCGGCGACCCGCGCTTGGCCAGTTGGGGCACGGGCTGGCCGACGATCGTCGCCTGGCTGTCGGTGCTGAGCATGATCGTGGCGAACGTCATCGCAGGCCGTCAGGAGTCGGTGAAGCGCATGCTCGCCTACTCGTCCATTGCACACGCGGGTTACACGCTGATCGGCGTCGTCGCGACCATGCATTCGGGGCAAGGCACCCCGAGCGTGTTGTTCTATCTGTTGACGTACACGGTCTCGACGGTGGGCGCATTCGGAGCGTTGATCTTGTGCGGTCGGCGTGGTGCGGAGGCGGTCAGCTACGAAGATCTCGCGGGGCTCGGCAAACGCCATCCCGCGGCCGCGCTCGCGTTTTCTCTCTTTCTGCTCTCACTCGCCGGCGTCCCGCCCACGGCGGGGTTTTTCGGGAAGCTGTACGTGTTCAGCGCGGCGGTGGATTCACAGCTCAACGTACTCGTCGTGATCGGGCTCTTGAACAGTGTGATTGGCGCGTATTACTACTTGCGCGTGATGGTCTATATGTACATGCGGGAGCCGGAGCCGGGCGCCCCGCTTGCCACGCCCATGCGCTCGGGCTTCGTGGTTGCCGCGTTGATCGTCGCGGCCGTATTCGTGTTGGTTTGCGGCATCTTGCCGAACACCTCGCTCGACGTGGCGGCGGCCGCCGGTCTCAGTCACGGCTGATGGCTCGCCGAGCCCTCCGCGGCGGCGCTGTGCGGCTCGCGCTAGGCGTGGTGGCGGCGAGCTCGCTCACCGCGTGCAAGTCCAAGCCGCAACCGGAGCCGGTCGTCGTGGGCAGCGTCACCTTACCTGCGCCGATCGCTTCGTCTCTTCCCACCGATCCCAAGATCGTGAGCGCAGCCGTCAACCCGAAGGGTGAAGCGCCTTACGCGGGGCCTACGGGCAGCATCGGTGGCATCATCACCGTGAGCGGCGATCCATCCCCCGACATGCCCGAGGCCAGCATGAAAATTCCGGCGGATTGCGCGGGCGCCAAGGATACCTACGGTAAGCTCTTTCGTGAGGGCCCGGGCCGCGCGCTGGCCGATGTCGTCGTCGGCGCGACCGGCTACGCAGGGTACGTGGTGGAGGACGCTCCGGCCGAGCTAGCGGACGCGAATGGCTGCGCCTGGAGCTCACGCACCTACGTGATGACGTTCGGCCAGAGCCTGGACGTGCGCAGCCGGGACTCGCGCCCCTATGTGCCGGACTTACTGGGGGCCGGGCTGAAGGCGCAACTCGTGGCCATGCCCCGCGGCGATGCCATTCACCTTTATCCCGAGCGACCCGGTCGCTACCAGCTGATGGACAGCATGCGCATCTTCATGCTCGCGGACGTGTTGGTCGTGAAGTTTCCCACTCACGCCGTGAGCGGCCTGGACGGACGCTTCTTGATCCCCCACGTGCCGGTCGGAAAAGTCACCGTTTCGGCGCTCCTGCCCGCGACACTGGAACAAGCTGAAAAAGAGGTCGAAGTGCACGCCGGGGAGCTCGTGGAGGTACCCTTCGCCTTGCCCTTCGAGCGCAAAAAATGGGATGCCACGCGCGGGACCGCGCCCGCGCACTAGCGAGATCGATCCGCCTTTGGGTTTGGTGGTCACGCGAGAGTCCCGCGGCCGACTCAGCCTTCGGCGTCACGCCGCGGCTTTAGAAGCTGACGTTGACGCCGGTTCTGCGGCCCAATAAATCCCGTAAATAGCCGAGCGCAACCGTGCTCGGCGCGAGGCTCGGGGAACGCAGGCCAGTGAGCGCGGCTTCGAAGCATTGAGCGTCGCGCAGGGCGTCGCACGCCACGAGCTGGGCGATCCAGGCGTCGGAATTGCTTGGATCGGCGGCGAGCTCGAGCGCGGCTTGCTTTTGTGCGTGCTCCAGCCGGCCCGACTGCAGATCGGCAAAGGCGGCCGAGTGCACGCGCGGAACGCTCGCGGCCGCCGACGCCCCGCGCCGGCTCGAGCCTAGCGCGCGTGTCGCCGCGGACGGGGCGCGGTAGCTCTCGAAGCCTTCGAGCCACGCGCGCGCCTCCGCGGGCCGGCCGAGGGCTTGCAGTGAACGCACCACCAAAAGATTCGCAGATTCGTCGTCCGGGCGGCGCGCGACGGCGGCAGAGGCGTCCGCAAGCGCGCGCGGATACGAGCCGGCGCGCTCTGCGCAGCGTGCGCGCTCCAAGTAATTGCCAAAATATCCGGGGTCGCTCTGGAGGCCGCGGGCGAAGGCCGATTGGGCGGCCTTGAGCCCGCGCTCGGGGCCAGTGGAGACGCATTGCACGGCGCCGATGCGCGCCCACAGCTCGGGGCTTTGCGGGTCTTCGGCCCGCGCCTGCAGATAGGAGGCCAAAGCGGCGGAATAGTCGGCATGCGCCTCGTGCTCCACGCCCGCTAGATAGGCGGCGTACGCCTCCGGACTGATGAAGCGCCCTTCGTAGCGCACGCCGTCGGCCATGCGCGTGACGCCGGTCTCGCTCTGCGCGCAGCCAAAGGAGGCGAGCCCCACGCACACGAGCAGTGGTCGAATCACGTGAGCTCACGCAAGCACGTTAGGAAGCGGTCGTTCTCGGCGCGCGTGCCGATCGTGACGCGCAGCTGATGGGCGAGCCGGCCCCCCCGTTGGTGAAAGCTGCGCACCAGCACGCCGCGCGCTTGCAGGCCTTCGAAGAGCGTTTGCGCGGGCCGCTCGCTCCGGAGCCACAAAAAATTCGCCGCACTCGGCGTCACCGTGATGCCGGGCAGGAGCGCAAGGGCGCATGCGACGCGCTCGCGCTCCGCCACCACGTACTGCACGATGCGCCGAATCTCGGGCTCTAGCTCGTTTACGGCCAGCGCGCCCAGCACCTGCGACGGCGTATTCATGTTGTACGGAAGGCGCACCTTATCGAGCTCGGCGGTGAGCGCCGGACGGGCGATCAACCAGCCGACGCGCAAGGCAGCGAAGCCAATTTTCGAGAGTGTGCGCATCACCGCCACATTCTCGTAGCGCCGGTACAAATCGAGCTGATCGCGGTCCGCGTACGGAATGTATGCTTCGTCTATCACGACCAGTGTGCGGGGGGCCGCCTCGATCAGCCGCTCCAAACGCTCGCGATTGACCAGGTTGCCCGTGGGATTGTTGGGCGTAGCAATGAAAATCAAATTCGGTGGCGACAGCTCGATACCGCGCAGCATCGACTCGAACGCCAGATCCCAAGCCGAGTCGAGGGGGACCTCCAGTACGCGCTGGCCGCGCACCTTCGCGCTCATGCGGTACATGACGAAGGTCGGGGTGGTGGTCATGATCAGCGCGCCGTCCGCGCGGTCACGCGGCTGGGAAAACGCGGACAAGAGCATGGTGATGATCTCGTCGCTGCCGTCCCCAACCAGAATTTCCTCGGGGCTGACACCGCTGTAGCGGGCCAACGCCTGACGAAGAACGCGGGCGGTTGCGTCCGGATAGCGCTCCCAAGCTAGCCCCGAGCACGCCTGCGCGAGGCGCGTTTTGGCGGCAGTAGACAAAAGCTCTGGGGCCTCGTTGGCGTCCAGACGCACGGCATAGTCACCCGCTACGGGGGTGTACGAGCTGAGCTCCGAAAGCGCCGGGCAAAGCAGATCTTCGAAGGGGGTGCCGGGCATGCTCGCGCTCAGGTTCTACTATCAAGTCGCCGGGGGTCCAGGCACTATCTCGCGCTCGCGGCATGACATTTGGAGCCATCCTCGGTCAGGATTCTGCGCTGCAAACGCTGATGCGCGCGCTCGATACGGGGCACGTGCACCACGCCTACCGCTTCGAGGGGCCCCCCGGCGTGGGCAAGGAGATGGCGGCTTTTGCCCTAGCGCAGGCCCTCGTGTGCGAACGCGGCGGCAGCCGAGCCTGCGCGGTCTGTAGCGCCTGCCTTCGCGCCGTTCGTCTGCAGGAGGAGGAACCACGCGTGCCTGCCCATCCGGATGTCGTGCTCTTGCAGCGAGGGCTGTACCGCGGCCGCATCAGCGCCAACGAGGCAACCGGGATCAGCATCGAGCAGGTGCGGCGGATGGTCTTGGAGCGCACGGGTTACCGGCCGCACGAGGGCCGCGCCTTGGTGTTCATCGTGCGCGAGGCCGAGGAGCTGACGGTGTCGGCGGCCAATGCGCTCTTGAAAACGCTGGAGGAGCCCGGACCCAGCACGTACTTCGTGCTCATCACGAGTCGGCCCCATCGCTTGCTCGACACGATTCGTTCACGCACCTTGCCCGTGCGATTCTCGCCCTTACCGGACGCGGTCGTGGCGCGCGTCTTGGAGAGCAGGGGCCTGGACCCGGCCGTTGCCACCGTCGCTCAGGGCAGCGTCGCGGTCGCCCTAGAGCTCGCTTCGGAGGACGCCATCAAGGAGCGTGAGGACTTCGTGGCGGCCGCGTATGCGGCCATTTCGGCGCGAGATCTGACGCCCGCCATCAAATTCGCCGAGCTGCGCCGGGAGCGCGACAGCCTGCGCGGCCTGCTCGGCTACTTCGCGCAATCACTCGCGCTCTCGGGCCGCGAGCAAGCGGCCGCGCCGAGCACCATGCACGAGGCCGAGCGGTCGGCGAATCGCCACCGCGTCGTGCTCGCCGCGTTGCAAGACGTCGAACGCAACGTGTCTCCCGCGCTCGCGCTAGAGGCGATGATCTACCGTTTGCGGCAGATCTGAGCGACCGCGTTTGCGTTCCCCAGTTGTTCAACGCCGTGCGCTTCAGCCGTTCAGCGCGGCCGACAGCGCGCTAGCCGCCTCAGTGACGCCGGACAGTGATTGCTTGTCCGGCTGCAGCGCGGCGATCACCGCGGCCATGTCGCAATGTGCGGCGATTTCTCGGGCGCGCTCGAGCTGAATTCCGCCGATCGCGACCAGTGGAATGCCGGCGGCGCGAGTCGCCTGGTATGCTTCGCCCAGCCGCGCGACCCCCACCAAAGGAGACGCCCGCTCCTTGGACACGGTGCCAAATACGGGTCCGAATGCCACGTAGTCGGGATTGCCGGCGAGGGCTTGCGCGAGCTGACCGAGGTCGTGCGTCGAGACTCCAATCAAGAGCCCCGGTGCGATCGCGCGCACGACCGACAGTGGCAGATCCTCCTGGCCAATGTGAACGCCATCGCACGCGGCGAGCATCGCTAGATCAACGCGGTCGTTGGCGATCAACCGAACTCCTGCGCGCGTACACAATGACCGGAGCGCGCGGAGCAGCTCTAGCGTGTCACGAGCGCCGCTGTGTTTGGCGCGAAGCTGGAGGAGGGCCGGCCTCGGCGCGGCTTGCAGCACGCGCTCGGCGAACGCAATTATCGAGAGCGGGGCGTCGCCGAGCTCACGCAAGCTGTCCACGTCGACGATCGGGTATAGGCCGCGCACGAGGGATATGTTACGCCGCCCGCATGCGTGCCGCGAGCTCTGCGCTCAGTTTGGTTTGGAGCTTGCTCGCGCTCGGCTGCGCCGGTGGCAAAGCGGCCGTGGTCGGCTCGTCATCGAACGAACGCGCGCGCGAGACGGCTCCCGATCAGCCCATTTCGGATGCCGCCGCGCCGGATGCCGCTCTAGGTGCAGAACAAGATCGAGCCACGGCCGAGCTCGCACCGCCCGCAGTCGACCCGGCGGTGTCGAACGCGCTCCTGGCCAAGAGTGGTGACGGGAACAACGCGGCGCCCCTCGGCTTACGCTTCGAGGTGGTGGAGCTCGGCTCCGAGCTGCCGTGGGGGTTCACGGTCGTCAACCGCGGCACCGAAGCGGCGGTCGTCGACTTCGACCCTCGTCTGTTGACGCTCGAGATTGCTCCGCCTGAAGTGATCGCCGCGCCTAATCCGAAGCGGAGCTACAAACCGAAACCGAAGAAGGCCAAGCCCGTACTGTGCCGGCTGCCGAGCGACGTCGCACCGGCCGAGGTGGATCCGGCGTTGGCGGTGAAGCTCGAACCGGGGAGTGGGTTGGTGGAAAGCTTCGATCCGCGTCTGTATTGTGTGGGCAAGGCGCCCTGGCCGTTGGTGCAAGGCGCCGTGGTGACGCCGCGCCTGGGCTGGCCCGAGGCCATGAAGGTCAGCTGGCACGGCGGCAAGCGCGAAGAGAAGCCAGGCGTACAGAAGGACCCGTTCATCGCCGAACCGATCGAGGCCAGCGGCTCGCTGCCAGGCAATGGTCTTACCGAGGTCAACGAGCGGCGTGTGAAGCAACTCGTCGGCAGCCCGCTCAGCCTGGGCGCGGACTTTTCGAACGTACCACCGCCGCCCCACGCCGCGAATGGGCGGGACGCGCCGGCTCTAGAGCTAACTATTGCGGGCGGGGACGCCACCAACGAGGGCGCGGCCGTGGCCACGACCACCATTACCAACCGCGGCGGGAAGAAGCAGGATTTATACTTTCGGCGTGAGCTCGTAAGCTATGAAGTCAGCGGTCCGGACGGCGTTTTCGAATGCGACCCAGAGCCGGATATGAGGTCGCCCGTCGACCGCTCGGCAATCCTGACCCTGCGGCCCGGGGCAAAGTTTTCGGCCGTGACACGGCTGATTGAAATGTGCCCGGGCCATGCCTTTGCCCGGCCCGGGTTGTATTTGGTGCATGCTCGTTTCGACAGCGCCGACTCGGGTGCAGATCTTGGCTACCAAGCTTTCATGGGCCGCTTGCTGTCGCTAAAACCGGCACTGGTTCGAATTCGCGAGGGCGAATTGCCGTTCACCCCGCTCAGCAACGCCGTGCGCGTGCAGGTGGGCCAGTAGCGTGTAGGTGCCTCACCGCATTGGGGTTTGTAGCCATTTTTTGGCGGTACGAGCGCGCGGTGAGCCGGCTAAACATCTTTGCGCCCCTGAAGGTGGCGCGCTCGCGCGCCGTATCGAACAGGGAATGTCGCGCATGCAGTCCGCGAGAGAACTTCGATGCACGCTGCGGCTCGAGGTGGGAGAGGTCATCGATCGCCGCTACCGGTTGAAGCGCGAGATTGCCCGCGGCGGCGCGGGCGCCGTGTTCGAAGCCGAACATTTGTTTACGACACGCCCGGTCGCCATCAAGCTCCTGATCCCGGAGCAAGGCCGAGCGGGGGAAGCCCACCTTCGACTGTTGCTCGAGGCGCGCGCCCTGACCGTGGCGCGGCATCCTGGAATTGTGCTTGGCCTAGACGCGGGCGAGACCGAAGAGGGCCTTCCGTATCTGGTGATGGAGCTGCTGGAGGGGCGGACACTCGAGGGCATCTTGGCCGTGCGCCGCAGCATCGGTATCGCGGATGCGGTTTACCTGGGCATGCAGCTGTGCGATGCGCTGGCCTCGGCCCACGAGCGCGGCATTCTGCATCGCGACATCAAGCCGAGCAATGTCTTCATCTCACGCACCGAGGCGGGCCGCGAGGTCGCCAAACTATTCGACTTTGGGATCGCCCGGCTGCCACAGCAGGACCACAAAATCACCCAGCAGGGCGCGGTGCTCGGCACGCCCGAATACATGGCGCCCGAGCAACTGTTGGCCCAAGAGGGCATCGATGCACGTTGCGACATTTACGGGCTCGGTATCAGCTTGTACGAAGCACTCGCGGGCGTGGTGCCGTTCGAGGGCAGCTTCGGCGAGGTCTTGTTGAAGGTCTCGACGCAGGAACTACCGTCGCTTGTCAAGCGCTGCCCACACGTCCCGGTCGAGCTCGAACGCGTCCTCGCCCAAGCACTGGCGCGCGATCCCGCGGATCGCTACCCCAGCATGCGCGTCTTCGCCGAGGCGCTGAGCCGCGTGCCCATCGGCGACGCTCAACTGAGCTCATTGCTCGGCATTCGCGCGGCAGTGGGCGCTTCTGCGAATGCCGCCACCGCTCCACACGCCCTCGAGCCGTCTTCCACCCGCCGCCGCTTCGCGCGCGCGCCTTACGTCACACCGACCAGGATTTTCCGACCCGACGGCCGCACGCTCGAGGGTCGCAGCGAGGACATCTCGGTCGGCGGGTTGCTCGTGCTTGCCCCGCAAGCATTCGATCAAGCGGAGCGAGTCATCGTGCGTTTCGCGCTGCCCATCACCGGCAAGCTGCTCGATGTGCCCGCCACCGCGCGCTGGGTGAAGATGGCGCGCGGTACGGGCGCCGTGGGCCTCGAGTTCTCTCCTCTGGCGCCCGAATATCTGATGGTGATCGAGAGCTACGTGACGGCCATGGGCGGCGAGTGACTCATCACCCCGCGCTATTTTCGCGACGCCCGATACAGATCGAAGTTGCCCTTGCCGTTGTCGGAAGCGAAATAAATCGTGCACAGGTCGACCGAAAGGCTCGGATCGCTCTCTGAGCGGACGCCGCCCGTGGTGTTCAGGGCCGAGAGGGCGACGCCGGGTTGCAGGGGAGTTCCGTCCTTGGCCAGTGGGGCGGCATACAGGTCGTAAGCACCTGAATCACTCGGCTCGCATCGGTCGTTCACGGAGGGGTTGCGGAACAGCAGCAGCGTGCCGGCGGCGTTGACCCATGGCGTTGCGTCATCGCCCGAGCGCGGGCACGTACCCGCGCCCGCCTGCACTTCCAAGCCCAAGGGCGCGGGCTCCGTGGCGCTCGAGCCAAACGTTGCCCAGATCAAATCGGGCATCGCCTTTTTGAATCGACCGCTCATCCAGTACGCGCGCCGCACGTCCGCGGCGATAGCGACGCTGAAGTCGCCGCCGGCAGCGTTGAGCGGCGCGGGCGCGACGAGGACATTGCTGAGCACCGCCTCGAGCCAAGTGCCGGCCATGATTTGACGCTGGCCCGTGGCTACGTCCACGCGGTCGAAGAAAAAGTTTTGCGGCGCTGAAAACTTGGGCGCGTAGAGCGGGCCACTGTCGGCGCCGGTCGACGCAAGCAGCGGACGCCCAGTCCCACTGACCGGGGCCGCCGAGTACCAGACGGTGGGGCTTGCATCCGCTCCCGCGCGGTAAAACAAATCCGAGCCAGCACTCGCCGGACGCGGAAAGCGCTCGTTACTAGTCTGACTTTGGGTGAGCGCGGCGAGCCGCTCGGGCGCGCTGAATTCGAGCGAGGAAAAGTCCGCGCACGAGCGACACGTCTTCGTGCCGTCTTGACAGTAGCTGCCCGTCGCCGGGCAGTTGCACGAAGTCGAGGGCTTGCCCCCCGCGCCCGCACCCGCGGCGCCACCGCCATTCATGCCGGCCGTTCCGCCCCCCGAGGCGCCGCCGCTCGGGCTGCCCGCGTCGGCTTCGCCAGCGGCGCCGGCAGTATCCGCCATGCCGCCGCCCCCGGCCTTACCCGCGACACCGCCGGTCGCGCTGAACTGATCCGTGCCGCAGTGAGTCAACACGGCGAACGACACGAGGGGAACGAGCCGCCCATGGTTGAGCTTGAGTGAACGAAGAAGCATGCCGGAAAAGGATGCTCCAGTGGGGCGGCGCTGGCAATCGTCACCGCTTGTCGGGCGCTGGCGGGCCCGCGGCCTTTGCTCGCTTCAAATCCGAGAGCTCCGCGAGGTTGGCTTTCGCGCGCGGATCGCTCGGGTCCAGCGCGAGCGCGCGCTGATACGCGCGCTCTGCCCCAACGAGGTCGCCTTTCTTGGCCAGGACCGTGCCTAAGTTGATCCAAGCCGAGCCAAGCTTGGGATCGAGCACGCTCGCTTTCGTCGCCGTCGTTTCCGCCGCGCCGAGCTGGCCGGCCAAGAAATACGCGTAAGAAAGATTGGACACGAAGGTTGCGCGCTCGGGGGCGAGCGCCACGGCGCGGTCTAGCTCCGGAAGCGCCTTCGCCGGCTGGTTTAGCGCTAGGTAAGCCGCGCCCAGATCACCATGCAGGCGCGCATCGCTCGGTGCCATCTGAACTGCGCGTGAAAACACGCGCACGGCCTCCGTCACTTCACCTTGTATCAGAAAGGCGGTGCCCAAATTGGTCAGGCGCTCCGGGTTGTCTGGATCGAGATCGGACGCCCGACGGAGGCGCGTCAACGCTTCCGCTGATTTGCCCGTCGCGAGGAGCGCGACGCCTAGAGCTGACTGCGTCTCGGCGTCATCGGGCGCGAGTTTTTGTGCTTGGTCGAGCGCGCTCAATGCTTCTGGGGCAGAGCCCAAGATCAGGAGCAAGCGCCCGCGCTCCACGTAGCCCGGGGCGTAGCTCGCATCGAGCTTGAGCGCGGCGTCGACGTTGCGCAGCAACGCTTGAATGCGTGCGCTCTTGGGTGCAGCCGCGAAATCCGTGGGCACGTCGCTGTCGGCGAGGGCCACCCGCACCAGACCGATTTGCGGGGCGGGATCTTTGGGGGCGAGCCGGCGCGCCTTTTCGTAATGAGCTTTGGCGTTGGGCAGATCGTCCGTCTGATAAGCGCGATCAGCGGCGGCAAGCTCCGCGTCCGCGGGCTCGCTCGTTCCGCGCGACAAGCCGGTCTGGGCGGGCTTCGCGGAGGGAGAGGGCGCGGCCGGCGGGGCGGGGGACTCGGCCCCGGCAGGCTCGGACGTTGCGGCGCCTTTCGTCTCAGCGCAGCTCGAGTCAACGCTCGCCTTGGCGCACTTGGGCGCGCCCCCGAGCGCCTGGGGCGCGGCCGAGGCGGAGCCTTGGGCCGATGCCGGGCTCCGCATGACTAATGGCGTCGCCGTCGGCGCGGCGGCGGTCGCGTCTGCGGCCGGCCTAGCCCGAG